>NZ_SGWD01000017.1:0-508461 GCF_013337145.1 Enterobacter sp. JMULE2
GTCTCAACGGAAAGAGCACCTTCAACAAAATTTTTGTGCTCGGCACTGAACAGAGGATAACCATCAGACATCGCGGCGTTAGCCATCAGCACTTCATAAACCAGATCGCCAACCGTAGCTTTCGCTGCCCTTCCCATCGCCTGGGGAATGGTGGACAGCACAGAAAGATCGTCATTGATAATGCTCTGGCGGTCGATGCTGAAAAGCTCGCCATACGTTGCAAGAATGATGCGCTCACCACGCTCGCCAATGGTCGCGTATTTGTATTCAGCCCCCGGGCGAACTTCACGCAAGCGCGGGAAAGTATCAAGCCCCACACGATGCCCCGGCTTAAAGTCCGGCAGGTTGCCCGTGCGCGTCCACTGGTCAAACGTCTCCGGTGAGTCATTCCAGCCAGTAAGAACAGACTTGTTCGCCACGTCTCCAAGAATCTGACCAAAATCGCTTAACGAGTGAGTGAACGCCATACCTACCATCTGCACGGTATTCATACCGCTGATGCTGATATTTCGATCCCGAAGTGATGCGCGGGCAAGCTCTTTCAGGGAGTAGCCGGTATAGCGGTTGTCTTTCTCTCGCTGAGCAATACCAATGCGCTCCTCAATAGAAGCGCGTATAGAGTCACCGACAAGATTACCGTTAGTAATATGGGCAAATCCCCCGGCAATTGATTCTGTTCCTTTCGCCATTTCCTGTAAAAAACCTTCTCTGGCCTGAGTTAAATTAATTTTTCCGCTAATCAGCTGCTGGCGCAGTTCCACCGAATCAAACTGCGGGAAAGAAGCGCAGCTATCCAGAAAAAGAAGCACCCCCGCAGCATCATCAAGCGAAATCCCGCCCATGTCGTAACGGGCTTTTACCTGATCAACGTCCGGTGACTCAGCCTTGCGATGCTTCGAAAAAATACGTGAAACATCATCCGGGTTATCACTGGCCGGGTTATTAGTGAACATGCTTTTTACTGCCTCTGGCGCGTTCTGGAAGTTCGCCAGCGATGCGTAGAACGTAGCACCGGAAAAAGCATCAATGCTTTCAGACGGGTAGACTTCATCAACAAAGCCTTTTTCTTTGGCTTCGTCTGCTGTCATCCATGTTTCTTCGTCCATCATGGCGCTGATTTCGTCTTCCCCGAGCCCTGATTTTTTTGCATACGCGGCGATCATCTGTTTTTGCGTTGCTTCCAGAAGATCGGCGTTTTTCCGAAAATCTTCGGCACCACCACCAGCCACAGACCATGGATTATGGATCATGTACCAGGCGTTAGAGGCCATAACCACGCGTCTTGCCGCACACGCAACCACCGTAGCCATAGAAGCGGCGATGCCATCAATGCGAGCAGTCACGTAGCCAGGGTAACGGCTGATAGCGTTAGCCAGCATAAAGCCATCTGACGTGTTACCGCCGGGTGAATGAATGGCGATAGTCAGGGGTAACTTTCCCGCCTTAACGATGTTCGCAGCAAGCGTTTTTGCTGATTCGGCATTAATGCCGTCGTATAACGTCAGTTCCATGGTCAGCCTTACGCCTGCAAATCATCTTTTTTGTTTTCAGGTAGCCCCAGCGATTTACGCAGTGCCATACGCGCCAGCGCCCCGAGAGATGGAGCCATGGCCAGGCCGTTAAATCCTGATGCGTTCAGTTCATCAATAATCTGTTGGCGACTACGGTTCAGCGCCAAACTCAGCTCAGTATCTAACTGAACGGTAATGCCCTTCGGTTTTTGTTTTGCTACCACAATTGAAGTCCTGTACTGGTTAAAATCACATAATCAGTATTTACGGTTAATTTTTATTATTCAACCATATTTTTAGGTTAATGGTGCACAGGCATAAAAAAACCGCACGGAGGGGGGCTTGAAATCAAGCTCACCTAAATGCCCGCTACCAATAGTCGATGACGAAAAGAGAAAGCATATCCTGCAAAATGGACGAAACCATACAAATCAGACACTTATTAATGAGTCTGGGTTGTATAGTGCGGTGTGCTGGTTTTTACATACCCGATTTTGGGGGGTGTAAATCACCTCTGGCGTAACCAACTTATTTCCTCGTCTTCCTCACTTTGGGCGAAAAAACCGGGCATTGCACGGCGTGTTGGCTCTCCTGAAAATTATAAAAAATAAGAGCTCACTCCGCGCACGGAGGGGTGATGGCGAATTTGAAATGCGCCCGTTCAGGGAGGTCCGTACGTATTACGTCGGAACTTAAAATTAGGGTTAATGGTGCACGGGCATAAAAAAACCGGGCGTTGCCCGGCGTGGTGGTTCTCCTGAAAATTTAGGAGATTGAATCGTGGGATAAACAGGCTGGCTAGATCTCTTCCAGAGTCTCAGCCACTCCCCGGATATACATACCAATCTGATCCAGCATTGCCGTTTTCATGATGTCACCAATAAGCCCAGGGTTTGCTTTGGCGTACCCCTCACCGAACAGCGAATCAATATGCGTAATCGCTTTCTCCATCAGGCATGTTGCAGTAACAAAAGCCTGTCTTTCTACCTCTTGAGCGTCCAACATTTAAACCTCTCTGATTAATAAATCCGCGCACCTCGCGCACTTTCTGCCGCACTTTTTACCCGCGCACTTGCTGCGCGGGTTGGCATTTCGCAAAACCCACCAAAAGCCAGTAACGGCGCGGCTTTGAGGGGTATCAAATGGAATCCGCGCACTTTTTCCAGATATATACGTGAAAAGTGCGCTTTCCGTGGTGTTTCGCGCATCATGCGCACTTTTGCGCGTTTATTTGGCTTTTGATACCGTTATTTCATTCGAGTCATCAATCTCGATAACCCCGTCACGAACCAGCTTATCAATCCAGCGCCCAAAGCCCTTCCGTCCATTTTCACCAAGCAGAGCGATCATGTCGTCACGCAGTACCGCGCGGTTGCACGGCTCGCCTTTGGCCTTGCGGCTGCGGATGAATTGCCATAATGCCGCATGGTTCCCGGTAAGATGTGTAGCACCCTCCAGCTCAGGATCAACACCCTGCGGCTCCCGTGGCACGTCACGTACAACCAGCGATGAAACCGTTTCGCCGTCTCTGTCCTGAAACAAATCCAGCTCCGCCAGGTCAAACGCCGCTTGTTTCGGTTCCTCAGCGTCTTTCATCTTCGTGCAGGTCAGCACGATAGCGCCGCCCTCCCCCTCGCGCCTTACGCTAAATTCTGCATCCAGAGCCGCCCTGAACGCGCTGGAGCCGCGAGCGCCTTTGGTGTCGTCCTTACCGGAATGATGCACCACCAGCAGCGTAGAGCGCGTCGCCTGTTTGATGCGGTCACACCCTTCGATGAACGCCCCCATATCCTTCGCGTCGTTCTCGTCGTTACCGCCGAAACAGCGCGCCAGCGTGTCCAGGATGATAAGGCGGATTGGCTGGCCTGTTTTCCTCTCCACGTCACGCGCAGCGTTAATCACCTGGCTGATATCCTCTGAGCGAACCGGGAACACAGGACGATTGACCAGATACAGGTTATCCAGCTTGAGCCCGCGTTGCTTCTCCCATGCCTTGATACGGCGAGGAACGCCGATACCACCCTCACCGACGACGTACATCACAGAGCCAGCGGAAACCGACTTTCCAGCCCACTTCATCCCGGCGGCAATGTGGCACGCCCACGATACCGCCAGAAAGCTCTTGTAGGAGCCGCTGGGCCCGTAAATGCTGGTCAGGCTCTGCGCCGGGAGATAGCTTTTCAGCGTGTAATCCTGCTCAACGTCGAATCCGTCAGATCCAACGCTCAGCGGCAGCGTGTGCGCGTACTGGCTGTTTTCCTCGATGCTCTGGCGCTGGCGGTCGAGGAAGTCGCCCCAGTCCTCCGGCTCATGCTCAGCGCTGCGGTACATCCGCGCCTCTACCACGCCAGCGGCAGCCAGGCGCATCGCCACATCAGTGATTTGCTGTTCTGTGATATCCCCGGCCAGAAAGACGCGGGCGCGGTAACGGCCATCGTCAACCACCCGGATGTTATGCAGTTGCTCCAGCTCGCGGCTGCCCAGATACACGGGCGGCGTTGTGTCTCCCGATTTTTTTCCAGCGCTCTCGATCCAGTGTCTGGCGTGCGCGTATGCATCAGCCCCGGCAAAAATAATCGCTTCGGTGTATTTGTCTTTCGGCAGAGCCTTAACGTTCGGTGCGTTTTTCATTTCAGTCCCTTATCCCATCCGTCAGATCCAACGCTCAGCGGCAGCGTGCTGCGAATCTCAGCAATGCGGCGTTTAACTTTCTCTCTGGCCTCAGCCTGGCTTTTCTCCGTCTCTTCCGGCAGGTACGTAAATTCATTGCTGAACCGGTATCCAGAGCAAATACATTCGTTTTCATATCCGTCACGGACGTATGTAATACGGGATTCAGTAGCACTCTTTACCGTGATTTTTTCACCGTAGTTATTTTTCCAGCGGCTGTGAGCCTCGATTTTTGGCTGAGCGATGCCCTCGGGCTTAGCCCGATTAATTTTTTTGACCATGTTTTTTATTCCTCTTTAATATCTACTGCTTTTTGCAGGTGTTCTTTGGATTTATATACCAGGCTGTGTATGGCGGCCACGCAGTTACATTCGTGTTCGTCGCCTTTGCCGAGGCATTCCATCCAGATTTCCAGAATAGCCAGCGCCTGATCGCTGTAAGCCAGCGCATTTTCAGCTTGGATCAGAACTTCAAAAGGAACCTGTCTCATTTCGTTTCACCCATACCCAGCTCGGCGATTAATGCCAGGCGAATTTCTTGGTTAAAATCACAGGCGATTGAAATCAAATCCACCATCACCGGATGGCATTCTTTATTAGCCCTCTCCAGAATGATCTCGAAGAGTGAGGCAGCCAACGTTGCTTTATATTCTGCCTGGTCAAGGCCGATTGGCTCACGCATTTTGCGCCCCCCCCTGAATAAAAGTGATACGCACGTGTTTATAGCCCGCTGCCTGCGCCAATTGCTGCGCTGTTGTCCTGGCTTCATCTGCGCTTGCGCTGGTCAGTGTGTAATGAATGCCTACCGTGTGACCGCGCTTGTTTACGCCGTATCCGGCGACATGGAAGGTTTTACGCATGGCGTACCCCCGCCATTTCTCTGAGTGAATCGCGGGCATCACTACCCATCAGCGACCAGAGATAATTACCTTCCATGAAATGGTAATTCAGCGGGCTGGCCGTCCTGATTTTCGCGGCGAACGTCAGATCCCACGACGGAAACGCGTCACGCGCTGCCTCTTCGGTGTCTGCCTGTGTGCGCAGGGTGACAGGTTGCCCCGTCCACTCCTCGCCCTTAGGCTGCCCCAGAAATAGCCAGGTGAATGCCGGCCGTCCTTCTGTGGTAATATTGGCTGTAGCCATAATTTTTACTCCGGTGGTTTGGATTGTGGTTAGAGGCCCGGTTAGTGTTCCACCACTGCCGGGCTTCGGTTCTCACTACATGCAAAAGCATGGTGTAAGACACACGATAGATTAAAGGTGTCTTACACGTCAATACTTCCAATGAAGATTTTTTCGTGTATATTGTCTTACACCAATCACAAGAGGTGTTAGACATGGCTACAGGTTCAAAGAACGCAAAATCCCAATCAGTAACCGCGCGCATCCCACACGAAATCATTGAAGGAATGGAGCAGGTAAAGGCAGACGGCGAGAGCACCGGGCAATTTATTAGCGCTGCAATGCAGGGCGAAATAAAACGCCGCCAGCGCCGCAAAAAGCCGGAGTGAGGCAGATCGCCCCTTAACCGCGCCAATGGCGCAGTTCCTGTAATCACAGGAGCACTCAGGCTTTGACCACCATCGTTAACCCTGGTATCCTGACTTTGCTTAAGTTTTTGGTAGTGACATTGGCGGCCCTGCATGGCCGCCTTTGTTTTATGTGCCATACCTCACCTCACGCTGTTTTTCTGCTATACGGATTATTGACGTTCTCAACCACTGGCGGATTACGAACCCACCAGAGCACATCCGAAAGAAGCCAGGCACAGCTGTTGCGGCCGAAGTGGCAGCGTGGCGGGAATCGGCCTTGCTGCTCCATTTTCCAACGGCTGGAACGGGAAAGGCTGGTGATCTCGCTACATTCTTCTTCACGGATTCGACGGTCGAACTTAAAGCCGTACTCTTCTAAAAGGGTGCGGCGCTGCTCAGGATTTGGCGGGGTAAAGGTGATATTTTGCATGTTGCCTCCACTGTTTCTAAGTTTGTAGAGGCTAGTTTGCAACCTTTTATACTGGATATAAATACAGCTGTAAGCATAGAGACATACTGATAATGCTTATAAATATATCAGTATGCTTAGAAGTATATGAGTAAGGCTTACTGTGCTCTTTCGCTCGGCCTCTTATGCGCATTGTTTAATATTGCTGCTATTTTCGTTTCTGTTTTTATTGGCAATTCACCATTGATGAACCAGTCAGGTCTGGCGATCAACTCACGCGCCCAAGCAGAATAGTTAATAGTTCCATCTATTTTTCTGCAGCTCTCATTAAAAGCATTTTGCTGCTCTTCTTTAAAACGCATGGCAACCATTAAAATTTGCTCTCGGTTTCTTGCATGTCTTTCAGCAGAATGATGCACAATTTCATTGCCATTCATCTTATGAGGCTCTACAGACTCAAAATCATCTGTTAGCGTGAAATAATCTCCACCACAGTCAAGAAGTCGCCTTATATCCTTTGCGGTAATCCATAAATCATTTATAGAGATTTTATTTTTGAATACCTGATCGTCTTCTTCATCATAATCACTATCTTCGCCAACCATTAAAAGCTGTACGGCGGGATTATCTTTTTCGGGATGGCAAGGAGTTAATTCAAAACCACTTATGGCGTACTCTCCAAAATTTTGTAGTTCTTCTAGACCGCCCCAAAGACGCCACAACCCATAAGCTTTACCAATTGAACTGAAGCACCCATTTCCTGAGTCTTGACCAAATAAAGGGACGTGAATAGTTTCATCTTCTTCCTCGTTATAATCGTATCTGAAAAGATGAAACCTAGAAAATTCAGTAATATTATTCCCCATAATAGATGTGGTGGAGTTTGCCTTTCTGGTATCGAACCAAGCGCTTGCTGACTTGCTATCAGTTTTCATATATAAAACGGCGCGAGCATCAAATAAATTGAGGCAAAGAGCTATTTTTTTAGTAACCCCCAAATTAATCAGATCGCTAATCTCGCAACCCAGCAATCTTGACGCACGCTCAATATTGCAGTATTGAAAAGGAATTTTAATGTCGTTAGCCATTGCACTGCCCTCAACGCCCCAAAATAAACTTGCGAGACAGACGGGTAGGGTTTCCCGCTTTTCGGTTGGCAGACCTAGACCCGCAATATAAGTTTAATCTCTATTCATTACAGGTAACAGAACCACATTTTGATGATTACCCGCAAGAAGTTCTAATCGGTCATACCATTTATTCAACGCATCTAGTTTCTCAGGCAAGTACAGACTACGGTTATAAACCGCCATAACGCCTGGCAAGGCATGGCCCAGCAGCAGCTCGACTATATGTGGTGCTATACCCATATTGTTCAGCCCTGTGGAGAAAGTGCGGCGTAAATCATGCAAGGTCCACGGCTCGTTATGGTGAAAATCTTTATAAAGCCTGCGCCCTTTCAATGAAACAGCCTGACGGGTACGATCTTCGCCCAGTAATAAACCTGTTTTCCCAGTCTCGCGCTTTAACTCTTCCAGCCACGGCCGTATAGCTTCTGGTATCGATCTCACGATTTTCTCGCGAGTTTTGCTGTGCTCCTTCGGCACTGTCCAAATCCAAGAGGTAAAATCCCATTCTGACCATCGAGAGAGGCGAACCTCCATAGTTCTCGCACCGAAGAGCACCAATATTTTAAGAAGACGTGAATAATACGGCTGCTGGTCATCGCTGTCTGTGCAGCGCCATACATCAGCCAGTTCACTATCTGACAATACGCGGTCACGCTGGCCGGATGGCTGGCCTACATCCTGAATGGTGAGAAATACCAAGGCATCACTGGCAGCATAGCGGCGAACTTTGCAGAAACGTAACGCCTGTTTGGAAATCTGAAACATGCGACCTGCGGTCATGGGTTTAGTCTGGTTTATTTCATCAAAACAGGCCACCCAATGACGGGTTTCACATCTCGCTATTGGATAACGGCCAAGCCGCGGGTAAATATGCTTGCGTAGCTGTGCCCTCACCAGTTCCTCGTCGCTTCGCTTTCTCCTGGCGTAATTCACCAACCAGTACTCGAGAGCATCCTGTACTGTCACAGGCTTGAGCGTTTCTTCGGTGCTCAGTTCAAGCTCTGTTTTTGGATCAAGACCACCAGCCAACCACTGACGACACTTTTCCCTCTTTTCTCTCGCAGCTTTTAGCGACAAATCCGGGTAACGGCCAAGCGTTAAACGCTCTAGCTTGCTACCCCTTCCACCCAACCGGTACGAGAATACCCAACTCAGTTGACCCTGTTTTGATGCCCTGACGCTTAAACCTTCACCATCAGCATACATTTCTGGCGCATCACGGGTGGCCCCCTGGAGTGCCTTGAGCTTTCTATCACTTAGCTTGTTAGTGCCCGCCATAGCCCGCCCCGTCTGAATTAGTGATTGCGATTGATACACCGATTGATACACCGTTCGTTGCTACAGTCGAAAAAACCGGATAAACATACGAACGAAAATAATCGTATCTTACTGATAATAAAAATCAAAATTGAGAATTCACAAAATCATCTAAAAGCATGAAAACAAAAAGCTTTTTGCTTCAACAGTATGTTTCATATTACTAACCATATGATTTTAATGAAAATCTCTCAATGCAGGTGAATCTATTTCCGGCATCGATACGCAAGCCCGCCATTATACCAGCAAATGGATAACCCTGGCGTATGAGTTACAAAAAGCAAATATTGTGATTCCGATCACACTTGTTAATACCTATAATTAGTTGCTAGCAAATTATTAACAAAAACTGACGAGTACACTTTCTATGGCTGAAACAAACTCTAAACAGCCGCGTCTACTGGTGACATTAACAGCCGCGTTCGCAGCCTTCTGCGCGCTGTATCTGTTAATCGGTGGCGTCTGGCTGGTCGCTTTAGGCGGCTCCTGGTACTACCCGATTGCGGGTCTGGTTATGGTTGCCGTAACCGTCCTGCTGTTGCGTAGAAAACAATCCGCACTGTGGCTGTATGCCGCACTCCTTCTTGCCACCATGATCTGGGGCGTCTGGGAAGTCGGGTTCGACTTCTGGGCACTGACGCCGCGCAGCGACATCCTGGTCTTCTTTGGTATCTGGCTGATCCTGCCGTTCGTCTGGCGTCGCCTGATTGTGCCTTCAAGCGGTGCTGTGGCGGGCCTGGTTGTTGCTCTGCTGATTACCGGCGGCATTCTGACCTGGGCCGGTTTTAATGACCCACAGGAGATCAACGGTACGCTGAACGCGGAATCCACGCCTGCGGCTGCTATCTCGCAGGTCGCTGACGGTGACTGGCCTGCGTATGGTCGTAACCAGGAAGGTCAACGCTACTCTCCGCTGAAGCAGATCAACGCGGACAACGTGAAGAACCTGAAGGAAGCCTGGGTATTCCGTACCGGTGATCTGAAGATGCCGAACGATCCGGGCGAGCTGACCAACGAAGTCACCCCGATCAAAGTGGGCAACATGCTCTACCTGTGTACGGCGCACCAGCGTCTGTTCGCGCTCGACGCGGCCACCGGTAAAGAGAAATGGCACTTCGATCCACAGCTGAACTCTAACCCGTCGTTCCAGCACATCACCTGTCGTGGCGTCTCTTACCACGAAGCGCGTGCCGATAATGCCAGCCCGGAAGTCATTGCCGACTGTCCTCGCCGCATTATGCTGCCGGTAAACGATGGCCGTCTGTTCGCCATCAACGCCGAAACGGGCAAGCTGTGCGAAACCTTTGCCAACAAAGGCATCCTGAACCTGCAGACCAACATGCCGGACACCACCCCGGGTCTGTATGAGCCAACTTCACCGCCAATCATCACCGATAAAACTATCGTGATTGCCGGTTCGGTAACGGATAACTTCTCTACGCGTGAAACCTCCGGCGTTATCCGCGGTTTTGACGTAAACACCGGTAAACTGCTGTGGGCCTTCGACCCGGGCGCGAAAGATCCCAACGCGATCCCGTCGGACGAGCACACCTTTACCTTTAACTCGCCAAACTCCTGGGCCCCGGCGGCGTATGACGCGAAGCTGGACCTGGTCTACCTGCCGATGGGCGTAACCACGCCTGATATCTGGGGCGGTAACCGTACGCCGGAGCAGGAACGTTACGCGAGCGCTATCGTGGCGCTGAACGCAACGACCGGTAAACTGGCGTGGAGCTATCAGACCGTTCACCACGATCTGTGGGATATGGATATGCCGTCCCAGCCGACGCTGGCAGACATTACCGTCGATGGTAAAACCGTGCCGGTGATTTACGCTCCGGCCAAGACGGGCAACATCTTCGTCCTGGATCGCAGCAACGGTAAGCTGGTTGTGCCTGCACCGGAAAAACCGGTTCCGCAGGGCGCCGCGAAAGGCGATTACGTCAGCAAAACCCAGCCGTTCTCTGACCTGAGCTTCCGTCCGAAGAAAGACCTCAGCGGTGCAGACATGTGGGGTGCCACCATGTTTGACCAGCTGGTGTGCCGCGTGATGTTCCATCAGCTGCGCTATGAAGGCATCTTCACGCCGCCGTCTGAGCAGGGCACGCTGGTCTTCCCGGGTAACCTGGGGATGTTCGAGTGGGGCGGGATCTCCGTCGACCCGAACCGTCAGGTGGCGATTGCCAACCCAATGGCGCTGCCGTTCGTTTCCCGTCTGATCCCGCGCGGTCCGGGCAACCCAATGGAGCAGCCGAAAGACGCGAAAGGCAGCGGTACCGAAGCCGGTATTCAGCCGCAGTACGGCGTACCGTTTGGCGTAACGCTGAACCCGTTCCTGTCTCCGTTTGGTCTGCCGTGTAAACAGCCTGCCTGGGGTTATATCTCCGGTCTGGATCTGAAAACCAACCAGATCGTATGGAAAAAACGTATTGGTACGCCACAGGACAGCATGCCGTTCCCAATGCCGGTTCCGGTGCCGTTCAATATGGGTATGCCGATGCTGGGTGGCCCAATCTCCACCGCCGGTAACGTGCTGTTCATCGCGGCAACCGCAGATAACTACCTGCGCGCGTACAACATGACCAACGGTGAGAAACTGTGGCAAGGCCGTCTGCCTGCCGGTGGACAGGCCACGCCGATGACCTATGAAGTGAACGGCAAGCAGTACGTTGTCATCTCTGCGGGCGGTCACGGTTCGTTTGGCACGAAGATGGGCGACTATATTGTCGCGTATGCGTTGCCGGATGAAAACAAGTAACTGAAAAGCCGGGTGGCGGCTACGCCTTACCCGGCCTACGGAAAGATGCAAAACGGCAACCTCGGTTGCCGTTTTTGTGTTTGTTCCCTCTCCCCGTGGGAGAGGGCCAGGGTGAGGGCATCAGGCCGCACTGTTTTAAACGGTGAACCCGAGCATCATCCCCGTATCTTCATGCTCCAGCAGATGACAGTGGGCCATATAGGCAAACTCCTTCGGCGCATCGTGGTCGAACTTCACCAGCACCTCGCTAACGCCACCTTCCACTCTTACCGTATCTTTCCAGCCCGCGCGGTGCGCATCCGGCGCTTTGCCGTTTTCTGAGAGAATGCGGAACTGGGTGCCGTGGATGTGGAATGGATGCAGCATCATGTCCCCTTCGCCCGAAATCACCCAGCGCTCAAACTGACCCTTTGTCGCAGCAAACATCGGCGTGTTCATGTCGAACGCTTTGCCGTTGATCATATTGGCGTTATGGAAATCAAAGCCGTGGTCGCCGTGATTCATGTTCCCCATGCCGCCCATTTTGCCGTGGTCCATATTCATATGACCCATCATCTGCCCGTGGTGCATCCCCGCCATCGCCTGATCGCCATATTTCGCCATCAGCGCCTGCATGCCCATCATGTCGAGCATCGGGTTCATGGAGAGCTGCAGCTTGCGCTGCGTAAGCCCGTCAAGCGACGGGAGCGCTGGCAGGGTGGTTAACGTATCCGGCAACGTGCCGGAAGCGGTCACCAGTAAAGGCGGAATACGCAGCACCGGATGCGGCTTATCAAATGGCGCAACCGCCATCCCCATCTGGCTGACTGGCAGGGTTACGAGGTCAAACGCCTTGCCGTCGCTGATGTCCACCAGCACCTCGAAGCGCTCGCCCATCAGCATCGGCAACTCGTTCACTTTTACCGGTTCCGGCAGGAGTCCACCGTCGCTTGCCACTACATAAAGCGGGCGTTTATCGCTGGCGGCGAAGTTCAGCGAACGGGCGTTACAGCCGTTAAGCAGACGTAAACGCAGCCAGCCTTTCGGCGCGGCATGCTGAGGGTAGATCGCGCCGTTGGTCAGCAGCATGTCGCCAAACCAGCCCACCGCCGCACTCATCACGTCCAGCTGGTAGTCAATTTGCCCGTCAGCATTGAATTTCTTGTCCTGCACAATCACCGGAACGTCGTCGATGCCCCACTGTTTCGGCAGGCGTAGCAGGCGGCTTTCGTCGTCTTCAATCAGCACCAGCCCCGCCAGCCCCATCGCCACCTGATGGCCCGTTTTGCCGTGCTGATGCGGGTGGAACCAGCAGGTCGCCGCACGTTGGTCAGGTGTAAAGGTCACGCTGCGTTTGCCACCAGCCTTGATAACGCCCTGCGGTCCCCCGTCCACTTCGCCCGGCACTTCCAGCCCGTGCCAGTGCAGCGTGGTCTCTTCCGACAGCGTGTTATGGATATCAACGGTGACGGTTTTTCCTTTGCGTAACTGGAGCGCCGGGCCGAGGAGATTTCCGTTATAGCCCCAGGTTGTGGCGGTATTCGCACCAAAGGTCGTTTTGCCCGATTGCACCACAAGCTGGATACGACTGCGGGCATCCGCAGTCAGCAATTCAGGAATGGGTAAGGCGGGTCTGTCAGCCGCGAAAACGGCGCGACTCCAGAGTGGTAATGCGCTGGCAGCCCCCAGCGCAGCGGAATATTTTAAAAAATCACGACGTTGCATGTTCATTTCCTTATTTCCAGCCGGCGATCTTTTGAGCATAAACCCTCCCCTTACCGGAAGGTCAAGTAAAGCGGCAATAATAAAGGTCGTCGGCCTGGCATCAAGTATGCTAACGTTAATTTTCCGTGATGCAGTGGTAGAAGCAATGAAGACGTTTTTCAGAACAATTTTGTTCAGTGGCCTGATGGCGATGTGTGCGAACAGTTACGCGCTGAGTGAAAACGAAGCAGAAGATATGGCCGATCTCACGGCGGTGTTTGTGTTTCTGAAAAACGATTGTGGTTACCAGAATTTACCCAACGGGCAGATTCGTCGCGCACTGGTCTTTTTTGCCCAGCAGAACCAATGGGATCTCAGCAACTACGACAGCTTCGACATGAAGGCGCTCGGTGAAGACAGCTACCGCGATTTGAGCGGTATCGGTATTCCCACTGCTAAAAAATGCAAAGCGCTGGCTCGTGATTCACTCAGCCTGCTCGCCTACGTGAAGTAACCTTCCCGACGCCCCTTGTTGACTCGCTAACCGCTTCACGGCGGTGATGTGTTGCGCCCCTTCTGCTGATTGTCAGGATGTAAACGATGGAGAGGACAGCCCATGACCGAGAAAACGGTATGGCAAGAAACGCTGCACGATCAGTTTGGTCAGTACTTTGCCGTTGATAACGTGCTTTATCACGAGAAGACCGATCATCAGGATCTGATCATCTTCGAGAACGCCGCCTTTGGCCGCGTCATGGCGCTGGACGGCGTGGTGCAAACCACCGAGCGCGATGAGTTTATTTATCATGAGATGATGACCCACGTTCCGCTGCTGGCCCACGGCCACGCAAAGCACGTTCTGATTATTGGCGGCGGCGACGGCGCGATGCTGCGTGAAGTGTCCCGCCATCAGTCCGTCGAAACCATCACGATGGTGGAAATTGACGCGGGTGTGGTTTCGTTCTGCCGTCAGTACCTGCCCAACCATAATGCCGGCAGCTACGACGATCCGCGCTTTAATCTGGTTATCGACGACGGCGTCAATTTTGTTAACCAGACCACGCAAACGTTTGATGTGATTATCTCTGACTGCACCGATCCGATCGGTCCTGGCGCGTCGCTCTTTACCTCCTCGTTCTACGAAGGCTGCAAGCGCTGCCTGAACCCAGGCGGTATCTTCGTCGCACAAAATGGCGTCTGCTTCCTGCAGCAGGATGAAGCTCTCGACAGCCACCGCAAGCTGAGCACCTACTTTAGCGACGTCAGCTTCTACCAGGCCGCGATCCCGACCTATTACGGCGGGATCATGACCTTCGCGTGGGCGACCGACAACGAGGTGCTGCGTCATCTCTCTACCGAAATCATTCAGGCGCGCTTCCACCAGGCGGGTCTTAAATGTCGCTATTACAACCCGGCCGTCCATACCGCGGCGTTTGCCTTGCCACAATATCTGCAAGACGCACTGTCCTCAAAGGGGGTGAGCTAATTGAAAAAGCTGAAACTGCATGGCTTTAACAACCTGACCAAAAGCCTGAGTTTTTGTATTTACGATATCTGCTACGTCAAAACTGCAGAAGAACGCGATGGCTACATCGCCTATATCGATGAACTCTACAACGCTAACCGCCTGACGGAGATCCTGTCAGAAACTTGCTCAATCATTGGCGCTAACATCCTGAACATCGCGCGTCAGGATTATGAACCACAGGGCGCGAGCGTCACCATTCTGGTGAGCGAAGAGCCGGTCGACCCGAAGCTTATCGACAAAACCGAGCATCCGGGCCCGCTGCCGGAAGTGGTCGTCGCCCACCTGGATAAAAGCCATATCTGCGTGCACACCTACCCGGAAAGCCACCCTGAAGGCGGGCTATGCACCTTCCGCGCGGACATAGAAGTGTCGACCTGCGGCGTGATCTCGCCGCTAAACGCACTGAACTATTTAATCCACCAGCTGGAATCGGACATCGTCACGATTGATTATCGCGTGCGTGGTTTTACCCGTGATATCAACGGCATGAAGCACTTCATCGACCATGAGATCAATTCTATTCAGAACTTTATGTCTGAAGACATGAAATCGCTGTACGACATGATGGACGTGAACGTGTATCAGGAGAACATCTTCCATACCAAGATGTTACTTAAGGAGTTCGACCTTAAGCACTACATGTTCCATACCAAACCGGAAGATTTGAGCGAAGAAGAGCGTAAGGCGATTACTGACCTGCTCTGGAAAGAGATGCGCGAGATCTACTACGGCCGCAATATTCCGGCCGTGTAAGAGCAAGCCGGAGCAGGGATGCTCCGGTCTGTTATTTCTGTTTCATAAAGTCGCGGTACGCATTTACCACCTGAAGGAAATCCTCTACGCCGCACATCGACAGGCTCTCTTCGTCGTAGTAGCTCATCCCCTCTTCCATCTCGTCACCTGAAAACTCGAGCTGGTTGGCGCGCACCATCACCTCTTCGCCATCCATCCACAGGGTGTATTCATGCCCGGCGCGCTGCCAGGAGCGCTCACTGCCTTTTACCGTCTTCGCCGCCTCTTCCACTTCATCAAGAAGCGCGAGATTCTCCTTCACCTCTTCGTTAAACCAGTGTCCAACGGCTTCGTGGCCCATCGACATACGCACTTTCACCACTCCGGTGATGTCGCGCAGAAATTCGTAATCCATAGTGTTTTCCTCTGCAAAGCCATTAGGGTAATTATCGCAGCAGCGAGGAAGAAAAAAAGCGGGGGAGGCGGGAGGAATGAAAATAAAAAGGTGAGAGCAAGACCCTGCGGCCTGATGCCCTCACCCCGTCCCTCTCCCACGGGAGAGGGTGCAAACACTAAAAACCGTCTCTATGAGACGGTTTTGCTGTTTATACTGCCGTCTGGAAGATCACCCCGTCAGCCTTCTCAGTATATTGAGAGAGCTGGTCGAAGTTCAGATAGCGATAGGTATCCACCGCCGTCTTATCTACCTGAGCCACAAAGGTCTGGTACTCTTCCGGCGTTGGCAGTTTGCCAATCAGCGCCGCAACCGCCGCCAGCTCCGCAGAGGCCAGGAAGACGTTCGCACCGGTACCTAAACGGTTCGGGAAGTTACGGGTAGAGGTGGAGACCACCGTTGCACCGTCGGCTACGCGCGCCTGGTTACCCATACAGAGGGAACAGCCAGGGATTTCAATACGCGCACCGCTCTTACCAAACACGCTGTAGTAACCCTCTTCGGTCAGCTGAGCCGCGTCCATACGGGTTGGCGGTGCCACCCACAGACGGGTCGGCAGCTGGCCTTTATGGGTATCCAGCAGCTTACCGGCAGCGCGGAAGTGACCGATGTTGGTCATGCAGGAACCGATGAACACTTCGTCGATTTTCTCGCCCTGAACTTCAGAGAGCGGACGCGCGTCGTCCGGATCGTTCGGTGCACAGAGGATCGGCTCTTTAATATCCGCCAGATCGATGTCGATCACCGCCGCGTACTCTGCGTCAGCATCGGCTTCCAGCAGCTGTGGATCCGCCAGCCATTTTTCCATGCCCTGAATACGACGCTCCAGGGTACGACGGTCGCCGTAGCCTTCCGCAATCATCCACTTCAGCAGCACGATGTTGGAAGTCAGGTACTCTTCGATTGGCGCCTGGTTCAGCTTGATGGTACAGCCCGCAGCAGAACGCTCGGCGGAGGCATCGGTCAGCTCGAACGCCTGCTCCACTTTCAGATCCGGCAGACCTTCAATTTCCAGAATGCGGCCAGAGAAGATGTTTTTCTTCCCTTTCTTCTCAACGGTCAGCAGGCCCTGTTTAATCGCATACAGCGGGATCGCGTGAACCAGGTCGCGCAGGGTGATACCCGGCTGCATTTTACCTTTGAAGCGCACCAGCACCGATTCCGGCATATCCAGCGGCATCACGCCGGTCGCCGCAGCAAACGCCACCAGACCGGAGCCCGCCGGGAAGGAGATACCGATTGGGAAACGGGTGTGAGAGTCACCGCCAGTACCCACGGTATCCGGCAGCAGCATGCGGTTCAGCCAGGAGTGGATGACGCCGTCGCCCGGACGCAGAGAGACGCCGCCGCGGTTCATGATGAAGTCTGGCAGCGTGTGGTGCGTGGTTACGTCGACCGGTTTCGGATACGCAGCCGTGTGGCAGAAGGACTGCATCACCAGGTCAGACGAGAAGCCCAGGCACGCCAGGTCTTTCAGTTCGTCACGGGTCATTGGACCGGTGGTGTCCTGAGAGCCCACGGAGGTCATCTTAGGCTCGCAGTACGCGCCCGGACGAATACCCGCTACGCCGCACGCACGGCCCACCATTTTCTGCGCCAGAGAGTAACCACGGCTGCTCTCCGCCACATCTTTCGCCTGACGGAACACGTCACTGTGCGGCAGACCCAGCGCTTCACGCGCTTTGGTGGTCAGGCCACGACCGATAATCAGCGGGATACGGCCACCTGCACGCACTTCGTCGATCAGCACGTCGGTTTTCAGCTCGAAGCTTGCCAGCAGTTCGTTGGTCTCGTGGTTGCGCACTTCGCCCTTGAACGGGTAAACGTCAATCACGTCGCCCATGTTAAGGTTGGACACATCCACTTCAATCGGCAGTGCGCCCGCATCTTCCATGGTGTTGAAGAAGATCGGCGCAATTTTGCCACCCAGGCACAGGCCACCGCCGCGCTTGTTAGGCACGTGAGGAATATCGTCGCCCATGAACCACAGCACGGAGTTGGTTGCGGATTTACGAGAAGAGCCGGTACCCACAACGTCACCCACGTAAGCCAGCGGGAAACCTTTCTCCTGCAGGGCTTCGATCTGTTTGATCGGGCCGACGCTGCCCGGCTGATCCGGCTCAATGCCTTCACGGGCGTTTTTCAGCATCGCCAGGGCATGCAGAGGGATATCCGGGCGAGACCACGCGTCCGGTGCCGGAGACAGGTCATCGGTGTTGGTTTCACCGGTCACTTTAAAGACGGTAACGGTGATTTTTTCTGCCAGAGCAGGACGGTTCAGGAACCATTCGGCATCCGCCCAGGACTGCATCACCTGCTTCGCATAGACGTTGCCCGCTTTGGCTTTTTCTTCTACATCGTAGAAGTTATCGAACATCAGCAGCGTGGAAGAGAGCGCTTTAGCGGCAATCGGTGCCAGCTTGTCGTTATCCAGCGCGTCAATCAGCGGATGAATGTTGTAACCACCCTGCATGGTGCCGAGCAGTTCAATGGCTTTTTCAGGAGTAACCAGTGGGGAGGTGGCTTCGCCTTTGGCGATAGCAGCAAGGAATCCGGCTTTTACGTAGGCAGCTTCATCTACGCCAGGCGGTACGCGGTTGATCAACAGATCTAACAGGAATTCTTCTTCGCCCTTAGGCGGGTTCTTCAGCAGCTCGACGAGCGCGGCCATTTGGGTTGCATCTAAAGGTTTGGGTACAATTCCCTCGGCGGCACGTTCTGCTACGTGCTTACGGTATTCTTCTAGCACGACGGTTCTCCTCGCTCTCATTGTCATATGCGGCGGGCGTTCTCTTCACGCTCCTGTGAGACAGCAGTTTGTAGGGTAAATGCCCGATACCGCGTCGGGCAGCATAGCAGGATTTCTGCACAGTGTTAATCCGTTTACAAAAAAGCAACATTAAAAAATTTGCTGAATCGTTAAGCATGGTGTAGCAGGGAGACGAGACGAATTTTGGGTACAAAAAAACCGCCTGGTAGCGGTTTATTTGTTGCCTTGCGGTGGTAGCACACCGTGTTGGCAGATTTGCGGCAATGCACTCGTCATGAATAATGCGCCTGAGTATGTAGATCCGCAAGCACATATTTTGTGTTTACGAGCCGACATCCAGTTTCGAATGAAAAAGGATGAAACTGCATTTCACCTCTTTTCAGTCCATTTCGGCTGTAATACTGTTGCGCCCGGCCTGCTTCGCTGGTGTAGCAACCAGTCACCGGGCCCGGAAGCAGTTCCGTAACCTACGCGGCAATGTACTCATTTGCCTGGTTCTGCCTTTCCCGGTGAAGAATGAACCCGCGTAGCCTGTACAGGAACGCACGCAATGGAGATGCGAATCACTGCACTGATCGTTGCGATCGGTTTACTGCTAACCGCGCTGCACGGTGGCTGGAACATATCCGACATCACGGTGCTGTTTGTCGTCAACCTCGGCAACTAGCTGCTGGCCGCTCGCAAGAGCGGCCTTCTGAATTCCCTGCGCCTTTTCCCGCATCGCATATAATTGTGTAATAAATGCACACACTCTTTATCCGGACGCTTCGCTGGTTTCCCAAGAAAAGTCAAAACTGTCATACACGGGTGAATAATACTCGCGGCAACAAGAACGCCTCACGGCACAGCGCTTGTCTCGTTGGAGTCATTTTATGAAGTTGCCCTTTAAGCCACACCTGCTTGTCCTTCTCTGCAGTGCCGGGCTATTTGCTGCCTCAGGCGTCATGTTTGTCAAAAGCCGGGCAACGGAGCCCGTTGCACCAGCCCCCGTCGCACAACAACCGGCAGCACCTGCCGCAGCCCAGCCCGCCCCTGTCGTCGCACCCACGTACACGGCCGCGCAGATCGATCAGTGGGTTGCCCCAGTTGCGCTCTACCCGGATGCCCTGCTGTCGCAAATTTTAATGGCCTCGACCTACCCGTCAAACGTTATCCAGGCGGCACAGTGGTCAAAAGATAATCCCAAAATGCAGGGCGATGCCGCCATTCAGGCCGTTGCTGGTCAGCCGTGGGATCCGAGCGTAAAGTCGCTGGTGGCGTTTCCTCAGTTGATGTCGCTGATGGGTGAAAATCCGCCGTGGGTACAAAATCTGGGCGATGCGTTTCTAGCCCAACCGAAAGACGTAATGGATTCCGTTCAACGCCTGCGCTTGCTGGCGCAACAAACCGGTGCATTGCAATCAACGCCACAGCAAACGGTCACGACCGTGACGAAACCTGCCCCTGCAAAAACCACCACCAGCGAGTCAACAAACACCACCACCACAAGCCCGACGGTGATCAAAATTGAATCCGCCGATCCGCAGGTGGTTTACGTTCCGACCTATAACCCCAATACGGTTTACGGTACCTGGCCAAACGCGGCCTACCCGCCCACCTATTTACCGCCCTCACCCGGGGAGCAATTTACCGACAGTCTGGTCAAGGGTCTCGGCTTCAGTCTGGGGGTGGCCACAACCTATGCCATCTTCAGCAATATCGACTGGGATGACGACGATGACTGGGACCACCACCATCACGATGATGACTGGGATAATCATGGCGGCTATAACCGCAACGGCGATAACAACATCAATATCAACGTTGATAACTTCAATAAAATCAGCGGACAGCGGCTGACGGACGCCAACCGCACCTGGCAGCACAACCCGGCCTATCGTGAAGGGGTGCCGTACCCGACCAACCAGCTCAATACCCGTTTCCACTCCACGAAAGCGGCGACAGGGCTCAGTGCGACGCAGCAAAAACCGGTCAATCGAGACAGCCAGCGTCAGGCCGCATTGAGCCAAATGGAAAAATCGACAGGAAAAACGTTCCCTCAGGCAACGCGCCCGACAACCCGAGATGCACAGCGTCAGGCTTCCAGCCAACAGCTGAAGCAGATTTCACAGCGCAATAACTACCGCGGCTACGACACCAAACCGCACATCGCGAAGCGAACTGAGAACAATCGTGCGGCCACACAACGACAGGAAAAACGGGTTTCGCAACCCTCACAGCAGCGCACGGCCCAGCAGAGAAATGTACAGCAGCGAACCAGCCAGCATCGCGCTAATGCGCTGAGCGGCAACGACAGCCGGTCCGGCAACTGGCAAACCCAGCAGCGTCGGGGCGAGCAGAGCAGACAAGTCGCTGCCCGCCATCAGCAGCCCCGTCAGGCCTCAGCCGGACGCGCAGAACACCGTGAATTCCGTCACCGTTAAGGGAGCCGACATGAAAAGTAAACTACTCTGTGGAATGGCGTTATTCATGCTTTCGGCCACCGCGATGGCACAGCAATCGTTCAGCACGCCAGGCCAGGCAACCGACGCGCTGGTGAGCGCCATCAGTAAGCATGATGAACGTGCAATGAGCGACCTGCTTGGGGAGAACTGGCGCGACTTCCTGCCGCCTGAAGGGGTCGACCCGGATGCCGTTGATCGTTTCCTGAGAGACTGGAAAGTTCGCCATGATACCGCCATCGAGGGCGATGTGGCGCATCTGGTTGTTGGAGAGAGCGACTGGCAATTGCCGATCCCGGTGAAGAAAACCGCTACCGGCTGGCAATTTGACATTAAAGCAGGCGCCGAAGCGATCCTCACGCGCGAGATTGGGCGTAACGAACTCGGTGCCATCGAGGCGCTGCATGCCTATGTCGATGCTCAGCAGAGCTATTTTGGGTTGAATCAGAAGTATGCGCAGAAAATTGTCAGTTCTGAGGGGAAAAAGGACGGTCTGTACTGGCCCGTCTCGCCAGGCGAAGCGCCAAGCCCGCTGGGTCCGGCGTTCAGTCCGAAAGAGCCAGGAGCAGGCTATCACGGCTATCGTTTTCGCATTTTGCCGGATAATAACGGTTTCGCCATGATCGCCTGGCCAGTCACTTACGGTCAAACGGGGGTGATGAGTTTCACCATCAATCAGGACGACAAGGTGTACCAGAACGATCTCGGCAGTGATTCCGCGAAGAAAGCAAATGCCCTGACCGCATACCCTCTGGATAAGACCTGGCAACCCGTCGCCCCGTAATGCAGGCAGGCCGGGTAAGGCGACGTCGCCACCCGGCTGTTTTCCTACAGAATATTCGCGACCGATTTCGCCAGCTGCGCTTCCAGAACCGGCTTCGCCTCTTCGAACTTCAGGTTCACCTTGTTGGCATTAGACACCACGCGGGTCTGATACTTCGCACGATCGCCTTGCTCGGTGCTGGTCTGCAGTTTCACGCCAGAGGTACCCTGACGCAGGGCAGCGATATTATCGGTTGTAACTTTTGCTTTGCTGCGCTCAGAGATCTGCAGGTCAGTCACCATGGTGTAGTTTACATCTTCCACCATGGCGTCTGCCGCCATGCCGATCAGGCCCGCCGCCAGACCCACGCCCAGCGCTGCGCCGGAAGAGTTACTGTTATAAGCGGTGATCCCGGCACCCAGTGCAGCGCCCACAGCCGCACCTTCATACCCGGTTTTCAGGTAGCCCTGAGCTTCACGCAGGTCCATTTTGTCGGCTTTCAGGACGTTTGCCTGCACCCAGTAATATGCGCCGTCAGGGGAGCTGGTCACTTTATAGCCCTTGGCAATCAGGTCGTTCGCCAGCAGGGTCTGCAGGTTGCTCATGTCTTTATCGGAGGTGTTTTTAACCTGAATGTAGACCGTTTTCTCGTTGGATGGCTCAAGCCAGACGGTTTCACTCATCTGGGTTTTCACTTCCAGGTTGCGTTTCTTCACCGCCGTCGTTACCGCACCGCACCCTGTCAGCGTCAGCGCTGCCGCCACTAAACCAATTACCGCCACTTTCTTCAAAGACATGCATTTTCCTTTTTTCGTGTAATAAAAGAGTCCAGAACCCCTAAACCGCGTGGCCAGTAGCCACACAATGGTGAAAAAAGTATCGGCAGATGAAGGGAAATTTTTAGCGGAAATATCAACAGGATGACTACTAAATCAGGTAGTTACAGGCAAAAAAAAACGCCTCCTGAGAGGCGTTTATCAAGCGCAGAGAAACTTATTTCTTCTTCGCTTTCGCGTTTGGCAGGTCGGTGATGCTACCTTCGAACACTTCTGCCGCCAGGCCCACGGACTCGTGCAGAGTCGGGTGAGCGTGGATGGTCAGCGCGATGTCTTCCGCGTCGCAGCCCATTTCGATAGCCAGACCGATTTCACCCAGCAGCTCGCCGCCGTTGGTACCGACAATTGCACCACCGATCACGCGGTGAGTCTCTTTGTCGAAGATCAGTTTGGTCACGCCATCTGCGCAATCGGAAGCGATAGCACGGCCAGAAGCAGCCCACGGGAAGGTGGCGGTTTCGTAGCTGATGCCTTTCTCTTTCGCTTCTTTCTCGGTCAGACCCACCCAGGCAACTTCTGGCTCGGTATAGGCGATAGATGGGATCACTTTCGGATCGAAGTAGTGTTTCATGCCAGCGATAACTTCAGCGGCAACGTGACCTTCGTGAACACCTTTGTGCGCCAGCATTGGCTGACCGACGATGTCGCCGATAGCAAAGATGTGCGGCACGTTGGTGCGCAGCTGCTTATCAACGCGGATAAAGCCACGGTCGTCCACTTCCACGCCAGCTGCGCCAGCATTGAGGTTTTTACCGTTCGGCACGCGGCCGATAGCCACCAGCACGGCGTCGTAACGCTGCGCTTCTGCAGGGGCTTTTTTGCCTTCCATGGAAACGTAAATACCGTCTTCTTTCGCTTCAACGGCAGTCACTTTGGTTTCCAGCATCAGGTTGAATTTCTTGCTGATGCGTTTGGTGAAGACTTTAACGATGTCTTTGTCGGCTGCCGGGATAACCTGGTCGAACATTTCAACCACGTCGATCTCTGAACCCAGCGCATGGTACACGGTACCCATTTCCAGACCGATGATACCGCCGCCCATAACCAGCAGACGCTTAGGAACGGTTTTCAGCTCCAGGGCATCGGTGGAATCCCACACGCGTGGATCTTCATGCGGAATGAATGGCAGTTCGATTGGGCGAGAGCCTGCCGCGATGATCGCGTTGTCGAAGTTGATCACGGTTTTGCCGTTTTCGCCTTCCACTTCCAGGGTGTTCGCACCGGTAAATTTACCCAGACCGTTTACCACTTTCACTTTACGGCCTTTGGCCATACCCGCCAGACCGCCGGTCAGCTGAGTGATAACTTTCTCTTTCCAGGTACGAATTTTGTCGATATCGGTTTTCGGCTCGCCGAAGACGATACCGTGTTCAGCCAGCGCTTTGGCTTCTTCGATAACTTTCGCTACGTGCAGCAGCGCTTTAGAAGGGATACAGCCGACGTTCAGACAAACACCGCCGAGGGTGCTGTAACGTTCTACGATGACGGTTTCCAGACCTAAATCCGCGGCGCGGAATGCTGCGGAGTAACCTGCCGGGCCTGCCCCAAGTACTACGACCTGAGTTTTGATTTCTGTGCTCATCATGACCTCTTAATTTATACCCGTCGTCCACCGGGTCGTTCTATCCGCCCGCAGTTTACAAAATTGTTAACAATTTTGAAACAACAAACGGCTCACGAATTGTCGCTTTCGCCAATAACCTCACAAACACCGTGAGATTATCAGAAAAAAGCCGGCCGACTGGCCGGCTTTTCGATTACATCACCAGGCGGCGAATGTCGCTCAGGGTGTTGTTGATGATGGTGATGAAGCGCGCACCATCAGCACCGTCGATCACGCGGTGGTCGAAGGACAGAGAGATTGGCATCATCAGACGCGGCACGAACTCTTTGCCGTTCCACACCGGCTCCATCGCGGACTTGGACACACCGAGGATAGCCACTTCCGGCGCGTTAACGATCGGCGCGAAGTGGGTAGTACCCAGGCCGCCGATGCTGGAGATAGTGAAGCAGCCGCCCTGCATTTCGCCGGCAGTCAGCTTACCATCACGCGCTTTCTTGGAGATGGTGGTCAGTTCACGGGACAGCTCGGTAATGCTCTTCTTGTTCACGTCTTTGAAGACCGGAACAACCAGACCATTTGGCGTATCAACCGCAACACCGATGTTGATGTATTTCTTCAGCGTCAGCTTCTGACCGTCTTCGGACAGGGAGCTGTTGAAGCGTGGCATCTGCTCAAGGGCAGCGGCAACGGCTTTCATGATGAAGACCACTGGGGTGAATTTCACGTCCAGCTTGCGCTTCTCAGCTTCGGCGTTCTGCTGTTTACGGAACGCTTCCAGATCGGTGATATCGGTCTTATCGAAGTGCGTAACGTGCGGGATCATCACCCAGTTACGGCTCAGGTTAGCACCAGAGATTTTCTGGATGCGGCCCAGCTCCACTTCTTCGATTTCGCCGAACTTGCTGAAGTCCACTTTTGGCCATGGCAGCATGCCCGGGATACCGCCACCGGCGGCTGCAGCAGGTGCAGCTTCGGCGCGTTTCACCGCGTCTTTCACGTAGGTCTGAACGTCTTCGCGCAGGATACGACCCTTACGGCCGGTCCCTTTCACTTTCGCCAGGTTCACACCGAATTCGCGCGCCAGGCGACGAATCAGCGGGGTAGCGTGGACGTAAGCGTCGTTTTCAGCGAACTCAGATTTGCCTTCCGCTTTTGCAGCAGGAGCCGCAGCAGGTTTAGACGCCTGAGCCGGTGCAGCAGCAGGTGCCGGAGCAGCCGCGGCAGCCGGAGCTGCGGCAGGCGCAGCGCCTTCCACTTCGAAGACCATGATCAGAGAGCCGGTAGACACTTTGTCGCCGGTGCTGATTTTGATCTCTTTAACGGTACCCGCGAACGGCGCAGGGACTTCCATAGAAGCCTTGTCGCCTTCAACGGTGATCAGTGACTGTTCAGCGGCAACTTTGTCGCCCACTTTCACCATCACTTCGGTGACTTCAACTTCGTCACCGCCGATGTCCGGTACGTTAACGTCTTTCGCGCCGCCAGCAGCTGCTGGTGCAGCGGCCGGAGCCGGAGCAGCGGCCTGTGCTGGCGCGGCGGCAGGTGCAGCACCCGCCACTTCGAAGACCATGATCAGGGAGCCGGTAGACACTTTGTCGCCGGTGTTGATCTTGATCTCTTTAACGGTACCGGCGAACGGAGCGGGCACTTCCATAGAGGCTTTGTCGCCTTCTACGGTGATCAGTGACTGCTCGGCTGCAACGGTGTCGCCCACTTTCACCAGGATTTCAGTGACTTCAACTTCGTCACCGCCGATGTCAGGCACGTTCACTTCTTTCGCGCTCGCGGCAGCGGCTGGAGCAGCGGCGGCCGGAGCGGCTTCTTTCTTCTCTTCCTGCGCAGGTGCAGCTGCTGCTGCACCGTCGGCGGAATCGAAAATCATGATCAGTTTGCCAGTCTCGGTTTTATCGCCAACAGAGACTTTGATCTCTTTAACGATGCCAGCCTGAGGAGACGGGACTTCCATAGAGGCTTTATCGCCTTCTACGGTGATCAGCGACTGTTCAGCTTCAACTTTGTCGCCTACTTTGACCAGGATCTCGGTGATTTCAACTTCATCAGCCCCGATGTCCGGTACATTGATTTCGATAGCCATTATTCTTTTACCTCTTACGCCAGACGCGGGTTAACTTTTTCTGCATCGATGTTGAATTTGGTGATTGCGTCCGCAACCACTTTCTTATCGATTTCGCCACGTTTAGCCAGTTCGCCCAGTGCTGCTACAACCACGTAAGAAGCATCAACTTCGAAGTGGTGACGCAGGTTTTCGCGGCTGTCAGAACGACCGAAGCCGTCAGTACCCAGAACGCGATAATCATCAGCAGGAACGTAAGTACGAACCTGCTCTGCGAACAGTTTCATATAGTCAGTAGACGCCACCGCTGGTGCATCGTTCATCACCTGAGCGATGTACGGAACGCGTGGGGTTTCCATTGGGTGCAGCATGTTCCAGCGCTCACAATCCTGGCCATCACGCGCCAGCTCAGTGAAGGAGGTCACAGAGTACACGTCGGAGCCCACACCGTAGTCTTTCGCCAGGATCTGTGCTGCTTCACGTACGTGACGCAGGATAGAACCGGAGCCCAACAGCTGAACTTTACCTTTGCTACCTTCGAGGGTTTCGAGTTTGTAGATACCTTTACGGATACCTTCCTCGGCACCTGCTGGCATTGCCGGCATGTGGTAGTTTTCGTTCAGGGTGGTGATGTAGTAGTAAATGTTCTCTTGCGCTTCACCGTACATGCGGGTCAGACCGTCATGCATGATGACTGCCACTTCGTACGCGTATGACGGGTCGTAAGAGATACAGTTAGGGATAGTCAGAGACTGAATGTGGCTGTGGCCATCTTCGTGCTGCAGACCTTCACCGTTCAGAGTCGTACGACCGGAGGTACCGCCTACCAGGAAGCCGCGAGCCTGCTGGTCGCCTGCCTGCCAGCACAGGTCACCGATACGCTGGAACCCGAACATGGAGTAGTAGATGTAGAACGGGATCATCGGCAG
This sequence comes from Enterobacter sp. JMULE2, assembly GCF_013337145.1. Taxonomy (NCBI): domain Bacteria; kingdom Pseudomonadati; phylum Pseudomonadota; class Gammaproteobacteria; order Enterobacterales; family Enterobacteriaceae; genus Enterobacter; species Enterobacter sp. JMULE2. The sequence goes on from NZ_SGWD01000017.1 coordinate 27,101, forward strand.
GTTGTTGGTGCTGTAAGAGGTCGCAGCAGCCAGCCAGGATGCGCCTGCGCCCAGCTCGTTGATACCTTCCTGCAGGATCTGACCTTTCTCGTCTTCTTTGTAGTATGCAACCTGCTCACGGTCCTGCGGGGTGTACTGCTGGCCGTTCGGGCTGTAGATACCGATCTGACGGAACAGACCTTCCATACCGAAAGTACGCGCTTCGTCGGCGATGATTGGAACCAGACGATCTTTGATCGACTTGTTCTTCAGCATCACGTTCAGGGCACGAACGAAAGCGATGGTGGTAGAGATCTCTTTGTTCTGCTCTTCCAGCAGCTGAGAGAAGTCTTCCAGCGCTGGCAGTTCCAGCTTCTCGGTGAAGTTAGGCTGGCGAGCTGGCAGGTAGCCTTTCAGCGCCTGACGACGTTCATGCAGGTACTTGTGCTCTTCAGAACCTTCCGGGAAGGTGATGTAAGACAGGTTTTCTACCTGCTCATCGGTCACTGGAACGTTGAAACGGTCGCGGATATAACGCACGCCGTCCATGTTCATTTTCTTAACCTGGTGAGCGATGTTTTTACCTTCTGCGGTATCACCCATGCCGTAACCTTTGATGGTATGGGCCAGGATTACAGTCGCTTTACCTTTGGTTTCCTGCGCTTTTTTCAGTGCAGCGTAGACTTTCTTCGGATCGTGACCACCGCGGTTCAGGGCCCAGATCTGCTCATCAGTCCAGTCTGCAACCAGTGCTGCGGTTTCAGGGTATTTGCCGAAGAAGTGCTCACGAACGTAGGCACCGTCTTTGGATTTGAAGGTCTGGTAGTCACCGTCAACGGTTTCGTTCATCAGCTGGATCAGTTTACCGCTGGTGTCTTTACGCAGCAGCTCATCCCAACGACCGCCCCACATGACTTTGATCACGTTCCAGCCAGCACCTGCGAAGATGCCTTCCAGTTCGTTGATGATCTTGCCGTTACCGGTTACCGGACCATCCAGACGCTGCAGGTTACAGTTGATGATGAAGCACAGGTTGTCCAGCTTCTCACGGGTCGCGATGGTGATCGCACCTTTAGATTCTGGCTCATCCATTTCGCCGTCGCCCAGGAAGGCGTAAACGGTCTGCTCGGAGGTGTCTTTCAGACCACGGTGTTCCAGGTATTTCAGGAATTTAGCCTGGTAGATCGCACCGATTGGGCCCAGACCCATAGATACGGTCGGGAACTGCCAGAATTCAGGCATCAGTTTAGGGTGCGGGTAAGAAGACAGACCTTTACCGTGAACTTCCTGACGGAAGTTGTTCATCTGCTCTTCAGTCAGACGACCTTCCAGGAATGCACGTGCATAGATGCCCGGAGAGATGTGGCCCTGGAAGTACACCAGATCGCCGCCGTCTTTCTCGTTCGCTGCACGGAAGAAGTGGTTGAAGCACACTTCGTAAACGGTCGCGGAAGACTGGAAGGACGCCATGTGGCCACCCAGTTCCAGGTCTTTCTTGGATGCGCGCAGAACGGTCATGATGGCGTTCCAGCGGATTGCAGAACGGATACGACGTTCCAGATCCAGATTGCCCGGGTATTCCGGTTCGTCTTCGACGGCAATCGTGTTTACGTAGTTGCTAGCCCCTGCACCTGAAGCAACCTTCACACCGCCTTTGCGGGCTTCAGAAAGCAGCTGATCAATCAGATACTGAGCGCGCTCAACACCTTCTTCACGGATGACCGATTCGATCGCCTGTAGCCAGTCGCGAGTTTCGATCGGATCCACGTCATTTTGGAGACGTTCTGACATGGGGGTATTCCTTATCTATCTAATACGTTGATTTGTCTGGAACCTGTCCCATTGTGCTCTTGGGCAAGAACACAATAAGACAGGTTCTGCGTTTAGTTGCCGCGCTCTAAAAGTACCTGGCGCTTAATCCTTTCGTTGCTGTATGCGGCGTAATGAACGTTCGCGACGCGATTGTTCACGGCTGCGGTCCAGCAAGATTTCCTCAATGAAAGCCAGATGGCGGTGCGACGCTTCACGCGCCTGCTCCGGTTCCCCGGCCATTATCGCCTCGAATACTCGGGTGCGATGGTTGCTTACCAGTGGGAGCATCTCCCGACGGGCATACAACAATTCAAAATTCTGACGAACGTTCTGGGCCAGCATCGGCTCCATGCAGCGTAGCAGATGGAGGAGCACCACGTTGTGGGCCGCTTCGGTGACGGCGATTTGATACTGGACAACGGCGCTGGACTCGGCGTCTAAATCGCCGGACTGCTGTGCCCGTTCAATGGCCTGATGCAGTTCGCGGATACGCACGCGATCTTCATCAGTGCTGCGAAGGGCGGCGTAATAGGCCGCAATACCTTCAAGCGCGTGACGGGTCTCAAGCAGATCAAACTGGGATTCTGGGTGGTCAGAGAGAAGTTCTACCAGCGGATCGCTGAAGCTCTGCCACAGGCTGTTTTGCACAAAGGTTCCGCCGCCCTGGCGACGAAGCAGCAAGCCCTTTGCTTCGAGACGTTGAATCGCCTCACGCAGAGAGGGACGTGAAACGTCGAACTGTTTTGCCAGCTCGCGTTCTGGCGGAAGTTTCTCACCCGGGCGCAGAGTCCCTTCGAGGATTAAAAACTCCAGCTGCTGCTCAATCACATCAGATAGTTTTGGTTGGCGAATTTTGCTGTAGGCCATATTCCCTGTCTTACGCCTTTTTGCCCGGAGTCAATTGGTCTTACCAATTTCAAGTTCGTATCGCTAAAGTAACAAAGTATTCACCTTCTGTCCATATTGGTTTTGATTGAAATCAGTAAACCCTGCACATTTTAACAACCTTACAGAAATAACGTTTCAGAAATGTAACTTTGCACAAATGAGTTGATTACTCCCAAAGAGGCAGTTTTAACCTTAATGAAACGAGGGTTTTTGCAATCTGAAGCGATTCAACAAGGCAAATAACGAAAATTCGCCCACTTCTGGCGCATTTCTATTCTATAGGTTGGGTTAGGAAGACTGAGCGGACCGATTTACAAATGCTTTCTTTTTATTCAAGTCGTCATCAGCCCTTCATAAAGCAGGTGCATTCACAGGCGCTTACCACTATTCTTGCGCTTACGGAAGTCATCTCCGCTTTTTTCGGTCTCGTTAACCGTAAAGAAATAAATACAGAATATGGACTTTCATAATTACACACGCACAGCGTGAACATAACAACCACACACGAGGTTTCAAATGGAAGCTCAACAGCACGGCGATCAGCTAAAGCGCGGGCTTAAGAACCGCCACATACAGCTCATTGCACTGGGTGGTGCTATCGGTACTGGCCTGTTTCTCGGCAGCGCGTCCGTTATCCAGTCAGCCGGTCCGGGCATTATTTTGGGGTATGCAATCGCAGGCTTTATTGCCTTTCTGATTATGCGTCAGTTGGGTGAGATGGTCGTTGAAGAGCCGGTTGCAGGCTCGTTCAGCCACTTTGCCTACAAATACTGGGGCAGCTTTGCCGGTTTCGCCTCTGGCTGGAACTACTGGGTGCTGTACGTCCTGGTTGCCATGGCTGAGCTTACCGCCGTCGGGAAATACATTCAGTTCTGGTATCCGGAGATCCCAACCTGGGCCTCCGCAGCGGCTTTCTTCGTCATTATTAACGCCATTAACCTGACCAACGTAAAAGTGTTCGGTGAAATGGAGTTTTGGTTTGCGATTATTAAGGTGATTGCCGTAGTGGCGATGATCATCTTCGGCGGCTGGCTGCTGTTCAGCGGCAATGGCGGCCCGCAGGCGACAGTGCGCAACCTCTGGGAACAGGGTGGCTTCCTGCCTCACGGCATGACCGGCCTGGTAATGATGATGGCTATCATTATGTTCTCCTTCGGCGGCCTTGAGCTGGTGGGCATCACCGCCGCGGAAGCCGACAACCCGGAGCAGAGCATTCCAAAAGCCACCAACCAGGTTATCTACCGCATCCTGATCTTCTATGTGGGCTCGCTGGCCGTGCTGCTTTCCCTGCTGCCGTGGACCCGCGTAACCGCTGACACCAGCCCGTTTGTGCTGATCTTCCACGAGCTGGGCGATACCTTTGTGGCAAACGCACTCAACGTGGTTGTTCTGACCGCGGCGCTGTCTGTTTATAACAGCTGCGTCTACTGCAACAGCCGCATGCTGTTCGGTCTGGCTCAGCAGGGCAACGCCCCGAAAGCGCTGCTCAACGTTGATAAGCGCGGCGTGCCGGTGAACACCATTATTGTGTCTGCAGTTGTCACGGCGCTGTGCGTGCTGATCAACTACCTGGCGCCGGAGTCAGCCTTCGGCCTGCTGATGGCGCTGGTGGTCTCTGCTCTGGTGATTAACTGGGCGATGATCAGCCTGGCGCACATCAAGTTCCGCCGCGCCAAGCAGCAGCAAGGCGTCACCACGCGCTTCCCTGCCCTGCTTTACCCGCTGGGTAACTGGGTGTGCCTGGTGTTTATGGCGGCCGTGCTGGTGATCATGCTGATCACCCCGGGGATGGCGATTTCCGTTTACCTGATCCCGGTCTGGATTGCGATCCTCGGCGTGGGCTACCTGGTGAAACAGAAGAACCAGAAAGCCGTGAAAGCGCACTAAGCCTCTCTGCGCTGTACCCGTTTTTTGCGGGTACAGCGTGTTGTTACCTTCCTCACAAATTCAGGCCTTCAGCCGTTTCATCCATATCACCGCCTTTATCCTGCAACGCATATATTCATGAGCCAGCGAATAATTCTCTCCATACCGTAAACCGGAGAGCTGTCGATGGATAACAACAAACTGTCAGTAAAAGAAAAGATCGGCTATGGGATGGGCGACGCGGGATGCAACATCATCTTCGGCGCCATCATGTTGTTTGTTAACTATTTTTATACGGATATTTTTGGCCTGGCGCCTGCGCTGGTCGGCGTACTGCTGCTGTCCGTCCGCGTGATTGACGCCGTAACGGACCCGATCATGGGGGCGATTGCCGACCGTACCCGCAGTAAATATGGCCGATTTCGTCCATGGCTGCTGTGGATCGCCTTCCCCTACGCGCTGTTCAGCATCCTGATGTTCACCACGCCAGACTGGAGCTATAACAGCAAAGTTATCTATGCGTTTGTCACCTACTTCCTGCTCTCTTTGACCTACACGGCAATCAATATTCCTTACTGCTCGCTGGGTGGCGTGATCACCAACGACCCGAAAGAGCGCGTCGCCTGCCAGTCGTATCGTTTTGTGATGGTCGGTATCGCCACGCTGCTGCTCTCATTAACGCTGCTGCCGATGGCCGACTGGTTTGGCGGGGATGACAAAGCCAAGGGCTACCAGATGGCAATGACCGTCCTGGCCCTGATTGGGACCTGTATGTTCCTGTTCAGCTTCTCTACCGTGCGCGAGCGCGTGCGCCCGGCTGTGCAAACCAACGATGAGCTGAAAAACGATCTGAAAGACGTGTGGAAGAACGACCAGTGGGTACGCATTCTTCTCCTGACCCTGTGCAACGTCTGCCCGGGCTTTATCCGCATGGCGGCCACCATGTATTACGTCACCTGGGTGATGGGCCAGAGCACCCACTTCGCCACGCTGTTTATTAGCCTTGGCGTCGTGGGCATGATGCTCGGCAGCGTGCTGGCTAAAGTGCTGACCGACCGCTGGTGTAAGCTGAAGGTCTTCTTCTGGACCAACATCGTGCTGGCGATTTTCTCCTGCGCCTTCTACTTCTTTGACCCGAAAGCCACCGTCACCATCGTGGTGCTCTACTTCCTGCTGAACATCCTGCACCAGATCCCGTCACCGCTGCACTGGTCGCTGATGGCCGACGTGGACGACTACGGCGAGTGGAAGACCGGGAAACGCATTACCGGGATCAGCTTCTCCGGCAACATCTTCTTCCTGAAGCTGGGGCTGGCGATTGCCGGAGCGATGGTCGGCTTCCTGCTCTCCTGGTACGGTTATGACGCGGGCGCAAAAGCGCAGAGCGCGGACGCCATTAACGGGATCGTGCTGCTCTTTACCGTCATTCCCGGCATTGGATACTTAATTACCGCGGGCGTAGTACGCCTGCTGAAGGTAGACCGTGAAACGATGAAACGCATTCAGGAAGACCTGGAAAAACGTCGCACCAATTACCGTGAACTGAGCGACTATCAGGAACTGAAAGCCGCAGAGACAAAATAAGGAGAGCCAAATGCATCAGTGGCCAAACCCGTTTATCGAACAACGTGCCGACCCGTACATTTTACGCCATGAGGGGCAGTACTATTTTATCGCCTCCGTGCCGCAGTACGACAGGCTGGCGATCCGCCGCGCAGCGTCGCTGGAAGGCTTACGTAAAGCTGAAGAAGTTGTGGTCTGGCGCAAACCCGAGACCGGGCCGATGAGCCAGTTGATCTGGGCGCCGGAACTGCACCACATTGACGGCAAGTGGTACATCTACTTTGCCGCGACGCACACCCAGGCGCTCGACGAACTTGGGATGTTTCAGCACCGCATGTTTGCGCTGGAGTGTGCCGACGGCGATCCGCTCACCGGTACGTGGACGGAAAAAGGTCAGATAAAAACACAGTTCGACACCTTCGCGCTGGATGCCACCACCTTTGTTCATCAGGGAAAACGCTGGTATCTGTGGGCGCAAAAAGCGCCGGACATCCCCGGGAACTCCAATCTTTATCTGTGCGAAATGGAAAACCCCTGGACGCTGAAAGGCGAGCCGGTGATGCTCAGCAAGCCGGAGTATGACTGGGAGTGTCGCGGGTTTTGGGTCAACGAAGGTCCGGCGGTGCTGGTTCACGACGATAAGCTGTTTATCAGCTATTCCGCCAGCGCCACCGACGAGAACTACTGCATGGGGCTACTGTGGATAGACCTGAATGCCGATCCGAAAAACCCGGTAAACTGGCAAAAATCCTCGCGCCCGGTGTTCGTCACCAGTTACGAAAACCGCCAGTACGGTCCGGGACACAACAGCTTTACGCTAACGCCGGAAGGGGAAGATGTGCTGGTGTATCACGCGCGTAATTACACCGAAATTGAGGGCGACCCGCTGTACGATCCGAACCGCCATACTCGCCTGAAGCTTGTCCGCTGGGACGAAAACGGGATGCCTGATTTCGGCATCCCGCCCGCGGATACGCTTTAGTCTTTGCGGCGCGCTGGCTTACACCAGCGTGCCGTAGATAGTCAGCAACGCCACGACCACAACCACCACGAACGACGTTTTCTTCGCCATGGAGACAGCGGCTTTCGGCGTTTCAATCTTGTCGGTGTGCGGCTCACGCGCCAGCGAGAACTGTGCCAGACGCGTTAACACCTGGTACTGCGACGTATGGCGGTCGGCAAGCGAGGCGAACCATGCAGGCAGCGCTTTTTCACCGTGACCAATTAACGCGTACACCACGCCCACCAGACGAACCGGGAGCCAGTCGAGCACGTGCAGGATGGCATCAATGCCTGACAGCAAGCGTTCATGCGGCGTCAGGTAACGGGCCAGCCAGGTCTGCCAGGCGCGCAGGAATGCATACCCCATCAGCAGTACCGGCCCCCACGGACCGCCCACCACGAACCAGAACAGCGGTGCCAGATAGTAGCGGAAGTTAATCCACAGAAGCGCGTTTTGCAGCTCGCGCAGAAACTCGCGCTCGTCGCAGTCCGGCGGCACGCCGTGGATCATCGTCAGCTCGCTCGCCATGGCTCCGCGCGCATGGGCATCGTCACGGGAGGCGGCTTTAAGATAAGCGTGATAGTGCATACGCACTTTGCCCGCACCAATGCACAGCACCCCAAGCAGGATCCACACCACCAGCAGCGGCACGTTGAAAAACAGCCCGTACAGCGAGCGCAGGAGCAGGAAGGTAATAAGCATGACGCCCGCCATCATCAACAGCGTACGCAGCATGGAAAAATGTTTGATCCGGCGGAAAATCACCTCCAGCCGGTGATCCAGATGCCAGTGCTCGCCAAGTTTAAACAGGCGTTCAGCAATCATTACCAGCAGCATGGTAAACAACGTCATGGTATCTCCTTATTCTGACGACGCGGCGAGCATGGTGCGAAACCGGGACCAGTCAAAAGCCGGACCGGGATCGGTTTTTCTCACCGGGGCGATATCACTGTGTCCGGTAATATTTTCAGCGATTGCCGGATAGAGCCCGATAAGCGTTCGGGTCACGGCCGCTAACTGTTGATACTGTGAATCGGTGTAGGACGTGGTATCCGTGCCTTCCAGTTCGATCCCAATGGAGAAATCATTGCACCGTTCGCGCCCGTGATACAACGACACCCCAGCATGCCAGGCGCGCTTATCAAAAGGAACATATTGAACCACTTCTCCGTCGCGACGGATCAGACAATGTGCCGATACGCGCAGATGAGCAATTTCAGCAAAAAAGGGATGAGCATCGGGATCAATCGTTCCCGTGAATAACGCATCGATCCACGGACCGCCAAACTCACCCGGCGGGAGACTAATATTATGAACCACCAGCAGTGTGGGCTTTTCATCCTCCGGGCGGCAATCGTGGTGCGGCGAGGGCACGTGCCGCGCATCCACCAGCCATCCGTCTTCTAACAACATGCTGGAACTCCTTCTGTATGGTGCAATGACTCGGTTCAGAGTAGCATGTTTCAATATTATGATTCGTTACCAATTTGGAGTTTTATCATGCCGCCTCGCCGCTACAACCCCGACCACCGACGTGAAGCCCTTCTGGAACGTATTAACATGGATATCCCGGCAAGCGTTGCCCATGCGCTGAAAGAAGACCTGGGCGGTGACGTCAGCGCCGACAACGATATTACCGCACAGTTGTTGCCAAAAGAGACACGCTCCCACGCGGTCATCATCACGCGTGAAGACGGCGTTTTTTGCGGCAAGCGTTGGGTTGAAGAGGTCTTTACCCAGCTGGCAGGCGATGATGTGCAGGTAACCTGGCACGTGGAGGACGGCGACACCGTCACGGCGAACCAGCCGCTATTTGAGCTCGATGGCCCGTCCCGCGTGCTGCTCACCGGCGAACGCACCGCGCTGAACTTCGTCCAGACCTTGTCCGGGGTAGCAAGCGAAGTACGTCGCTACGTTGACCTGCTGGCCGGTACCCGCACGCAGCTGCTGGATACCCGCAAAACCCTGCCGGGCCTGCGTACCGCGCTGAAATACGCGGTGCTCTGCGGCGGCGGCGCAAACCATCGTCTGGGGTTGTCAGATGCCTTCCTGATTAAAGAGAACCACATTATTGCCTCTGGCTCCGTGCGCCAGGCGGTGGAAAAAGCCTTCTGGCTCCACCCGGACGTGCCGGTTGAAGTGGAAGTGGAAAATCTGGAAGAGCTTGAGCAGGCGATTAAGGCCGGGGCTGACATCATCATGCTGGATAACTTTGAAACCGAGCAGATGCGTGAGGCGGTAAAACTGACGAACGGACAAGCGCAGCTTGAGGTATCCGGCAACGTGACGTTCGATACCCTCCGTGAATTCGCGGAAACCGGCGTTGATTTTATCTCCGTAGGTGCCCTCACCAAGCATGTGCGGGCTCTCGATCTCTCCATGCGCTTTAAGTAATCCCGTTATCCCCCTTCACGCGAAGGGGGAAATACAGCCTTCATCGCAAATCTTTTGCCCTTCCCTGTAACGCTACGTTAAATCCCTGAAAGCCCCTTCACGTTTCCTTTTTTGCCCCTCGTTTCTGCTCCCTCTCACTGCCAGAGTAGCGGCACTTAACCTAAGGAGCAGACATGAACAGACAAAAAGGATTCACGCTCATTGAGCTAATGGTGGTGATTGGCATAATTGCCATCCTGAGCGCCATCGGCATACCCGCGTACCAGAACTACCTGCGAAAAGCCGCACTCACCGATATGCTGCAAACGTTTGTCCCTTATCGCACTGCTATCGAGCTCTGCGCGCTGGACCACGGTGGCGTGGAGCGTTGTGATGCGGGAACGAACGGCATCCCCTCTCCGACGACGACACGTTATGTTTCAGGGATGAGCGTGGCTAAAGGCGTCGTGTCGTTAACGGGGCAGGAGAGCCTGAACGGGCTGGAGGTTCTCATGACGCCGCTCTGGAGCGACGGCAATGGCATGACGGGCTGGACGCGTGACTGCAAGATCGACTCTGACAGCGCACTCAAGCAGGCCTGTGAAGACGTTTTCCGCTTCGACACGCACTAACGGGAGCGGATGATGAATACCGAGCAACTCGTCGCACTCTGCCTGCGTCATCACGCCGTGCTACTGACCAGCGATACCGACACGATCAGCATTGCCGTAGCGGGAAATCCCGGCAATGAACTGATGGAAGCATTGCGTTTCGCGACGCAAAAACGGATTGATATCGAATGCTGGAGCGTTGAACGCATGGAAAAGCACCGGCAGATGGCGTCACAATCTCATCTCCCCATCGTATCAGCACCGCACTCCGCGGTAGATATCCTCAACCACACGCTGCAGCAGGCGATAAGCCAACGCGCATCCGACATTCATATTGAACAGATGGAGCACGCCTGCCAGATCCGTTTACGCATCGACGGCGTGCTTTGCCCGCAGCCGCCGCTTTCCGCGGCGCTGGCGACCATGCTCATCGCGCGCTTAAAGGTGTTGGGCAATCTGGATATTGCGGAGCGCCGTTTGCCTCAGGATGGTCAGTTTACGGTTGAGGTAGCCAACGAGCCGGTCTCCTTCCGTATCTCTACGCTCCCCTGTAGCGGTGGTGAGAAAATTGTGCTGCGCCTGCTGCATCAGGTTCAACAGGCGCTGGAACCCGCTAAGCTGGGAATGAATGCCGAACAGCTGGCCTGCTTTAACGAGGCCCTTCATCGCCCGCAAGGCTTGATCCTGGTGACGGGCCCCACCGGCAGCGGGAAAACCGTATCGCTTTACAGCGCGTTACAGGCGCGTAACACTCAGGACGTCAACATCTGCAGCGTGGAAGATCCGATTGAGATACCGCTTGCCGGGTTGAACCAGACGCAGATTAATCCCCGAGCAGGATTAACCTTCCAGAGTGTGCTGCGGGCGCTGCTTCGTCAGGATCCCGACATCATCATGGTGGGCGAAATCCGTGACGGCGACACCGCAGAGATCGCCATCAAGGCCGCGCAAACCGGGCATCTGGTGCTGTCTACGCTCCATACCAATTCAACAGCGGAGACGCTTATTCGTCTTCAACAAATGGGAGTCGCCCGGTGGATGCTCTCCTCAGCGCTTTCGCTGGTGATTGCCCAGCGGCTGGTTCGCCGCCTGTGTCCCCACTGTCGCCATGAAGCCAGCGGCCGTGAAGAATTACCTCGCGCCCTTTGGCCCAGGCCGCTTCCGCGCTGGCAACCTACAGGCTGCGATCGCTGTTATCACGGTTTTTATGGCCGCGTGGCGATTTTTGAAGTGCTATCCATCGACAGCACGCTTCGGCAGGCGATTGCCAGCGGAGCAACCATAGAGGTGATAGAGGGCAGCGCCCGTCAGGCGGGAATGACATCGTTGTTTGAGCATGGCTGTATGGCTGTAGAAGAAGGGCTCACCACGATCGAAGAGGTCGTCCGCGTCATGGGAATGCCCGATGGCTGTTAATCAACTCTGGCGATGGCGGGCGCTTACTGCGGAGGGTGAAATCCGCACGGGCACGCTTTGGGCTATCAGTCGAGAAGCCGCTTGCAGCAGCTTAGAACAACGGCATCTTCATCCGCTGGCGCTCAATCGGTCATTGCAGCGTCCTCGATGGCAGCGTCATCACTGCTACGATATCTTTCGCCAGCTCGCGACGCTGCTGCAGGCTGGCCTGACGTTGTCCCACAGCCTGCAAATGCTGGCGGAACAGCATCCGTTAAAGCATTGGCAGGCTCTGCTTCACAGCCTTGCTGACGATCTCAGTGGAGGCTGTTCCTTTTCTGCGTCAATGAATAAATGGCCGGAAGTGTTTAGCCCGCTTTATGTCTCCATGGTAAAGACAGGCGAGCTAACGGGGAAGCTGGAGGAGTGCTGTCGCCAGCTCGCACAGCAACAAAAAGCCCAGGAGCAGCTCGGTGCAAAAGTCAAAAAGGCGCTGCGCTATCCCACGATCATTCTGACCCTTGCAGCGCTGGTGGTGCTGGCGATGGTGACGCTGGTGCTGCCCGAGTTCGCCGCGATCTATAAAACGTTTAATACTCCCCTGCCCTGGCTCACGCAGGCTGTCATGGGGTTAGCCGCCGCTATTCAGGGGCACATTGTCACGCTTTTTGCCCTGCTTCTTATTTTGGCTGTTGCCGCCTGTAAGCTACGACGGCATCCGCGCTGGCAGCGCATGCTGCTGCATCTGCCCGTAATGGGCGTACTGGCGCGTGGGCAAAAATTGGGGCAGATATTTACCGTACTGTCATTAACCCAGCGAGCCGGGATCGCCTTTTTGCAGGGGCTGGAAAGTGTGGAAGAGACGGTTGAAAGCGGGTACTGGCAAACCAAAATGCGGGAGGTACGCGAACATATCGAGCAAGGAATGCCCGTGTGGTCAGCCTTTCAGCAGGCATCTGTCTTTACACCGCTGTGCATACAGCTGATTCGAACCGGTGAAATCGCGGGTGCGCTTGATGTGATGCTGGCGAACCTTGCCCGCCACCATACGGAACAGACATTTCAACAAGCAGACAATCTGGCTGCGCTTCTGGAGCCACTGTTGTTGATTGTGACAGGGTTGATTATCGGCACGCTGGTGGTCGCAATGTATCTGCCGATATTCCATCTGGGGGATGCCATGAGTGCGGGATAGTACAGAAGAGTGCTGGCGCACGGACATGCGCCAGCCAGCGGTATTACAGGCTATTGAAAACGCGGTTTTCCTGTTCCTGAACGCGAATAAACGTTGTGCGTTTCGTCAACTCTTTCAGGCGGGATGCTCCCACGTAGGTGCAGGCCGAGCGCAGGCCGCCGAGGATATCGCGCGCGGTATATTCAACCGGACCGCGCAATGGCAGCTTCACGGTTTTACCTTCCGCCGCACGGTATTTTGCCACGCCACCGACGTGACGGGTCATCGCGGATTCAGAGCTCATACCGTAGAACAGCATGAATTTCTCGCCATCTTCTTCAACGACGGTACCACCACTCTCTTCGTGGCCTGCCAGCATACCGCCGAGCATCACGAAATCCGCACCGCCGCCAAAGGCTTTCGCAACATCACCCGGCATGGTGCAACCACCATCGCTGATGATCTGACCGCCCAGGCCGTGCGCGGCGTCAGCGCATTCAATCACGGCAGACAGCTGCGGATAACCGACACCGGTTTTCACGCGCGTAGTACATACGGAACCCGGACCAATGCCTACTTTTACAATATCTGCACCTGAGAGGATCAGTTCTTCACACATTTCACCGGTCACCACGTTGCCCGCAATGATGGTCTTAGTCGGCCAGGCTTCACGCGCTTTGCTGACAAACTGGACGAAGTGTTCGGAATAACCATTCGCCACATCAATGCACACAAAGTTAAGCGCCGGGTTAGCGTTCAGGATCTGTTTGGTTTTTTCGAAATCCGCGTCTGAGGTGCCAGTAGAGACCATCACATACTTCACCACATCCGCGGATGCAGAGGCGACAAACGCATTCCACTCTTCGGTACTGTAGTGTTTGTGAACCGCGGTAAGAATATCGAACTGTGCCAGGGCCGTTGCCATCTCAAAGGTACCGACCGTATCCATATTGGCAGCGATAATCGGCACGCCAGACCAGGTCTGACCGGAATGTTTAAAGGTGAATTGACGTTCGAGTTCAACGTCTGAGCGACTTTTCAGTGTAGAGCGTTTAGGGCGGATAAGAACGTCTTTAAAACCTAACTTCAGATCTTCTTCGATACGCATGTGCGGATTCCTGGGGTTAGAGGCAAATATGTTAAAAGCACAACTCCAGTGACGTTATCATACGCACTAATACCTGCTCCGCAAGACTGCGAAATTCTCTTTTTTTACGCTACAATCCTATAAATTTACCTGGTAAAAAGCAGGTAACGAGAGCTAAACACTCGCGGTAGAAAGTTTGAATTTCAACCAATTGATTTTAATAATGAATAATTCCCAGGATTCGATTTAATGGGGTATATCGTCGCATTAACTGGCGGCATCGGTAGTGGAAAAAGTACCGTTGCGGACGCGTTTTCTCGTCTGGGTATCACGATTATTGATGCCGATATCATTGCCCGTCAGGTGGTAGAGCCAAATACACCCGCACTCAAGGCCATCAAGGCACACTTTGGCCCCGTCATCCTCAATGCGGATGGCACGCTCAATCGCCGCCAGCTTCGTGAATGCATTTTTTCTGATTCTGCAGAAAAAGCCTGGCTTAATGCCCTGCTGCATCCCATTATCCACCAGGAAACCCAGCGTCAGATTGCCGCAGCACGTTCGCCTTATGTGCTCTGGGTCGTTCCACTGTTGGTAGAAAATCAGCTGCAACATAAAGCCGATCGGGTATTGGTGATAGATGTCTCCCCCGAAACGCAAATCCTACGAACCGTGGCGCGGGATCGGGTCTCACGTGAACATGCTGAACACATTCTTGCCGCACAGGCCACGCGCGCTCAGCGCCTTGCCGTTGCGGATGATGTTATTGATAATAACGGCGCACCAGATGCCATTGCATCGGATGTTGCCCGTCTGCACGCGCAGTATCTGACGTTCGCCGCGCAGGCCGTTGCACAGGAAAAACCATAATGTCGACCCACATCCTTTTTGAGCACCCGCTTAACGAAAAAATGCGTACCTGGCTGCGCATCGAATTTCTCATTCAACAGCTTTCGCATCATCTGCCTGTTAACGATCATGCCACCGCCCTGCATTTCTTCCGCAACGTTGGCGATCTGCTGGATGTGATTGAACGCGGCGATGTCCGCACAGAATTGCTCAAAGAGCTGGAGCGCCAGCAGCGTAAATTACAGGCATGGACAGAAGTGCCAGGCGTAGACCAGAGCCGTATCGACGCGCTCCGCCAGCAGTTGAAAAGCAGCAGCGCCATTTTGATGGCCGCGCCGCGCGTCGGGCAGTTTTTGCGTGAGGATCGCCTGATCGCTCTGGTGCGCCAGCGTCTCAGCATCCCTGGCGGTTGCTGCAGCTTCGACCTGCCGACCCTGCACATGTGGCTTCATATGCCGCAGGCACAGCGTGACGCGCAGGTGAACAGCTGGCTGGCAAGCCTGGAGCCAATGAATCAAACGCTCTCGTTGATCCTCGATCTTATCCGTAACTCAGCCCCGTTCCGCAAGCAAACCAGCCTGAACGGTTTCTACCAGGATAACGGGGATGATGCCGATCTGTTACGCCTGAATTTATCGCTGGGTGAGCAGCTTTACCCGCAAATTTCGGGGCATAAGAGTCGTTTTGCGATTCGCTTTATGCCGCTGGACAGTGAAAATGGCACCGTGCCGGAACGCCTCGATTTTGAACTGGCCTGTTGTTAAGGAGTGCCGATGTCTGACGTAACCACCGTAAACTGCCCGACCTGTGGCAAAACCGTTGTCTGGGGCGAAGTGAGCCCTTTTCGCCCATTCTGCTGCAAGCGCTGCCAGCTCATTGACCTGGGCGAATGGGCCGCGGAAGAGAAACGCATTCCAAGCGAAGGCGATCTCTCTGACAGTGATGACTGGAGCGAAGAGCAGCGATAGCCTTTAATGCCTGCTGGCGCTTCGCTTAGCAGGCCTACAGGTTGCCCGTCAGGCGGGATATGACGGGCGCATTTGCCGGAGGAAATTTGTCGGCATCACTTGCCTTTAGCTCAACCCAGTTACCCGGCTGTCCCTCTTTCCCCCAGGGCTCACCTTCCCAGCTTTCCACCAGCCAGAACCACAGCGTGATGTGCCTGTCCGGGAACTGGTATTCAAGCTTATCAAACAGCGTTGCGCCAAACGGGGTGATCCCCACCTCTTCCTGAAGCTCCCGAACCAGCGCCTGTTCCGGCGTTTCACCCGACTCGATTTTTCCGCCAGGAAACTCCCACTTGTTCGCCATATGGGCGTCGGCAGCGCGCTGGGTGATGAAAATTTGGTTTTGCGGGTTGCGAATAATCCCGACGGCAATTTGCAGTGTTTTCATATTGTGACTTCCATAAAAAAGGCGCAGTAATCTGCGCCTTTTCGGGTTGTTAACGTCTTAGCTCAGACGGCCGTGGCACGCTTTGTACTTTTTACCGGAACCACATGGGCACGGATCGTTACGGCCCACTTTACGATCGCCAGTCTGCGCTGCGATCGCCGCTGCGGCTTCGCTTTCGTCAGTCTGGTGACTCAGCTGTTGCATCTGTGCCAGACGCTCAGCTTCTTCACGACGCTGCTGCTCCATCGCTTCTACTTCTTCCGGCATACGCACCTGAACTTTGCTCAGGGTGCTGATAACTTCGTACTTCAGCGATTCCAGCATAGCGGCAAACATGGAGAAGGATTCACGCTTGTACTCCTGCTTCGGATCTTTCTGCGCATAGCCGCGCAGATGGATACCCTGGCGCAGGTAGTCCATCGCCGCCAGGTGCTCTTTCCACAGGGAGTCGAGCGTCTGCAGCATCACGCCTTTTTCGAAGTGACGCATCATCTCTTCGCCAACGACTTCTTCCTTACGCTTGTAGACTTCCAGCGCAGTTTCGAAGATACGTTCACGCAGCGTCTCTTCGTGCAGCTCAGGCTCTTTGTCCAGCCACTCTTTGATTGGCAGTTCAAGGTCGAAATCATTTTTCAGACGTTCCTGCAGACCTTCGATATCCCACATTTCCTCCAGAGACTGCGGAGGAATATGCGCATCGATCGTCGCTTTGAACACGTCTTCACGGATACTGTTGATGGTTTCACTCACGTCGGACACGTCCAGCAGTTCGTTACGCTGGGTATAGATGGCACGACGCTGATCGTTGGCAACATCATCATATTCCAGCAGCTGCTTACGAATATCGAAGTTACGGCTTTCCACTTTACGCTGCGCGTTAGCAATCGCTTTGGTGACCCATGGGTGCTCAATCGCTTCGCCAGGCTTCATGCCCAGTTTACGCATCATGCCGGACACGCGGTCGGAGGCAAAAATACGCATCAGCGCATCTTCCATAGACAGGTAGAAGCGAGAAGAACCGGCATCACCCTGACGGCCCGCACGGCCACGCAGCTGGTTATCGATACGACGAGATTCGTGACGCTCGGTACCAATGATGTGCAGACCACCCGATGCCAGCACGGCATCGTGACGCACCTGCCAGTCGGCTTTGATCTGCGCAATTTGTTCAGGTGTTGGGTTTTCCAGCTCCGCCACTTCGGCCTGCCAGCTACCGCCCAGCATAATATCGGTACCACGACCCGCCATGTTGGTCGCGATGGTCACGGCCGCCGGATAACCCGCCTGCGCAACGATATCTGCTTCTTTGGCGTGGAATTTGGCGTTCAGTACGTTGTGTTTGATGCCCGCTTTGGTCAGCTCGTTGGAAACCACTTCGGATTTCTCGATGGAGATGGTCCCCACCAGCACCGGCTGGCCCGCCGCGGTACGATCGCGAATATCTTCGATGATCGCCTGAATTTTTTCCGCTTCGGTCATGTACACCAGATCCGGCATATCCTTACGGATCATCGGACGGTTGGTAGGAACAACCACGGTATCCAGCTTGTAGATAGAGCTGAATTCAAACGCTTCGGTATCTGCAGTACCGGTCATCCCTGCCAGCTTCTCGTACAGACGGAAGTAGTTCTGGAAGGTAATAGACGCCAGCGTCTGGTTTTCGTTTTGAATATCAACGCCTTCTTTCGCTTCAACCGCCTGGTGCAGACCGTCAGACCAGCGACGCCCTTGCATAGTACGGCCGGTATGTTCATCAACGATGATCACTTCACCGTCTTTAACGATGTAATCAACATCGCGAGTGAACAGCGCGTGCGCGCGCAGTGCGGCCGTCACGTGGTGCATCAACATGATGTTAGTTGGAGAGTAAAGAGACTCACCCTCTTCCATAATGCCCTGTGCCACCAGCAGTTCTTCAATCTGAACCAGACCACGTTCGGTCAGGTTAACCTGGCGCGCTTTTTCATCAACAGAGAAGTGACCTTCAC
Source organism: Enterobacter sp. JMULE2 (assembly GCF_013337145.1). Taxonomy (NCBI): domain Bacteria; kingdom Pseudomonadati; phylum Pseudomonadota; class Gammaproteobacteria; order Enterobacterales; family Enterobacteriaceae; genus Enterobacter; species Enterobacter sp. JMULE2. The sequence goes on from NZ_SGWD01000017.1 coordinate 45,084, forward strand.
CCTGGAAGGTATCGGAGTCTTCTTTCTCCTGACGCAGCAGGTGCGGAATGATTTTGTCGACTTTACGGTACATTTCAGAGCTGTCTTCGGCCGGGCCGGAGATGATCAGCGGGGTACGCGCTTCATCGATCAGGATGGAATCCACCTCATCCACCAGCGCATAGTGCAGCTTGCGCTGTACGCGCTCTTCAGGGCTGAACGCCATGTTGTCGCGCAGGTAGTCGAAGCCGTATTCGTTGTTGGTGCCGTAGGTGATGTCTGCGTTATACGCTTCACGCTTGGCTGGTGCAGGCAGACCGGACATGTTGATGCCCACGGTCAAGCCTAAGAATTCAAACAGCGGACGGTTGTTTTCGGCGTCACGCTGTGCCAGATAGTCGTTGACGGTGACGACGTGAACGCCTTTACCGGTCAGTGCGTTCAGGTAAGCGGGCAGCGTCGCGGTCAGGGTTTTACCTTCACCGGTACGCATTTCCGCGATGCAGCGCTCGTTGAGCACCATACCACCCAGCAGCTGCACGTCGAAGTGACGCATACCGAAAACGCGTTTACTCGCTTCACGCACGACAGCGAACGCTTCCGGGATCAGGCTTTCCAGGGTTTCGCCTTTTTCCAGACGCGCGCGGAACTCCGCCGTTTTCGCCTTCAGCTCGTCATCTGACAGCTTTTCCATCGCCGGTTCCATACCGTTGATGACGGCAACAGCTTTACGCATACGGCGCAGGGTACGATCGTTACGACTACCAAAAACTTTGGTTAATAATTTGATTAACATAATAAATTCTCAAACGCCCCAGATGGGCAGATAAATTAAGGTATTGAAATAAGGTTAATTTAGCTGAGGCGTTGCGGTCCGGCACGGATGCCGTGAACCTGGCTTATCCATGTCGAGACAGAAAATGTGGCAGGCGGAATGAATGCGAATTGCGCCGTCTGACGAACCATGACCGGCGGCTGGCTGTCCTGCGTGAGCAGCGCGTTGAGCGTGTCCAGCAGAGCAAGGTGCTGAGCCTGAACCGGCAGCGTCTCTTCAGCAACAGGCATGGTCTGCGGTGCCATCGCGAAGGACAGATGACGGATAACCGTGCGGATGGCGTGTTGATGCCAATAATCAACCGAGAAGTTTGGGCGGCGATTCGCTTCAAGCAGTGCGAGGTTGGTAAAATTAACCCGCGTGGTGAGATCGTGCTTGGTGGTGGAGGTTTTTGTCGGTGTTGCCGCTTCAGCACTGTTGCTGAGCGCAGGCAAGCCGAGGCTCGCCGCGACCATCCCCAATAAGAGATGCGGCCAGAAGTAACGTCTGCCAAATTGTCGCCAGCGCGTCAGTATTCCGCTCACCTGCTCCACCCAATAAGCCAGCCTTGCAGAGGCTGAGTTCAGTTATTCTTTTTAGCGCCCAGATATTACCACTAAAGCCAATGCGCAGCAGCAGGAATGACGTAATGCAGCAGGGAAAAACGGTCAAGAATGCAGCTAACGCACAGATTTTCTACGCCAGACGGGCGTGAGGATAAACCGGGGAAAACAAAGAAGTGTAAAAATAAAAACGACTGGCCTTCCTGGTCGGAGAGAGTACCAGGTTAACCAGTCGATTTTTTACGAACGGTATAGACCGTTACGCCAGAACCATGTTTGGTGCTTTGAAGGCCAGCGGCAGTTCAGCTTCGTCTTCAAAGGTCACATATTCCCAGGCTTCCTGTTTTGCCAGGACGGCCTGCAACAATTTGTTGTTCAGCGCATGACCGGATTTAAACGCGGTAAATGCACCAATGATGTTGTGACCACACATAAACAGGTCGCCGATCGCATCCAGCATTTTGTGACGAACGAATTCATCTTCAAAACGCAGGCCGTCTTCGTTCAGTACGCGATAATCGTCAACAACGATGGCACAATCGAAGCTACCGCCCAGGCACAGGCCGCGGGACTGCAGATATTCGATATCACGCATAAAGCCGAACGTACGAGCACGGCTGATCTGACGCATAAACGCATCAGCAGAGAAGTTCATCGCATAGCGCTGGGTGCTGGAGTCAATCGCCGGATGGTTAAAGTCGATGGTAAAGTCCAACGAGAAACCATTGTACGGTTTGAATTCAGCCCACTTGTCGCCATCTTCGACACGAACGGTCTCTTTGATGCGAACAAATTTCTTCGCGCAGTTCAGTTCTTCGATGCCGGCATCCAGCAACAGATAGACGAACGGTGCAGCACTACCATCCATGATCGGGATTTCTGGTGCATCGACTTCAACAATAATGTTGTCGATACCCAGACCCGCCAGGGCGGCGTTCAGGTGCTCTACGGTAGAAATCCGCACGTCATGCTCGTTCACCAGGCAAGTACAGAGCATTGTATCACGCACAGATTTGGCATCGGCCGGAAAATCTACCGGTGGATTCAAGTCGGTGCGACGATAGATGACCCCGGTATTGGCCGGCGCAGGGCGCAGCGTCAGAGTGACCTTCTTGCCGGTATGTAAACCGACACCAGTCGCCTGAACGATACGTTTAAGTGTCCTTTGTTTGATCATCGTATAATCTCGCCAAATTAACTATCCAACCGAGAGTGTATATCACTAACGGTGGGCCAGTTTAGCACAAAGAGCGAAAATCCCCAAATTCCAGCCAATTCCTAGTCAGCTTGCTTACGCAGGAACGCCGGGATATCCAGATAATCTGGCTCTTTTGCCGTTTGTGGAGTCGGGTCGTTTACCACTTTCGCGGCCGGTTTCTGCTCCTGAGTCAGTGGAGACATACCGTGCTGCTGGTAACGATCCATCACCGGCTGCTGAGTCTGTTTGTTGGTGACCAGCGTGATCTCAGGACGCTTGTCCATACCGATACCGGTGGCAACAACAGTGACGCGCAGTTCGTCGTTCATTTCCGGGTCAAGGGAAGTACCGATTACCACGGTAGCGTTGTCAGAGGCGAACGCACGGATGGTGTTACCCACGGTTTCGAACTCATCCAGACGCAGGTCAAAGCCAGCGGTAATGTTGACGAGCACGCCGCGCGCACCAGACAGATCGATATCTTCCAGCAGTGGAGAAGAGATTGCCATTTCAGCCGCTTCTTCTGCACGGTCTTCACCGCTCGCCACGCCAGATCCCATCATCGCGTAGCCCATTTCGGACATCACGGTACGAACGTCTGCAAAGTCAACGTTCATCAGACCAGGGCGGGTAATCAGTTCAGCGATACCCTGAACCGCGCCTTTCAGCACGTCGTTTGCTGCGCCAAAGGCGTCCAGCAGGGAAATACCGCGACCCAGAACTTTCAGCAGTTTGTCGTTCGGGATAGTAATCAGAGAGTCCACATGTTTGGACAGCTCGGTGATACCCTGCTCCGCGAAGGCCATACGCTTCTTGCCTTCGAAGTTGAAAGGCTTGGTCACGACAGCAACGGTCAGGATACCTAAATCTTTTGCCACTTCAGCCACGACAGGTGCTGCACCGGTACCGGTACCGCCGCCCATGCCCGCTGCGATGAAGACCATATCCGCACCTTCCAGTGCAGCACGCAGGGCTTCACGATCTTCTTCAGCCGCGTTGCGACCGACTTCCGGGTTAGCCCCAGCGCCCAGCCCTTTGGTGATGCCACCGCCGATCTGGATAGTCTGGCCAACTGCCGTCTTACGCAGTGCCTGCGCATCGGTGTTAACTGCAAAGAATTCAACACCTTCAATGCGTTCACGCACCATATGCTCTACGGCGTTACCGCCGCCGCCACCGACGCCGATGACTTTAATCACCGCGTCGTTGGTCAGTTCCATAGGTTCAAACATAATTTCTCTCTCCGTTGTGCCTGTCGCCCGAGACCGCTAATTCTCTCCGGTCTCTTAAAAAAATTAAAACTCTTTTCGCAACCAGGTGTTAAGTCGTTTGACCCACGACCCCACCGAGACGCGTTTTTCCACTTCTGCCTCACCACTCAAATGGGATTCTTTCCCGTAGTGCAGCAGGCCCACGGCCGTTGAATAATACGGCTCCTGAGCGTAATCCGTTAAACCGGTGATATTCAGCGGCGCACCAATACGCACCTGCGTATGGAACACGCGCTGAGCGCAGGCCGCAAGACCTTCAATTTGCGCTGCCCCGCCGGTTAATACAATCCCCGCCGCAAGATGATGCTTAACACCCTGCTGACGAAGCTGTTCCTGTAACTGCAAAATCTCTTCGTTGACCAGGTTGAGCAGCTCGGTATAGCGCGGCTCAATTACCTCTGCCAGCGTCTGGCGCTGCAGGCTGCGCGGTGGACGACCACCTACGCTCGGCACTTCAACGCTCTCATCTTTGCCCACGATAGAACCCAGTGCGCAACCGTGGCGGACTTTAATTGCCTCTGCATCGCTCGGTGGCGTACCAAAGGCGTAGGCAATATCGCTGGTCACAACGTTCCCTGCGTAAGGGATCACTTTGGTGTGGCGCAACGCGCCGCCGGTATAGACAGCCATGTCCATTGTACCACCACCAATATCGACCACACAGACGCCCAGTTCACGTTCATCTTCGGTCAGCACGGAATAACTTGCGGCCAGACCGGCGAAAATAAGTTGGTCAACTTTCAGTCCACAACGTTCAACGGCTTTAACGATGTTCTTCGCCATATCGTTGTGACATGTGATCAGGTGCACTTTTGCCTGCATACGTACGCCGGAAAGACCCACCGGGTTCTTAATCCCTTCCTGGTAGTCGATCGCATATTCCTGCGGGATCACGTGCAGTACGCGATGCTCATCGCGCACGCGCACGGACTTCGCCGTATGCACAACATTCTCTACATCTTCCTGCGTCACTTCTTCTTCTGAAATCGGCACCATACCGATTTCGTTCTGGCAGCTGATGTGCTTGCCAGAAAGGGCCAGATAGACAGAAGAAATCTGGCAATCTGCCATTAATTCAGCCTGATCGATGGCGCGCTGAACGCATTTCACCACCGACTCAAGGTCGTTTACCCCACCTTTATCCATACCACGGGATGGGCAACTCCCCACGCCAATGATATTGACCATACCGTCGGGCAGAACTTCCCCTACTAAAGCGGCAACCTTCGCGGTGCCAATCTCCAGTCCAACTACCAGTTTTCTGTCCGTCGCCTTGATCATTGTTGTTCTGCCTGTACCTGTGCCTGATTCTGTTGCTGATTAGGTTCCTCGACCGGAGCCGGCTCCCAACCGACTGCTGCGCCTGAGTCATAGCGCAAATCAACGTAGCTTATCCGTTTGCCGTCCGTCTGCGCCTGCTGCTGTAAAACCGGGTAAAGTTCTACAAATCGCGCCAGACGTTTCATTGTGTCGCCGCGGCCAAGGTTGAGCTTGATCCCGTTCGTTAACGTCAGTTGCCAGGAGCGGCGCGCCGTCATTGCGGCATCTTTTAACGTAAAGCGATCCTTAGCCAGCACCTGCCCCATCTCGCGGAAACCTTGTAACACTTCGTTTTCGCTGCCTTCAGGGCCATACAACATCGGTAAATTTTGCTTGTTGACACGATCGCTTGGGACGCTGAAGGAATTTCCGTCTACGTCTACCATGTGCTGATCATTCCAACGCGCAATGGGCACATATTCAACCAGATGAATCTTCAATTCATCAGGCCATTGCTTTCTTACACTCGCCTGTTTTATCCACGGCAGACGTTCAATCTGGCTCTGGATAATATTGACGTCCTGGGTCATAAAGGTGCCAGGTGAGCCCAGGGCCAGAATAGACTGGCGAATATCATCGTTACGCGTGTAGTGACGCTCGCCGGTCACCACCAGCTTAGAGAGCGGTAAACGCTGCGCATCTTCCATCCAGCCCAGCACCATCCAGCCGCTGATAAACACGGTGCACAGCACCCCGAGCAGGAAGATAATTCCTGCAAGACGCGTTCCATTACTCCGGCGTGAAGACGTATATTCTTCCTCTTCATCGCGGTTGCGCGTGTTCAATGCAGCCTGAGACATATCAGCCCGCCTGGTCCAGAATACGTACGACTAACTGCGAGAAGCTCATCCCCGCCTGACGCGCTGCCATCGGTACAAGGCTATGGCTCGTCATACCGGGTGAGGTGTTGGCTTCCAGCAGGTAAAATTGCCCGTCACCGTCGAGCATGACATCAATGCGTCCCCAGCCGCGGCAGCCTAAAACATTCCAGGCTTTGAGCACCAGAGACTGTAATTCGGCTTCACGTTCTGCTTCAAGACCACTTGGACAGAAATATTGCGTCTCATCAGAGAGATACTTCGCCTCATAATCATAGAAGACTCCGGCGGGTTGGATGCGAATTGACGGTAAAATTTCTTCGCCAAGCATCGCAACAGTAAATTCCGGCCCGCTGAGCCATTTTTCAATCAGAACTTCTTCATCATGTTGAAATGCCAATGTTAAAGCGGCAGATAAATCCTCAGCTTTATCAACTTTAGACATCCCGACGCTTGACCCTTCGCGGCTCGGCTTAACAATAACCGGTAAGCCCAGCGCGGCAATGCGTGTATTAACGCTGTCCGACAGGCCCAATTCAAATTCAGTACGCGTCAGAGCAACCCATGGCGCAACGGGGAGACCCGCGCCCTGCCACAGCAGTTTGCTGCGCAGTTTATCCATGGAAATGGCGGACGCCATCACGCCGCTGCCGGTGTACGGCAGGCCGATTAACTCCAGCAGCCCTTGCAATGTACCGTCTTCACCGCCACGACCGTGCAGCGCAATGAAAACTTTATCGAAGCCCATCGCTTTCAGCTGGGTCACATCAATCTCTTTCGGATCGACCGGATGCGCATCGACGCCACCTTCACGCAGGCCCGCCAGAACGGCAGCGCCAGAATTCAGGGACACTTCGCGCTCGGCGGAGGTGCCGCCAAACAGGACAGCAATCTTATCAGCCATGACGCTCGTCCTCCGGAGTTTGCGGCTTCAGTTTGATTTCAGCTAAGGTACGGGCGATTTTGCCGATATTTCCCGCACCCTGAATCAGAATCAAATCATTGCCCGTCAATACCGGTGCCAGAATCTCAGCCACCTGAGCGGGTTCAGAAACCAAAATAGGGTCCACTTTACCGCGTCCACGAATGGTACGACACAAAGAACGGCTGTCTGCCCCCGGAATCGGAGTTTCGCCCGCTGAATAAACATCCAGCATCAGCAGCGTATCGACCTGCGACAGCACGTTGGCGAAATCGTCGTACAGATCGCGGGTACGGGTGTAGCGGTGGGGCTGGAAGATCATCACCAGATTTTTGTCCGGCCAACCCGCACGAGCCGCTTTGATCGTGGCGTCCACTTCCGTTGGGTGGTGACCGTAATCGTCTACCAGCATTGCGGTACCCGATTTACCGTTCACTGCGTCCAGTGGGAATTCACCCAGGAAGTCGAAGCGACGGCCTGTACCCTGGAAGCTTTCCAGCGCGCGCAGGATCGCATCATCATCAATGCCTTCCTCCGTCGCTACCGCAACTGCCGCCGCCGCATTCAGGGCGTTGTGGCGACCTGGCGCATTCAACGTCACGTGCAGCAGTTCTTTGTCCTGACGCGCCAGGGTGAAATGCCCCTGCGCACCAATCTGTTTGTACTCTTCCACACGAACATCAGCATCTTCGCTGAAGCCATAAGTGGTGATCTGACGCCCGACGCGTGGCAGCAGCTCGCGGATCACCGGATCGTCAACGCACATTACCGCACGGCCATAGAACGGCAGGTTGTGCAGGAAGTTAATAAACGTCTGCTTTAAGTTTTCGAAGTCGCCCTGGTAAGTATCCATATGGTCAGCTTCGATATTGGTGACAATCGCCACCATCGGCTGCAGATGCAGGAACGATGCATCGCTCTCATCCGCTTCAGCAATCAGGTAACGGCTGTGGCCCAGACGCGCATGGACGCCTGCCGCTTTCACCAGACCACCGTTAACGAACGTCGGGTCCAGACCCGCTTCCGCATAAATGCTGGATACCATCGCCGTGGTTGTGGTTTTACCGTGCGTGCCCGCAACGGCGATACCGTGACGAAAACGCATCAGTTCCGCCAGCATCTCTGCGCGGCGGATCACCGGAATACGCGCTTCATGTGCGGCAACGATTTCCGGGTTGTCAGAGGAGATGGCGCTCGACACCACCACCACGCTCGCATCGCGCACGTTTTCCGGGCGATGGTTGAAATAGATAGTCGCCCCAAGCGACGCCAGCTGCTGCGTGACAGGGTTTGGCGCCAGGTCAGACCCGCTGATCTGATAACCTTCGTTAGCTAACACTTCGGCAATACCGCCCATGCCAGCACCACCGATGCCAACAAAGTGAATGTGCCGGACGCGACGCATCTCGGGCACGATAGAACGCAGTTTTGCCAGTTGTTGTGTATTCATTCTCTAAACGCCATCGACTACTTAAAAATTCGTGCCGCGCTTCACGCGCTGCGAGGGTTAAGCCTGGGCTGCCAGGCTCACTTCTTTTGCCACTCGTTCCGTTGCATCCGGGATAGCCGCCGCGCGCGCGCGCTGTGCCATTTCCAGCAATGCGTCTCTGTTCCAGCCCGCCAGAGTGGTGGCGACCGCATCGGCGGTAAATTGTGGCTGCTCAAAAATCTTCGCGGCACCGGCTTTCTCTAGCGGCAGCGCATTCCAGTACTGCTGTCGGTCTTTGTGCTGGAACGGCACAAACAGCGCTGGCAGACCCGCGGCAGCGATTTCGCTCACCGTTAATGCGCCAGAACGACAGACCACGACATCGGCCCAGGCATAGGCTGCGGCCATATCGTCAATAAATTCCGTTACTTTGTGCTGCGGTTGCCCCGTTTCAGAGTAAGCCTGCTCAACGGTCTGCTGAGCACCTTTACCGCTCTGATGCCAGATGGTCACGGCATCGCCCAGCTTTGCGGCCACCTGCGGCATCGTCTGGTTCAGGACGCGTGCCCCCTGAGAACCACCGACGACCAGCACGCGTACCGGACCTTCACGACCATTCAGGCGAGCGTCAGGCAGCGGCAGCGCCAGCACATCGACGCGCACCGGGTTTCCGACGACGTCTGCTTTCGGGAACGCGCCGGGGAAGGCCTGCATCACTTTGGTGGCAATTTTCGCCAGCCACTTGTTGGTCAGCCCGGCGATACCGTTCTGCTCATGCAGCACAACAGGGATGCCCAGGGACCACGCCGCCAGCCCACCAGGACCAGACACATACCCGCCCATTCCCAGCACCACATCAGGCTTAAACTGCTTCATGATGGTGCGGGCCTGACGCCAGGCGTTAAAAATACGCACCGGTGCCAGCAACATTGCCTTGAGGCCTTTGCCTCGCAGGCCAGAAATACGAATAAAGTCGATCTCAATACCGTGTTTCGGTACCAGATCGGCCTCCATGCGGTCTGCGGTTCCCAGCCAGCGTACCTGCCAGCCCTGATCCATTAAATGGTGCGCAACCGCCAGCCCCGGGAACACGTGTCCGCCGGTACCGCCTGCCATCACCATTAACCGCTTCGGTTGATTCATCGTGAACCTCGTGTAAACGCCTGGGCTTTCTCCAGACGCGTCTCATAATCTATGCGCAACAAAAACATGATGGCCGTCGACATGATCAACAGACTCGAACCACCATAACTGATCAGCGGCAACGTCAGGCCCTTAGTCGGCAGCATACCCGCTGCGGCCCCGACGTTAACCAATGCCTGGAAGCTAAACCAGATACCAATTGAACAGGCTAAGAAACCTGAGAAGCGGTGATCGATCTCCAGCGCTTTTCGGCCAATCGACATGGCGCGGAAAGCGACGAAGAATACCATTAATAGCGCTAATACCACACCGATATAACCCAGTTCTTCCCCAATAATGGAGAAGATGAAGTCGGTGTGTGCCTCAGGCAAATACTCCAGTTTTTGCACCGAGTTGCCCAGGCCTTGCCCCCAGACTTCACCGCGGCCAAACGCCATCAGCGACTGCGTCAGCTGATAACCGCTGCCGAACGGGTCTTCCCACGGGTTCCAGAACGAGGTCACGCGGCGGATACGGTAAGGCTCGGCGAGGATCAGCAGCACAACCGCCGAAATCCCCATCCCGATGATGGCGATGAACTGCCACAGCTTTGCCCCCGCCAGGAACAGCATCGCCAGCGTGGTGACAAACAGTACCACCACAGTACCAAGGTCAGGCTGTGCCAGCAGCAGGATGGCCAGCACCAGAATCACGCCCATCGGCTTTAAGAAGCCGCGAAGGTTATTACGAACTTCATCAACCTTACGCACCAGGTAGTTCGCCAGGTAGCAGAACAGGGAAAGCTTGGTAAATTCCGCAGGCTGAATACGCAGTGGACCAAAGGCGATCCAGCGCGATGCCCCGTTAACGGAGCTCCCGACAACCAGTACGATCAGCAGCATGATAATGGACGCAATCAACATGGCTGTACTGTGCCGCTGCCAGAACGACATCGGCAGACGTAAGGTCACCAGCGCCAGGCAGAACGCCAGAATGATGTACAGCCCGTCACGCTTGGCAAACAGGAAGGGATCGTTAGCCAGACGCTGCCCGACCGGCATGGAGGCCGAGGTCACCATGATAAAGCCGATCGCCGCCAGCCCCAGCGTAAGCCAGAAGAGCATGCGGTCATACATGATCAGGCTATCGGAATCCTTATCCCGGGAAGCCATCACCCAGCCTTTCAGTGCCGCAAACAGCCACACCAGAATTCCAAATCCTGGCAGGCGCGGCATTTTCAGGCGAGGGAGAGATAAACGCATCAGCCTAACTCCTTCGCCAGGCGGGTAAAGACATCACCACGCTGTTCGAAATTCTTGAATTGATCGAGGCTGGCGCAAGCCGGAGAGAGCAGCACCATGTCGCCTGGCTTCACGCGCGGCGCGATCAGGCGCAGCGCCTGTTCCATGGTCTCAGTTTGCTCGGCGATCTCCGGGCGCAGTTCAGCCAACTCGCTGCCGTCACGACCAAAGCAGTACAGGCGGATGTTATCTCCGGAGAGATACTGTTTCAGCGAGGAGAAATCTGCAGATTTTCCATCACCACCCAGCAGCAAATGCAGCGTACCCTCAACGTGAAGACCGTTCAGCGCGGCCTCCGTGCTTCCCACGTTGGTGGCTTTGGAGTCGTTAATCCAGCGCACGCCGTTATGTTCCAGCGCTAGCTGGAAGCGGTGCGCCAGACCGGTAAATGTGGTCAGCGCTTTCAGGCTGGAAGAGCGAGGCAGGCCAACGGCATCCGCCAGCGCCAATGCTGCCAGCGCGTTGGTGTAGTTATGCTGACCGCAAAGCGTCATCTCTTTCACGTTCAGCACTTTTTCACCCTTCACGCGCAGCCAGGTTTCACCCTGCTGACGGTTCAGGTGGTAATCACCCATGGTGATCCCAAAGCTGATGCAGCGGTCATCTGCACCGCGCACCGGCATGGTCAGCGCGTCGTCGGCATTAACCACGCAGACTTTCGCATTTTCATAAACGCGCAGCTTAGCCGCGCGGTACTGCTGCAGACCAAAGGGATACCGGTCCATATGATCTTCAGTCACGTTGAGGATCGTCGCGGCAGCCGCGTGCAGGCCGGAGGTGGTTTCAAGCTGGAAGCTGGAAAGTTCCAGCACGTACAGCTCACAGCCTTTATCCAGCAGCATCAGGGCTGGCAGGCCAATATTGCCGCCAACACCGACGTTCTTACCCGCCGCTTTTGCCATCTCGCCGACAAGCGTAGTGACCGTGCTTTTACCATTTGAGCCGGTAATGGCGATAATCGGAGCCTGCGCTTCTCGACAGAACAGTTCGATGTCCCCGACAATCTCTACGCCCGCATCGGATGCGGCGCTGAGTGATGGGTGCGCCAGCGCCATACCCGGGCTGGCAACAATCAGATCGGCGGCCAGCAGCCAGTCATCATTCAGACCACCAAGGTGGCGTTCAACCTGTTCCGGCAGTTTGTCCAGACCCGGCGGAGAGACACGCGTATCCATCACGCGCGGCGTGACGCCGCGCGCAAGGAAAAAGTCCACGCAGGAAAGGCCCGTGAGGCCCAACCCGATGATAACGACTTTTTTACCCTGGTAATCTGCCATGATTAACGTACCTTCAGCGTTGCCAGGCCAATCAGCACCAGCATCAGCGAAATAATCCAGAAGCGCACAATCACGCGCGGTTCCGGCCAGCCTTTCAGTTCATAGTGGTGGTGAATCGGCGCCATACGGAAGATGCGCTGGCCGCGGAGCTTGAAGGACCCGACCTGCAAAATCACCGACAGGGTTTCAACCACAAACACACCGCCCATGATCACCAGCAGGAACTCCTGGCGCAGCAGCACGGCAATAATGCCCAGCGCGCCACCCAGCGCCAGTGAACCGACGTCACCCATGAAGACCTGCGCCGGATAGGTGTTAAACCACAGGAAGCCCAGCCCCGCGCCGACAATCGCCGTACAGACGATCACCAGCTCACCCGCGTGGCGCAGGTAAGGGATATGCAGATAGTTGGCAAAGTTCATGTTACCGGTCGCCCAGGCCACCAGCGCAAAACCGCCCGCCACGAAGACGGTCGGCATAATCGCCAGGCCATCCAGACCATCAGTCAGGTTCACCGCGTTACCGGTGCCGACAATCACGAAGTACGCAAGCAGGATATAGAACAGCCCCAGCTGCGGCATCACGTCTTTAAAGAACGGCACGACCAGCTCGGTAGCTGGCGTGTCTTTGCCTGCCAGATACAGCGCAAAGGCCACGCCCAGCGCGATGACCGACATCCAGAAATACTTCCAGCGGGCGATCAGTCCCTTGGTGTCTTTGCGTACCACTTTGCGATAGTCATCGACGAAGCCAATGATCCCGTAACCCACCAGAACCGTCAGTACACACCAGACATACGGGTTGGACGGATACGCCCACAGCAGCACGGAAACAACGATCGCGGTCAGGATCATGATCCCGCCCATCGTTGGGGTGCCGCGTTTGCTGAAGTGAGATTCCGGACCGTCGTTGCGCACAACCTGGCCGAAAGAGAGCTTTTGCAGACGGGCAATCATGCGCGGGCCCATCCATAACGAGATGAACAGCGCAGTCAGCAGGCTGACAATGGCGCGAAACGTCAGATAGGAAAAGACGTTAAAGCCTGAGTAATATTTGACCAAATGTTCGGCCAGCCAAACTAACATGTCCCGTTCTCCTGTAATGCGTGCACAACCTCTTCCATGGCGGCACTACGTGAACCTTTCACTAACACTGTCACAATTTGTTTTTCTGTAATTAATGCTTTAAGGCGCTCAATCAACGCCGCTTTTTCGGCAAAGTGTTCACCGACACCGCTGGCATGGCTAATTGCCTGGCTCAGTTTTCCTGCGCTCAGCACGCAATCAATGCCCGCCGCTTTCGCCGCGTCACCGACCTGGGTATGACAGGCTTCGCTTTCATCGCCCAGCTCGGCCATATCGCCAACCACCATCACGCGGTAGCCCGGCATTTCTGACAACACCTGCACCGCCGCCGTCATCGAGCCAACGTTCGCGTTGTAGGAGTCATCCAGCAGCAGTTTGTTTTCCGAAAGCTGAATCGGGAACAGACGCCCCGGCACGGCTTTCAGATTCGCCAACCCAGCTTTGATCGCATCATGCGACGCACCAACCGCCATGGACAACGCCGCCGCCGCAAGCGCATTGGCGATGTTATGACGACCCGGCAGAGGCAGCAGCACATCCACGCCACCCGTTGGGGTGTTGAGGGTGAACTCCGTGCCATGGGACGTTACATGGATATTGGTCGCCGTAAAGTCACTGTTAGCGGCATTCGGTGAGAAGCGCCAGGTCTTACGGGAACCAATAATGCTTTGCCAGTTCAGCCAGTCATTGTTGTCGGCATTCATAATGGCAATACCGTCAACCGGCAGGCCGGTGTAGATCTCGCCTTTGGCTTTCGCCACGCCTTCCAGCGACCCGAAACCTTCGAGATGCGCGGCGGCCAGGTTATTCACCAGCGCCGCCTCCGGACGAGTCAGGCTCACAGTCCAGGCGATTTCGCCCTGGTGGTTTGCTCCTAACTCGATCACCACAAATTCATGTTCTTTGGTCAGGCGGAGTAATGTCATCGGCACGCCGATGTCATTATTTAGATTGCCCGCAGTATAAAGTGTGTTTCCGCACTGGCCGAGAATCGCCGCCGTCATCTCTTTTACGGACGTTTTTCCGGACGACCCCGTCAGCGCAACAACGCGAGCCGGAACCTGCTGACGGACCCATGCCGCCAGTTCTCCGAATGCCAGACGGGTATCGTTCACCACAATCTGCGGCAGATCGATGTCAAGCTGACGGCTGACTAACAGCGCACCCGCGCCGTTCTCTTTGGCCTGCTGTGCAAAATCATGCGCATCAAAACGCTCGCCTTTCAGCGCCAAAAACAGACAACCCGCGGTCACTTTGCGGGTATCCGTGGTCACGGCGTCAATGGTCAGATCCTGACCCAGCAATTCGCCGTGCAGTACCGCAGCGGCCTGGCTTAGCGTGAGGCTAATCATGCCACGACTCCCAGCAGACGAGCTGCCGTTACACGGTCCGAGTAATCCAGACGACGATTGCCGACAATCTGATAATCTTCATGGCCTTTCCCGGCCAGCAGAACCACGTCGTTTTCCTTAGCCTGCATGATGGCGTTGGTCACCGCTTCCGCGCGGCCTTCCACCACGCGAGCACGACCCGCATCCAGCATGCCCGCCAGAATGTCGTTAATGATGGCGCGCGGCTCTTCGGTACGCGGGTTGTCATCGGTCACTACAGGAATATCCGCAAACTGCTCGGCAATAGCGCCCATCAGCGGGCGTTTGCCCTTGTCGCGATCGCCACCGCAGCCAAACACGCACCAGAGCTTACCGACACAGTGCAGGCGAGCCGCTTCCAGCGCTTTTTCCAACGCATCCGGCGTATGGGCGTAGTCGACCACAACCGTCGGTTTACCCGGCGCGCTGAACACTTCCATACGGCCACAAACAGGCTGCAGCCGCTCAGCGGTTTTCAGCAGGTCAGCCATTCGATAGCCGAGCGCCAGCAGTGTGGCCAGCGCCAGCAGCAGGTTGCTGACGTTAAACGCACCCATCAGGCGGCTTTCAATTTCACCTTCACCCCAGGAAGAGGCAAAGCGGATTGTCGCCCCGCTGTCGTGGTAATTCACCTCAACGGCCTTCAGCCAGCGACCGTGGCAGTTCGGATTGATATGGTCTTCCATCGACACCGCAACCGCATCCGGCAGCTTCGCCAGCCAGCGGCGACCGACTTCATCGTCGGCATTGATGATGGCCTGACCGTGATGGTGGGTGGAATAGAGCAGCCATTTCGCGGCTTCGTAGTGCTCCATATCACCGTGGTAATCAAGATGATCGCGGCTCAGGTTGGTAAACACCGAAGCCGCAAATTTCAGCGCGGCCACGCGGTGCTGTACCAGACCGTGTGAAGAGACTTCCATCGCAGCAAAGGTCGCGCCCTGCTCTGCCAGCCCGGCAAGCACATGCTGTACGTCAACTGCCGAGCCGGTGGTATTTTCCGTCGGGCTCACTTTACCCAGCAGGCCATTACCCACGGTTCCCATGACGGCACCGGTTTCACCCAGCAGTTGCGCCCATTGCGCCATCAGCTGCGTGGTGGTGGTTTTACCGTTGGTGCCCGTCACGCCAACCAGACGCAGATGGTCGGAAGGTTCTTGATAGAAACGCCCTGCCAGCGCAGAAAGACGCTCATTTAACTGGCTGAGATAGATAACCGGCACACCGTGCATTTCACGGATTTCACCGTCGGTTGCCTCATCTTTGGCCTCAGCAATAATGGCAGCAACACCTTGCGCAATCGCCTGCGGGATATAACGACGCCCGTCCGCCTGATGACCGACCACCGCCACAAAAAGATCGCCGGAAGCAGCCACACGGCTGTCCAGTACCATCTCTCGCAGTGCTCGCTCCGGTGCATTTGGCACCCACGGAGCGAGAAGGTCGCGCAAATTACGATCTGCCACCTGTACCCTCGCCTTGATTAATTACAAATTCACTTTTGTCGCCCGTCGCCAGCGCATCCGGTTCAATGTTCATGGTGCGCAATACGCCGCCCATGATGGCCCCGAACACAGGCGCGGAGACGGCGCCGCCGTAGTATTTACCCGCCTGTGGATCGTTAATGACGACCACCAGCGCAAAACGCGGATTGCTTGCAGGTGCTACGCCTGCGGTATAGGCAATGTATTTGTTAATGTAGCGGCCGTCCGGCCCCACTTTTTTCGCTGTACCGGTTTTAATGGCGATGCGATAGCCTTTAATCGCCGCCTTCACGCCACCGCCGCCGGGCAGCGCCACGCTTTCCATCATATGAACAACAGTACGGACGGTCGATTCCGGGAAAATACGCTCACCGGGAACCGGTGGATCAACTTTGGTAATCGACAGCGGGCGATAAACACCATAGCTGCCGATCGTTGCGTAGACTCGCGCTAACTGTAACGGTGTCACCATTAGCCCGTAGCCGAAAGAGAAGGTGGCCCTCTCTATGTCAGACCACCGTTGTTTTTGAGGATATAAGCCACTGCGTTCTCCGACCAACCCCAAATTGGTCGCCTTTCCAAGCCCAAAACGTGAGTAAGTCTCTACTAACGCTGAGGACGGCATCGCTAACGCCAGCTTTGAAACACCGACGTTACTCGACTTCTGTAACACCCCGGTCAGGGTCAATTCGCTGTAGCGCGCCACGTCTTTGATTTCGTGACCGTTAATGCGGTAAGGAATGGTATTCAGTACGGTGTTTTCATTGACGATACCGCGCTGAAGTGCCGTCATGACCACCATCGGCTTAACGGTCGAACCCGGTTCGAACACGTCGGTGATGGTACGGTTACGCATAACATCCTTCTGCGTACCGGTAAGATTGTTAGGGTTGTAGGACGGGCTATTGGCCATCGCCAGCACTTCACCCGTGCTGACATCAACTAACACGGCACTGCCCGATTCCGCTTTGTTAAAGGCCACGGCATTGTTCAGCTCGCGGTAAACCAGCGCCTGTAGCCGCTCATCAATACTCAGTGCAAGGTTGTGTGCGGCCTGGCTGTCGGTTGAAGAAATATCCTCGATCACGCGACCATAGCGGTCTTTGCGCACAATGCGCTCGCCGGGCTGACCGGTGAGCCATTTGTCAAAGCTTTTTTCAACGCCTTCAATCCCCTGGCTATCAACGTTAGTAAAGCCAATGAGGTGAGCAGTCACTTCGCCGGATGGATAGTATCGGCGGGATTCTTCACGCAGATGGATCCCCGGCAGCTTCAATTTTTTGATGTAATCCGCCATGTCAGGGTTCACCTGACGCGCCAGATAGATAAAGCGCCCTCTCGGGTTGGTATTCACACGTGAAGCTAACTGGTCCAGCGGCATCTTCAGCGCGTCCGCAAGGGCCTTCCAGCGGTTATCAAGCGTGATCCCACCAGCATCATGCAGCTCTTTCGGATCGGCCCAGATGGCCTTCACCGGGACGCTCACCGCCAGAGGGCGACCGGAGCGATCGGTGATCATCCCGCGAGACGTCGACACTTCCTGCACGCGAAGAGAGCGCATATCACCCTGACGCACCAGCATGTCAGGGGCGATGATTTGCAACCACGCCACGCGTCCCAGCAGGAAACCCAGCGCCAGTAAAATGCAGCCGCAAAGCAACGCAAAACGCCAACTGACAAAGTTGGCCTGTTCTTCCTGACGTTTTGGTTTTAGCGTTTTTGCCGCTGCTTTCATGCGTCGCGTTTTCCCTTATTTTTGTACTACGATATTTTCCTGCGATGGATCAACATGCTGCAGCTGCAGCTTTTCCGTTGCGATCCGTTCAACCCGGCTGTGATCGCCGAGCGCGTTTTCTTCAAGGATCAGATTTCGCCATTCAATATCCAGCGCATCGCGTTCCAGCACCAGCTGCTCGCGTTGCGCAGTCAATAAACGTGTATGGTGGGCTGTTGTCACCACCGTTACTGCCGTCACAATGATGCAAATGAACAAGCAGAGTGGCAGCTTCCCAAACCGCAAAAGATCGTCGCCGATCACGCCAGGCAAGGCATGGCGCTCGTTGCTTCCTAACGATCCCTTAACTTTGCTTAGGGTCTCTGTCACTCTGCCGATCATGCGTTCGTCCTCTCTGCAACTCGCAGCACTGAACTACGGGCACGTGGATTCTCTGCCACCTCTTCTTCGCCCGGCATCAACTTGCCTAATGCTCGCAACTGACGGCCACCCAGCTTCTTGAGTTGTTCTTCCGTCATCGGCAGCCCCGCTGGCACCTGAGGACCGCGGCTCTGTTCACGCATAAAGCGCTTCACAATGCGGTCTTCCAGCGAATGGAAGCTGATGATGGATAACCGCCCACCCGGGGCCAGCACGTCGAGCGAGCTTTTTAGCGCCAGCTCTATTTCCTCCAGTTCACTGTTTACCCAGATACGAACCGCCTGGAAGGTACGGGTCGCGGGATGTTTGTGCTTATCCTTCACCGGTGTTGCAGCTGCAATCACCTCGGCCAACTCTTTGGTACGCGTCATCGGCTCAATGCGGTTTCGTTCAACGATGGCGCGCGCGATACGTTTACCAAAACGCTCTTCGCCGAAGGTTTTGATGACCCAGGCGATATCCGCTTCGTCAGCAGTTTGTAACCACTCTGCGGCAGACTGGCCACGCGTCGGATCCATGCGCATGTCCAGTGGACCGTCGCGCATGAAGGAGAATCCGCGCTCTGCATCATCAAGCTGAGGTGAAGAGACGCCAAGATCGAGAAGAATTCCGTCGATCTTGCCCGTCAGGCCGCGCTCAGCTACGTAATCCGCCAGCGCAGAAAAAGGTCCATGCACGATGGAAAAGCGTGGGTCATCGATGGTTTGCGCAACGGCAATCGCCTGCGGATCGCGATCGATTGCCAGCAGACGTCCTTCCGCTCCTAGCTGGGAGAGGATCAGACGCGAGTGGCCACCGCGACCAAAAGTGCCATCAATGTAGATGCCGTCTGGACGAATATTCAGACCGTTAACGGCCTCATCCAGCAACACCGTTGTATGTTTATAATTTTCCATCATATTTATAGAGACAAGTCCTGCAGCCGTTCCGACAATGTTGCGGAATCGGACTGCTCAGCGTCGATATCTTCCTTGACCTGTTGATACCAGGTCGTTTCGTCCCACAGTTCAAACTTATTAAACTGCCCGACCAGCATCACTTCTTTTGTCAGACCCGCATGTTGCCGCAACACAGGCGCAATCAGTAGTCGTCCTGCGTTGTCCATCTGACACTCACTGGCATGTCCCAATAACAACCGCTGTACGCGGCGCTCTTGCGGATTCATGCTCGACAGTCGCGACAGCTTTTGCTCAATAATTTCCCATTCGGGTAAAGGGTAAAGCAGCAGGCAGGGGGAGTTGATGTCAATGGTGCAAACCATTTGACCTGAAGCGTTCTCAATCAGCTGGTCGCGGTATCGGGTTGGTACCGATAAGCGCCCTTTGCTGTCGAGAGTGACTAACGTAGCTCCACGGAACATGCCAGCCTCACCCCTCCTCACCACTTTAACCCACAAATTCCCACCTAAAGGAGTTTACGGAGCGATGGAAAAGCTTGTCAAGCCAGGACTCTCTCTATACGGACCCGAAAGCCCTCTATTTACAGAGATAAACAGACCTGGTTAATAACTGCACAACTGGCGAGGCAAAATTAACGTTATGAATATTTGTAAGAAAAAAACCGAATATGCACACTAGCGTTAAAGCTCACTCAATATCATCGCAAGGAAATATAAAGTGTCAGTTTGCGACGCGGGCAGCATTTTAAGACATATTGCCAGGGGATAACAGCGCCAGATTCATCGCGGCATCCTGAGCGTTCAACGCCGGGCAGGCTAGCCAGAAGGGAGAGAGAAAAAACGTTTGAATATTCATCACCCGAAGCAGGTTTGTAACAAAACAATACAAAATTAGCCTTTTAAAAACGTATCAGTATTCTTTTAAAGGCAATTTAAACGCTCAAACGAATTAAGAAAAATAGCAGGCTATGATTCCTAAGGAATTATCCTAATTTTAATGCGGGAATTAAGGTAACCATTAATTCTGTAAAAGGGGGGCTGTTTTCACGCCCCCAGGAAATGATTAATGACGGCTTAAAATGCCACGACGATAAAGATTACGTTTGATGCGGGTAAGGCCAGGCTTCGGTTTGCGGGGCTCATCCAGGCTCGCCAGCACAATCTCCAGCACGCGTTCAGCCACGTCGCGGTGGCGCTGAGCCACGGCCAGTACCGGGCACTGCAGGAAATCGAGCAGTTCGTTATCACCAAACGTTGCAATGGCCAGATCCGAGGGCAACTTCCCGTCACGACGCAGCGTCACATCCATCACCCCCTGCAGCAGCGCAAAAGAGGTCGTGAACAACGCCTGAGGCATCGGATGCGTTTCGAGCCATTTTTCGAACAATTGTGCGGCGGCTTCGCGTTCATAGCTGTTGGCATAGAGATAGTGAACCTCGCGCGGATCCTCTTTCCAGGCAGTCCTGAAACCTTGCTCACGCAGGAAGCTCACCGAAAGCTCTGGCAGCGCGCCAAGATACAGCACGGTTTCGGCCGGGAAGGTTCTTAGCTCGGCCGCCAGCATTTCCGCATCATCCTGATCGGCGCCGACGACGCTGGTGAAATGCTCCCGGTCAAGGGCACGGTCGAGTGCGACAATCGGGAACGGATCGTTTGCCCAGCGCTGGTAAAAAGGATGCTCTGGCGGTAATGAGGTTGAAACGATGATGGCATCCACCTGGCGCTGGAGCAGATGCTCAATACAGCGCATCTCGTTGTCGGGCTGGTCTTCAGAACAGGCAATCAGTAATTGATAGCCACGCTGGCGTGCCTGACGTTCGAGATAGTTGGCGATACGGGTGTAGCTGGTGTTTTCCAGGTCTGGGATCACCAGACCAATCGAGCGGGTGCGTCCAGCGCGGAGACCGGCTGCGACAGCATTCGGATGGTAGTTATGCTCACGAACCACCGCCATGACTTTTTCAACGGTCTTATCGCTGACACGATACTGCTTTGCCTTACCGTTAATCACATAGCTGGCCGTAGTTCGTGACACGCCGGCTAACCGGGCGATTTCATCCAGTTTCACAATTGCCCCTTAAAAAAAGAAAAGAGTCCATGGCCCTGTCAAGGTTATGGTTAAATCTTTTAACATCTAAACGCAGAAAAGCCTTCGCGGCAACCGCTTTTATCTGCGTTGTCGGCTGATTACACAAAAAAAAGCCCGGCTTTGGTGACCGGGCAGAAAGAGGCGAACCTTTTTGACAGCTAACGCATGATTTTATCGCCGCGCGAAAGGCCAACCACGCCAGAGCGCGCAACTTCTACAATTTTTGCCACATCCCGCACGGAGGCCAGGAAGGCATCCAGCTTATCACTCGTCCCCGCCAGCTGAACCGTATAAATAGAAGGCGTGACGTCAATAATCTGCCCACGGAAAATATCCGTATTGCGTTTGACCTCTTCACGTCCGTAGCCGCTGGCCTGAATTTTTACCAGCATCACCTCACGCTCAACATAAGCGCCCTGCCCCAGCTCGCTCACGCGCAGCACATCAACCAGCTTATGTAGCTGTTTCTCAATCTGCTCGAGCACCTTGGCGTCGCCGACGGTCTGGATCGTCATGCGCGACAGCGTGGGATCGTCCGTCGGCGCAACGGTCAAACTTTCAATGTTGTAACCGCGCTGAGCGAATAGCCCGATGACGCGTGACAGTGCGCCAGACTCGTTTTCCAGTAATACAGATAATATCCGGCGCATATCAGGTTCTCTCCGTTTTACTTAACCACATTTCGTCCATACCACCACCGCGAATATGCATCGGGTAAACGTGTTCGGTGCCATCCACAATGACATCCATGAACACGAGGCGGTTGTTTTTCACGTGCTCAAGCGCTTCACCGAGTTTCGTTTCCAGCTCTGCCGGATCGGTCACTCGCATGCCAATATGCCCATAGGCTTCCGCCAGACGGACAAAGTCCGGAAGCGATTTCATATAGGATTGAGAGTGGCGGCCGGAATAGACCATATCCTGCCACTGCTTCACCATGCCGAGATAGCCGTTGTTCAGGTTCAGCACCAGGACCGGCAACTCATATTGCAGCGCAGTAGACAGCTCCTGAATATTCATCTGAATGCTGCCATCACCGGTCACACAGACCACGGTTTCATCTGGCAGCGCCAGCTTCACTCCCAGCGCGGCTGGCAAACCGAAGCCCATCGTGCCTAAGCCACCGGAGTTGATCCAGTGGCGCGGCTTATCAAACGGATAATAGAGTGCTGCAAACATCTGATGCTGGCCGACGTCAGACGTCACATACGCCTCGCCTTTGGTCAGACGCCAGATCGTTTCGATCACCGCCTGCGGCTTAATGTGCTCACTTTGCGTGTCGTACTTCAGGCACTGACGCCCACGCCATTGTTCTATCTGCTGCCACCAGTCGCGGATCTCATCCAACGGCTGAGAGACCGTTTCCTGCGCCAGCAGATCCAGCATTTGCTCAAGGACCTGACGCGCATCCCCGACGATCGGCACATCTGCCGGGACCGTTTTCGAAATAGAGGTGGGATCGATATCAATGTGCAACACGGTCGCATTCGGACAGTATTTCGCCAGGTTATTGGTGGTGCGATCGTCAAACCGAACGCCAACAGCAAAGATCACATCCGAGTTATGCATCGTCATGTTGGCTTCATAGGTGCCATGCATACCCAGCATCCCCAGCGCCTGACGATGCGTTGCCGGGAATGCCCCCAGCCCCATCAGCGACGATGCGACAGGAAGATTCAGCTTTTCAATCAGCTCACGCAGCTGCGTTTCACAGGCGGAGTTAACGGCCCCCCCACCCACATAGACCACCGGTTTTTTCGCTGCCACAAGCGTCTGCAGCGCGCGCTTAATTTGGCCTTTGTGCCCTTGCGTCGTTGGGTTGTAGGAGCGCATGCTCACCGATTCCGGCCAGACATAAGGCAGCTTATTCGCCGGGTTCAGAATATCTTTTGGCAGATCGACCACCACCGGGCCTGGACGCCCGCTTGCTGCCAGCCAGAAGGCTTTTTTCAGCACGCCGGGAATGTCTTCGGTTTGCTTTACCAGGAAGCTGTGCTTCACCACGGGGCGTGAAATCCCCACCATGTCGCATTCCTGAAAAGCATCGTAGCCAATCAAGGAGGTCGCAACCTGACCGGAAAGAATGACCAGCGGAATGGAGTCCATATACGCTGTCGCGATACCGGTAATGGCGTTGGTCGCACCAGGCCCAGACGTGACTAATACCACACCCACTTCACCCGTCGCACGGGCCAGCCCGTCAGCCATATGTACTGCCGCCTGCTCGTGACGAACCAGAACATGGTCAATGCCGCCTACCGTATGAAGCGCATCATAAATATCGAGGACTGCGCCTCCCGGGTAGCCAAACACTTGCTTCACGCCCTGATCGATCAGCGATCGAACGACCATTTCCGCGCCAGACAACATCTCCATGCTTTGCCTCCAGGCTTTTTGTTATAGACAGAAAGCAGAATTCATTTCCGCCCCGTCTTACGATAGGGGTTAACCTATCTTATATAATGCAGAGTGATCGTTACCTTAACCGCTCGTTATAAGGCAGGCAATTGGCAAACAAGGCGGGGGAAAGGCCTTCCGGAGCAGAAAAGAGAGCCCGTCAGGAAGGTTATGGTGAATTCATCTGTAATCAGAGGTTGGGATAATGAATCATCGCTTAAAAGTGAGATGATTCAGGAAATCATCTATTTTTGACGGTATGAGAACAGCCAGAAAAAAATCATTCAGAACAAAATATCATTAACATTAAAAATATCAGGATAAACAGCATGCATTAATGCGGTTTATCCTGACGCGCTTATCGACGGCAGACGCTGATAAGCAACTCTTCCATCCACTGATGCCCTTTATCCCGGCCAGCTGCTTCATGCCATGAAAGGTAACAAGTACGGCTATTAAGCTTGAGCGGTAATGGCAAAATTTGCAGATTAAGCTGTTCAGAGAACTCTTCCGCCAGCCAACGCGGGGCAATAGCGACCAGGTGCGTCTGGGATACGACGTTTAATACGCTGACCATTGCCATGCCCTGATAAGCAACGCTCGCTTGTTTATCCGCAGTGTCATACCACGGCAGGCTAAATGAAGCATACCTGTCGAGGGCGACAACAGCATGTTGTTCATTATAGACATCGTTTTCACGCAGCGGAGAATTCATTCTCGGGTGTTTTTTACTGGCGACCAGGACCATTTCATCTTTAAATAGCGGTACGCAGGAAAACTCCGGGCGACGGAACTCTTCGTATCCTAAGACAAACTCCGTTTCCTGATAACGAAGCTGGTGCTCAGTGTTCTGATTTAATGAAGACTTAAAAACCAGATGAATATTTGGCGCAATTGTTTCAACTTTATTATATATGATTGAGGTCAAATAATTGTCTAGCGGGCTGCAAACGCATAAATGGAATACTCGCTCGCTGCTTAAGGGTTCAAAACCTGAACCAGGCAGTTCATTTTGTACCAGTTGCAGCGCCTGACGAATAGAGCCAAACAGTTGAAATGCGCGGGCAGTGGGTTGGATCCCTCTCCCGTAACGTACAAATAATTCGTCGTTAAACATCAACTTAAGTCTGGCCACCGCATTACTTACCGCTGGTTGAGACATGCCAAGGGATTGAGCTGCTCGCGTGATATTCTGCTCCTGCATTACCGCGTCAAAAACGGTTAACAGATTGAGATCCACAGTGCGTAACTGAGGTTTAACCCCGTCATAAACCTGAGGTTGATTAATATTATTTAATGGCATTCCTGACTCCACTGTCACGCTAAACCCCCTCTGCCAGAGCATTGTAATAAGTTCGAAAAATATGATTTACCATGCATATACGACCAGCGAAAGAGAATTATTAAAAATTCGGAAAATATAAAGACAAACTCATCAATAGAGGGCAGATGCATCTCATTGAAGCAGGGATAAAAATCAACGTGAATTGATATCAATTACATTAGGGTTGGCATGAAACCATAGTTCATATGAATAAACAATCACCCCTCAGGTTAATAATAACTTAAGTTTCATTAAACTATTAACGCCAGCCTCGCTAAGTTAGTTAACAAACTTTTATCAATACGCCCAACGCATTCGCGTCCGAATCATTCACCACGCGCATAAATTAATGAAATAACACATATTTCAATCTCTGGAGCGACGACAAACAAAGTATGTTTAATTGATACTAAATATATTGAAATCATTCCGGTGACAAATTTCAAGTCCAAAAATAGACAATTAAAGAGGTCACAAACGAGAAAGCCAGCACAATTAACTAAACGCAATAATCAGTGCGATCGTGCCAGCAGGGGTAAATTTGTCACCAAGGGTTGACATGAACAGTCGTATCCAGTACCACTAAAAGCATATTGAATTTAACGGAGCACGATTCATGACACGCATCATTCGTTTCACCGGTCTACTACTACTAAACGCATCCACTGTGCGCGGTAGGCTGGCGGGCGAAATTCAGCGTTGAATCGTCACCAGTAAGACTAAAAACCCGCGCCACTGCGCGGGTTTTTTTATGCTCGTAGCAAGGCGCCCTAAGACTGACAAGGACCTAACCCATGAGCCAGCAAGTCATTATTTTCGATACCACTTTACGTGACGGTGAACAGGCATTACAGGCGAGCCTGAGTGTAAAAGAGAAACTGCAGATTGCGCTGGCTCTCGAACGTATGGGTGTCGACGTGATGGAAGTGGGTTTCCCCGTCTCTTCACCGGGTGATTTTGAATCTGTACAAACCATTGCGCGCACCATTAAAAACAGCCGCGTATGTGGCCTGGCACGCTGCGTAGAGAAAGACATTGACGTTGCTGCCGAGTCGCTGAAAGTGGCTGAAGCCTTCCGTATCCACACCTTTATTGCGACCTCGCCTATGCACATCGCAACCAAATTGCGCAGCACGCTGGACGAGGTTATCGAACGTGCGGTGTATATGGTCAAGCGCGCACGTAACTATACGGATGACGTTGAATTCTCCTGTGAAGATGCGGGCCGTACGCCAATCGAGGATTTGGCGCGCGTCGTCGAAGCCGCGATCAATGCGGGCGCAAAAACCATCAACATCCCGGACACCGTCGGCTACACCATGCCGTTTGAGTTCTCCAACATCATCACCGGACTGTATGACCGCGTACCAAATATTGATAAAGCGATTATCTCAGTTCACACCCATGATGATTTGGGCCTGGCTGTGGGGAATGCCATCGCGGCCGTTCACGCCGGTGCGCGTCAGGTAGAAGGCGCGATGAACGGTATCGGTGAACGTGCAGGTAACTGTTCGCTGGAAGAAGTGATCATGGCGATCAAGGTGCGCAAAGACATTATGAATGTGAATACGCGCATTAATCACAATGAAATCTGGCGCACCAGCCAGACCGTCAGCCAGATCTGCAACATGCCGATTCCGGCCAACAAAGCGATTGTCGGCACCGGTGCCTTCGCGCACTCCTCCGGTATTCACCAGGATGGCGTGCTGAAGAACCGTGAAAACTACGAAATCATGACCCCAGAATCCATCGGCCTGAACCAGGTGCAGTTGAATCTGACCTCTCGCTCTGGCCGTGCAGCGGTTAAGCACCGCATGGAAGAGATGGGTTATCAGGACAGCGATTACAACATGGATCAGCTGTACGACGCATTCCTGAAGCTGGCCGACAAAAAAGGTCAGGTCTTCGACTATGACCTGGAAGCGCTGGCCTTTATTAACAAGCAGCAGGAAGAGCCTGAGCACTTCCGTCTGGATTACTTCAACGTGCAGTCCGGCTCCAGCGACATCGCCACCGCCTCGGTCAAACTGGCCTGCGGTGATGAAATTAAAGCAGAGGCCGCTAACGGTAACGGCCCCGTCGATGCCATCTACCAGGCGATTAACCGCGTCACCGAGTACGACGTTGAGCTGGTGAAATATGACCTGACGGCTAAAGGGCACGGTAAAGACGCGCTGGGTCAGGTGGATATCGTGGTGAATTACAACGGCCGACGTTTCCACGGCGTGGGCCTGGCGACCGATATCGTTGAATCCTCCGCGAAAGCGATGGTGCATGTTCTGAACAACATCTGGCGCGCCGCCGAAGTCGAAAAAGAGTTGCAACGCAAAGCTCAGAATAAAGAGAACAACAAGGAAACCGTGTAATGTCGAAGAATTACCATATTGCTGTGTTACCGGGCGACGGTATTGGTCCGGAAGTGATGGCACAAGCGCTGAAAGTACTGGAAGCTGTTCGTGCGCGTTTTGCGATGAAAATTACCACCAGCCACTACGACGTGGGCGGTATTGCGATTGATAACCACGGTACGCCACTGCCGAAAGCGACCGTGGAAGGCTGCGAAAATGCCGATGCCGTGCTGTTTGGTTCCGTCGGTGGCCCGAAATGGGAACACCTGCCGCCCGCAGAGCAGCCAGAGCGCGGCGCGCTGCTGCCGCTGCGTAAACATTTCAAGCTGTTCAGCAACCTGCGTCCGGCGAAGCTGTATCAGGGTCTGGAAGAATTCTGCCCGCTGCGCGCGGATATCGCCGCCAACGGTTTCGACATTCTGTGCGTGCGTGAACTGACCGGCGGGATCTATTTCGGTCAGCCTAAAGGACGCGAAGGCAGCGGACAACACGAGAAAGCGTTCGACACCGAGGTGTATCACCGTTTCGAAATCGAACGTATCGCCCATATCGCGTTTGAGTCGGCGCGCAAACGCCGCCATAAAGTGACCTCCATTGACAAAGCGAACGTGCTGCAGTCTTCCATTTTGTGGCGCGAGATCGTCAGCGAAGTCGCTAAGCAGTACCCGGACGTCGCGCTGTCGCACATGTACATCGACAACGCAACCATGCAGCTGATTAAGGATCCGTCCCAGTTTGACGTGCTGCTGTGCTCCAACCTGTTCGGCGATATCCTCTCTGACGAGTGCGCGATGATCACCGGCTCCATGGGGATGCTGCCATCCGCAAGCCTGAATGAAGAAGGCTTTGGCCTGTACGAGCCTGCGGGCGGCTCCGCGCCGGATATCGCAGGCAAAAACATTGCCAACCCGATTGCGCAGATCCTCTCCCTGGCCCTGCTGCTGCGCTACAGTCTGGATGCAGGCGATGCAGCAACCGCAATTGAAAACGCCATTAACCGGGCGTTAGAAGAAGGCGTCCGTACCGGTGATTTGGCACGCGGTACGGCAGCAGTCAGTACCGATGAAATGGGCGACATTATTGCCCGCTATGTCGCTGAAGGGGTGTAATCATGGCTAAGACGTTATATGAAAAGTTGTTTGATGCGCACGTTGTCTACGAGGCGCCAAACGAAACCCCGCTGCTGTACATTGACCGCCACCTGGTGCACGAAGTGACCTCACCTCAGGCATTTGACGGCCTGCGCGCGCACAAGCGCCCGGTACGTCAGCCGGGTAAAACCTTCGCGACGATGGATCACAACGTGTCCACCCAGACCAAAGACATTAATGCCTCGGGTGAGATGGCCCGCATTCAGATGCAGGAGCTGATTAAGAACTGCAACGAGTTTGGCGTTGAGCTGTACGACCTGAACCATCCCTATCAGGGCATCGTCCACGTGATGGGGCCAGAACAGGGTATCACCCTGCCGGGTATGACCATCGTGTGCGGCGACTCCCATACCGCGACCCACGGCGCGTTTGGCGCGCTGGCGTTCGGGATTGGCACTTCCGAAGTGGAACATGTTCTGGCAACGCAGACCCTGAAGCAGGGGCGCGCCAAAACCATGAAGATTGAAGTGAAGGGTAAAGCCGCGCCGGGCATCACCGCGAAAGACATCGTGCTGGCGATCATCGGCAAAACCGGCAGCGCGGGCGGTACCGGCCACGTTGTTGAGTTCTGCGGAGAAGCCATTCAGGCGCTGAGCATGGAAGGGCGTATGACCCTGTGCAACATGGCCATTGAAATGGGCGCCAAAGCCGGTCTGGTCGCGCCGGACGAAACCACATTCAACTACGTCAAGGGCCGTCTGCACGCGCCAAAAGAGCAGAATTATGTCGATGCCGTCGAATACTGGAAAACCCTGAAAACCGACGACGGTGCGAGCTTTGATACCGTTGTCACGCTGCAGGCAGAAGAGATTGCGCCGCAGGTGACCTGGGGCACCAACCCGGGTCAGGTGATTTCCGTCAACGACAGCATCCCCGATCCGGCGTCTTTCGCCGATCCGGTCGAGCGCGCCAGTGCGGAAAAAGCGCTGGCCTATATGGGGCTGAAACCTGGCGTTCCGTTGACCGACGTAACCATTGATAAAGTCTTTATCGGTTCCTGCACCAACTCCCGTATCGAAGATTTACGTGCCGCCGCCGAGATTGCCAAAGGCCGCAAAGTAGCACCAGGCGTGCAGGCGCTGGTGGTTCCAGGCTCCGGTCCGGTGAAGGCGCAGGCGGAAGCAGAAGGTCTGGATAAGATCTTCATTGAAGCAGGCTTCGAATGGCGTCTGCCTGGCTGCTCCATGTGTCTGGCGATGAACAACGACCGCCTGAATCCGGGCGAGCGCTGCGCCTCCACCAGCAACCGTAACTTTGAAGGCCGTCAGGGCCGAGGTGGGCGCACCCATCTGGTCAGCCCGGCAATGGCCGCCGCTGCAGCAGTTACCGGTCATTTCGCCGATATTCGCAGCCTCAAATAAGGAGACAATCATGGCAGAGAAATTTACCCAACATACGGGCCGGGTTGTCCCGCTGGACGCCGCTAACGTCGATACTGATGCGATCATTCCTAAGCAGTTTCTACAGAAAGTAACGCGTACCGGTTTTGGTGCGCACCTGTTTAACGACTGGCGTTTCCTGGACGATAA
The DNA here is from genome assembly GCF_013337145.1 of Enterobacter sp. JMULE2. NCBI lineage: Bacteria > Pseudomonadati > Pseudomonadota > Gammaproteobacteria > Enterobacterales > Enterobacteriaceae > Enterobacter > Enterobacter sp. JMULE2. Next base: position 74,928 of record NZ_SGWD01000017.1, read on the forward strand.
GGGCGAAGTACCTAATCCGGAATTCGTGCTGAACTTTCCGGAATACAAAGGCGCCTCCATTTTGCTGGCGCGGGAAAACTTTGGCTGCGGATCGTCGCGTGAACACGCGCCATGGGCATTGACCGACTACGGCTTTAAGGTGGTTATCGCCCCGAGCTTCGCGGATATCTTCTACGGCAACAGCTTCAACAACCAGCTGCTGCCGGTCACGCTGAGCGATGAACAGGTCGATGAGCTGTTTGCGCTGGTGCAGGCAAATCCGGGCATATCGTTTGAAGTGGATCTGGAAGCGGAAGTGGTGAAAGCCGGGGATAAGACCTACAGCTTCAGCATTGATGCGTTCCGCCGTCACTGCATGCTGAACGGTCTCGACAGCATTGGTTTAACTCTCCAGCACGAAGACGCTATTTCAGCGTACGAGAAAAAACAGCCTGCGTTTATGGGCTAAAGGCAATGGCCCGCAGGGCGCGGGCCATTGATAAGGGTGCGTTGAGGCTCAACCACTCTGGAGAGGCGGGGAAATTTCCCCGCCAATACCGCTAACGTTTTGCTTCGTAAGCCAACACTGCCGCCAGCTCTGTTTTCTCCTGTCTGAAGTGCAGCTCGCACAGCGAGTCACGCACCATCCAGGTGAAGATCAACAGCGTCGTACAGATCAGAAACAAACCTAACAGCAGAGTACGTTTTGGCATTCCAGCCTCCTTATTGCTTTTCGGCAATGAAGAGACTAACCTCGCAATGTCGGTAGTGAAGTTAGTCTCCCCATCAGTTTTTTTGATGTGGGACTCTCCACTGTTTGCCTCTTGCGAAAGCCTGAGGCAAACAGCCTCAAGCACCCGCCACGCACTCTATTCTCCTTCCAGGTACCTGTCAGAAAGTCGTTTCATTTCGTGAAGCCGCCTTCCAGAATCAGACATCCTTAACCCGGCAGGTCAGCCCAAGCGTAACCACCGAAATCGCGGCAATCATCCAGTAAACTGAGCCATGCCCGTAACTTTGCGCCAGCGCCCCCTGAATCACCCCCGCCAGGATCACTCCGGTCGAAATACTGTTGGTAAAAAGCGTGGTCGCCGACCCGGCGCGGCCCGGCATTAAATCCTGGAACCAGAGCATGCCGATCCCGGCAACAATCCCAATAAACACGGCGTTAAACAGCTGCAGCGCCAGCAACGCTTCACGTGAATGGAAAAGAATCATCCCCGCGTAGAACAGCACCCCGGCCGCCACGGCGACAATCATCATCCGACGCTTTCCGAAGCGCTTAACGTAGTATCCCGCCAGAATCATTGCCGGAATCTCCAGCCCGGCGGCGGTCCCCATGAGGATCCCCGCGAGCTTGTCCGGTAAACCCAGATCGCTGCTGATCCACAGCGGCATATCAATGATATACATGGTGTTGCAGGTCCACATCAGCGTGGAGGCAATAAACAGCATGCGGACGTTTTGGCCTGCCAGCCGCTCTCCTGGGTGACAGGTGTATCCGTCGTCTGTTCGACACGCGCCACAGACGGCAGCGCGAAGGCAATCAATGCCAAACTGATGACAAAAATCCCAGCGGCAATGGAGAACATGGTGGTGAAGCCGTAGTTCAATGCCAGCATGAAGGCCAGCGGCGGTCCAATGACCCACGCCAGCGAGAGCTGCGCGCGCATCACGGAGCTAAACATCACCACTTCCCGCGCCGAGCTATCGGCATATTCGCGAGCCAGCGCGAACAGCTGCGGCATGGCAGTGTTCGCCAGTGACGCCAGCAGCACGCCGCAGGTAATGAGGGTCAAATAATGACGGTTAAAGGCAAACAGCAGCGCGTTGCCTACGGCCATCACACAGCAAAAGAGGATCAGCTTGCGCCTGTCACCCTGACTGTCGGATCGTTTTGCCAGCCACAGGCTGACCAGAATCCCGGCAATGGCGTTGACGGTATAAAACAGCCCCACCCAAAACGGCTGCGCCCCCACCTCGCGGCTGAGAAACAGGCTCAGCGTCGGTGCCTGAAGCGCCCCCGCCACGCCCATCATAAAGGCGACCAGCATAAAAGCGGCATACACGCCATTCAGGCGTCGCCCCATCGTCATCAACCACAGCATGCGCAAGTCCTTGTGAAAGCGAATCGAAATTGGGTGAAATAGTAAACGAAAAAAGCCAGCAAAAACATTTTGCTGGCGGGTGATTAGCACCAATACTCAGTCACACATGATCGAGGCGAGTTAGCGAGAAGAGGTCGGTTTCGTAACGTCCCACTGCATCAATTCTTCTAACGTTTTCAGCCGTTGCTCTGCACACTGGCGGGCCAGCCAGGACAATCCTTTTGTCGCTGAAAAGTACTGCTGATAAAACTGACGTGCGGTAGACCTCTTCATAATTTACCTCCTCACTTCATCGGGAAGAATTATTGTCCTAATATAGGGATTAATAAATTGCTGGTTTTTTGTCAGGAGTTCCCCTTTTATGCCTTCTGGTCGTCTGCAACAACAATTTATCCGCCTCTGGCAGTGCTGCGAGGGGCAATCGCAGGAGACCACGCTGAACGAGCTGGCTGACCTGCTCAACTGTTCGCGCCGACACATGCGCACGCTGCTCAACACCATGCAGCAGCAGGGCTGGCTAAACTGGGAAGCCGAAGCGGGACGCGGCAAGCGCTCGCGCCTGACGTTCCTCTACACCGGCCTGGCGCTGCAGCAGCAGCGGGCGGAAGACCTGCTGGAGCAGGACCGCATCGATCAGCTGGTACAGTTGGTGGGCGATAAAGCCGCCGTGCGCCAGATGTTGGTTTCCCATCTGGGGCGCAGCTTTCGTCAGGGCCGCCATATTCTGCGGGTGCTTTACTACCGTCCAATGAAAAATCTGTTGCCCGGCACGGCGTTACGGCGATCTGAAACCCATATGGCCCGGCAAATCTTCAGCGGGCTGACGCGGATAAATGAGGAAAACGGGGAACTGGAAGCCGATATCGCGCACCACTGGCAGCAACTCTCTTCACTCCACTGGCGCTTCTTTTTACGCCCCGGCATCCATTTTCATCATGGCCGCGAGCTGGAAATGAGCGACGTCATCTCTTCTCTGGAGCGCGCCCGCAAGCTCCCCCTCTACTCACATATTTCGCGCGTCCACTCCCCTACGGCGTGGACGCTGGATATTGAACTGTCGCAGCAGGATAAGTGGCTCCCCTGGCTGCTGGGATATGTGCCATCGATGATTTTGCCCGGCGAGTGGGAATCGCTGAATAATTTCGCCAGCCAGCCAATTGGTACCGGCCCTTATGCCGTCTCCCGAAACAACAGCAACCAGTTGAAGATCCGCGCCTTTGATGACTATTTTGGCTATCGGGCGCTGATCGACGAAGTGAACGTATGGGTATTACCGGATCTCAATGAAGACCTGAGCTGCGGGCTGACGCTTGAAGGCCCCACCACCGGAGAAAAGGCCGTGGAGAGCCGCCTGGAGGAGGGCTGCTATTATCTCCTGTTTGACCGCCGCACCTACCGTGGGGCAAATCAGGCCGCCCGCCAGTGGGTCAGCCACGTTTTGTCCCCTTCCAACCTGATTTACCATGTGGAAGAGCAGTACCAGACGTACTGGTTCCCGGCCTACGGCCTGCTTCCACGCTGGCACCACGCTCGTCCAGCGCGTAGCGAAAAGCCTGCAGGGCTGGAGTCCATCACCCTGACCTACTACCGCGAGCATGTGGAGCATCGTTTTATCGCAAGAATCATGGCCCGACTGCTGGCGGCCGAAGGGGTAACGCTGGAGGTCAAAGAAGTTGACTATGACGAATGGCACCAGGGAGATATCACCAGTGATATCTGGCTGAACAGCGCCAACTTCACCCTGCCGCTCGATTTCTCGCTCTTCTCGCACCTGTATGAAGTCCCGCTGATCCAGCACTGCATCGATCGAAACTGGCAGCAGGACGCTGCCTTGTGGCGCGCGGGCGAGATGAATTTAGCCACGTGGTGCCAGGCGTTACTTGCCGAACAGGCGATCGTGCCGCTGATCCACCACTGGCTGATGATCCAGGGACAGCGCAGCATGCGCGGCCTGCGGATGAATACCCTGGGCTGGTTTGATTTTAAATCCGCCTGGTTTGCACCGCCGGAGCCATAACGCTTTCGTAATATTCACCAAATCATTACAATAGCGCCGTTCTCAACGGGGTGCTGCATCACTGATGTGCGCTGAGATAATACCCGTCGAACCTGATCCGGATAACGCCGGCGAAGGGATTTGAGGCTGTCGCTCAAAATCCTTTGCCACTCAACTTTGAGGTGCAAAGTGTTAAAAAAAGTTCTCCCCCTGCTGGCGCTGTTTGCGCTGCCTGCTTTTGCCAAGCCCGTTCTGACGGTCTACACCTATGACTCCTTCTCTGCCGACTGGGGCCCTGGCCCGGTAGTCAAAAAAGCCTTTGAAGCCGACTGCAACTGCGAGCTGAAGTTCGTCGCGCTGGAAGATGGCGTGTCGCTGCTCAACCGCCTGCGTATGGAAGGGAAAAACAGCAAGGCTGACGTAGTGCTCGGGCTGGATAACAACCTGCTGGAAGCCGCCTCGCAAACCAAACTTTTTGCCAAAAGCGGCGTCGCGGCAGATGCCGTTAACGTGCCGGGCGGCTGGAAAAACGACACCTTCGTGCCGTTCGATTACGGCTACTTTGCTTTTGTTTACGACAAAAATAAGCTGAAAAACCCGCCGAAAAGCCTGAAAGAGCTGGTCGAGAGCGAGCAGAATTGGCGCGTGATTTATGAAGATCCGCGTACCAGTACGCCGGGGCTGGGCCTGCTGCTGTGGATGCAAAAGGTCTATGGCGATAAAGCGCCGGAAGCGTGGCAAAAACTGGCCGCCAAAACCGTCACCGTGACCAAGGGCTGGAGCGAAGCTTATGGCCTGTTCCTGAAAGGCGAAAGCGATCTGGTGCTGAGCTACACCACCTCTCCGGCCTACCACATCATCGCCGAGAAGAAAGACAACTACGCTGCGGCGAATTTTGCTGAAGGTCACTACCTGCAGGTGGAAGTGGCAGCGCGTACCGCTGCGAGCAAACAGCCGGAACTGGCCGAAAAGTTCCTGAAATTTATGGTTTCACCGGCGTTCCAGAACGCCATTCCCGCGGGCAACTGGATGTATCCGGTCACTAACGTTGCGCTGCCAGCAGGTTTCGATCGGTTGACCAAACCAACAACCTCGCTGGAGTTTACGCCGCAGCAGGTCGCCGCGCAGCGTGCCGCATGGGTAAGTGAATGGCAACGCGCCGTCAGCCGTTGATTCCCGGCTGGTTAATCCCCGGTCTGCTCGCCGCCCTGCTGATGGTGGCGGTCAGCCTGGGTGCATTCCTTGCACTGTGGTTTAACGCGCCGGAGAGTGACCTGCTCGCCCTCTGGCACGACAGCTACCTCTGGCACGTGATCCGGTTCTCCTTCTGGCAGGCGTTTCTTTCTGCCCTGCTCTCGGTGATCCCGGCCATTTTTCTTGCGCGAGCACTGTATCGGCGGCGTTTTCCCGGCAGGCAGGCGCTGCTGCGCCTGTGCGCCATGACGCTGATCCTGCCGGTGCTGGTCGCCGTATTTGGCATCCTGAGCGTGTACGGCCGCCAGGGCTGGCTGGCCTCGCTCTTTGCGTTGTCAGGGCTAGAGTGGACCTTCACCCCCTACGGGCTGAAGGGTATTCTGCTCGCGCACGTCTTTTTCAATATGCCGATGGCGACGCGCCTCTTTTTACAGGCGCTGGAGAATATCCCCGGTGAGCAGCGTCAGATTGCCGCCCAGCTCGGCATGCGCGGCGTGTCTTTCTTCCGCTTCGTGGAATGGCCGTGGCTGCGCCGCCAGATCCCACCCGTGGCGGCATTAATCTTCATGCTCTGCTTCGCCAGCTTTGCCACCGTGCTGTCACTCGGCGGCGGGCCGCAGGCCACCACCATCGAGCTGGCGATCTACCAGGCGCTGAGTTACGACTACGATCCGGGCCGCGCCGCGCTGCTGGCGATGGTGCAGATGATTTGCTGCCTCGCGCTGGTGCTGCTCAGCCAGCGGCTGAGTAAAGCCCTTCCTCCCGGCAGTAATCAGATAGCAGGCTGGCGCGATCCGCAGGATAGCCTGCACAGCCGCATCATCGATTTTATCCTGATTGCGTTGGCGCTCCTGCTACTGCTGCCGCCGCTTCTGGCCGTTATCGTTGACGGACTGAACCTCAATCTTGTGTCCGTGTTGCAACAGCCCGTGCTCTGGCAGGCAACCTGGACCTCGGTACGCATAGCGCTGGCTGCCGGGCTGCTGTGCGTCATGCTGACCATGATGCTGCTGTGGAGCAGCCGCGAACTCTACGCGCGTCAGGCCCGTAAGGCCGGGCAAATGCTGGAGCTGACGGGTATGTTGATTCTGGCGATGCCGGGCATCGTGCTCGCGACGGGCTTCTTCCTGCTGTTCAACAGCACCATCGGCCTGCCGGAAAGCGCCGACGGCATTGTGATTTTCACCAACGCACTGATGGCTATTCCTTACGCGCTCAAAGTGCTGGAAAACCCGATGCGCGACGTGAACAGCCGCTACGGTTTGCTGTGTCAGTCGCTGGGCATGCAGGGCTGGCAGCGGCTGAAAGTGGTGGAACTCCGCGCCCTGAAACGTCCGCTCGCCCAGGCGCTGGCCTTTGCCTGCGTGCTGTCGATTGGGGATTTTGGCGTGGTGGCGCTCTTCGGTAATGAAGACTTCCGCACCCTGCCGTTCTGGCTTTACCAGCAAATTGGCTCCTACCGCAGCCAGGATGGGGCCGTCACGGCACTCTTACTGCTGCTGCTGTGCTTTGCGTTATTCACCGTTATCGAAAAACTTCCGGGGCGCGATGTTAGAACTGACTGATGTAACCTGGCTTTATCAGCATCTGCCGATGCGCTTCACGCTCTCCGTGCGTCAGGGGGAGAGGATCGCCGTACTTGGCCCAAGCGGCGCGGGGAAAAGTACGCTGCTTAATTTGATTGCCGGTTTTCTGCAACCGGCGAGCGGATCGATAGTGATTGAAAACCGGGACCATACCCGAACTCCGCCGGCAAAGCGTCCGGTCTCGATGCTGTTTCAGGAAAACAACCTCTTTAACCATCTGACGGTGCGACAGAACATCGCGCTGGGGATGCATCCGGGACTCAAGCTGAACGACGCCCAGCGCCAAAAGCTGGAGATCATTGCCGCACAGATGGGGATCGCTGAGTTCATCGACAGGCTGCCGGGCCAACTTTCCGGCGGCCAGCGTCAGCGCGTGGCGCTGGCGCGCTGTCTGGTGCGCGAGCAGCCGGTCCTGCTGCTGGATGAGCCGTTCTCGGCGCTCGATCCTGCGCTGCGTCAGGAGATGCTCGCCCTGGTGCAGGACGTCTGTCAGCGCCAGAAGCTGACGATGCTGATGGTGTCGCACAGTATTGAGGATGCCGCGCGCATCGCGCCGCGATCGGTGGTGATTGCCGAAGGACGTATTTTGTGGGATGGAAAAACAGAAGAACTGCTGAGTGGTAAAGCGGGGGCGTCTTCGCTGTTGGGCATTCCTGCGGTCTGATGCCCTCTCCCCGTGGGAGAGGGAAAACACCTTAACGGCTCACCACTTTTAATAAAATCTCGCCGTACACTGGCATCAGCGGGTGGCGAATCAGCGCGACCAGCGCCACCACGGCCACACCCAGCGTCAGCGGAGCCAGCCACAAAAGACGAGAGCGCGGAAGATAGCGTGTCACGCGATCGACACTGGTTTTCGCGCTGCGCCATAGCCGCCAGCAGAGCCACGCAGCCAGCCACAGCAGTACCGCCGTGCCCAGCAGCAGCCACTTAAACTCGCCGCTTTGCATTCCGTCAGGAATATCAATTGCCGCTCCGGCCAGGATGCCGGGCAGGAAGTAAAACGGCGGCCAGAAGACGCAGCCGATAATGTTCGGCACCACAAATTTCGCAACGGGCAGATCAAGCATTCCCGCCACCATCGGCACCAGCGGACGCGTTGGCCCGACAAAGCGGCCGACGAGGATGGTGAACATGCTGTGCTGATGCAGCGCGTGCTCGGTTTTATCCAGCAGCGCCTTGTTCTTTTTCATAAATGACCAGCGGTGCAGCGGCTTTTTAAAGCGCCAGCCCAGCCAGAAGGAGATCCAGTCGCCCAGCAAACAGCCGACGATACCGGCCATCCACGCCTGCCAGAAATTAACCTCACCGCTGCCGATAAGTGCGCCAAGCCCCGCCATCATCACGGTGCCGGGCAGGATCAGCCCAACCAGCGCCAGCGATTCCAGAAACGCCACCAGCGCCACGGCGATGAGCGAGTACATAACAGACTGGGTAATAAAGTGTTCCAGCAATGCCTGCATAACTATTCCGGTCAGAAAACGAATCAGCGATTCTGCTTAGCGCCCCGCACCGCGTCAAGGCATCAATTGTCTGAATAGTTTACAAGATGCTCCTGAAGTTCACCTGAATGTTTACCGTTTATTCACATCCCGCACGGAATTCGCTCGGGCTGGCCCCGGTGCATTTTTTAAATACGCGAGAGAAATAGAGCTGATCTTCGAAGCCCACGTTGCGCCCCACGGTGGCAATAGGCATTCGGGTGGTGCTGAGCAGCAGCTTCGCCTGGCTGATGCGCTGATCTTCGCGCCAGCTCAGCACGCTCACGCCAAGCTGCTGGCGGAACAGATGCGACAGGCGCGAAGGCGACAGGCAAACGTGCTGGGCGACGCTGGCAATATCAAACTGGCTGTCGGCCAGATGATCGCTGATGTACTGGCAGGCGTCGCGGACGCGGTTATCCAGCGGCGGGTTAAGCGATTCATTGATCGCTTCCATCCGGCGCAGCAGCACCTGTTCCAGCAGGTTAATCGCCAGCAGTTCGGCGTAGCGTCCGCCCGCCTGTCCCGCCTCAATAATCTGGGCAAACAGCTCGCGAAACTGCGACAGATGCGCCTCATCCGGGCGATAAAAGCCGGTATGCGCAAAAATGGCGGGCCACGAAAGCCACTCCTGCCAGTAGGCGCGCGGACGGAAGTAGACCCACTGGTGATACCACTCTTTGGCATCCGGGTGGCGGCCGTAGTGGTGGATCTCCCCAGGCGGGAACAGCAGCATATCGCCGGGGCGGCAGATAAACTGCTGATCGCCGTTTTTAATGACCCCTTCACCGCGCACGGTGAGGTTCAAATATACCCTTTCATTCCGAGCGGTCGGTCGACATAGAAATCGAGATAGCCCTCAGCCTCAATGGGCGTCAACCCTGCCACCAGGTGAGCATTAAACGAGTAGCCCGGCAGCAGGGGATCATTTTGCGGTTCAGCCATAATTTCAATACTCCCAACGGTCCTGAAGGAAACCAATTGTCCATATCGTTAAAAGCAGTATAAAAATGGCCCGCAAAAAGATCCAAAAAGCATTATGTCTCTTTTACGTCCGCCATGTTTCAGCCTTTCTCTCTGATTTCTCCGCCAGTATGAGCAGATAAGCAGTAACAAAAGTGTCTATAAGCGCGGCAGAAATGTCCACATTGATTATTTGCACGGCGTCACACTTTCAATCGTAACAGCAATTTAGTCCATAAGATTAGCGGATCCTGCCTGACGATTTTCGCCCCCAGTCTCTAATGTTCTTCCATACCTGTTTTTTGATGGAGCAACACCATGGCAATTGCGATTGGCCTCGATTTTGGCAGCGATTCGGTTCGCGCGCTGGCAGTGGACTGTACGTCCGGCCAGGAGATAGCAACCAGCGTTGAGTGGTACCCGCGCTGGCAAGAGGGGCGCTACTGCGATGCGCCAAACAACCAGTTCCGCCACCACCCGCGTGACTATATCGAGTCGATGGAAGCGGCGATCAAAACCGTCCTGGCTGAACTGACGGACGCCCAGCGGGCGGAGATTGTCGGGATTGGCGTCGATAGCACCGGCTCAACGCCTGCCCCGGTGGATGCCGAAGGCCGCGTGCTGGCGCTGCGCCCGGAGTTCGCCGACAACCCGAACGCCATGTTCGTGCTGTGGAAAGACCACACCGCCGTGGAGGAGGCTGAAGCCATCACGCGTCTGTGCCATCAGCCGGGCAAAACCGACTACTCGCGCTACATCGGCGGGATTTATTCCAGTGAATGGTTCTGGGCCAAGATCCTCCACGTTACCCGCGCCGACGCCTCCGTTGCGCAGGCAGCCGCATCGTGGATTGAGCTGTGCGACTGGGTGCCTGCCCTGCTCTCCGGCACCACGCGTCCGCAGGATATCCGCCGCGGCCGCTGCAGCGCCGGGCATAAATCGTTATGGCATGAAAGCTGGGGCGGCCTGCCTCCAGCCGCGTTCTTCAATGAGCTCGACCCGATTATCAACAAGAGCCTGACATATCCGCTGTTTACCGACACCTTTACCGCCGATATTCCGGTCGGCACGCTCTGCGAAGAGTGGGCGAAACGCCTCGGCCTGCCGCAGAACGTGGCGATCTCCGGCGGCGCCTTTGACTGCCATATGGGCGCCGTGGGCGCAGGTGCACAGCCTAATACGCTGGTGAAAGTTATCGGCACGTCTACTTGCGACATTCTGACGGCGGATAAAGCCACCGTCGGTGACCGCGCGGTGAAGGGCATCTGCGGCCAGGTGGACGGCAGCGTGGTGCCGGACTTTATCGGCCTCGAAGCCGGTCAGTCCGCGTTTGGCGATATCTACGCCTGGTTTGGCCGCGTGCTGGGCTGGCCGCTGGACCAGCTCGCGGCGGCGCATCCTGAACTGAAAACCCAGATAGCCGACAGCAAAAAGCAGCTTCTGCCGCAGCTCACCGAAGCCTGGGCGAAAAATCCCTCGCTCGATCACCTCCCGGTGGTGCTGGACTGGTTTAACGGTCGTCGCACGCCGTTCGCCAACCAGCGTCTGAAAGGGGTGATCGCGGATCTCAACCTGGCAACCGACGCGCCTGCGCTGTTCGGCGGCCTGATTGCCGCAACGGCCTTCGGCGCCCGCGCCATTATGGAGTGCTTCACCGAGCAGGGCATCGACGTGAACAACGTGATGGCGCTGGGCGGCATCGCCCGTAAAAACCCGGTGATCATGCAGGCCTGCTGCGACGTGCTGAACCGTCCGCTGCAGATTGTAGCCTCCGATCAGTGCTGTGCCCTGGGCGCGGCGATTTTTGCCGCCGTGGCCGCAGGCGTCCATGCCGACATCCCGACCGCGCAGCAGCATATGGCGAGTGCCGTCGAAAACACCCTTCAGCCGCGTGCCCAGCAGGCGCAACGCTTCGAACAGCTTTATCAGCGCTACCAGCAATGGGCAAAAAGCGCCGAACTTCACTATCTCCCTGTCGCCGCCCCGGCTAAAAGCACCGCGGACACTACGGCAACCCTGACCCATTAAGGACACGATGATGACCATTTTTAATAACTTTGAAGTGTGGTTTGTGATTGGCAGCCAGCATCTGTACGGACCGGAAGCGCTGCAGCAGGTGACGAAACACGCGGAGCACGTGGTTAACGCGCTGAACGCGGAAGCTAAACTGCCGTGCAAACTGGTGCTGAAACCGCTGGGTACCACGCCGGACGAAATCACTCACATCTGCCGCGACGCCAACTACGACGATAAATGCGCCGGTCTGGTGGTGTGGCTGCACACCTTCTCGCCAGCAAAAATGTGGATCAACGGTCTGTCTATCCTCAACAAACCGCTGCTGCAGTTCCATACCCAGTTCAACGCCTCCCTGCCGTGGGACAGCATCGACATGGACTTTATGAACCTGAACCAGACCGCGCACGGCGGCCGCGAGTTTGGCTTCATCGGCGCGCGTATGCGTCAGCAGCACGCGGTGGTCACCGGCCACTGGCAGGATGGCAAGGCGCAACAACGTATCGGCTCCTGGATGCGTCAGGCGGTCTCAAAGCAGGACACCCGCCACCTGAAAGTGGTGCGTTTTGGTGACAACATGCGTGAAGTTGCGGTCACCGACGGCGATAAAGTCGCCGCGCAGATCAAGTTCGGCTTCTCCGTGAATACCTGGGCCGTGGGCGACCTGGTGCAGGTGGTGAATGAAATCAGCGATGGCGACGTAAGCGCGCTGGTGGACGAGTACGAAAGCAGCTACCGCCTGACGCCTGCGGCACAAATCAACGGCGACAAGCGCCAGAACGTGCTGGACGCGGCGCGCATCGAGCTGGGCATGAAGCGCTTCCTGGAACAGGGCGGCTTCCACGCTTTTACCACCACCTTTGAAGACCTCCACGGTCTGAAACAGCTGCCGGGTCTGGCGGTACAACGTCTGATGCAGCAGGGCTACGGCTTTGCGGGCGAAGGCGACTGGAAAACTGCCGCTCTGCTTCGCATCATGAAGGTGATGTCGACCGGTCTGCAGGGCGGCACCTCCTTTATGGAGGACTACACCTACCACTTCGAAAACGGCAACGACCTGGTGCTCGGCTCGCACATGCTGGAAGTGTGTCCGACAATCGCCGTCGAAGAGAAACCGATCCTCGACGTACAGTATCTCGGCATCGGTGGTAAAGCCGATCCGGCGCGTCTGATCTTCAACACCCGCACCGGCCCGGCCATCAACGCCAGCCTGATCGACCTCGGCGATCGTTTCCGCCTGCTGGTGAACTGCGTCGATGCGGTTGAAACCCCACATTCTCTGCCGAAACTGCCGGTCGCCAACGCCCTGTGGAAAGCACAGCCTGACCTGCCAACCGCCTCAGAGGCCTGGATCCTGGCCGGCGGCGCGCACCATACGGTGTTCAGCCACGCGCTGGATCTGAACGATATGCGTCAGTTCGCGGAACTGCACGATATAGAACTGACCGTCATTGATAACGATACCCGCCTGCCCGCCTTCAAGGACGCGCTGCGCTGGAACGAAGTCTATTACGGTTCAAAACGCTAAGCCCTGAATGCCCGGTGGCACTGCGTTTACCGGGCCTACGGAACCGTAGGCCGGATAAGCGAAGCGCCATCCGGCAGGAGACAATAATGTTAGACGATCTCAAACGTCAGGTGCTCGAAGCTAACCTGGCGCTGCCGAAACATAACCTGGTGACCCTGACCTGGGGCAACGTTAGCGCCGTTGACCGGGAAAAAGGCGTGTTCGTGATCAAGCCTTCCGGCGTGGATTACGCGGTAATGACCGCAGAAGACATGGTGGTGGTCAGCATCGAAACGGGTGAAGTAGTGGAAGGCAGCAAAAAGCCCTCCTCCGACACGCCCACCCACCGCCTGCTGTATCAGGCATTCCCGACCATCGGCGGCATTGTGCATACCCATTCGCGCCATGCGACCATCTGGGCGCAGGCGGGCCAGTCCATCCCGGCGACCGGCACCACCCACGCGGACTACTTCTACGGCACCATTCCCTGCACGCGTCTGATGACCGATGCGGAGATTAACGGTGAGTACGAGTGGGAAACGGGGAACGTGATTGTTGAAACCTTCGAAAAACAGGGGATCGACGCGGCGCAAATGCCCGGCGTGCTGGTGCACTCCCACGGCCCGTTTGCCTGGGGTAAAAACGCGGAAGACGCGGTGCATAACGCCATCGTGCTCGAAGAGGTCGCCTATATGGGGATCTTCTGTCGCCAGCTGGCACCGCAGCTCCCGGATATGCAGCAAACCCTTCTGGACAAGCATTATCTGCGCAAGCACGGCGCGAAAGCGTATTACGGGCAGTAGCCTGTAGGCCGGATAAGCGCAGCGTCATCCGGCAAAACAGATACTGTATAAAACCCCAGCAGACCCACCTCAACCAGGCTATAATCAGGCCTGGTTTTGTTTTCTGGGATAACGGCGTGGCGCAGGCGCAAGAAGGCTTTTTACTGACCCGACACTGGCGGGATACCCCTCAGGGCACCGAGGTCGCGTTCTGGCTGGCGACGGACAACGGTCCGCTGCACGTTACGCTGCCGCCGCAGGAATCCGTGGCCTTTATTCCTGAAGCCCACGTCGAGAAGGTAAAGCAGCTGCTGCGCGGTGAAAACGGCTGGCGCATCACTCCGCTTGAGTTGAAGGATTTCCACCGCCAGCCGGTTTACGGCCTTTACTGCCGCGCCCACCGCCAGCTTATGCGCTATGAAAAAGTGCTCCGCGAAGCGGGCGTGACGCTTTACGAAGCGGATATCCGCCCACCGGAACGCTTTCTGATGGAGCGGTTTATTACCGCCCCCGTCTGGGTTGATGGCATCGAACAAAACGGCAGCGTCGTGAATGCTCGCCTGAAACCTAACCCACATTATCGCCCGCCGCTGAAGTGGGTCTCCCTGGATATCGAAACCACCCGTCACGGCGAGCTTTACTGCATTGGCCTGGAAGGCTGCGGCGATCGGGTTGTCTATATGCTCGGGCCTCCGAATGGCGATGCGTCCGCGCTGGATTTCCGGCTTGAGTACGTCAACAGCCGCCCGCAGCTGCTGGAGAAGCTTAACCAGTGGTTTGCCGACTATGATCCCGATGTTCTGATCGGCTGGAACGTGGTGCAGTTCGACCTGCGCGTGCTGCAAAAACACGCCGAGCGCTACCGCATCCCGCTGATGCTGGGGCGCGGAAACAGCGAGCTGGAATGGCGCGAGCACGGTTTTAAGAACGGTGTTTTCTTTGCACAGGCTAACGGTCGCCTGATTATTGACGGCATCGAGGCGCTTAAGTCCGCCTTCTGGAACTTCTCTTCATTCTCCCTTGAAGCGGTCGCGCAGGAGCTGCTTGGCGAAGGCAAATCCATCGACAACCCCTGGGACCGAATGGACGAGATCGACCGCCGTTTTAACGAAGATAAACCTGCGCTCGCCACCTATAACCTGAAAGACTGCGAGCTGGTCACGCAGATATTCCATAAAACCGAGATCATGCCGTTCCTGCTGGAGCGCGCGACGGTGAACGGACTCGCGGCGGACAGACACGGCGGCTCCGTGGCGGCCTTTAGCCACCTCTATTTTCCGCGAATGCACCGGGCAGGGTACGTTGCCCCCAACCTCGGGGACGTGCCGCCGCAGGCCAGTCCCGGCGGGTACGTGATGGACTCCCGGCCAGGATTGTATGACTCGGTGCTGGTGCTGGATTACAAAAGCCTCTACCCGTCGATTATCCGCACCTTCCTGATCGATCCCGTCGGGCTGGTTGAGGGCATGGCGCAGCCGGACGATGAACGCAGCACCGAAGGCTTCCTCGGCGCACGCTTCTCGCGGGAAAAACACTGTCTGCCTGAAATCGTGGGCAACATCTGGCACGGCCGCGATGAGGCCAAGCGCCACGGCAATAAGCCCCTTTCTCAGGCGCTGAAAATCATCATGAACGCCTTTTACGGCGTGCTGGGTACCAGCGCCTGCCGCTTCTTCGACCCGCGACTGGCCTCCTCCATCACAATGCGCGGACACGAGATTATGCGCCAGACCAAAGCGCTGATTGAGTCCCGTGGCTATGACGTCATCTACGGCGACACGGACTCCACCTTTGTGTGGCTTAAGGGCACGCATTCAGAAGACGACGCAGCGCAAATCGGCAAAGCGCTGGTCGCCTTTGTGAACGACTGGTGGGGCAAGCATTTGCAAAAAGAGCGGTTAACCAGCGCGCTGGAGCTGGAGTTTGAAACCCATTTTGCCCGCTTTTTAATGCCCACCATTCGCGGCACCGATCAGGGCAGCAAGAAGCGCTACGCCGGGCTGATTCAGGAGGGCGACGCGCAGCGGATGGTCTTTAAAGGGCTGGAGACGGTGCGCACCGACTGGACGCCGCTGGCGCAGCAGTTCCAGCAAACCCTCTACCTGCGGGTCTTCCGCAATGAGCCGTATCAGGACTACATCCGCGAAACCATTGCCAGCCTGATGGCGGGCGAACTTGACGCACAGCTGGTGTATCGCAAGCGCCTGCGCCGCCCGCTGGCGGAGTACCAGCGTAATGTGCCGCCCCATGTGCGCGCCGCGCGACTGGCGGATGAAGAGAACGTGCGGCGGGGCCGCGCGCCGCAGTATCAAAACCGTGGCACAATCAAATATGTCTGGACCACCAGCGGCCCGGAACCGGTTGATTACCAGCAATCGCCGCTCGATTACGATCATTATCTGACGCGCCAGCTTCAGCCGGTCGCGGAGGGAATTTTGCCCTTCATCAATGATGATTTTGCTACACTAGTGACAGGGCAACTTGGCCTATTTTGACGCGTGACGAAATGGCTGCCATCCAGTACCATAGCGCCCTTTCCATTCCCGGACCCATTTTTCGATGACCGTCTTTTTGACGGTGGTTGAACTATTGCCTGCAATTAAAGATTAGAGCCGAACAACTATGCCTTTTACACTTGGTCAACGCTGGATCAGCGATACAGAAAGCGAACTTGGATTGGGAACCGTCGTTGCCGTCGATGCGCGCATGGTTACCCTCCTCTTCCCTGCCACCGGTGAAAACCGTCTGTACGCTCGCAATGACTCCCCTGTTACCCGCGTGATGTTCAATCCGGGCGACACCGTGACCAGCCATGACGGCTGGCAGCTCAAGATTGAAGACGTAAAAGAAGAGAATGGACTGCTCGCCTACATTGGTACTCGTCTTGATACGGATGAGGCCAATGTCATCCTGCGTGAAGTACTGCTCGACAGCAAACTGGTGTTCAGTAAGCCGCAGGACCGCCTGTTTGCCGGGCAAATTGACCGTATGGATCGCTTCTCTCTGCGCTATCGCGCGCGTAAGTTCCAGAGCGAACAGTACCGCATGCCGTGGAGCGGCCTGCGCGGCCAGCGCACCAGCCTGATCCCTCACCAGCTGAACATCGCCCATGACGTGGGCCGTCGCCACGCGCCTCGCGTGCTGCTGGCCGATGAAGTGGGCCTGGGTAAAACCATCGAAGCGGGCATGATCCTGCATCAACAGCTGCTTTCTGGCGCTGCCGAGCGCGTGCTGATCGTGGTACCGGAAACCCTGCAGCACCAGTGGCTGGTTGAGATGCTGCGCCGCTTCAACCTGCGCTTCTCCCTGTTCGACGACGAACGTTATGCTGAAGCGCAGCACGACGCCGACAACCCGTTTGAAACCGAACAGCTGGTCATCTGTTCGCTGGACTTCGTGCGCCGCAGCAAGCAGCGCCTGGAGCACCTCTGCGACGCCGAGTGGGACATTATGGTGGTCGACGAAGCGCACCACCTGGTCTGGAGCGAAGATGCGCCGAGCCGCGAATATATGGCTATCGAGCAGCTTGCTGAGCGCGTGCCTGGCGTTCTGCTGCTGACCGCAACGCCGGAGCAGCTGGGTCTTGAGAGTCACTTCGCCCGTCTGCGCCTGCTCGATCCAAACCGTTTTCACGATTTCGAGCAGTTTGTCGAAGAGCAGAAGAACTACCGCCCGGTTGCCGATGCCGTCGCCCTGCTGCTGGCGGGCAATCGTCTCTCTAACGATGAGCTGAACACCCTGAGCGATCTGATTGGCGAGCAGGATATCGAGCCGCTTCTGCAGGCTGCCAACAGCGACAGCGACAACGCGGAATCCGCGCGCAAAGAGTTGATCGACATGCTGATGGATCGCCACGGCACCAGCCGCGTGCTGTTCCGCAACACCCGTAACGGCGTCAAAGGTTTCCCGAAACGCGAACTGCATACGATTAAACTGCCGCTGCCGACGCAGTATCAGACGGCAATTAAAGTCTCCGGCATTATGGGTGCGCGCAAAACCCAGGAAGAGCGCGCCCGCGACATGCTTTATCCGGAACAAATCTACCAGGAATTTGAAGGTGATACCGGCACCTGGTGGAACTTTGACCCGCGCGTGGAGTGGCTGATGGGCTATCTGACCGCCCACCGCTCCCAGAAGGTGCTGGTGATCTGCGCCAAAGCGGCCACCGCGCTGCAGCTGGAGCAAGTCCTCCGCGAGCGTGAAGGTATTCGCGCTGCCGTGTTCCACGAAGGCATGTCCATCGTCGAGCGCGACCGTGCGGCAGCGTGGTTCGGGGAAGAGGACAGCGGTGCGCAGGTGCTGCTGTGCTCGGAGATCGGCTCTGAAGGCCGTAACTTCCAGTTCGCCAGCAACCTGGTGATGTTCGATCTGCCGTTTAACCCGGATCTGCTGGAGCAGCGTATCGGGCGTCTGGATCGTATCGGTCAGGCACATGATATTCAGATCCACGTTCCTTACCTGGAAAAAACCGCGCAGTCCGTGCTGGTACGCTGGTTCCACGAAGGTCTGGATGCGTTTGAACATACCTGCCCGACGGGCCGCACGATTTACGATCAGGTGCATGGCGATCTGATCGGCTACCTGGCCGCGCCGGAAAACGCGGAAGGGTTTGATGAGCTGATCAAGTCCTGCCGTGAGAAGCACGATGCGCTGAAAGCGCAGCTGGAGCAGGGCCGCGACCGTCTGCTGGAGATCCACTCCAACGGCGGCGAAAAAGCGCAGGCGCTGGCGGAAAGCATCGAAGAGCAGGATGACGACACCAGTTTAATCAGCTTCTCCATGAACCTGTTCGACATCGTCGGGATCAACCAGGACGATCGCGGCGAGAACATGATCGTCCTCACGCCGTCGGATCATATGCTGGTTCCGGATTTCCCGGGCCTGCCGGAAGATGGCTGCACGATCACCTTCGAACGTGATGTGGCGCTGTCTCGCGAAGACGCCCAGTTCATTACCTGGGAGCACCCGCTGATCCGCAACGGTCTGGATCTGATCCTCTCCGGCGATACCGGCAGCAGCACCATCTCCCTGTTGAAAAACAAGGCGCTGCCAGTGGGCACCCTGCTGGTCGAACTGATCTACGTTGTGGAAGCGCAGGCGCCAAAACAACTGCAGCTCACCCGCTTCCTGCCGCCGACGCCGGTGCGTCTGCTGCTGGATAAAAACGGTACTAACCTGGCCGCGCAGGTCGAGTTCGAGAGCTTCAACCGTCAGCTGAGCGCGGTTAACCGTCACACCGGCAGCAAGCTGGTCAACGCCGTTCAGCAGGACGTGCACGCCATTCTGCAACTGGGTGAAACCCAGGTTGAAAAAGCTGCTCGTGAATTGATTGATGCGGCACGCAGCGAAGCCGACGAGAAGCTCTCAGCAGAGCTTTCTCGACTGGAAGCGTTAAAAGCGGTTAACCCGAACATTCGTGATGATGAACTGGCGGCGATTGAAAGCAATCGTCAGCAGGTGCTGGAGAGCCTGGATCAGGCAAGCTGGCGTCTGGACGCACTGCGTCTCATCGTTGTGACGCATCAGTAAACGGAGCGCAAGATGGTGATGGAGCCCTACAATCCCCCTCAGGATCCCTGGCTGGTCATCCTTTATCAGGATGAGCACATTATGGTGGTCAACAAGCCAAGCGGCCTGTTGTCCGTGCCGGGGCGTCTGGACGAGCACAAAGACAGCGTGATGACGCGTATTCAGCGCGATTATCCGCAGGCGGAGTCCGTCCATCGCCTCGACATGGCCACCAGCGGCGTGATTGTGGTGGCTCTGCATAAAGAAGCGGAACGCGAGCTGAAACGCCAGTTCCGCGAGCGCGAACCGAAAAAGCAGTACGTCGCGCGCGTCTGGGGCCATCCGGCGACGGCGGAAGGTCTGGTGGATCTACCGCTGATCTGCGACTGGCCGAACCGGCCAAAGCAGAAGGTGTGCTATGAAACCGGCAAGGCGGCGCAAACCGAGTATGAAGTGCTGGAATACGCGCCGGATAACACCGCGCGCGTCCTGCTTAAGCCGATTACCGGGCGCTCCCACCAGCTGCGCGTGCATATGCTCGCCCTGGGCCACCCGATTCTGGGAGACCGGTTTTACGCGCCGCCAGAAGCGCTGGCGCTGGCTCCGCGCCTGCTGCTGCATGCGCAGACCCTCACCATTACCCATCCGGTTTTTGGCAATGCGATGACCTTTAAGGCTCCCGTGGACTTCTAAAAAAAATGGCCCGATATCATCGGGCCATTTTTTATTTAAAACCTTTTTGCTCTTTTATCAGCTCGTAGGCTTTCTGAATTTCCTGCGCTTTCTGCTTCGCCATCTCCATCATCTCTGGCGGTAAACCTTTCGCGACCAGCTTGTCCGGATGATGCTCGCTCATGAGCTTACGATAGGCACGCTTGATCGTGGTCTGATCGTCAGAAGGCTTTACGCCAAGCACGTTGCAGGCATCTTCCAGCGTCGGGCCACGCTGCGTCTGCTGCCAGCCGCCACCGGAGGATTGCTGCTGGTAACCCCCGCCAAACTGCGCGCCACCCTGCATCATGCGCAGGAACTGGTCGAACTGCATGCGGGAGATCCCCAGTTCTTCAGCAATGACGTATAAAACGTCCCGCTCATTGGGATGAAGGGAGCCATCGGCGAAGGCCGCCTGAATTTGGATCTCCAGAAACATCCGAATTAAATCAAAACGTCCGAAGCAGATGCTGCGGAACTGACGCATTTTTTCACGCAGCGGATAGTTATCCGCTTTACCGATACGAAACGCATTTTGCGCCGCCACGCGAGATTCACCGTGCAGATTCATGCGATCCATGAATACGCTGGCAATCTGAATATCGGCTTCGGTGACGCGCCCTTTTGATTTGGTTAAATGCCCCATCACCTCAAAGGTGGTGGAGAAAAAGAGCGACTGACGCTCGCGCTGGTTGGCGAACCAGGCCATTTTGCGGCTGCGTGCCTTATCAAACATATGGCCGATAATAAGGCCCAGTACCACGCCCCAAAAGCCAGCGCCCATGATTAATGCGAACGCAACGCCGATGATTTTACCCCAATACTGCATATACTCCCCGAATAGTCATGTTCCTGGTTCGACGCAACGCCATCATTACAGTGGTCGCGCCACGGTCAATTGAGGGACATCGCCTATAATTTGCATTATCATACTCGTCATTCGATAGCGAGCCTAACACTCTGGCACGCAAACGGGCAGGATTAACGCTGGTACTGCGCTGATGAGTAAGATAGTCTCTGAGCGTTTGTAAGCCGTAGCCACTGATGACGGAACAATAAAATACAACGTATGAAAAAACGTATCCCCACCCTCCTGGCCACAATGATTGGCGCCGCTCTGTACAGCCAACAGGGGCTGGCAGCCGATCTCGCCTCGCAATGTATGCTTGGCGTCCCAAGTTACGATCGTCCACTGGTTGAGGGCGATACGAATGACTTGCCGGTTACCATCAATGCCGACAATGCAAAAGGTAATTATCCTGACAATGCCACCTTTACGGGCAATGTCGATATTAACCAGGGCAATAGCCGTCTGCAGGCAGATGAAGTGCAATTGCATCAGAAGCAACCAGAAGGTGCGGCTGCGCCAGTACGTACGGTGGATGCGCTGGGTAATGTGCACTATGACGACAACCAGGTCATCCTGAAAGGTCCGAAAGCCTGGTCAAATCTGAATACAAAAGATACCAACGTCTGGGAGGGTGATTACCAGATGGTGGGTCGTCAGGGGCGCGGTAAAGCTGACCTGATGAAACAGCGCGGTGAAAACCGCTATACGATTCTGGAAAACGGTTCCTTCACCTCCTGTCTGCCGGGCTCGAATACCTGGAGCGTGGTGGGCAGTGAAGTTATTCACGATCGTGAAGAACAGGTCGCGGAGATCTGGAACGCCCGCTTTAAGCTCGGCCCGGTCCCTGTTTTCTACAGCCCTTACCTGCAGCTTCCCGTAGGCGACAAACGACGTTCCGGTTTCTTGATCCCGAATGCCAAATACAGCACCTCGAACTACTTTGAGTTCTACCTGCCGTATTACTGGAATATCGCGCCAAACATGGATGCGACGATCACGCCGCACTATATCCATAAGCGCGGTAACATCATGTGGGAAAACGAGTTCCGCTATCTGACCAAAGCGGGTGCCGGTTTGATGGAGTTTGATTATCTGCCATCGGACAAAGTCTTCCAGGACGAGCACCCCACCGAAGGTGATAAACACCGCTGGATGTATTACTGGCAGCATGCCGGGGTGATGGATCAGGTCTGGCGCTTCAACGTCGACTATACCAAAGTTAGCGATCCGTATTATTTCAACGACTTTGACTCAAAATACGGTTCCAGTACGGACGGCTACGCCACGCAGAAATTCAGCGTGGGCTACGCCATTGAGAACTTTAACGCCACGGTGTCGACCAAGCAGTTCCAGGTCTTTAACACCCAAACGGCCAGCACCTATGGTGCTGAACCGCAGCTGGACGTCAACTGGTATCAGAACGATGTCGGTCCTTTCGACACCCGCGTCTACGCCCAGGCGGTGCACTTCGTCAACACCAACTCGGACATGCCAGAGGCTACGCGTCTTCATCTCGAACCAACCATTAACTTACCTTTGTCGAACGACTGGGCAAGCCTGAACACCGAAGCCAAACTGATGGCGACGCATTACCAGCAGAAAAATGTCGACTGGTACAACAATCGCTATGGCACCGATCTTGACGAATCGGTAAACCGTACGCTTCCTCAGTTCAAGATGGACGGGAAGCTGATTTTCGAACGCGATATGGGCCTGCTGTCTGATGGGTATACCCAGACGCTTGAACCGCGTATGCAGTATCTCTACGTCCCTTATCGCGATCAGAGCAAAATTCAGAACTACGACTCCTCTTTCCTGCAGTCTGACTACAGCGGCCTGTTCCGTGACCGGACCTATGGGGGTCTCGACCGTATTGCGTCAGCTAACCAGTTAACGACCGGCGTCACAACGCGCGTTTATGATGAATCTGCCGTTGAACGTTTTAACGTTTCTGTTGGTCAAATCTACTATTTCACCGAGTCTCGTACCGGTGATGACGACATTAACTGGGAGAAAGACAACAAAACGGGTTCACTGGTGTGGGCAGGTGATACCTACTGGCGCATGACCGATCGTTGGGGTCTGCGCGGTGGTGTTCAGTACGATACTCGACTGGATAACATCGCAACGGGCAGTGCTGCCATTGAATACCGTCGTGATGAAGACCGTATGGTGCAGTTGACGTACCGTTATGCCAGCCCGGAATATATTCAGGCGACATTGCCGAACTACGCCAATGCTGACCAGTACAAAGACGGGATTTCGCAGGTGGGTGGCGCCGCGAGCTGGCCAATCGCCGATCGTTGGTCAATCGTCGGAGCCTACTACTATGACACGAATGCCCAAAAACCCGCTGACCAGATGCTAGGTCTGCAATATAACTCCTGCTGTTACGCGCTGCGTGTCGGCTACGAACGCAAACTTAACGGCTGGGATACTCAAAACAGTCAGGGCAAATACGATAACGTGATTGGCTTTAATGTCGAGCTGCGCGGCCTGAGTTCCAACTACGGTCTGGGCACGCAGCAGATGCTGCGCTCGAACATTCTGCCTTACCGCAGTTCCTTGTAATGTGCTTGATTTGCAACATAATCCGCTTTGCGGTTAATTGAAATGGAAAAAGTATGAAGAACTGGAAAACGCTGCTGCTCGGTGTCGCCATGGTTGCGAATACTAGCTTCGCGGCCCCCCAGGTTGTTGATAAAGTCGCCGCTGTGGTTAACAACGGCGTCGTGCTTGAAAGTGACGTTGACGGTTTAATGCAGTCTGTAAAGCTCAATTCGGGCCAGGCAGGTCAGCAGCTTCC
Source organism: Enterobacter sp. JMULE2 (assembly GCF_013337145.1). Lineage (NCBI taxonomy): Bacteria > Pseudomonadati > Pseudomonadota > Gammaproteobacteria > Enterobacterales > Enterobacteriaceae > Enterobacter > Enterobacter sp. JMULE2. The sequence continues at coordinate 98,412 of NZ_SGWD01000017.1, forward strand.
GGATGACGCAACGCTGCGCCACCAGATCCTGGAACGTCTGATCATGGATCAGATCGTCCTGCAGATGGGTCAAAAAATGGGTGTGAAGGTCTCTGACGAGCAGCTCGATCAGGCGATCACGAACATTGCGAAACAGAACAATATGACCCTGGACCAGATGCGCAGCCGTCTGGCCTACGATGGCATCAGCTACGCCACTTACCGTAATCAGATCCGTAAAGAGATGCTGATTTCAGAAGTGCGTAACAACGAAGTGCGTCGCCGCGTCACCATCCTGCCTCAGGAAGTGGACGCGCTGGCTAAGCAGGTGGGTAACCAGAACGATGCCAGCACCGAACTGAACCTGAGCCACATTTTGATCCCGCTTCCGGAAAACCCAACCTCCGATCAGGCGGCTGAAGCGGAAAGCCAGGCGCGTTCTATCGTTGAGCAGGCGCGTAACGGCGGTGACTTTGGCAAGCTGGCCATCACCTATTCTGCTGACCAGCAGGCGCTGAAAGGCGGCCAGATGGGCTGGGGCCGTATTCAGGAACTGCCATCCCTCTTTGCCCAGGCGCTGAGCACGGCGAAGAAAGGGGACATCGTCGGTCCAATCCGTTCAGGTGTAGGCTTCCACATTCTGAAAGTGAACGATCTGCGCGGTCAGAGCCAGAGCATTTCCGTCACGGAAGTTCACGCTCGCCACATTCTGCTGAAACCGTCTCCGATCATGACTGACGATCAGGCGCGTGCGAAGCTGGAACAGATTGCAGCTGACATCAAGAGCGGCAAAACCTCCTTTGCGAATGCGGCAAAAGAGTTCTCTCAGGATCCAGGCTCTGCTAACCAGGGTGGCGATCTGGGCTGGGCTGCGGCCGATATCTACGATCCGGCTTTCCGCGACGCGTTGACGAGAATGAGCAAAGGTCAGCTGAGCGCACCTGTGCACTCTTCCTTCGGCTGGCATCTGATTGAACTGATGGATACCCGCAACGTCGATAAAACCGATGCGGCCCAGAAAGACAGAGCTTACCGTATGCTGTTCAACCGCAAATTCTCTGAAGAAGCGGCAACCTGGATGCAGGAACAACGCGCCAGCGCTTACGTGAAAGTGCTGAGCAACTGATGAAACAGCATCGTGTTGTGATCACGCCCGGCGAGCCCGCCGGGATTGGGCCTGACCTCGTCGTCCAGCTCGCCCAGCGCAGCTGGCCGGTGGAACTGGTTGTCTGCGCAGATGCAACACTGTTACAAGACCGGGCAACATTGCTCGGTCTGCCTTTAACGCTCCTCCCTTATGTTGAAGGCCAGCAGCCCGTACCGCAGCAAGCGGGCACCCTCACGCTTCTGTCGGTTCCTCTTCGCACCCCTGTCGTCCCCGGTCAACTCAGCACTGAAAACGGGCGCTACGTTGTCGAGACGCTGGCGCGCGCCTGCGACGGCTGCCTGAACGGCGAGTTCGCGGCGCTGATCACCGGTCCGGTGCATAAAGGCGTTATCAACGACGCGGGGATCCCCTTTACCGGACACACCGAGTTCTTTGAAGAACGTTCGCACAGTCCGAAAGTGGTGATGATGCTGGCGACGGAAGAGATGCGTGTCGCGCTGGTGACCACCCATCTGCCCATCAAAGCCATTCCTGATGCCATCACCCCTGAACTCCTGCGCGAGATCATCGGGATTTTGCATCACGATCTGCAGACGAAATTCGGCATCCCGCAGCCGCACGTGCTGGTTTGTGGCCTGAATCCGCATGCGGGCGAAGGCGGACACATGGGCACCGAAGAGATCGACACCATCATTCCGGTGCTCAACGAAATGCGGGAAAAAGGGATGAATCTCAGCGGGCCACTGCCTGCGGACACCCTTTTCCAGCCCAAATACCTGGATAATGCCGACGCCGTGCTCGCGATGTACCACGATCAGGGCCTCCCCGTGCTAAAATACCAGGGCTTTGGCCGCGGCGTGAATATCACCCTCGGTTTACCCTTTATTCGAACGTCCGTTGACCACGGTACTGCGCTGGATCTGGCAGGCCAGGGGAAAGCGGATGTCGGCAGTTTTATTACGGCGCTTAATCTCGCCATCAAAATGATTGTTAATACTCAATGACTAATCGAGTCCATCAGGGCCACTTAGCCCGTAAACGTTTCGGGCAAAACTTCCTTAACGATCAGTTCGTGATCGAAAGCATTGTCTCGGCTATTAATCCGCAAAAAGGTCAGGCGATGGTCGAAATCGGCCCGGGCCTTGCCGCACTGACCGAGCCAGTAGGCGAACGCCTTGACGAACTCACGGTTATCGAGCTGGACCGCGATCTGGCCGCACGCCTGCAAACACATCCGTTCCTCGGGCCGAAGTTGACCATTTATCAGCAGGATGCCATGACCATGAACTTTGGCGAACTGTCAGAGAAAATGGGCCAGCCGCTGCGCGTGTTCGGTAACCTGCCGTACAACATTTCCACCCCGCTGATGTTCCACCTGTTTAGCTATACTGATGCCATTGCCGACATGCACTTCATGTTGCAAAAAGAGGTTGTTAACCGTCTGGTTGCAGGCCCGAACAGTAAAGCGTATGGTCGTTTAAGCGTGATGGCACAATATTACTGCAACGTGATCCCGGTACTCGAAGTACCGCCGTCAGCGTTCACACCGCCACCGAAAGTAGACTCTGCGGTTGTGCGCCTTGTGCCGCACAAAACGAAACCGTACCCGGTAAAAGATCTGCGTGTACTGAGCCGCGTCACCACAGAGGCCTTTAACCAGCGTCGTAAAACGATCCGTAACAGCCTGAGCAACTCATTTACCGTTGAGGTGTTAGCCGAGCTGGGGATCGACCCGGCAATGCGAGCGGAAAACATTTCCGTAGAGCAGTACTGCAAGCTGGCTAATTACATCAGCGAAAATGCGCCGCCGAAGGAGAGTTAAGCCATGATTGATTCGCCCCGCGTATGTGTCCATGTACAAAGCGTCTATGTTGAATCGCAGTCCTCACCGGATGAAGAACGTTTTGTCTTTGCTTACACCGTGACCATCCGCAATCTGGGGCGGATGCCCGTGCAGCTGCGCGGGCGCTATTGGCTTATCACGAACGGCAATGGTCGTGAAATTGAAGTCCAGGGCGAAGGCGTGGTGGGTGAACAACCGCATATCGCTCCTGGCGAAGAATATCAGTACACCAGCGGCGCGGTGATCGAAACGCCAATGGGTACCATGCAAGGCCATTATGAAATGGTCGACGTCGATGGCAATGGCTTCCGCGTTGCCATTCCCGTATTCCGTCTCGCCGTTACAACATTCATTCATTAATCCAATGTCTACATATCTGATTGGCGACGTTCACGGTTGCTACGATGAACTGATCGCATTATTAAAGCAGGTCGACTTTACGCCAGGACAGGACATGCTGTGGCTGACGGGCGATTTAGTGGCGCGTGGCCCGGGCTCCCTTGAGGTTTTACGTTTCGTTAAATCACTGGGCGACAGCGTGCGCATGGTTCTGGGCAATCACGATCTGCATCTGCTGGCGGTATTCGCCGGGATCAGCCGCAATAAACCGAAAGATCGTATTACCCCCCTGCTTGAAGCACCGGACGCGGACGATCTGATCAACTGGCTGCGTCGTCAGCCGCTGCTGCAGATCGATGAAGAGAAAAAGCTGGTCATGGCCCATGCCGGGATCACGCCACAATGGGATCTCGAGACGGCAAAAGCCTGCGCGCGCGATGTTGAGGCGGTGCTGGCAAGCGACTCGTATCCTTTCTTCCTCGATGCCATGTACGGCGATATGCCGAACCACTGGAGCGAGGATCTCAGCGGTCTGGCCCGTCTGCGTTTTATCACCAACGCCTTCACCCGTATGCGTTTCTGCTTCCCGAACGGACAGCTGGACATGTATTCCAAAGAGACGCCGGAAAGCGCGCCTGCACCGCTGAAACCGTGGTTTGCCATTCCGGGACCGGTGACAAGCGAGTACAGCGTCGTGTTTGGTCACTGGGCGGCGCTGGAAGGTAAAGGGACGCCGGAAGGGATTTACGGTCTGGATACCGGATGCTGCTGGGGTGGGGAGTTAACCTGCTTACGGTGGGAAGATAAAACGTACTTCGTACAGCCGTCCAACCGACAGCTGGACTTAGGAGAAGGTGAGGCTGTCGCCTCCTGATACGTTATTCCCTCTCCCTGTGGGAGAGGGAAAATCACTTAACGACGTTCCAGAATTTCGAAGCAGTAGCTATGTGAGTTCTGTGCATCCGCATCGTGGAATTCGCTGAATACCGATTCCCACTCGTCCGGATCGTAATCCGGGAAATGGGTATCCCCTTCCACTTCCGCATCAATGTGGGTCAGATACAATTTCTGCGCTTTTGGCAGGAACTGCTCATACACGCGTCCGCCGCCGATCACCATGATCTCTTCAGCATCACCACAGGCGGCAATCGCTTCATCAACGGATTTCACCCACTGAACGCGATCGTCAGTGCCAGGCTGGCTACTGATCACAATATTCTTACGGCCCGGTAATGGACGACCAATCGACTCCCAGGTCAGGCGGCCCATCACTACCGGCTTGTTTAACGTCGTACGTTTAAACCATGCGAGATCGGCAGGCAGGTTCCACGGCATGGCATTTTCCATGCCGATAACGCGGTCTACCGCCAGCGCTGCAATCAGACTGATCATTGAAAATTTCCCGGATGCAAAAAATTGCCGCCACTATACGGAAAGCTTAATCTTTCGTCGACTGGCGGCAGGGTAAAGAAACAGAAATTTTTTAATATTGCTGGCAACTCCACTTCACGCGGACGGTTTACTTTCCGGTTCATCCTGAGGATCCCCGGTGTGCTTGCCCTCTTCCGTTCCTTGCCAGCCGTGACGCTGGGTAAGCGACAGGTGATTGCGGTCCTCGTTAATAATTTCAGTCAGCATCGCGCTGGTACGTTTAAACACAGCTGCCCGGTCTGAAGCCGTGCTGCTCGCCATCTCCACCATCTCCTCGACCATTCCGGTGTTAAAGCGGCGGAACAGATCGGCACGCTCACGCGCCTCATACGCCCCCAGCCCCAGGCTTTCCAGCGCCATTCGACCAGATTTAAGCGCACCTTCGAAGGTTTCACGCTCCGGCGCTACGACGCCAGCCTGTCGCAGCTGGATGTAGTGATCCACATCGCGCGCGCGGGAGATAATCGTCAGGTCAGGGAAATGCTCTTTGACCAGCTCAACCAGCTGCAGACTGGTTTGCGGATCGTCAATGGCATTGATCAGCACCTCGGCTTTCGCAGCCCCGGCCGACTCCAGCAAATCGACGCGGGTAGCATCACCATAGAATACTTTCATATCGAATTTACGCAGGGTTTCTACGTGGTCAGGATCGTGATCGAGAATGACCATTTTAACGCCGCTGGAGAGCAGCAAACGGCCGGTGATCTGCCCGAAGCGCCCGAATCCAGCGATAATCACTCGCGGCTGTTCTTCGTCAATCTCATCGGCTTCACGCCCCTGTTCGCTGTCCGATTTTTCCAGACGCGTCAGCAGCACCAGCAGGATAGGCGTGGCGGCCATCGATAATGCCACGGCTAGCGTTAACGCTTTGGCCCACTCGGGATCGAGCACCTTCGCCATCTGCGCTGCACCAAACACCACAAATGCGAATTCACTCCCCTGCCCCAGCAGCGCGGCAAACCAGCGACGTTGTTTACCTGGCACCTTCAGAGGACGGGCAACCAGCCACAGTACCGCCATTTTAATGACCAGGAAACCCACCAGCAGGATAACAATCCGCAGCGGATGCGTGGCCAGCGTGCCGAAGTCGACGGACATCCCGACGCCGATGAAAAACAGCCCCAGCAGCAAGCCTTTAAACGGCTCGATATCGCTTTCCAGCGCGTGGCGGTATTCGGAGCTTGCCAGCAGAACGCCTGCCAGGAAGGCGCCCATTGCCATCGACAGCCCGGCTTCTTCCAGCAGCAGACCGAAGCCAAACACCAGGAATAACGCAACGGCACTGAACACTTCGCGCAGGCCCGAGCGCGCAACAAAGCGCAGCAGTGGACGGGTGACGTATCGGCCAAGCAGGACCACCAGCATCAGAGCACCGACGACTTTCAGCGCCGAGAGTGCAAATGCGCCAAGCGTCGTTGATGCTCCGCTGGCGGCCAGCAGCGGGATCATCGCCACCAGCGGGATGGCGGCAATGTCCTGGAACAGCAGCACCGAGAACGCGCTGCGGCCCATCTGGGAGACCGTCAGGTTACGCTCATTCATCGCCTGCATGGCAATGGCCGTCGAGGAGAGCGCCAGCGTCATGCCGATCAGCCCGGCCACTTTCCAGTCCATCCCCAGCAGGATGCAGAACCCGCCCAGCAGCAGGCCACACGCCACCATCTGTAGCGCGCCGCCGCCAAACACGGAAGCACGCAATTTCCATAAGCGCTGCGGATCCAGCTCCAGACCAATCACAAACAGCATCAGCACCACGCCAATTTCAGCGAAATGCAGTATCGCTTCGGCATCGGTGACCAGACGAAGGCCCCAGGGTCCAATCACGCACCCGGCAATCAGATAGCCGAGCACGGATCCCAGCCCCAGTCGAACCGCCACAGGGACAATCAATGCCGCCGCGCCGAGATAAATCAGTGCCTGTATCAGCGTATGGCTATCCATTGTGCGTCTCCTGCCACTCAAGTAAGCGTTGTTTGTAGTGGCGAGTCTGTGCCTGCAAGGTTTCATCGTCGCAAATAAAGGTACAGTGCATCGCAAAAGGAGGCAGCCAGTTCAAACCACAATAGAGCGCGGTCGCCTGTAGCGGCTGCGCCAGCACCTCAAAGCCGGGGAAGGAGCCGATATCAAAGTGGCTTTCACCGCCGCCGGTCGTCACGGCCCACATCAGGCTTTTCCCCTTCAGCGCATGACCGTTATGACCATATGCCCAACCGTGAGAGAAGACTTTATCGATCCACAGCTTCAACAGCGGAGGCGTGCTGTACCACTGCATGGGATGCTGCCAGATAATCAGATCGGCACGAGAAAGCGCCTCCTGTTCGGCGGCGATATCGATATTAAAGTCGGGATAGAGTTGATAGAGGGAACGTATCTCTACGTTATCAAGCGTCCTTACCTGCTCAAGCATCCGCTTATTCGCATGCGAGTGCTGCGGATAGGGGTGCGCGTAAATTATCAGAATCATTGATTAGCCTGTTGTTACTGCTTTCTTTTAACAAAAGAGTGTAGTCAGTAATTCAACAGGCTAATAGTGAATATTATTGACGGGCTTACGTCAGAATTCTGAATTAGTTATCCAGCTCACCCATGGATTTCACCTGGTCGCGGTTAATCTGCTCGGTTTGACCGGTTTCGGCGTTTTTATACGACACCAGACCGGTATCATCATCCACCTGAGGTTTGCCATCGGTGACGATGGTGCGGCCGTCGGTGGTTTTAACTGCCTGATTAGACGAGCAGCCCGCAACGGTAAACATTGCAGTGGCAGCCAGAACGGAAGCGATCAGTAGTTTATTTTGCATGGTGTTTTCCCCTGCTCTCAGTTGAATTTCGTTATCGACCTAACCATTTTAGGCTAACTGACTGAAAGCGGATGAAAAACCAGAAGGTTCTGAAGATGGGGAGAATGCCCGGCAACCGAACGGCACCGGGCATGTGAACTTACTTGCTAATCTGCGCGTGCATTTCCTGCACTGAAATCACCTTCTCGGTGGCATCCGCGTTCAGCGCCATGGCCGTTGCGAAACCGCCGTTCAGGGTGGTGTCGTAGTGCACTTTGTACTGCAGCGCGCTGCGGCGAATCAGCTTGGAATCTTCAATCGCCTGACGTCCTGCGGTGGTGTTGATGATGTAGGTGTATTCGCCATTCTTGATACGGTCCTGAATGTGCGGACGACCTTCATGCACCTTGTTCACCAGACGCGGGTTGATACCGGCTTCACCCAGCACAATCGCCGTACCGTGGGTTGCATCCAGCTCGAAGCCCTGTTTCAGCAGCTTGGCGGCCAGGTCAACCACGCGCTCTTTGTCGCCTTCGCGAACGGAGAGCAGCGCACGGCCTGATTTTCTCATGGTGGAGCTACTGCCCAACTGCGCCTTCGCGAACGCTTCTGCGAAGGTGCGGCCCACGCCCATCACTTCCCCGGTAGAGCGCATTTCTGGCCCTAAGAGCGGGTCAACGCCAGGGAATTTGTTGAACGGCAGCACCACTTCTTTCACCGAGTAGTACGGTGGAATGATCTCTTTGGTCACGCCCTGCTGCGCCAGCGTCTGGCCCGCCATCACGCGCGCCGCCACTTTCGCCAGCGGGACGCCGGTGGCTTTGGAGACGAACGGTACGGTACGTGCCGCACGCGGGTTCACTTCAATCAGGTAGACTTCGTTGTCTTTCACCGCGAACTGGACGTTCATCAGGCCGCGAACCTGCAGCTCGAAGGCCAGCTTCTGCACCTGCTGACGCATCACGTCCTGAATCTCCTGGCTCAGGGTGTACGCTGGCAGAGAACAAGCGGAGTCACCGGAGTGCACGCCCGCCTGCTCGATGTGCTCCATGATGCCGCCAATCAGCACCATTTCGCCGTCGCAGATGGCGTCAACGTCAACTTCCACCGCGTCGTCGAGGAAGCGGTCGAGCAGCACTGGCGCATCGTTGGAGACGCTTACCGCGGTCTGGAAGTAGCGGCGCAGGTCGGCTTCGTCATAAACGATTTCCATCGCGCGGCCGCCCAGCACGTAGGAAGGACGCACCACCAGCGGGTAGCCTATGTCTTTCGCCTTCTCAACGGCCATTTCAATGGCGGTCACGGTGGCGTTCGCAGGCTGCTTCAGCTTCAGACGGTCAACCGCCTGCTGGAAACGCTCGCGGTCTTCCGCACGGTCAATCGCGTCCGGGCTGGTGCCGATAACCGGCACGCCTGCTGCTTCCAGCGCGCGCGCCAGCTTCAGCGGGGTCTGGCCGCCGTATTGCACGATAACGCCTTTTGGCTTCTCGATGCGCACGATTTCCAGCACGTCTTCCAGCGTCACCGGCTCGAAGTACAGGCGGTCAGAGGTGTCGTAGTCGGTCGATACGGTTTCCGGGTTACAGTTGACCATGATGGTCTCGTAACCGTCTTCACGCAGCGCCAGGGAGGCGTGCACGCAGCAGTAGTCGAACTCAATGCCCTGGCCGATACGGTTTGGACCGCCGCCCAGCACCATAATCTTGTCGCGGTCGACGGACGGATTCGCTTCGCACTCGTCTTCATAGGTGGAGTACATGTAGGCGGTGTCAGTTGAGAACTCTGCCGCACAGGTGTCCACGCGCTTGTAGACCGGGTGCAGGTCGTACTGGTCGCGCAGCTTGCGGATTTCCGCTTCACGTACGCCCGCCAGCTTAGCCAGACGCGCATCGGCGAAGCCTTTACGCTTCAGCACGCGCAGGAAGTCAGCGTCCAGACCGGTGATGCCCAGCTCAGCGACCTGATCTTCCAGACGCACCAGCTCTTCAATCTGCACCAGGAACCAGCGGTCGATGTTGGTCAGGTTGAACACGCCGTCGACGGACAGGCCCGCACGGAAGGCATCGGCGATGTACCAGATACGTTCTGCGCCTGCGTCTTTCAGCTCGCGGCGGATTTTGGTCAGCGCTTCCGGGTCGTCCAGGCTCACTTTCGGGTCGAAGCCGGTCGCGCCCACTTCGAGGCCGCGCAGCGCTTTCTGCAGGGATTCCTGCTGCGTGCGGCCAATCGCCATCACTTCACCGACAGATTTCATTTGGGTGGTCAGACGGTCGTTCGCGCCCGCAAATTTCTCGAAGTTAAAGCGAGGAATTTTGGTCACAACGTAGTCGATGGACGGTTCAAAGGAGGCAGGCGTGCGGCCACCGGTGATGTCGTTCATCAGCTCGTCGAGGGTATAACCCACCGCCAGTTTCGCCGCCACTTTCGCAATCGGGAAGCCGGTCGCTTTAGAGGCCAGCGCGGAGGAACGGGACACGCGCGGGTTCATTTCGATAACAATCAGACGGCCGGTTTTCGGGTTCACGGAGAACTGTACGTTAGAACCGCCGGTTTCCACGCCGATTTCACGCAGTACCGCCATCGAGGCGTTACGCATGATTTGATACTCTTTGTCGGTCAGGGTCTGGGCTGGCGCAACGGTGATGGAGTCACCGGTGTGGATACCCATCGCATCGAAGTTTTCGATGGAGCAGACAATGATGCAGTTGTCGTTTTTATCACGCACCACTTCCATCTCGTACTCTTTCCAGCCAATCAGCGATTCATCAATCAGCAGCTCTTTGGTTGGGGAGAGATCCAGACCGCGTTCGCAAATCTCTTCGAACTCTTCGCGGTTGTAGGCGATGCCGCCGCCAGTGCCGCCCATGGTGAACGATGGACGGATGATGCACGGATAGCCCACGTCAGCCGCGACGGCCAGCGCTTCTTCCATGTTGTGTGCGATACCGGAACGCGCGGTGTCGAGGCCGATTTTCTTCATCGCCACGTCGAAGCGGCGACGGTCTTCTGCTTTATCAATCGCGTCGGCGGTCGCGCCAATCATGGTCACGCCGAACTCGGCCAGCACGCCCTGACGCTCCAGCTCCAGCGCGCAGTTCAGCGCCGTCTGGCCGCCCATCGTTGGCAGCACCGCGTCCGGACGCTCTTTCTCGATGATTTTACGCACCACTTCCCAGTGAATCGGCTCGATGTAGGTTGCATCGGCCATTTCCGGGTCGGTCATGATGGTTGCCGGGTTAGAGTTCACCAGGATAACGCGGTAACCCTCTTCACGCAGGGCTTTACACGCCTGCGCGCCGGAGTAGTCGAATTCGCAGGCCTGGCCGATGACGATCGGGCCAGCGCCAAGGATCAGGATGCTTTTTATGTCTGTACGTTTTGGCATTGTCTTCTCGGCTCCTGATTATTTAGCGGTCTTACGGTATTGCTCGATAAGTTCGATGAAGTGATCGAACAGCGGCGCGGCATCGTGTGGGCCCGGGCTGGCTTCAGGGTGGCCCTGGAAGCTGAACGCTGGCTTATCGGTACGGTGGATACCCTGCAGGGTGCCATCGAACAGCGACTTATGGGTCACGCGCAGGTTAGCCGGCATAGAGGCTTCATCGACGGCAAAGCCGTGGTTCTGCGCGGTGATCATCACCGTGTTGTTATCGATGTCCTTCACCGGGTGGTTACCACCGTGGTGGCCGAACTTCATCTTAACGGTGTTCGCACCGCTCGCCAGCGCCAGCAGCTGATGGCCAAGGCAGATGCCGAATACCGGGATATCGGTTTCCAGGAAGGACTTGATGGCGGCGATGGCGTAATCGCACGGCGCCGGGTCACCAGGACCGTTGGACAGGAAAATACCGTCCGGATTCATCTTCAGCACGTCTTCAGCAGACGTTTGTGCCGGAACCACCGTCAGGCGGCAGCCGCGGTCAACCAGCATGCGCAGGATGTTGCGCTTGGCGCCAAAGTCATAGGCCACCACGTGGAACGGCAGCTCGCTCTCTTTTTTCGCTTCCGGCAGGTCGCCTTCCAGCGTCCAGCTACCCTGCGTCCAGCTGTAGGCCTCAGCGGTGGTCACTTCTTTCGCCAGGTCCATGCCGTTCAGGCCCGGGAAGGCTTTCGCTTTTTCCAGCGCCAGCGTCGCATCGAGGTTGTCACCCGCGATGATGCAGCCGTTCTGTGCACCCTTCTCGCGCAGCAGACGCGTTAACTTACGGGTATCGATATCGGCAATCGCCACAATGTTATGGCGCTTCAGGTAAGAAGAGAGGTCTTCGGTATTACGGAAGTTGCTGGCAATCAGCGGCAGGTCGCGGATGACCAGGCCTTGCGCATGTACCTGAGAAGATTCTTCGTCAGCCGCATTGGTGCCGACATTGCCGATATGAGGATAAGTAAGAGTAACGATTTGGCGAGAATAGGAAGGATCAGTGAGGATTTCTTGATAACCGGTCATTGAAGTATTGAAAACGACTTCCCCAACCGCCGAACCTGTTGCCCCTATGGCCCGACCGATAAACTGGGTTCCGTCTTCCAGAACCAATAGCGCTGACTTAATCAAAACACCCTCCAGAGAATATTCACTCACTTTATTTGCATATTAATTCACAACCACGTCATAAATCAATGCAAATGTGTTGCCAGCGGATTTTTGGCAAACGGCGGCATTCTGGGGATTTGGTGGGTAAAAGTCAACTCAAAACGGATATTTTGTTTATTCTTTTACGAGCCTGGCGGCTGGAATGCGATTTAACGGGCAAAAAGATCAGGCAAATCATTCTGGAAAACGCTTGCGCGGTAAGTTTAATGGGAATTTCGTGCGCGGGGCAATAAAAAGTGGACCACATGGTCAAAATTTACAATTGCGCAACGCAAAACAGAGAGAAGAGATATAGTTTTAAGGCTTTAACAGGATAACACTCGCAAAGATGATAAAATAAAAGGGCAATAAATTATTGCCCTATGCAATCAATATATTACGACTGCAATAACCACATCACGATGGGTAATAATGCTTACAAATTGTTGAGATTGAGTACATCTCGCATATCAAAAAGACCATTACGCCTGCCTTTTAACCACAACGCGGAGCGCACTGCGCCATTTGCAAATGTCATTCGGCTAGATGCCTTATGCGTGATCTCTACGCGTTCGCCGATATCGGCGAACATCGCGGTATGTTCGCCGACGATATCACCTGCTCGCACAGTTGCGAAGCCAATGGTTCCCGGAACGCGTTCGCCCGTATGACCTTCGCGAGAATAGACCGCAATGTCTTTTAAGTCTTTATCCATTGCATAAGCAATCGCTTCGCCCATTGCCAGCGCCGTGCCTGATGGCGCGTCGACTTTATAGCGGTGATGCGCTTCAACAATTTCAATGTCGGTATAGTCACCCATCACTTTCGCCGCCTTTTCCAGCAGCTTCAGCATCACGTTAACGCCTACGCTAAAGTTGGCAGCGAAGACGATCGCAATCTCGTTCGACGCATCCTGAATTGCCTGCTTGCCGGTATCATCAAAACCGGTCGTGCCGATCACCATCCCTTTGCCATGCTGACGGCAAAACGCCAGGTGATTCAATGTGCCTTCAGGGCGCGTAAAATCGATGAACACATCAAAGTCATCTTTTACCGCCTCCAGGCTGCTCTGCACGGTTACGCCCGTGTGGCCTGCGCCCGCCAGCTCACCCGCATCGGTGCCAAGTAGTGATGAACCTTCACGCTCCAGCGCCGCGCCAAGTGCCACACCATCCATCTGTAGCGCCGCCTGAATCAGCTGGCGGCCCATACGTCCACCCGCGCCCGCAATAGCGACACGGATCTGTGCATCATGCATAGTTATTCTCTTACGTTAAAATGATGTAAACCGTTTTCAGATTAACCAGCCTTCGCTGAGGCTGCCAACTGAAAACACCGATAATTAGAATTTAACGTGAAACCGGCTTAAATATCAGTAAAAGACATGATTTTGTGGTCACGATAAAGTAACGGGTAAAAAAAAGGCCAGCACAGGAGGTGCTGGCCTTTCATCAGAAGAGGGATTATTCCACTTCGCGGGCATCAATTCGCAGTTCTTTCGGAACTTCAAACACGATGTTCTCTTCGCGCCCTTCCAGTGGAACCGCGTCGCCACCGCCCAGCTCCTGCAGACGGGTAATCACGTTCTGCACCAGGATATCCGGCGCGGAAGCGCCTGCGGTAACGCCAACGCAGGCCGCATTTTTGACCCACGCTTCCTGAATGTCCGTCGCATCGTCAATCAGAAATGCTGCTTTCCCCATCCGCTGCGCCAGTTCGGCCAGACGGTTAGAGTTAGAGGAGTTTTTGGAGCCGACGACCAGCACCACGTCCGCCTGTTCAGCCAGCGCACGCACTGCTTCCTGACGGTTAGTGGTGGCGTAGCAGATGTCATCCTTACGCGGCCCGACGATTTTCGGGAAGCGCTGGCGCAGGGCGTCAATCACGTCAGAGGTATCGTCTACGGAGAGCGTCGTCTGCGTCATAAACGACAGTCGCGCTTCGTTTTTCACGTTCAGCGTAAAGACATCTTCAGGCGACTCGACCAGATACATCCCCCCTTCCGGGTTACTGTACTGACCCATGGTGCCTTCAACTTCCGGATGACCGGCATGGCCAATCAGAATCGACTCTTCACCGCGACGGCTGGCGCGCGCCACTTCCATATGCACTTTTGTCACCAAAGGACAGGTGGCATCAAATACGGTCAGATCGCGGCTTTTCGCCTCGTTGCGTACCGCCTGAGAGACGCCGTGCGCGGAGAAGATCAGGATCGCACCGTCCGGCACTTCGCTGATCTGCTCAATAAAGATGGCGCCGCGCTCGCGCAGGCTGTCGACCACGTAGCGGTTGTGCACCACTTCGTGACGCACGTAAATCGGCGCGCCGTAAATCTCCAGCGCGTTTTCAACAATGCTGATAGCGCGGTCTACACCGGCGCAGAAGCCGCGCGGGTTAGCCAACAGGATCTGCATTTTACTCCTCCAGTGCCGGATCGATCTCCAGCACTTCGACATCAAAATGAACGGTACGCCCGGCAAGCGGATGGTTGAAATCGACGGTGATAGAATCGCCGTTGATTTCGCGGATCACGCCAGGCATTTCGCTGCCGTCCATAGCGGTAAAGAGCATAATCGCCCCGATTTCTGGCTCGCCCGCGTCCATGAACTCACGGCGCGAGAAATACTGGATCAGGTCCGGGCTTGGCACGCCAAATGCCGCATCCGGCTCCAGCGAAAACGCTTTTTTCTCGCCCTCTTTCAGACCCAGAAGCTGTTGCTCAAGACCTTCAGAAAGTGAGGTATCGCCAAGACGAAACAGGGCCGGTTTGCCGTTATTGCGGGTGGATTCAGCCGTTGAGCCATCATCCAGCTTCAGCGTGAAGTGAACGAGAACCGCGCTGTTGCTCTGTACGGATTTAGACATGCAAATTGCTCGCTTGTTTTGCCCGGTGACATTACACCACCGGGCGAGTGTATTACGCCTGCTCTTTCGCGGCGGGTTTCGGCAGGAAGCCTTCCAGCACGATTAACGCCGCACCGATACAAATTGCCGTATCGGCCAGGTTAAAGGTCGCGAAGTGCCAGTCGCCGACGTAGAAGTCGATCATATCGACCACAAAGCCGTGCCACAGGCGGTCAAACAGGTTACCCAGCGCGCCGCCAATGATCAGCGCGTAGGCGATGTTATTCAGCTTTTGCGTGGCCTTCGAGCGGTACATCAGCACCGCCAGGATCACACAGATACCGAGAGCGATACCCGCGAAGAACCAGCGCTGCCAGCCACCGCTGTCGGCAAGGAAACTGAACGCCGCGCCGTAGTTGCGGGCGTAGTGCAGGTTAAGCGACGGGAACAGCGGAACCGTATCCCCCAGAGAAAAATTCTGGAGGATCAGGAACTTGCTGCCCAGATCGATAATTAGCACCACCACAACCAGCCACAGCCAGCGCAGTCCTGTTGAACAGAGAGTTTTACTCATCAGGCAAACTTACGTTTTTCGCCGTCACCGGCGACGTTGCTTACACAGCGTCCGCAGATGTCTGCGTGTTCCGCCACCAGGCCAACATCGGTGGTGTAATGCCAGCAACGCGGGCATTTCTCACCGTCGGCTTTGCTCAGTGCGACTTTCAGGCCTTTGAGCAGTTCACTCTGCTGAGCATCAGCAGTAGCGTCGGCATAATCCGCAACTTTCGCACCGGAGGTCAACAGGACAAATCGTAATTCATCGCCCAGCGCGGTCAGTTTGGCCGCCAGCTCCGGTTCCGCGTACAGGGTCACTGCCGCTTCCAGAGAGCCACCGACTTTCTTGTCAGCACGCGCCTGCTCGATAACCTTGTTCACTTCGCCGCGCACTTTCAGCAGTTCGTCCCAGAAGGCGTCGTTCATTGCTTCAGTGCTGGAGAGATCGAACAGACCTTCGTACCACTCGCCCGTGAAGACATACTTCTCACGATCGCCCGGCAGGTAGCCCCAGATTTCATCCGCGGTGAAGGACATGATCGGTGCCATCCAGCGCACCAGCGCTTCTGCAATGTGGAACAGCGCGGTCTGGCAGCTACGACGCGCCACGCTGTCCGCTTTCGCGGTGTACTGGCGGTCTTTGATGATGTCGAGGTAGAACGAGCCCATCTCAATGGAGCAGAAGCGCATCAGGCGCTGCACCACTTCGTGGAAGTCGTAAGACTCATAGGCTTTCAGGATATCGTCCTGCGCCGCTTTCGCGCAGCCTACCGCCCAGCGGTCCAGCACGACCATCTCTTCCGGTTTCACCATATCTTTCACTGGATCGAACCCGTTCAGGTTCGCCAGCAGGAAGCGCGCGGTATTACGGATACGACGATAGCTGTCGGCGGCACGCTTCAGGATCTCGTCAGACACCGCCATTTCGCCGGTGTAATCGGTGGATGCCACCCACAGACGCAGAATGTCTGCGCCCAGTTTGTTCATCACATCCTGCGGAGAAACGGTGTTACCGATGGACTTGGACATCTTACGGCCCTGACCGTCCACGGTGAAGCCGTGAGTCAGTACCTGGCGGTAAGGTGCTTTACCCTTCATGGCGGTGGAGATCATCAGGGATGACATGAACCAGCCGCGGTGTTGGTCAGAGCCTTCCAGATACATGTCGGCAGCGTGACCGGCAAACTCAGGACGCACATCAACCACTGAGGAGTGGGTAGACCCGGAGTCGAACCACACGTCCAGGGTATCCGGCACTTTCTCGTAGCTGTCTGCGTCAGCGCCCAGGATGTCGCGCGAGTCGAGATCCCACCACGCCTGAATGCCGTCAACTTCGACGCGCTTCGCCACTTCTTCCATCAGTTCCAGCGTGTTCGGGTGCAGCTCCTGCGTCTCTTTATGCACGAACAGAGACATCGGCACGCCCCAGGTACGCTGACGGGAGATACACCAGTCAGGACGGTTAGCCACCATGGATTCGATACGCGCCTGGCCCCAGTCAGGGATCCACTGCACGCCTTTGATCTCTTTCAGAGACTGCTCGCGCAGGCCTTTCTGATCCATGCTGACGAACCACTGCGGGGTCGCACGGAAGATGATCGGCGACTTGTGGCGCCAGCAGCACGGATAGCTGTGCTGCATTTTTTCGACGTGCAGCAGCGCGCCGCTGGTGCGCAGCATGTCAACGATGATGTCGTTCGCTTTGAAGACGTTGATACCGTCCAGCGCCGGGTAGGTGCCTGGCAGGTAAGAGCCGTCCGGGCCCAACCGGGTTAGCGATTTCCAGACCGTATTTCAGGCTGATGTTGTAGTCGTCAGGACCGTGGCCACCGGCGGTATGTACCGCACCGGTACCCGCTTCCAGCGTTACGTGGTCGCCCAGGATCGCCGGAACGTCGAAGTCCAGGAACGGGTGCTTGAAGCGCATCAGCTCAAGAGCGTCGCCTTTAATTTTCGTTAAACTTGGAGCAACACCTTCAGAAGCATCATTCTCCAAGGTCAGTACTTGCATAAATTGAGCAGACAATCCATCAGCAACAATGTAGTTTTTGCCCTGGAAGTTTAGCATCACATATTCGAAATCCGGACTAAGCGTGATCGCCCTGTTTGCAGGCAAAGTCCACGGAGTGGTTGTCCAGATAACAAGGGATACAGGTCCTTCAACAGAGCCAGCTCCGAATTTTGACTTCACTGCTGCAGGGTCCACAGCATCAAACGCAACATAGATAGATGGAGAGGTTTTGTCGTAATACTCCACTTCCGCTTCTGCCAGCGCAGAGCGGCAGTCCA
Organism: Enterobacter sp. JMULE2; assembly: GCF_013337145.1. Taxonomy (NCBI): domain Bacteria; kingdom Pseudomonadati; phylum Pseudomonadota; class Gammaproteobacteria; order Enterobacterales; family Enterobacteriaceae; genus Enterobacter; species Enterobacter sp. JMULE2. The sequence goes on from NZ_SGWD01000017.1 coordinate 116,150, forward strand.
CGCACCAGTGCACCGGCTTCGCGCCTTTGTGCAGGTGTCCGTTACCGATGATTTTACCCAGCGCACGGATGATGTTGGCTTCGGTTTTGAAGTCCATGGTCAGGTACGGGTGCGACCAGTCGCCCAGCACGCCCAGACGGATGAAGTCAGCACGCTGACCGTCAACCTGCGTAGCGGCGTATTCGCGGCACTTCGCACGGAACTCGGCGGCGGTGAACTTCTCACCCGGTTTGCCAAACTCTTGCTCCACTTTCAGCTCGATTGGCAGACCGTGGCAGTCCCAGCCCGGAACGTAAGGCGAGTCATATCCCGTGAGGCCTTTGGACTTCACGATAATGTCTTTCAGAATCTTGTTAACCGAGTGACCAATATGAATGCTGCCATTCGCATATGGAGGGCCATCATGCAGAATGAAGGTTTTTTTGCCTTTTTTGGCTGCACGAATGATGCCGTACAGGTCATCATCGGTCCAACGCGCCAGCATTCCCGGTTCACGCTTGGCGAGATCGCCGCGCATCGGGAACCCTGTTTCCGGCAAATTCAGGGTTGATTTATAGTCACTCATCAGATTCTCGGTTCCGTATTTATCACGTAGGCAGTTAAGCCGGTTCTAAAGCCCAAAAAACTCGCGGGCCGTCAATTCATCTCGCGCAATTTGCGCTTTGAGTTCATCCAGCGAACCAAATCGCTGCTCGTTGCGTATCTTTTTACGCAGTATTACATCTATATGGCGACCATAAAGGTCCATTACAACGTCCAGTAGGTGCACTTCTAACTGTTGACGCACACCGGCAACGGTAGGACGCGTGCCGATATTGGCGACACCGTAAAACGGTTTATCGCCCAGTCCTGCCACTTCTACCGCATACACCCCTTTAACCGGGGAGACCTGACGACGCAGCGGTATATTCGCCGTCGGGAAACCTATCGTGCGGCCCAGCGCATCGCCATGCACCACGCGGCCAGAGATGGTGAACGGATGACCCAGCAAGTTTTCTGCGGTGTCCAGTTCATCATTGGCCAGCGCCTGGCGTACCGCCGTGCTGCTGACGCGCACGCCGCCTTCACAGAAAGTCATTGCGCTGGTGACGTCAAATCCGTACTCCAGACCAGCCTTCTGTAATAGCAAGAAATCGCCCTGACGACCAGCGCCAAAGCGGAAATCATCACCCACGGCAAGAAACTGCACGCCAAGACGCTTCACCAGCAGGTCGCTGACAAACGTTTGTGCTGTCAGCGCGGCAAAGCGGCGATCGAAACGCACGCACAATACGTAGTCCACGCCGGACTCTGCCAGATAGCGCAATTTCTCGCGCAGGCGAGTCAGACGGGCGGGAGACTTTTCTCCCGCAAACAGCTCAAGCGGCTGCGGCTCAAAAATCATCACCACAACGGGTAGGCCACGGGCCTCCCCTTCTTTACGCAATCCCTGCAACAGCGCCTGATGACCACGATGCACGCCGTCGAAATTACCAATGGTCAGCACGCACCCATGCGGGGCTTTGCTGAGATTATGTATGCCGCGTATCAGCTTCATGTCTGGCTCAAAACAGTGAAAATCGCCAAAGTATACCTTGTACAGCGGTTAAGGTTAACCGGCGATTGTTCACGCAAAACAGAAAGCCGTAATGATTTCATCATGCTGACCTTTCACAGCGAAAAAATCTGTCCGGGAACTGCGATTTTTATGCCGAAAGGCTGTATTCACGGAAGACAAGCTGGTAGAATCCTGCGCCATCACTACGTAACGTAGCGTCGCTAATTAACGGCGCTTATTTGCACAAATCCATTGACAAAAGAAGGCAAAGAGGGCATATTCCTCGGCCTTTGAATTGTCCACATAGAACATATTTGGGAGTTGGACTTGGCTAATATCAAATCAGCTAAGAAACGTGCCGTTCAGTCTGAAAAGGCTCGTAAGCACAACGCAAGCCGTCGCTCTATGATGCGTACTTTCATCAAGAAAGTATACGCAGCAATCGAAGCTGGCGACAAAGCTGCAGCGCAGAACGCATTTAACGAAATGCAACCAATCGTGGATCGTCAGGCTGCTAAAGGTCTGATCCACAAAAACAAAGCAGCGCGTCATAAAGCAAACCTGACCGCGCAGATCAACAAACTGGCTTAATCGCTACTTGTTGTTGCTTGTTTAAAGAACCCGCTTAACGCGGGTTTTTTTATGCCTTCAGATTGCCGGTGGCGTAAACAGTGCCGAGTAATCACGGTTGCAGATACGCTGCACCGCCGGGTGCTGAATCATTCTTTCGGCGAATATCGCGTGGTACTCCTCCATCACGTTATCTACCCTGCCAATCTCCGTAATCTTGTCGTCTGAATAGAGATCGTGCGCGTACAGCGTTGGCGCAACGAAGATCGCGTTATGCGCTTCGCCAAAGGCTTTCATTAACGCAGCGTCGTCGAACTCACCGAGTATTTCCACGTTCAGCCCCTGCGAGTTAAACCAGTTCAACAGCTTGCGTCCGAGCATGGAGCGCCTTCCCGGCACCAGCAGGCGACGCTCTTCAAGGCACGCGGGGAACGGTTTTTCCGGCGGCGGGTTAATGCACCAGAAGCTGACGCCGCATTCGCCAATTTTTACTGAGAACAGCCCTTCCTGCTGGGTGGAGTCGATCGGGCAGTCCGAGATAATCATGTCCAGCTTATGCTGGCTCAACTGTTCCAACAGCATCTCGTGAGTGGATTCAAAGCAGCGCAGGTGGATTTGCTCGTCTTCTACCACCGCCGCATCCAGCACGCCGCTCACCAGCCGTTTCGACAGCGCATCCGCCACACCTACGTCAAAGAGCAGGTTCGACTCTTTGCGGTAGTTGACGATGTCCAGCATCTCCTGGCTCAGGGTGAACATCTTGTCAGCATAGCGAAACACCAGTTCACCCAGTTCGCTGGGTTCAATGCCGCGACCTTTACGCTTGAACAGCTTGCCCTGCAGACGCTCTTCAAGCGCCTTGATTTGCCCGGTGATGGTTTGCGGCGTCAGGTAGAGCGCCTCTGCCGCCCCCACCACCGAGCCCTGTTTATAGACGTGCCAGAAGTAGTACAGATGGTTGTAATTTAAATGAGACATCGCGTGTTCTCTCCCTGAGTGTGTATCGGGAGAAGGAGCCCCTCCTCCCGGTTTCCTGTTATGCCTGAACAGCCTGTCCGGGCAATTTCGCCTTCAACAAGGTATAACCGATGACCGCAGCCAGTAATGACCCGATGAGAATGCCGAGTTTTGCCCAGACGATAAGCTCAGGCGCATGCGTCCCAAACGCCAGCGTCGAGATAAAGATCGACATCGTAAACCCGATTCCGCAGAGCACGCCCACGGCCATAATCTGCTTAAACGTAGTGCCATTCGGTAAAGACGCCAGCTTCAGTTTAATCGCCAGCCAGCAAAAGAGGCTGATCCCCAATGGCTTACCGATAAACAAGCCAGCAATGATGCCCAGCGGCAGCACGGATGTCAGGCCGTCCAGCGTCACGCCGCCGAGGGAAACGCCCGCGTTGGCAAACGCAAACAGCGGCAGGATCATAAAGGCGACCCACGGATGCAGCACATGCTCCAGCTGTTTTGCCGGAGATTTGCCATCCTGCGGCTTAAGCGGCACAAGGAAGCCCACAATTACGCCCGCCAGCGTGGCATGCACGCCCGATTTCAGCACCGCCGTCCAAAGCACCATCCCCACCAGGATGTAGATACCAATGCGGCGGACGTTAAAGATGTTCAGCAGTGCCAGCACCGCAATTGCCCCAGCGGCCACGCTCAGCGACAGGATTGACAGATCGCTGGTATAGAAGAGCGCGATAATGACGATAGCGCCCAGGTCATCGATGATCGCCAGCGCCATCAGGAAGATTTTTAGCGCCACCGGCACGCGGCTACCCAGCAGGGCTAATACCCCGAGGGCAAAAGCAATATCCGTCGCGGCCGGAATAGCCCAGCCGTGGCGCGCCATCGGATCCTGCCAGGTGAATGCAAGGAAAAGTAACGCCGGAACAACCATCCCACCGAGCGCGGCAATCACCGGAAACGCGGCGCGCTGGCGGCTGGCAAGCGAGCCCAACACCAGTTCACGCTTAACCTCAAGACCCACCAGCAGGAAAAACACCGCCATCAGCGCATCGTTGATCCACAGCAGCATGTTCTTGTTGATTTCCAGCGCCCCGACCTTCAGCTCAACGGGCGTTTCCAGAAATGCATGGTAGAGATCGCGTGTTAATCCTACGTTCGCCAACACCATCGCGGCCGCTGCAGCAATAATCAGGATCACGCCACCGGACGCTTCACTGCTAAAGAAACGGTGTAGTAATTTCATTTAAGTTCTCTCTTTTACAACAATACCTCGATAAAACCATAATACCAAGCCAAACAACTCGGCAAAAACAGATTAATATTGAGTATAGATTCAGTTTTACCGAGCTATACCTTCAAATAGAAAAAGCCCGGAATCGCTTCCGGGCTTTTTAAGGACACTTAACAGCTAACGGATTAGCGCGTTAAATCATCGAAGAATTTTTTGACGCCATCGAAGAAGCTTTTGGAGCGCGGGCTGTTTTTCTCACCCGTCGGGCCGCCAAAGCTTTCCTGCAGCTCTTTCAGCAGCTGTTTCTGCTTGTCGTTCAGGCCAACCGGCGTTTCCACAACTACGCGGCACAGCAGGTCACCCTGCGCACCACCGCGAACGGATTTAACGCCTTTCCCGCGCATGCGGAACAGTTTGCCGGTCTGGGTTTCGCCTGGTACCTTCAGATTTACGCGACCATCCAGCGTCGGCACTTCGATTTCACCGCCCAGCGCCGCCATCGCGAAGTTGATCGGCACTTCGCAGTACAGGTTGTTGCCTTCACGCTCAAAAATTGCGTGCTGCTTCACCTGAACCTGAACGTACAGATCGCCTGCCGGTGCGCCATGCTCGCCCGCTTCGCCTTCACCTGCCAGACGGATGCGGTCGCCCGTATCAACGCCAGCCGGGATTTTAACGGACAGGGTTTTCGTTTTCTCAACGCGACCGTGGCCGTGGCATTTGGTGCACGGATCTTTAATCAGCGTACCGCGACCGTGACAATGCGGACAGGCCTGCTGTACCGCAAAGAAGCCCTGGCGCATCTGCACCTGACCGGAACCGTGACAGGTTGGACAGGTCTGTGGCTGCGTACCCGCTTTCGCGCCGCTGCCATGGCAAACGTCACACTCTTCCAGCGTCGGGATGCGGATCTCTTTGGTGACGCCGCGAACGGCCTCTTCCAGCGTCAGATCCATGTTATAACGCAGGTCCGCGCCGCGCGCTGCGCGCTGACGACCACGCCCACCGCCGAAGATGTCGCCGAATACATCGCCAAAGATATCGCTGAAATCAGCGCCACCGCCAAAGCCGCCGCCACCGAATCCACCGCCACCCATGCCGCCCTGTTCAAAGGCTGCGTGACCATACTGGTCATAGGCCGCACGTTTTTGTGCATCGGTCAGGACTTCGTAGGCTTCTTTAATCTCTTTAAATTTGGCTTCAGCCTCTTTATCACCCTGGTTACGGTCCGGGTGGAATTTCATGGCCAGGCGCTTATACGCCTTTTTGATTTCACGCTCTTCCGCTGTTTTGGAAACGCCTAAAATCTCGTAATAGTCTTGCTTAGCCATCTTTTTTATCTGCCCCTAACATGCGTGCACGGGCGGAGAGGAAACCTCTTCGCCCGTGCCAGTAATTACCCGTTCAAAGGGCGATTATTTTTTGTCTTTCACTTCTTCGAACTCAGCGTCGACAACGTCGTCGTCTTTCGCGTTGTTCGCAGATGCATCAGCGCCCGCCTGCTGTTGAGCGTGCTGCTGCTGAGCGATTTCCATCAGCTTCTGGGAAGCCTGCGCCAGCTCCTGCATCTTCGCTTCGATATCCGCTTTATCTTCACCTTTCAGTGAGGTTTCCAGCGCAGTCAGTGCAGCTTCGATAGCAGTCTTGTCTTCTGCTGGCAGTTTATCGCCTGCTTCTTCAACCTGCTTACGGGTGCTGTGCAGCAGATGGTCACCCTGGTTGCGGGTCTGAACCAGCTCTTCGAATTTACGGTCTGATTCCGCGTTAGCTTCGGCATCACGAACCATTTTTTCGATTTCCGCTTCGTTCAGACCAGAAGATGCCTTGATGGTGATCTTCTGCTCTTTACCGCTGTTTTTGTCTTTCGCAGACACGTGCAGGATACCGTCAGCATCGATGTCGAAGGTGACTTCGATCTGCGGCATGCCGCGCGGTGCCGGGTTGATACCGTCCAGGTTGAACTGACCCAGAGATTTGTTATCCGCCGCACGCTTACGCTCACCCTGAATCACATGGATGGTTACCGCAGACTGGTTGTCTTCAGCGGTAGAGAACACCTGGCTGTGTTTCGTCGGGATGGTGGTGTTTTTGTTGATGAGCGCAGTCATCACACCGCCCATGGTTTCGATACCCAGAGACAGCGGGGTAACGTCCAGCAGCAGTACGTCTTTCACTTCACCGGTCAGTACGCCACCCTGAACCGCAGCACCGATTGCGACCGCTTCGTCCGGGTTAACGTCTTTACGTGGCTCTTTACCAAAGAACTCAGCCACTTTCTTCTGAACCATTGGCATACGGGTCTGACCACCCACCAGGATAACGTCCTGAATGTCAGACACGGACAGGCGAGCGTCCTGCAGTGCAACTTTCAGCGGCTCGATGGAACGGTTCACCAGGTCTTCTACCAGGCTTTCCAGTTTCGCACGGGTCACTTTGATGTTCATGTGTTTAGGACCGGTCGCGTCTGCAGTGATGTACGGCAGGTTCACGTCGGTCTGCTGAGCGGAAGACAGCTCGATCTTCGCTTTCTCAGCGGCTTCTTTCAGGCGCTGCATCGCCAGCGGGTCGTTACGCAGGTCAATGCCCTGATCTTTCTTAAACTCGTCAACGAGGTAGTTGATCAGACGGGTATCGAAGTCTTCACCACCCAGGTGGGTATCACCGTTGGTTGCCAGAACTTCGAAGGTTTTTTCGCCGTCAACTTCGTCGATTTCGATGATAGAGATATCGAAGGTACCACCACCCAGGTCGTAAACCGCGATAGTGCGGTTGCCAACTTCTTTATCCAGACCGTAAGCCAGTGCAGCCGCGGTTGGTTCGTTGATGATACGTTTTACTTCCAGACCTGCGATACGGCCAGCATCTTTGGTTGCCTGACGCTGAGCATCGTTGAAGTAGGCAGGTACGGTGATAACAGCTTCAGTTACCGGCTCACCCAGGTAATCTTCAGCGGTTTTCTTCATTTTCTTCAGCACTTCAGCAGAAATCTGCGGTGGTGCAGTTTTGGTGCCTTTCACATCAAGCCATGCATCGCCGTTATCTGCCGCGATGATTTTGTAAGGCATGATGGAAACGTCACGCTGAACTTCTTCGTCCTGGAAGCGGCGGCCAATCAGGCGTTTGATCGCAAACAGGGTGTTTTGCGGGTTTGTCACTGCCTGACGTTTAGCCGGCTGACCAACCAGAGTTTCACCATCCTGGGTATAAGCAATGATAGAAGGCGTGGTGCGATCGCCCTCGGCGTTCTCCAGCACACGTGCAGTAGTGCCATCCATAATCGCTACACAAGAGTTGGTAGTACCCAGGTCGATACCAATAATTTTACCCATCTAAACGTCTCCACTAAAAATTCAGTCAACATGTGGTTGTGTACCTGTAATAAGGGCAGAACGTGCTTTTTCAACTGCCCAGATTTGATTTTTTTCAGGTCCACACACTGCGGTTGCTTACAAGATGGGGTCGCAACGGCATCCATCAAGGGGGACGTATAAAAAAAATTTTAATTTCCCCCTGATGAGATCATAGACGGCATCGATTGCGCCCCTTATTATGCCGCGCCCCGTCAGGGAGTATTGACGCGGGTTTAACCATTTCACCATATAAATGATGATTTTTTTGAGGACTTATGGGCAACACTAAGTTGGCTAATCCGGCTCCGCTGGGCCTGATGGGTTTTGGCATGACCACTATCCTGCTGAACCTGCACAACATCGGGATGTTCCCGATGGATGGCATTATTCTGGCGATGGGCATTTTTTACGGCGGTATCGCGCAAATCTTCGCGGGCCTGCTGGAATATAAGAAAGGCAACACCTTCGGCTTAACCGCCTTTACCTCTTACGGCTCTTTCTGGCTGACGCTGGTTGCCATTCTGCTGCTGCCTAAAATGGGCCTGGCAGACGCGGCAAACGCGCATTTCCTGGGCGTTTACCTGGGTCTGTGGGGCGTGTTCACCCTGTTCATGTTCTTCGGCACCCTGAAAGGTAACCGCGCGCTGCAGTTCGTCTTCCTGAGCCTGACCGTGCTGTTCGCCCTGCTGGCCATCGGCCACCTGGTGGATAACGAAGGCATCGTACACGTTGCGGGCTGGATAGGCCTGGTGTGCGGCGCAAGCGCTATTTACCTGGCAATGGGCGAAGTGCTGAACGAGCAGTTCGGCCGCACCATTCTACCGATTGGTGAAAAACACTGATCCCTCTGTCGTGCCCGCCTCGCGGGCACGACATCCCCGCGTCTGCCTCAGCCAAATCCCTAATCCCAGCCCCATCAGCGAGAGCGCCAGCACGTACCAGGCCGGAGCCATGGGAGACACGCCCATCAATACCGTCACCGCAATCGGCGTCAGTCCACCGAAAATGGCATACGACACGTTATAAGAGAAAGAGATACCGCTGAAACGGACTTCCGGCGGGAAGGCTCGCACCATCACGTAAGGCACTGCACCCACGACGCCCACGCACAGCCCTACCACGCCGTACAGCAGGAACAGCTGTTCAGGATGGCTGCCCGCCAGATGGTAAAATGCCCAGCTCGACGCGGCCAGCAACAGGCTGCCGACGATAAAGGTAACGCTGGCCCCAAACCGATCCGCCGCCAGCCCGGCGGCAAGACAGCCAAAGCAGAGCATAATGGTCGCGATACTGTTTGCCTGCAGCGTCACCGCCGGGGCGAATCCATACTGTTTCTGCAGCCAAACCGGCGACATTAATATCACCACGACAATACCCGCCGAAAGCAACCAGGTAAGAAGCATCGACACCACTACCGCTTTTTTATGGCGTACCACGACGGCTTTCACCGGCAGCTCCTGCGCCAGCGCTTTGCGCTGCTGCATCTCCAGGAATATCGGCGTCTCCTGCAGCCAGCGTCGCAGGTACATCGCCACCAGGCCAAACGCCCCGCCCAGCAGGAACGGAAGACGCCAGCCCCACTCATGAACGGCCTGTTGCGTCATGCTGGTATTCACAATCGTCGCCACCACCGACCCCAGTAAGATCCCGACGGTGAGCCCCGCGGTTAAGGTTCCACAGGCGATCCCGATGCGACGGGCAGGCACATGCTCGGACACAAATACCCACGCGCCTGGAACTTCACCACCGATGGCCGCCCCCTGGAGAATACGCATCAGCAACAGCAGCAACGGCGCAAGGATACCCATCGAGGCATAGGTGGGCAGCAGACCAATAGCCAGCGTGGGCACGGCCATCAGCAGGATACTGAGGGTAAACATCTTCTTACGCCCGACCAGATCGCCAAAGTGCGCCATCACAATGCCACCCAGCGGACGCGCCAGATACCCGGCGGCAAAAATGCCGAAGGTTTGCACCTGACGCAGCCATTCCGGGATATCCGCCGGGAAGAAGAGTTCCCCCACCACGGCGGCGAAGAAGACAAAGATAATGAAATCGTAAAATTCCAGCGCGCCACCTAAGGCCGCAAGCGTGAGGGTTTTGTAGTCCTGTCGATTCAGAGGTCGGGTGTTATGTGACATAGCGAACCATTATGCGTGTGTTGTGGATTTATTTTTACAGTGATCGTAAAGAAAAAATTACTATATCGTAAATCCGTTTACACGCTACTGCGGCTGACGCTAATGTCACACTTTCGTTATTTTCAGGAGATTGTTTCGCGGCGAGCGCTTTTGGGACGAAAAGCTGCTACTACTTTTTCATCGGTTTCCACATAGGGGCCGTCAAGCAGCTGTATACAATACGGTACACTTGCAAAGATACCGTGCACAATGACGCTGCCATCTTCTGCTTTCAGCCCTTCCAGCGTCTCTTTGATCGACTTCGGCTGGCCCGGCAGGTTCAGGATCAACGCCTGCTTGCGGATCACCCCCACCTGGCGGGAAAGAATGGCCGTCGGAACAAAGTGTAGACTGATCTGCCGCATCTGTTCACCGAAGCCCGGCATTTCGCGATCGGAAACCGCCAGCGTCGCGTCCGGCGTCACGTCGCGCCGCGCGGGGCCGGTTCCGCCCGTCGTCAGAACAAGATGACAGCTCATCTCATCCACCAGTTCACACAGGGTCTGCTCGATGATCGGCTGCTCGTCCGGGATCAGGCGAGTCTGGATCTCAAACGGGGTGGTCAGCGCGCTGCCCAGCCACTCTTCAAGAGCAGGGATGCCTTTATCCTGATAAACACCGCTGGAGGCGCGGTCAGAAATCGACACCAGGCCGATGCGTAAGGTATTCATATCCATTCCATTCAAAAAGTACTGATTAAAGGGAATGATACACGCAGAGAGGAAATTCAGACAGAGGCGGGGGTAAGAGGCGTGACCGGGAGCCCGGTCACGCGGAATGATTACAGCAGGTCGCCGATCATTTTTTCCAGTTTGCCCTGGTCAACAGCAAACTTACGGATACCGTCCGCCAGTTTGTCTACTGCCATTGGATCCTGGTTGTGCTGCCACAGGAACTCGGATTCCGTGATGCGCTCTGGGCGTGCTTTCACTTCACCGGTGTAGGACAGTTTACGCTCAAGCGTGCCTTCACTTTCTGCCAGCTCTTTCAGCAGCGCAGGGGCGATGGTCAGGCGGTCACAGCCAGCCAGCTCGATGATTTCACCGACGTTACGGAAGCTTGCGCCCATAACCACGGTCTCATAGCCGTGCTGTTTGTAGTATTCGTAGATTTCAGTAACAGAAACCACGCCTGGATCTTCAGCCGGTGCGTATTCTTTCTTGTCGGTGTTGGCTTTGTACCAGTCCAGAATACGGCCCACGAACGGAGAAATCAGGTATACGCCCGCTTCTGCACATGCACGCGCCTGCGCGAAGGAGAACAGCAGGGTCAGGTTACAGTTGATACCGTCTTTTTCCAGCTGCTCTGCAGCGCGGATGCCCTGCCAGGTAGAAGCCAGTTTGATCAGGATACGGTCGTTGCTGATGCCAGCATCGTTGTACATTTTGATCAGACGTTTCGCTTTCGCGATAGACGCTTCGGTGTCGTAGGAGAGACGTGCATCCACTTCGGTAGAGATACGGCCAGGAACCAGTTTCAGGATTTCCAGACCGATGTTTACTGCCAGCTTGTCGGTAGCGTCCACAACCTGCTGCGCGCGGTCGCTGCTCTGTGCTTTCGCCCAGGTCACTGCGTCGTCAATCAGTTTGCGATACTCAGGGATCTGTGCGGCGTTAAGGATCAGAGAAGGGTTGGTTGTGGCATCCTGCGGCTGGTACAGCTTCATTGCCGCGATATCTCCGGTGTCAGCTACGACAGTGGTGAACTGACGAAGGGAGGTCAATTTATCCGTCATGATAGTGTTTCTCTTTTAACGTGCCCTGGATAATTCACGCTACCGACAGCATGCCTGCAGCGGAAAAATGACAGGTTTACTTGTTAGGGGGATGTAACCGGTCTGCCCTGATGATAACACGAGTGAGAGGCAGCGCAACCGCAGACAGTGCGCTTAGGCAGAGTATGATAAACTGAGAATATTAACAGGCTGCTAATCAACAGCATGTCCAATCAGTGGTAGCGCTTACATATTCACTTTGGCATCAACAAGAGGGACGTTAATGCCTGATTTCCTGTTCTTTATTAACGAAATTCTCTGGGGTTCGATAATGATATATCTGCTCCTGGGAGCAGGTATTTGGTTCACGCTGCGCAGTGGTTTTATCCAGTTTCGTTATATTCGCAAATTTGGCAGAAGTCTGAAAAATAGCCTAACCCCACAGCCGGGCGGATTAACCTCATTTCAGGCACTCTGCACCAGTCTCGCCGCGCGGGTCGGCAGCGGTAATCTGGCGGGCGTTGCGCTGGCCATTAGTGCGGGGGGGCCTGGCGCCGTATTCTGGATGTGGGCCACGGCGATTATCGGCATGGCGACCTCGTTCGCTGAATGCTCGCTCGCTCAACTCTATAAAGAGAAAGACAAAAACGGTCAGTTTCGCGGCGGTCCGGCCTGGTATATGGCCCGTGGACTGGGGATGCGCTGGATGGGCGTCCTGTTTTCGCTCTTCTTACTCATCGCCTATGGCCTGATTTTTAACACCGTCCAGGCAAACTCCGTGGCGCATGCCATGCGATATGCCTTTGCCTGCCCGGAATGGATAACCGGTGCCGTTTTAGCGCTTCTCACCCTGCTGACGATATATGCCGGTCTCAAAGGCGTGGCCCGCCTGATGCAGTGGCTGGTTCCGGTTATGGCCCTCATGTGGGTAGCCGCCAGTCTGTTCGTTACCGTACTGCACATCGATCAGTTTCCGGACGTCATCGCCGCTATCTTTAAGAGCGCGTTCGGCTGGCGCGAAGCGGCCTCGGGCGCGCTGGGTTATACCGTCAGTCAGGCACTCACGGCAGGGTTTCAGCGGGGCATGTTCTCGAACGAAGCCGGTATGGGTTCAACGCCCAACGCAGCTGCGGCGGCGGCGTCCTGGCCTCCCCATCCTGCGGCGCAGGGCATTGTGCAGATGATTGGTGTGTTCACGGACACCATTATTATCTGCTCCGCCAGCGCGATGATCATTCTGCTGTCGGGGCCCCTTCCCCATCCCTCTGGCACCGTCGGGATACAGCTGGTTCAGCAGGCACTGGTCAATCTTGTGGGTGGCTGGGGAGCCGGTTTTGTCTCATTGATCGTGGGTCTTTTTGCGTTTAGTTCGATCACAGTGAACTATCTCTACGCGGAGAACAACCTGATCTTCCTGAAGCTTGACTCGCGACATTCGCGCAACGTGCTTCGCGTAGGTGTCATCGCCATGATAATGACGGGCGCCCTGCTCAGCATGCCGGTGGTCTGGCAACTGGCGGACGTGATTATGGCGCTGATGGCGATCACCAACCTGACGGCAATTTTGCTGCTTTCTCCGGTGGTGACGCTCATTGCTCAGGACTATCTGCGTCAGCGCAAGCTGGGCCTTAAACCCGTGTTTGATCCCACCCGCTACCCCGAAATTGAGACGCAAATTGCCCCCGGCTCCTGGGATGATTTGCCGCGGCAATAACAGCTATCGATCAATTCAGGGCGATTTTTTGCTAAAGTCGCTCTAAATTTCCTGCAAGGACTGGATATGCTGATTCTGATTTCACCTGCAAAAACGCTCGATTACCAGAGCCCGCTCGCCACCGAGCGCTATACCCAGCCTGAACTGCTGGACTACTCGCAACAGCTGATCCGCGAAGCGCGTAAACTCTCTGCGCCGCAAATCGCCTCGCTGATGAGCATCAGCGACAAGCTGGCCGATCTTAACGCGACCCGCTTTCACGAATGGCACCCGGATTTCACCCCGGCTAACGCTCGCCAGGCGATTCTGGCCTTTAAAGGTGATGTCTATACCGGCCTGCAGGCGGAAGATTTTAGCGAAGCCGATTTCGATTTTGCCCAGCAGCATCTGCGTATGCTGTCAGGCCTGTACGGCGTACTGCGCCCGCTGGACCTTATGCAGCCGTATCGTCTGGAGATGGGGATCCGCCTGGAAAACACCAAAGGCAAAGATCTGTACCATTTCTGGGGCGATATCATTACCGACAAGCTGAACGCGGCGCTGCGCGCCCAGGGCGATAACGTAGTAATTAACCTGGCCTCCGACGAATACTACAAGTCGGTGAAACCGAAAAAGCTGGATGCAGAGATTATCAAGCCGGTGTTCCTCGACGAGAAGAACGGTAAGTTCAAAGTGATCAGCTTCTACGCCAAGAAAGCGCGCGGTCTGATGAGCCGCTACATCATCCAGAACCGCCTGACGAAGCCGGAGCAGCTGACCGGATTTAACAGCGAAGGCTATTTCTTTGACGAGGCGTCGTCGGGGAAAGGCGAGCTGGTGTTTAAGCGCCACGAGCAGTAAAAACAAACCCCGCCAGCAGGCGGGGTTTTGCATTAATGGTGTTTCCAGTCCGGGCCGCGATCGTCGCGGTGGTCATCGTGATGATGGTCATCATGGCGATTGTCATGTTTACGATGCTCATCATGTGGACGCCAGTGGTTATCACGCCAGTCATAATGCGCCTTCCACCAGTCGTGGTCGCGCCAGCGGCCGCCGTCCCAGTAATGCCCGTTGTTATCCTGGTCGCCAATCTGCAGTTTTACCGCAGGTACGAGGGTAATTTCAGATGCCTGAACCGCCATGGGGGCGACCAGCAACAGTGAAAGCGCGATGAGTGCAGGTTTCAGTGTAGACACAGGTGACTCCTTATTCTTGTTGCCCAACGTGGGCCGATGTAAGGAGATTACGCGAGGGGAACGGGGGATGTTATTCTCTGCAATCCTAAACGCTAAGTGACCGCATTTATTGGGAATTTCTACTTTTTTCCTGCTTACTTTCTCCTTAATTTCTTCACAAAAAAAGCCGGGTGGCGCTGCGCTTACCCGGCCTACGATGAGTTCGCCGTTGTAGGCCCGGTAAGGCGAAGCCGCCACCGGGCAACACAATCACGCACGCGTCATCATCAGTTGTAGGTCGGGTAAGGCGTAGCCGTCACCCGACAAAAATCACGCGCGAGCCATCATCAGCTTACGCAGCGCGGCAAAATCTGCCGGTAGTTCATGTGACAGCAGCGGCAGGTCGGCACGCTCGGCCAGCTCTTTCGGCAGCGGCAGCGTTTCGCCCAGGATCGCTTCCACGCTCTCTTTGAACTTCGCTGGATGCGCGGTGCCCAGGAACAGGCCATATTCACCCGGATTGAGCTGATCGCGCAGCGCGCGGTAAGCAATCGCCGCGTGCGGTTCAGAGGTGTACCCCACAGCTTTCAGCTCGCGCATGGTCGCTTTGGTGGTTTCATCCGTCACCGCGGCGTAGCCCAGGTCACCCAGACGCCAGATCTTACGGCGGAACAGCTCTTCCACGCGCGGCCAGTTGTTTGGCTGCGATACATCCATTGCGTTAGAGAGCGTCGCCTGCGTGGCGTTCGGCGCCCACTTCCCGTCTTTCAGGAAGCGCGGCACGGTGTCGTTGGCGTTGGTGGCGGCGATAAAGCGTTTCACCGGCAGACCCAGAGATTTCGCCAGCAGACCCGCAGTCAGGTCGCCGAAGTTACCGCTTGGTACGGAAACCACCAGCTGGTTGCGCGCTTCCTGCGGCAGCTGCGCCACCGCTTCGAAGTAGTAGCAAATCTGCGCCAGCAGACGGCTGATGTTGATGGAGTTAGCAGAGTTCAGCCCCAGGGCGACCTTCAGCTCTTCGTCGTCGAAGGCCTGCTTGACCAGCGCCTGGCAGGCATCGAAATCGCCGTCAATCGCCACGGTTTCAATGTTGCCGCCGAGCGTACAGAACAGTTTTTCCTGCAGCGGGCTGATTTTGCCTTTCGGGTAGAGGATCACTACGCGGACGTTTTTCAGTCCGTAGAACGCGTGAGCCACCGCCGCACCGGTATCGCCGGATGTCGCGGTCAGGATGGTCACCGGTTTGTCGCCGCTGATGTGGGTCAGCATCTGCGCCATGAAGCGGCCACCGAAGTCTTTGAACGCCAGCGTCGGGCCGTGGAAAAGCTCCAGGCAGCCAACGTCAGGCTCAACCTGCTTCACCGGTGCCGGGAAAGCAAACGCCGCACGCACGCGCTCTTCCAGCAGCTCCTGCGGGATTTCGTCGCCGATAAACGCCGACAGAATTTTCGTGCTGCGGGTGACAAAGTCCTGCTTCAGCAGTTCGTCGATGTCGGTCAGCTGAAATTCCGGCAGGTCATGGGGGAAAAACAGCCCCTGATTTTTGCCCAGGCCCTGCGTTACCGCCTGCGCGAAGCTGACCTGCTCGTTATGATCTTTAAGGTTGTAGAGTTTCATTAATTATCCCAGTACTCGTGCGCCAGCCGTGTCCAGACGGCAAATATGAACAAAGCCTTCCTGATTTTGCAGGTAGTGTTTAGAGAGCCAGTCCGCCACGCGCTGCGCGGTGTCTGGCTTGTCGCACAGGGCGAACAGCGTCGGGCCTGAGCCGGAGATGCCGCACGCCTGCGCGCCGATATCCATCGAGGCCTGTCGCGCCTCGTTAAAACCGGGCAGCAGCTTCGTACGGTACGGCTCGGCAATGACGTCTTTCATCAGCTTCGCCGCCAGCTGCGGCTGACGGGTGTAGCAGGCGTGAATAAAGCCTGCCAGGTGACGCCCGTGGGCGATACAGTCCTGACGACGATACTGCGCAGGCAGGATCGCACGCGCTTCCGCGGTAGAGACCTTAATGCCCGGATAGGCCAGCACCCACAGCCACTCATCAAACCCTGGCACCTGCTGGCTGATGATGCCATTTTCTTCGATCATCAGCTGCATGCCGCCGAGGAAGCACGGCGCCACGTTATCATAATGAATACTGCCCGAAATGCGCCCTTCCAGCTCGCCCATCAGCCCCAGCAGACGGCTGTTGTTCAGCGGCTTGCCGCAGTGCTCGTTCATCGCCACCAGCGCGGCGACCACGGAACACGCGCTGGAGCCCAGGCCTGAGCCAATCGGCATGCTTTTTTCCAGCGTCATGGCGACCGGCACGTTTTTGCCGATCTCCTGACAGAAGCGTTCCCAGCACTGATAAACGATATTTTCGCGCGGCTCGGACGGCAGCTTGCTGGCGAAACGCCCGACGTTATTCAGGCTGAAGCTCTCTGCCGCTTCCACCGTAACCGTATCGCCCAGCAGCGAACCATCCACCGGCGTGACCGCCGCGCCCAGCACGTCAAATCCGACGCTCATATTGGCGCTGGAAGCCGGGGCATAAACTTTGACCATGTTAAACTCCTAACTTCCATGACAGGGTACGCAGCAGATCGGCAAACACACCCGCCGCCGTAACATCGTTCCCTGCGCCATAGCCGCGAAGCACCAGCGGCAATGGCTGATAATAGTGGCTGTAGAACGCCAACGCATTCTCGCCGTTTTTGACTTTGTACAGCGGATCGTTGCCATCCACTTCGGCAATCTTCACCCGGCACACGCCATCTTCTTCAATGTTGCCAACATAGCGCAATACCTTACCTTCATCACGGGCTTTCGCCACACGGGCGGCAAAAGCATCGTCAAGCTGCGGCAAATTCGCCATAAAGGCGCTGACGTCACCGCTGTCATCAAACTCTGCTGGCAGCACCGGCTCAATCACGATATCCGAAAGCTCAAGCTCGCGGCCCGTTTCACGCACGAGGATCAGCAGCTTGCGCGCCACGTCCATCCCGGAAAGGTCGTCACGCGGATCCGGCTCGGTATAGCCCAGCTCGCGCGCGGCGCGAGTGGCTTCCGACAGGCTCATCCCCTCATCCAGCTTGCCGAAGATAAAGGACAGCGAGCCGGAGAGAATGCCGGAGAAACGCTGCAGTTCATCGCCCGCGTTGAGCAGGTTTTGCAGATTTTCGATAACCGGCAGTCCTGCGCCCACGTTGGTGTCGTACAGGAACTTGCGGCGCGACTTGCTCGCCGCCAGACGCAGTTGGTGATAGTAATCCATCGACGAGGTGTTGGCCTTTTTGTTTGGTGTCACCACGTGGAAACCTTCGCGCAGGAAGTCGGCGTACTGATCGGCCACCGCCTGGTTGGAGGTACAGTCAACAATCACCGGGTTAAGCAGGTGATACTCTTTCACCAGACGGATCAGGCGGCCCAGGTTGAACGGCTCTTTCGCCTCGTTCATCTCGGCCTGCCAGTTTTCCAGGTTCAGACCGTGAACGTTGGTCAGCAACGCTCTGGAGTTGGCAATCCCGCAGACGCGCAAATCGATATGTTTCTTCTTCAGCCACTCCTGCTGACGCTTCACCTGCTCCAGCAGCGCGCCGCCTACGCCGCCCACGCCAATGAGGAACAGCTCGATCACCTGGTCGGTGTTGAACAGCATCTGGTGAACGACGCGCACGCCGGTGGTGGCGTCATCGTTGTCCACGACAACGGAAATCGAACGCTCAGACGAGCCCTGCGCAATCGCCACGATGTTAATATTGGCGCGCGCCAGCGCGGCAAAGAATTTAGCGGAGATGCCGCGCAGCGTGCGCATGCCGTCACCGACGACTGAGATAACCGCCAGACGCTCCTGAATGTACAGCGGCTCCAGCAGTTCCTCTTTCAGCTCCAGATAGAACTCTTCCTCCAGCGCGCGACGGGCGCGCAGGCAATCCGCCTGCGGTACGCAGAAGCTGATGCTGTATTCGGAAGAGGATTGGGTGATCAGCACCACTGAGATACCGTTGCGGGACATGGCTGCAAAGACGCGCGCCGCCATGCCGACCATCCCTTTCATCCCCGGGCCGGAGACGCTGAACATCGCCATATTGTTGAGGTTGGAGATGCCTTTCACCGGCAGACCGTCTTCATCGGTACTCGCGCCAATCAGCGTACCCGGCGCCTGCGGGTTACCGGTGTTTTTAATCAGGCACGGGATCTGGAACTGGGCAATCGGGGAGATGGTACGCGGGTGAAGCACTTTAGCGCCGAAGTAGGAAAGCTCCATCGCTTCCTGGTACGACATCGACTTGAGCAGCCTGGCGTCCGGAACCTGGCGCGGGTCGCAGGTATAGACGCCGTCAACATCAGTCCAGATCTCACAACAGTCTGCGCGTAAACAGGCGGCCAGCACGGCGGCGGAGTAGTCGGAGCCGTTACGGCCCAGCACCACCAGCTCGCCCTTCTCGTTACCGGCGGTGAAACCTGCCATCAGGATCATGTGGTCAGACGGGATTTTGCTCGCGGCGATACGGCGGGTTGATTCGGCAATATCAACGGTGGATTCGAGGTAGTGGCCCACCGCCAGCAGTTTTTCAACCGGGTCGATCACGGTCACGTTATGGCCGCGCGCTTCCAGCACGCCCGCCATGATGGCGATTGAGAGTTTTTCGCCCCGGCAGATCAGCGCCGCGTTGATGCTGTCCGGGCACTGGCCGAGGAGGCTGATGCCGTGCAGGACGTGTTTGATTTGCGCAAATTCCTGCTCAACGAAGGACTTCAGCTGAGCGTGCGGGAAGCCGGGCAGCGCCTCTGCAAGCCCTTGCAGAAGGTCGGCGAAGATACGCTCGGCGTCGCTGATGTTCGGGAGTGCATCCTGGCCACCGATGGTTTTTTCAATCATCGCCACCAGATGGTTCGTGATTTTTGCCGGGGCAGAGAGCACGGTAGCAACCTGCCCCTGCCTGGCGTTGCTTTCCAGGATATCGGCAACACGCAGAAAACGTTCTGCATTTGCCACTGATGTACCGCCGAACTTCAACACTCGCATGGTTCTACCTCGTTTCCTTTAGCCGAAAAAAAAGCCCGCACTGTCTAGGTGCGGGCTTTTTTTTGTTTTTCCTGTACGCGTCAGCCCGCATCGTTACCCGTGGTAATGATGATGGTTGTGGTAATAGTGGTGATGCTGATGCGTTTCATGGATGTTGTGTACTCTGTCATTATTATCTGTCTGTGCTGTATTCTTTTAGGGTTAAAGGATCGGGCACCTTAAGTCAACGAATTTTTAATTTGATCACAATTCGGAGGACTCTCACGTCCCGCTGCCGTCGGATTTATTTTCATCCGAATACCCCAAAAGCAACCCTTAGCATCAGATGATTACACCATAATAAAAATGTATGACAGCACTTTACTCGGCCAATTTTTTTTCAATATCGTGCAGCAAACGGTGCAGCATTGCCGTGTCGCGTTGCTCAAGACGTCCCAAACGCTGCTGTAGCCAGTCGACCATTTTTTGATCGTCAGCCACACCCAGCTGCATGAGCAGGTTTTCCACGCGCGCGCGAAGTGCAGCCAGCTGGCTTTCATCGATGCCTGTAACAGGCGGCTGCGGAATTTGTATTAAGGATGCTAATTGATAGCAATAGACCATCACCGCCTGGCCTAAATTGAGTGAAGGATAATCTGCAACCATCGGCGCGCCTGTCAGCACATCCGCCAGTTCCAGCTCTTCATTGGTCAGCCCGGAATCTTCACGCCCAAACACCAGCGCGGCTTTCTCCAGCCACTGGCTTTTCTCTTCCAGCATCGGCACCAGCTCCGCGGGTGTGGCGTAGTAATGGAACTTCGCCCGGCTGCGCGCCGTGGTCGCAACGGTAAAGGAGATGTCGTGAAGCGCGTCGGCAAGCGTAGCGTAAGTGGTTATATTATCGAGAATATCTCCCGAACCGTGCGCGACCCAACGTGCCGCAGGCTCCAGGTGCGCGGCGCTGTCCACAATACGTAAATCGGTAAAACCCATGGTCTTCATGGCACGCGCCGCAGCGCCTATGTTTTCGGGTCTTGCTGGGGCCACCAGCACAATCGACAGATGCATTTATGCTCTCTTTTTAAGCAGTTAGCGGGTAAAAATGTGATGCGCCTCAACATATTACGCAGCACGAATTTACAAAATTGCAACACAAATCACCGAAATAGCGTTTCATAACAAATTAAAAACGCTAAACTATTTTGTGGCTGAACAATCAGTTAGAATGATAACAGACAGATATTATCCCTATGTTTTATAATGATAATGACTGTGTGAATGCCTATTCTTAATTGGATTCGTATTGTTTATCAATCAATGTCCGCAACTAGTTGGTTTATTGAAAATTTGTGACAAAGGCTAGCATTCGGATACGATGATTTCATCAAACTGTTAACGTGCTACAATTGAACTTGATATATGTCAACGAAGCGTAGTTTTATTGGGTGTCCGGTGTCACTTAGCCTGTTATGTTGCTGTTAAAATGGTTAGGATGACAGCCGTTTTTGACACTGTCGGGTCCAAAGGGAAAGTACCCAAGACCAAGCTAATGATGTTGTTGACGTTGATGGAAAGTGCATCAAGAACGCAATTACGTACTTTAGTCACGTTAAGCCGATCATGTTAATTTGCGACATGCATCAGGCAGGTCAGGGACTTTTGTACTTCCTGTTTCGATTTAGTTGGCAATTTAGGTAGCAAACATGCAGACCCCGCACATTCTTATCGTTGAAGACGAGTTGGTAACACGCAACACGTTAAAGAGCATTTTCGAAGCAGAAGGCTACGATGTCTTTGAAGCGACCGATGGCGCAGAGATGCATCAGATCCTTTCTGAAAATGATATCAACCTGGTCATTATGGACATTAACCTGCCAGGCAAAAACGGCCTTCTTCTGGCACGCGAACTGCGTGAACAGGCGAACGTCGCGTTAATGTTCCTGACAGGCCGTGACAACGAAGTTGATAAAATTCTTGGCCTGGAAATCGGTGCGGATGACTACATCACCAAACCGTTTAATCCACGCGAGTTAACCATTCGTGCGCGCAACCTGCTGTCCCGCACCATGAACCTGGGAACGGTCAGCGAAGAGCGTCGTAGCGTAGACAGCTACAAATTCAACGGCTGGGAACTTGATATCAATAGCCGTTCACTGATCAGCCCGAACGGTGAGCAGTATAAACTGCCGCGCAGTGAATTCCGCGCGATGCTGCACTTCTGCGAAAACCCGGGCAAAATTCAGTCCCGTGCGGAGCTGCTGAAGAAAATGACCGGTCGCGAGCTGAAGCCGCATGACCGTACCGTAGACGTGACCATCCGTCGTATTCGTAAGCATTTCGAATCTACGCCAGATACGCCGGAAATCATCGCCACGATCCACGGCGAAGGGTACCGTTTCTGCGGCGATCTGCAGGAGTAATCCCGCAGTTAACGCATAAAAAAACGGCGCATTTGCGCCGTTTTTTTATTTCCAGATCCGCATCGTATCATCATCCGGTGCTGCGGGTGGCTCGGGTTGCTTCGGCTGAGAGAGCGAGTACCAGTCGAAATGACGGGTCAGGTACATGACGGCGAACAGCGCCAGCGCGAGAACCGCTGACCCCAACAGCAGTGCGCTGTCCTCCGAGCGCAGCAAGAACCACATCACCACGTCCAGCCCCAGCAAGGCCAGCACAAATAGCCCGCTGCGCTTCCAGCTTTTCAGCACGGCCTGCAGGTACATTCCGTTCATCGCTGCGCCCACCAGACTTGCAACAACCCAGGCTGGCGTAAACCCAACGTGTTCAGACAACGCCAGCAACACCAGATAGAACAGCACCAGCGACAACCCCACCAGCAGGTACTGCATTGGGTGCAGGCGCAGCCCGGTTAAGGTTTCGAAGACAAAAAAGGCCATAAACGTCAGCGCAATCAGCAAAATGGCATACTTGATCGCCCGGTCAGTCAGCTGATACTGATCGGCGGGCGTGGCTACCGTGACGCTAAAGGCGGGGATCGACTCCCATGATGGCGATTCGCTCCCGCTGAACCAGCTCTCAAGGTTGTTCGCAAACCAGCTGCTCTTCCAGTTCGCCTGGAAACCAGACTCGCCAATTTTGTGCTTAACCGGCAGATAGTTGCCCATAAAGCCCGGATGCGGCCAGTTGCTGTTAAGCGTCATTTCGCTGTTACGCCCTACCGGTACCACTGCAAAACTGCCGGTTCCCGCCAGATTGAGTGACATTTCAAGTGCAAACGTTTTGGCTTCCAGCGCGTTGTCGGTCAGCGGGATGTGGATCCCTGCAAGCGCCCCGTAGACACCTGAACCGGGTTCCACGCTTAGCGTCTCACCATTGATTTTAGAGATACTGACCGTGCCAATACCCCGCGCGTCGCCAACGCCCGTCACGATAAACGGCTGCCCTGTCGCGATCGTTTCCCCTTTCAACTGCTTCAGCTCTTCGGTATTAAACTGCGCTTTTATCTTCAGGTCAGTATTCCAGATTTGCCCATCGTAGATGCCAATATTTCGGGACTCCACGCGCTGGTTCCCTTCCACAACCAGAGAGTCCGGCAGAATGAAATGCATATAGCTTTTCTTGTATTCGACCTTCTTCTCGTCCTCCAGCTTGTAAAAAATCTCCGTCACCGGAATGGCAATCAGCGGGCCGACCAGTTTTTGCGGTCCGCTGGTGCTCTGCCGAAGCGTATTTTCGACATCGTTACGATAGCTTTCACGCTCTGAAATGAGGTTACTGACCATAAACAACGGAACTAACAGCAGCAGGATGCACCCCAGCAGGGTGCTTACTTTCCAGAACAGGGGGGATTTCATCATTACGTCTCCTTTGTGATGAGGAGAGCGTAACCAGGCCGTGTGGGGTCAGTTTGAAGCTATGTGAAGGGACGGTGAAGTGCCAGCGTGGCCATCACGCCACCTTCATCGCGATTACGCAATGTAATCGCTCCCTGATGCAGACGCGCCACCTCCTGGACAAACGCCAGCCCGAGTCCGCTGCTCTTCAGCCCGTTCTCGCGCGGCAGGGAATAAAAGCGCTCAAAAATACGCGCCAGCGCATAATCCGGGATACCGCTTCCGTTATCGGTCACCGTGAGCAGGACCTGCGTTGGCGCTTCATACGCGGCCAGTGCAATAACCCCGCCGGGCGGCGTGAAGTCGATGGCGTTATCCAGCAAATTACCCAGAGCCTGTTCGAGCAGTTCGGGATCGCCCGCAACACACAGAGAGGTGCTTTGGATCGTCAGCGTGATATTTTTCGCTGTCAGAACCGCCGAACGCGCGTCGGCCAGGCGGGTAAATAGCGTGTCGACGTCGACGCTGACCGGCACGATCTCGACCCGATTTTCAAGCCGCGCCTGGGTAAGCAGCTTTTCGACCAGCGACTGCATGCGCGCGTTTTGCACCAGAATATTATCGATAAACCGCGCGGCCACCTGCGGCGGCGGCTGCTCGGCGAGAATTTCCGCCGCGCCGCGTATCGCGGCGATGGGGCTTTTCAGCTCGTGGGTCAGCGCATGGACATAGTGTTCAATGTAGTTTTTCCCTTCCAGGCGAATGCGCATATTCTCCAGCGCCTGGGCCAGCTTGTGCAGTTCGCTGCTGCCAGGATTAGGCAGCGGGAGAGGCGTATCCGTGGTCACAGAGTCGGCATAGCGCGATAACGTACTGATAGAACGATTGATCCACCAGGCGACGAGAAGACCGATCAGCAGGGCAATGCCGAGCAGCGCTCCGCCTGCCCACAGGATCCTTCGCTCGCTGCGATGGATAACCGGTGCCATCGCGCTGTTAGGTTTCCCGACCGACAGCACGCCGATAATCTTGCCCTGCTCCACAACTGGCGCGGCAACATACATCACCGTGCTCTCCGGATCGTCGGGATGGCTCTGGGTACTGCGCGCGCCGTATTCGCCGCGAAGCGTCAGCCAGACATCGTTCCAGCGCGAGTAATCTTTCCCCACGGCCAGACCGGCGGAATCAAACACCACTCTGCCCTGCGCATCGGTCATGTAGACGTGATACTCGTTACGCACTTTATGAATGCCGCCGATATTGGCGCGGAAAGGGCGCTGATGAAGCTGAGAAAAGGCCTGTGCCAGTTTGCCCTGCTGCGCATGGCCCGAAAGGAGATCCTCACGCCCGACTTCGGCGAGTAAGGTCGCAGTATCGATTAACGTGCCCTCGGTTGCCCTGCGCACGCCGGGCTTTACTTCCTGAACAAAGATCGACAGCACAAACCACGCGGCGATGGCCACGATCAGGAAATACCCCAGCAATAACCGCATCCCAATGCGCATCAGTAAAGGCCCAGACTGTAGCCCATACCGCGATGGGTGCTGATGGGTGAAAGTTCCTCGTTTACCGCCCGCAGCTTGGCGCGCAGGGTTTTGATGTGGGTGTCCACGGTGCGGTCGAAACTGTCGCCGTCTTCACCCCATACCTTGTCCATGAGTTGCTGACGAGAAAAGACCCGTCCGGGGGCCTGTAACAAGGTTTTGAGCAGCAAGAATTCATAGCGGGTCAGGGGCAGTGCTTCACCGCACCAGCTAATCCGCGCGGCTGGCTCATTCAGCTCAAACTGCCCGATTCGGACGATGTCAGAAGGCGCAGCCGATTTTTGCATCCGCCGTAAAATTGTCCTTACCCGGGCGCACACTTCCCGTGGGGAGAAAGGCTTGGCAACGTAGTCGTCAGCGCCCATTTCCAGGCCGAGGAGTTTATCCACTTCATCGCTGCGCGCCGTCAGAAACAGCACCGGCAGTGACGGATGCTGGGCCAGCAGCTGGCGGCACAGCTCAAAGCCGCTGATGTCCGGCAGCCCGACGTCCAGAATGGCGAGCGCTGGAGCCTGCCGCCGCGCCGCCTCCAGCACCGGTAAACCGCGCTCAAACGCCTTTACCGCAAATCCTTCCTGCTGAAGCATGTAGATCAGCGTATCGGCGATACTGGTTTCGTCTTCAACCAGCCAGACCACAGGTTGTTGCATGGTTCATCCCTGAATTAATGCCACGGCATAATCGGCACCGCGCTGATCGCGTTTTTCGGCGAGCCTTCCACCACTTTGTCGGAATAGGCGAGGTAAGCCAGGGTTTTACGTTTGGCATCATAGAAACGCACCACCTGCAGCTTTTTAAACACCAGCGAGGTCCGTTTCTGGAATACCACGTCGCCCTGCGCTTTGCCGTTTTTAATTTTATCGCTCAGCTCAACCGGCCCCACCTGCTGGCAGGAGATCGCCGCATCGGAAGTATCTTCCGCCAGCCCCAGCCCGCCTTTGATACCGCCCGTTTTCGCGCGGCTCACGTAGCAGGTGACGTTTTTCACATCCGGATCGTCAAACGCCTCCACCACGATTTTGTGGTCCGGACCAAACATTTTGAACACGGTATCGACGGAACCAATCTGTTCCGCCTGCGCGGCGCGGCCGACCATCAGCAGCAACGCGGTGAAGATCAAAGTCTTGTATTTCATATTGTTACCATTCTTTAAAATTGCACTGGGCGATTATTCAACACTTTAGACAAAAATGTAGCAAGATCACAGGATTAGAATATATTCGCCCAAAACGAGCCGTAAAAGGCATTAATGCGCAAAAAAAACACTGAATGCTAAAACATCAAAAAATGCTATTATCCGCTAACCTGTTATCAGGCACCTGCTGTTTTAAGGATGAGGATAGTATATGGATCAGGCTGGAATTATTCGCGACCTGCTAACCTGGCTGGAAGGTCATCTCGACCAGCCTTTGTCACTGGATAATGTGGCGGCTAAAGCAGGCTATTCCAAGTGGCATCTGCAAAGGATGTTCAAGGATGTCACCGGTCATGCTATCGGTGCCTATATTCGCGCACGTCGTTTATCTAAATCTGCTGTGGCATTGCGCCTGACCGCGCGGCCGATTCTGGATATTGCCCTGCAGTATCGTTTTGATTCGCAGCAAACGTTCACCCGCGCCTTTAAAAAACAGTTCTCGTTGACGCCAGCGCTTTATCGTCGTTCGCCTGACTGGAGCTCGTTTGGCATGCGTCCGCCGCTGCGTCTGGGCGAGTTCGCGATGCCGAAATATGAAATTGTCGCGCTGCCGGAAACCCATCTGATCGGCACAACCCAGAGCTACTCCTGTTCTCTGGAGCAGATTTCTGAGTTCCGTCATCAGATGCGCGTCCAGTTCTGGCGCGACTTCCTGAGCCATGCACCGGCCATCCCGCCAATTCTGTACGGTCTGAACGAAACGCGCCCAAGCCAGGAAAAAGACGACGAGCAGGAGGTGTTCTACACCACCGCGCTGACGCCAGAGATGGCGAATGGTTATATTCAGGGTTCGAAACCGGTCGTGCTGGAAGGCGGTGAGTACGTGATGTTCTCGTATGAAGGGCTGGGAACGGGCGTTCAGGAGTTTATCCTGACCGTTTACGGGACCTGCATGCCAATGCTGAATCTTAATCGCCGTAAAGGTCAGGACATTGAGCGCTACTACCCGGCGCAGGATGCCAAACCGGAAGAAGGCCCAATCAATCTGCGTATGGAATTCTTGATTCCTATCCGCCGTTAACGCTGCAGTTCGTCAAGCGCAGGGGCATCGAGATGCGAAATGTCCCCTGCCATCTCCACGACCCAGCCCGACGCCAGCCATGCGCTTTCCTGATAATCAATTCGGGAAATGGAGCAGTTGCGCAGACGCAAACGGCGCTCAGCGTAAGCCGGTAACCCCAGAATAGTGCTCACCAGGCAGCCCAACGCAATCCCGTGACTCACCAGTAGCGGACGGCTTCCCGCCGGGAGCTTCAGGCATTCCGCCAGCGCGGCATGCATACGCACGCTCAGCTCCTGCATGGATTCCCCTTCTGGAATACGGCCATCTTCGGTACCGTTCACCAGCGTGCGACGCCAGCCCTCTTCCGTTTCCGTCAGCGTATCGATATGGCGTTTTTCCAGCACGCCCATATCCAGCTCGCGCAGGCGCGGCTCCAGCATGACATCACAGCCGCAGGCATCTGCAATGATGCGCGCCGTCTGCTGTGTGCGACCTAAATCGCTGGTAATCACGTGAGTAATGCCCAGCGTTCTGGCGCGTTCCGCCACCTGCCACGCTTGCTGCACACCCTTTTCGGTGAGAGGACTGTCCGACTGGCCTTGAATACGTCGCTCGGCGTTCCACTGCGTTTCACCGTGGCGAACAAGGTATACCTGTAACATGCTTTTTTTCCGTTATACTGCGATGAGTTTTTTTTGAATCGAGCTTAATTATGCACCATGTTGTCTCTGCTACCACTAATCCTGCCAAAATTCAGGCAATTCTAAGGGCATTTGACGAGATCTTCGGCGCAGGATCCTGCCATATTGAGGCCATCGGCGTCGAGAGTGGCGTTCCTGAACAGCCGTTTGGCAGCGAGGAAACGCGCGCTGGCGCACGAAATCGCGTGGCAAACGCTAAGGCTGCCGCACCGAATGCGGACTTTTGGGTAGCGATTGAAGCAGGTATCGACGAAGGCGCAACCTTTAGCTGGGTGGTCATCGAAAGCCGCGGGCAGCGCGGTGAAGCGCGCTCGGCCACCCTGCCGCTGCCAGACGTCATTCTGAAAAAAGTGCGTGCGGGTGAAGCGCTCGGGCCGGTGATGTCGCAGTACACCGGCATCGATGAGATTGGCCGTAAAGAAGGGGCGATTGGCGTCTTTACCGCAGGCGCGCTGACGCGTTCTGGCGTTTACCACCAGGCGGTGATTCTGGCGTTAAGCCCGTTCCATAACGCGATTTATCGTTGATCGCTTAATAAGACTGACTCCAGCCACTGGCGCAGCTCAACCGGCGCAGACTTCAGGCTGTTCGAGCCACGGGTGATCGTTGCAATGCCCGCGCCGAGCTCATTTTTTAGCTCGCGCTGGCTCATCTCGCCGCGCAGTAACTCCTCAATGATCCGCACGCGCGTGCCCAGCGCCTCACGCTCGTCCGGCGTGAGCATCAGCTGCATCAGGGGTAAGTGCAAATCCTGCTCGTAAGACTGGCGAAGCAGCTCCACAAAACGAAGCCACTCCTGATGACGTTGTTCGGCCATTGCCGAGGAATACGGGGAATGCTGGGTCATGTTATGCTGCCTCTTGTACTCATTAGCGAGTACAGCATAACACAACCCGCGCCGATCAGTAACGCCTCTGCCACTCGGCATCGCTCATCAGGGTATCTTTCTGCCCCATGAAGTAGCGATAGTAGGCGTCATAGGCCAGCACGTTCTTCACATAGCCGCGCGTTTCCGAGAACGGGATGCTCTCGACAAACGCCACCGCGTCGATGCGTCCGGCGCTGTTGCCAAGCCAGGTGCGCACGCGTCCCGGCCCCGCGTTATACGCCGCCGAAGAGAAGATGCGGTTATTGCCAAACTGCTGGTAGACGTACTGCAAATAGCTGGTACCGATGTTGATGTTGGTATCCGGATCCAACAGCTGCGACGGGCTGCTGTAACCGGGAATGTTGAACATCTTCACCGTGTGCGTCGCGGTGCCGGGCATGATCTGCATCAGGCCGCTGGCCCCCACCGGGGATCGCACTTTCGGGTTCCAGGCGCTTTCCTGACGGGCTATCGCCATCGCGTAGCTTTTCGGAATGTCTTTGCCGCTGGTGTAGCGATCGAACAGATCCTTGTACGCCAGCGGGAAACGCTCTTCGAGATGATCCCACAATTTGCCGGCGATCGTGGCCTGCACGCTCAGATCCCACCAGCGATTATCGAACGCGTAGCGGGCAAGCTGGGCTTTCTCGTCGGTGGTGCGGCTGGTGACCAGATTAGCCCACTCGCTGCGCGCGGTGTTGTCCATATTCCAGTACATCAGCTCGCGCACGCGCGCCATCTCCGGCCCCTGCGTCAGCGCCGGGTTCGCGTTGGCGGGCGCTTTGTCGATCTTAAGCGTGTACTCCTCGCCCAGCCGCTGCGCCGCCGCCATCGGGTAGAATCCGCGCTGTTGCATCAGAGCGTGGAGGATAGCTTTGGCCTCATCGTCACGGCCACGCTCCAGCAGCAGGTCGGCCTGCCAGTAGCGCCATTCATCTTTCTCTTTGGCATCCATCGGCAGACGCGCAAGCCAGGTATTCAGCCCACGACGATCGCCCGTGCCCAGCGCCATTCGCACGCGGCGCTCGACAAGCGAGGTGGAGTTTGAACGCATGATCGCGTCGTCACGCCAGCGCGCCTGTTCGTCGGTCACATCGGTGCCCATCAGTCGCCACGCCACTATGTCGCGCAATTCCTGCGTTTGTTCTTCATTAAGCTGCTGCGCCTGCACCAGCTGCGGGATCATCAGCCGCGCGTTTTCCACATCGTCACGCGCCACGCTGGTAAAGGCGACCGCCGCCATTTGTCGCGTGAAATCTGTCGCGCCCGTACTGCGGGCAAAGGTCAGCACGCTGTTCGGATCGTTTGCCAGACCAATGACGGCAGACGAAATGGTTTGATAGTCGGACGGCATCTGCCCCGCCAGCGCAGTGACCAGACGCGTGTTCCCGGCCTTCATCGCCAAGCGAATGCGTTCAAGATAAGCCAGCGGATCCTGTTTGCCCGATGCGCGCCATGCGCCGAAGAGCGAATCACAGGCGTTAGGCTGGCTTTTGCCCGTCAGCCAGAGATCTTTGGCACCGACCCAGGCCTCTTCCTGCTGTCCTGTGGCCCATTTGGCGTAGTAGTAATTACACTGTGCTTCCGTCGTGCCCGGTTTTTCCGGGCTAAACGCCAGCAGCCCGCGCCAGTCTTCACGACGCGCCAGCTCATTCACAAAACGAGACTGGAGATTACGGGCAGGCGGCAGGGTCGGGTTCGCCTGAATGAAGTTGTTCACGGTGACGGTGGGTTGGTTCATGAGATCGTCGGTTATCTGGCGGTACTCCAGATACGGATACAGCGGATAATCCTTTAGCGTCGGCATCAGGGCCTGCACGGTATCCATCTGCTTGTTGTCCCACGCCTGTTTAATCTGGGCGTAGCGGTTACGTTGTTCATCCAGTGAATCGGCATGCACCGCCTGGCTTACCGCCATTACGCATACGCTGGCAGCCAGCAGACGCCAGACCACCCGTTTGGCTTTTTCCACACGCTCTTCCTCATTGTTTTTCGTTAGTTGCAGCGTCTTGCCACGTCAATGTTGCATTCACTTATGCTAACCAGGCATCCTGCAACGCGCCACGTTATGGACACTTTTTTACCTTTCCTGCGCGTTTTAACACTCCCGGCGTTCCTGACTGGGATTAGGGCATGAAAAAGGCTACACTTCGAGGCTGAAATTCCTTCTCATTACGATAAAAGAGGCGAAGTCCAACGTGGCTCAATTCGTTTATACCATGCATCGTGTCGGCAAAGTTGTCCCGCCGAAACGTCATATTCTTAAAAATATCTCGCTGAGCTTCTTCCCGGGCGCAAAAATCGGTGTTCTGGGTCTCAACGGTGCCGGTAAGTCCACCCTGCTGCGCATCATGGCGGGCATCGATACAGACATCGAAGGTGAAGCCCGTCCGCAGCCTGGCATCAAGATTGGTTACCTGCCGCAGGAACCTCAGTTGAACCCGGAACACACCGTTCGCGAATCCGTTGAAGAAGCGGTGTCCGAAGTGGTTAACGCGCTGAAAGGTCTGGATGAAGTGTATGCCAAATACGCCGAGCCGGATGCGGACTTCGACAAGCTGGCCGCTCAGCAGGGCAAGTATGAAGAGATTATCCAGGCGCACGACGGCCACAACCTGAACGTGCAGCTGGAGCGCGCGGCTGATGCCCTGCGTCTGCCGGACTGGGATGCAAAAGTTGAGAAGCTCTCCGGGGGTGAACGTCGCCGCGTCGCGCTGTGCCGCCTGCTGCTGGAAAAACCAGACATGCTGCTGCTCGACGAACCAACGAACCACCTGGATGCAGAATCTGTCGCCTGGCTGGAACGCTTCCTGCACGACTTCGAAGGCACCGTTGTGGCGATTACCCACGACCGTTACTTCCTCGACAACGTCGCGGGCTGGATCCTGGAGCTGGACCGCGGTGAAGGTATTCCGTGGGAAGGCAACTACTCCTCCTGGCTGGAGCAGAAAGATCAGCGTCTGGCGCAGGAAGCTTCTCAGGAAGCGGCCCGTCGTAAGTCTATCGAGAAAGAGCTGGAGTGGGTGCGTCAGGGCGCGAAAGGCCGTCAGTCTAAGGGCAAAGCCCGTCTGGCACGCTTTGAAGAGCTTAATAACACCGAATACCAGAAACGTAACGAAACCAACGAACTGTTTATTCCACCTGGAGCACGTCTGGGGGATAAAGTGGTTGAAGTCTGCAATCTGCGTAAGTCTTACGGCGACCGCCTGCTGATTGACGACCTGAGCTTCTCCGTACCGAAAGGCGCTATCGTCGGGATCATCGGTCCGAACGGCGCGGGTAAATCAACCCTGTTCCGCATGATGTCCGGTCAGGAACAGCCTGACAGCGGTTCTATCACCTTGGGTGAAACCGTGAAGCTGGCGTCCGTTGATCAGTTCCGTGACGCGATGGACAACAGCAAAACCGTGTGGGAAGAAGTCTCCGGCGGTCTGGATATCATGCGTATCGGCAACACCGAGATGCCAAGCCGCGCCTACGTTGGCCGCTTTAACTTCAAAGGCACCGACCAGGGCAAACGCGTAGGCGAGCTGTCCGGCGGTGAGCGCGGTCGTCTGCACCTCGCGAAGCTGCTGCAGGTGGGCGGTAACGTGCTGCTGCTCGATGAACCAACCAACGACCTGGACATCGAAACCCTGCGCGCGCTGGAAAACGCCCTGCTGGAGTTCCCGGGCTGCGCGATGGTTATCTCGCACGACCGCTGGTTCCTGGACCGTATCGCGACCCACATCCTGGACTATCAGGACGAAGGTAAAGTGGAGTTCTTCGAAGGTAACTTCACCGAATACGAAGAGTACAAGAAACGCACGCTGGGCGCCGACGCGCTGGAGCCGAAGCGTATTAAGTACAAGCGTATTTCGAAATAAAAGCAAAACGGCAACTTCGGTTGCCGTTTTTTATGTTTGTTCCCTCTCCCCGTGGGAGAGGGTCAGGGTGAGGGCATCAGGCCGCACAAAATCACCCGCCCACGTAATACCGCTTCACCTCATCAAACTGCATTGCAAACTCGATATAGCTCATCAGCGCAGGTGAATTCAGCTTGCGGCTTGGATACGCCAGCCACAGATCGTTACCTTCAACATTCCACTCCGGTAGCACCTTCACCAGCGCCCCCTTATCGATCTTATCCTCCAGCAGAAACGCGGGTAACAGCGTGATCCCCGCACCGGCAATCGCACATTCGCGGGCGTACACCAGATTATCGGTCATGTGCGCGTTATCCGGCAGGTAGCGGTAATCCTCGCCCTCGCTTCGCAGAAGCCACTCCGACCACGCCCGGTGCGTAATGCAGCGGTGATCCACCAGCTGACGGGGATGAATTAACGGCTCCCGACGCGCCAGATAGTCCGGCGAAGCCAGCATATAACGCGGGCAGTGCCCGATCATTCGGCCAATCAGGGAGGAGTCCTGCGGCTTGCCGGTACGCAGCGCCACGTCAAAACCGGACTCGACCAGGTCCACCACGTCGTCAGAGATCGACACGTCCAGCGACACGTCAGGATAGCGAAGCTGGAACTCGGCATTCATGTGCGCCAGCAGCGTCGCGCCAATCCCCGCCGGACAGGTGATCCGCAGCCGCCCGCTCGGGTTTTCGCGCAGCCGCTGAATGGCGTACTCCGCCCGCTCGCTGGCCGCCAGCATCTCGCGACAGTGCACCAGATAGTGCTCACCCGCAAACGTCAGGCTGATCCTGCGCGTGGTGCGGTTAAGCAGGCGGATACCCACCTGCTGCTCCAGCTGGCTAATTCGCTGGCTAACGCTGGATTTCGGCAGTTCGGCTTTCTGAGCAGCCGCGGTAAAGCTACCCATCTCCGCCACCAGCGCGAACAGCGCCATATCCTGCAGCTGTTTAAACATGATTGTTCACCCTATACGAACGCTGAGTTCTTGATTGTCCATCTTATCACGCAGCTGTCCACTTTTTAGACTAGCCTCAACAAAACGCATTCCATTGAGGAGCACACCATGTCTGTTAAAGCCATTGCCGTTAACCCAGCGAACCCTGCTGTTTTTATTGAAATCACCCCGCCGATGCCGCAGCCCGGCGAGCGCGATCTGCTGGTGGAGGTGAAAGCCGTCTCCATAAACCCTGTAGACACCAAGGTGCATGCAGGCATTGCCAAAAATGGGCTGAACGAGCCGCGCGTGCTCGGCTGGGATGCCAGCGGGATCGTCAAAGCCGTGGGGGCTGGCGTGACCGGATTCAAACCGGGTGACGAAGTATGGTACGCGGGCGACATCACCCGCCCGGGCAGCAATACCACGCATCAGCTGATCGATGCGCGGATTGTCGGGCACAAGCCTGCAAGCCTGGGCTGGGCGGCTGCCGCTGCGCTGCCCTTAACCGCGCTCACCGCGTGGGAAGGCCTGTTTGAACGGCTGAATATTCAGGATGCCGGGGCGGATAAAACGCTGCTGATCATCGGTGGCGCGGGCGGCGTGGGATCGCTGGCGATCCCCTTTGCGAAGCACAACAGCAAGGTGAAGATCGTCGCGACGGCGTCGCGAGAAGATTCCGCCCGGTGGTGCCGCGATCGCGGGGCTGACGTAGTCGTCAACTACCGCGACCTGAAAGGCGAGCTGGCGAAACACGGGCTTACCTTTGTGGATTACATTTTCATCCTCAACGACACCGACGGGCACTGGGATGCGGTCAGCGAACTGATTGCGCCTCAGGGGCATATCTGTTCCATCGTTGAGAACGCGCATCCGCTGAACCAGGACAAGCTGAAGTCCAAATCCGCCGCGCTGCACTGGGAGTTTATGTATACCCGCAGCATGTACCAGACCGCGGATATGGCGCGTCAGGGTGAGATCTTAGATGAGGTGGCGAAGCTGGTGGATAACGGCGTAGTGGAAAGTTCGTTAAGTGAAACGCTGCACGGGCTGAGCGTGGAAAGTATTACCGAGGCGCACCGTAAAGTGCTGGAGGGGCATATGCGTGGGAAAGTGGTGGTTGAGTTCTGAGTGGTTTGATGCCCTCACCCCGGCCCTCTCCCAAAGGGAGAGGGCGATTAAAGTCCCCTCTCCCTTTGGGAGAGGGTTAGGGTGAGGGGTTAGTTTTTTACCCCTGCTCCCCCATCATCTCCTTCACCAGCTCGACGCAGCGCAGGAAACGGGAGTCGTAGTCCGACTCTTCCACATGCACAAACTCAACGTTGTTTTCGTTGAGCATCTCCACCAGCATGGACTGGAATTCCCGCCTGTCCACGGAGCTGCCGAGGCTGCGCATGCCGTCGGCCACCCACGGGGTGTTGTTTTCCAGCAGGATCACCAGGTCAAAGCGGTATTCGTCAATCAGCGCCTGTACGAACGGGTGCTCGCGCCCCTCGTATTTTTTACAGAACGCCTGCGTGGTCACGAAATCGGTATCGATAAATGCCACTTTATTGGCGTATTTGACCGCGAAATCAATGTACTGGGCATGCCCGAGCGCAATTTTGTCGTAGTCAGAATACTGCAGCGCCATCTCATCACCGCCCAGATGGGAGAAGACATAATCGCGCCCGTACTCCCATGCGCTGGTGGTGTTAAAGATGTTCGCCAGCTTATTGACCAGCGTTGATTTGCCGCTCGACTCGCCGCCCAGGATCGCGACGGTGCGCACAAAGAACGGCTTCACCTCGGTCGGGATGTAATCCCAGTAGCGGAACGGGTTTTCGCGGATCTGCGCCCCGCTGATGTTCATGAAGGTGCGCTTCGGATCGATAAGCACGGTTTCGATGCCCAGATGCTCGCGGAACTGCGGCGCATCGGACTCTTCGGAGGTGTAGATCCAGTTAGGCGCAATACCCTTCTCTTCCATAAACGCTTTGATGCCGTTGCTCCACACGTCCCAGCCGTGCGGATAGGGCTCCATGCCCTCTTCGTTAAAGGCATGAATGCGAATATTTTTCTGGTACTTAAAGGTCTGGAGCAGCCAGCGCAGACGGTCAGGCACGGTCGGCTGCTGCGACATGGCGCTGTCCTCAAACAGCTGGCGATCGCGGGTTTCGTCGTACCCCATGATGATATGCAGTTCATCCACCTGGCTACAGGCGCGCTGGATCAGATAGATATGCCCGGTATGCAGCGGGTAGAACTTGCCGAACACCACGCCGATGTTCTTTTGCATACGCGGGAATTCCAGCCCCAGAAAGCGGTGCAGCGCTTCCAGCTTCTGCGCGCTGGGGCTTTTGATTTTGGCGTTCAGCAGCTGGCTCAGGTAGCCTTTGGTCATGCCGCTGGCGTCCGCCACCTGCTGCAGCGTGCAGCCCTTCTGGCGGATTGCGGTCTTGATATAGTCAAATGATGACATAAATTACGGTGCCTCCTGCAAAATCGAATACGTAATTATAAGTCGTCAAAGACATTTAACGCATCTGCGAGTTTCTTCACGCCAAATACCTGCATCCCTTCCGGGATTTTTTTCGGCACGTTGGCGGCGGGAACGATCGCCCGGCGGAAGCCGTGTTTTGCCGCCTCGGAGATACGCTCCTGACCGCTGGGCACCGGACGGATTTCCCCGGCCAGGCCCACTTCGCCGAAGACGACCAGATCCTGCGGCAGCGGTCTGTCGCGCAGGCTGGAGACCATCGCCAGCAGCAGCGCCAGGTCTGCGCTGGTCTCAGTAACTTTGACGCCGCCGACCACGTTCACGAAAACGTCCTGATCCGCCATCTGCAGCCCGCCGTGACGGTGCAGTACCGCCAGCAGGATCGCCAGACGGTTTTGTTCCAGACCGACCGCCACGCGCCGCGGGTTGCCCATCATCGACACGTCCACCAGCGCCTGAATTTCGACAAGCAGCGGGCGCGTCCCTTCCCACAGCACCATCACCGAGCTGCCGGAGGTGATCTCATCGCCACGGCTCAGGAAGATGGCCGACGGGTTGCTGACTTCGCGCAGCCCCTGTTCGGTCATGGCAAACACGCCCAGTTCGTTCACCGCCCCAAAGCGGTTTTTATGGCTGCGCAGGGTACGGAAGCGGGAATCCGCGTCGCCATCGAGCATCACAGAGCAGTCGATACAGTGCTCAAGCACCTTCGGCCCGGCCAGCGAGCCGTCTTTGGTCACGTGGCCGACCATCACAATCGCCACGCCGCGCGTTTTAGCAAAGCGCGTCAGGTAGGCCGCGGTTTCACGCACCTGCGCGACGCTGCCCGGCGAGGACTGAATGTCCGCCATGTGCATCACCTGGATGGAGTCGATCACCATCAGCTTCGGCTGCTCATCTTCAGCGATCATGCAGATCTGCTCAATGCTGGTTTCGGAGAGCATGTTCAGGTTGCCGGTCGGCAGGCCCAGACGGTGCGCGCGCATCGCCACCTGCTGAAGTGACTCTTCGCCCGTGACGTACAGGGTTTTCATCTGTTCGGCGAGCTTGCAGAGCGTTTGCAGCAGCAGGGTCGATTTACCCGCGCCCGGATTACCGCCAATCAGGATGGCGCTGCCCGGCACCACGCCGCCGCCGAGCACGCGGTCAAACTCTTTGAAGCCGGTGGAGAAGCGCGGCAGCTCTTCGAGGCTGATGTCCGAGAGCTTTTGCACTTTCGACACGCCGGCGTTGCCCGCGTAGCCGCTCAGGCGCTCGTTGCGGGCCACGCTCGGCGAAGCCGCCACACCACGCACTTCGGTGATGGTGTTCCAGGCATGACAGGCGCTGCATTGCCCCTGCCAGCGCGGATAATCCGCACCACATTCATTACAGACAAATGCGCGTTTTGGAGCTTTCGCCACGGTTTACCTCGTTATTTCTGTGCGGCCTGCGTGCCGGGTGGCGCTTAGGCTTACCCGGCCTACAAAGCAGACCGTTATTTCTGATTAAGGCTGCCGGAGAGAATGCAGAACACCCCCATCAGGTCAGCGTGACGGATAGTCACTTCCGTCTTTTCATTCACTTTTGGCTTGGCGTGGTAGGCAATGCCAAGCCCGGCCGCTTTGATCATCGGCAGGTCGTTCGCGCCGTCCCCGATGGCGACGGTCTGGACGACCGGAATTTCATATTTTTCCGCCAGACGCGTCAGCGTATTGGCTTTGTACTGGGCATCCACGATATCGCCGATCACCTGGCCGGTCAGCTTGCCGTCCATGATCTCCAGCTCATTGGCCACCACGGTGGTCAGGTGCAGTTTTTCCCGGAGGTAATCTGCGAAGAAGGTGAAGCCACCAGAGGCGATCGCCACTTTCCAACCGAGGGACTGCAGCTTCAGCACCAGCTGCGTCAGCCCTGGCATCAGCGGCAGCACGTCGCGCACCTGGCGCAGGATGTTGGCGTCGGCCCCTTTCAGGGTCGCCACGCGCTGGCGCAGGCTGGCGGTGAAATCCAGTTCGCCGCGCATCGCACGTTCGGTGACTTCCGCCACCAGCTCGCCGCTGCCCGCCAGCTTCGCAATCTCGTCGATACATTCGATCTGGATCGCCGTAGAGTCCATGTCCATGACCAGCAGACCTGGGGTTTTCAGGTGCGGAATTTTACCGAGCGGCGCGACGTCCAGCCCGGCGTCATGCGCCAGACGCGTTGCGCGCTGCGTCAGGGAACCCGCCAGGCGGATGACCTGGTAATCCTCCACACACCAGGCGGCGACAATCACCATCGCAGCCCCCAGTTTGCTTTGGTACTGGGTCAGGCGTTGCTTGTCCAGACCGCGTCCGTACAACAGCCAGCCGCTACGACCGGCGTGGTAATCCAGAGGCATCACCTCATCGCCACTTAAAGAGAGCGGCAATCCTGGCCATAAAGAGACATCCGTTGGCAGGTCGCACCAGGTAATGTTCGGCATTAAAGCTCCTGTAAATTCGTTCGCGCCGGAAGGTTCCAGAGGGAAAATAACGCATGAGGCTACCCTGTAACCATCACTTCTGGCAACATTAAGCCGTAAATTTTCAGCAGGTGGAATATGGCTCGCGCAAAACTGAAATTCCGGCTTCATCGCGCCGTGATTGTCCTGATCTGTCTCGCACTTCTGGTGGCGCTGATGCAAGGGGCATCGTGGTTTAGCCAGAACCATCAACGGCAACGTAACCCGCAGTTTGAAGAGCTGGCCCGCACGCTGGCGCGTCAGGTCACGCTCAACGTTGCCCCCTCAATGCGTACTGAAACGCCGGACGATAAGCGGATAGGCCAGGTTTTACGCCTGCTCACGGAGAACAGTCGCATTCTGGATGCCGGTGTTTACGATGAGCAAGGCGACCTGATTGCCCGCGCGGGCGAGCACGTTAATGTGCGCGACAGGCTGGCGCTGGACGGCAAAAAAGCCGGGGGTTATTTTAACCAGCAGATCGTCGAACCCATTCAGGGCAAGAATGGCCCGCTGGGCTACCTGCGCCTGACGCTCGATACGCATACCCTGCCGACCGAAGCCAAACAGGTCGATAACACCACCAACATTTTGCGTCTGATGCTGCTGCTCTCGCTGGCCATTGGCGTTGTGCTGGCGCGTACCCTGCTTCAGGGCAAGCGTACCCGCTGGCAGCAGTCACCGTTCCTGCTGACCGCCAGCAAGTCGGTTCCCGAAGACGAAGAGAGCGAGAGGAAAGAATAGTGATAAAGTAGGCGAATGACTCAGAAAAGGAACTTTGCCATGACGACGTTACGCCTGCTTATCTCTGACTCTTACGATCCCTGGTTTAATCTCGCGGTGGAAGAGTGCATCTTCCGCCAGATGCCCGCCACCCAGCGCGTGCTGTTTCTCTGGCGCAATGCCGATACGGTCGTTATTGGCCGCGCGCAAAACCCGTGGAAAGAGTGCAATACGCGGCGTATGGAAGAGGACAACGTCCGCCTGGCGCGCCGCAGCAGCGGCGGCGGTGCGGTATTCCACGATCTGGGCAATACCTGCTTTACCTTTATGGCGGGCAAGCCGGAGTACGATAAGACCATTTCCACGTCTATTGTGCTCAACGCGCTCAATTCACTCGGCGTGACGGCGGAAGCGTCCGGGCGTAACGATCTGGTGGTGAAAACCCCAGAGGGCGACCGGAAGGTCTCCGGCTCCGCCTACCGCGAAACGATGGATCGCGGCTTCCACCACGGCACCCTGTTGCTGAACGCTGACCTGAGCCGTCTGGCGAACTACCTGAATCCTGATAAGAAAAAGCTCCAGGCTAAAGGGATTACCTCCGTGCGTGGGCGCGTAGCGAATCTGGTGGAGCTGCTGCCGGGCATTACGCACGAGCAAATCTGCCACGCCGTGCGCGAGGCGTTCTTTGCTCACTATGGCGAGCGCGTGGAAGCGGAGGTAATCTCTCCAGATAAAACCCCGGACCTGCCCAACTTCGCCGAAACCTTCGCCCGCCAGAGCAGCTGGGAGTGGAATTTCGGTCAGGCACCGGCGTTTTCACACCTGCTGGATGAACGATTTACCTGGGGCGGCGTTGAGCTGCACTTTGACGTCGAGAAAGGCCATATCTCTCGTACCCAGGTATTTACGGATAGTCTTAATCCGGCACCGTTAGAAGCGCTGGCGGCTCGTTTACAAGGCTGTTTGTACCGGGCGGATATGCTGCAGCAGGAGTGCGACGCGTTGATCGGCGATTTCCCTGAGCAGGAAAAAGAGCTGCGGGAGCTGTCGGCGTGGATTGCACAGGCCGTGCGCTAGTAAAAAAGCCCGCTGGCGCTGCGCTTAGCGGGCCTACAAAACCGTAGGCCGGGTCAGGCGAAGCCGCCACCCGGCACAACAGTTCTTACTCTTTATCGCCCAGCAGAACGGATTCCAGCGCGATTTTGATCATGTCGTTGAAGGTCGTCTGACGCTCGGCAGCGGTGGTCTGCTCGTGGGTACGGATATGGTCGGACACGGTGCAGATGGTCAGCGCTTTCGCACCAAACTCAGCCGCCACGCCGTAGATACCCGCCGCTTCCATTTCCACGCCCAGGATGCCGTATTTTTCCATCACGTCGAACATCTCGCCGCCGTCCGGCGCATAGAACAGATCAGCAGAGAAGATGTTGCCCACGCGCGCCTCAACGCCCAGCGCTTTCGCTGCGTCAACCGCGTCACGCACCATGCCGAAGTCAGCAATCGCTGCGAAGTCATGATCTTTGAAACGCATACGGTTAACTTTGGAATCGGTGCAGGCACCCATACCGATCACGATGTCGCGCAGCTTAACGTCCATGCGCACCGCGCCGCAGGAGCCCACGCGGATGATTTTCTTCACGCCGAAATCGGTGATCAGCTCTTTGGTGTAGATAGAGCAGGATGGGATACCCATACCGTGGCCCATCACGGAGATTTTGCGGCCTTTATAGGTACCGGTGAAGCCCAGCATGCCGCGAACGTTGTTCACTTCACGCACGTCTTCCAGGAAGGTTTCTGCAATGTGCTTCGCGCGCAGCGGGTCGCCCGGCATCAATACGACGTCAGCGAAATCACCCATTTCTGCATTAATGTGAGGAGTTGCCATCTTCAGTTCCTTTTCATTTGAGTTTTTTTGCCCGGTGGCGCTTCGCTTACCGGGCCTACGGTTTTGTAGGCCGGGTAAGGCGCAGCCGCCACCCGGCAATGACCTCAGAACATGGCCTTGCCATATTCCATGTCAGACGTACCAAAATATTTCGCGATAGTCTGGCCGATGTCCGCGAAGGTTTCACGGTGCCCCAGCGAGCCCGGCTTCACTTTCGGGCCGTACACCAGCACCGGAATGTGCTCACGGGTGTGGTCGGTACCGGTCCAGCTTGGGTCGCAGCCGTGGTCGGCGGTCAGGATCAGAATGTCATCTTCCCCCACCAGCTCCATCAGCTCCGGTAAACGGCGGTCAAACAGTTCCAGACCGGCGGCATAGCCCGCGATATCACGACGGTGGCCCCACGAGGAGTCGAAGTCCACAAAGTTGGTGAAGACGATAGTCTTGTCACCCGCTTCTTTCATCTCTTTGATGGTGGCATCGAACAGCGCATCCAGACCGGTGGCTTTCACTTTTTTGGTGATACCGCAGTTGGCGTAGATATCCGCGATTTTACCCACGGAAACCACGTGGCCGTCTTTCTCTTCAACCAGCTTCTGCAGCACGGTCGGTGCCGGTGGCTCAACGGCCAGGTCGTGACGGTTACCGGTACGCTGGAAGTTACCCGCTTTGTCGCCGATAAACGGACGCGCGATCACGCGGCCGATGTTGTAGCCACCTTCGGTCAGCTCTTCACGGGCGATTTCGCACAGTTCGTAGAGTTTATCCAGACCATAGGTCTCTTCGTGGCAGGCAATCTGGAACACGGAGTCGGCAGAGGTGTAGAAAATCGGCTTGCCGGTTTTCATGTGCTCTTCGCCCAGCTCGTCCAGAATCACGGTACCGGAAGAGTGGCAGTTGCCGAGGTAGCCAGGCAGATTGGCACGCTTAACCAGCTTATCCAGCAGCTCCTGCGGGAAGCTGTTCTGGTGATCGGAGAAGTATCCCCAGTCAAACAGAACCGGCACACCGGCGATTTCCCAGTGACCAGACGGAGTATCTTTACCGGAAGAGAGTTCGTGCGCCCAGGCGTAGGCACCCACGACTTCCGCGTTGCCGTCCATACCGGCTGCGATTTTACCGGTAGAGCCTTCGTGCGCTTTCACCAGCCCGAGGCGGGTCAGGTTTGGCAGGGTCAGAGGACCTTTACGACCGTTGTCCGCTTCGCCTTTGGCACAGGCTTCCGCGATGTGACCCATGGTATCGGAACCCACGTCACCAAAACGATCTGCATCTTCGGTTGCGCCGATGCCGAATGAGTCCAGCACCATAATAAATGCACGTTTCATAATTGTTCTCCGTACGTAGTGCTTCAAAAAATAGCGATCAGATC
This sequence comes from Enterobacter sp. JMULE2, assembly GCF_013337145.1. Classification (NCBI taxonomy): domain Bacteria; kingdom Pseudomonadati; phylum Pseudomonadota; class Gammaproteobacteria; order Enterobacterales; family Enterobacteriaceae; genus Enterobacter; species Enterobacter sp. JMULE2. The sequence goes on from NZ_SGWD01000017.1 coordinate 158,426, forward strand.
AGTATACAGTTATTCAGTGATGCGGCGATAGACAGTCGGTGTGGTTTCCGGTGCTTTATCGTCAAGCGTGATTGCCGCTTTCACCGCTTTTGCCGCATCCTGCCAGCTGGCTTCGTCTTTCGCGTGGATCACCCCCAGCGGACGTTGACCGTCAACGCTGTCGCCCAGACGCGCCATATCGGTAAAACCGACGCTGTAATCAATGGTGTCCGATGCCTGACGACGACCGCCGCCCATCGAGACCACCGCCATGCCGAGCGCGCGGGTGTCCATTGCGGAAACGAAACCTTCGGTATCTGCGTAAACGGCTTTGCTGAGCATCGCGGTTGGCAGGTATTTCGCGTAGTTTTCGACGAAATCGGTCGGGCCTTTCTGCGCCGCAACCATGCGGCCAAAGATTTCCGCCGCTTTGCCGTTGTCCAGCACCGCCTGCAGTTTCGCGCGCGCTTCTGCATCGTCTTTGGCCAGCTTGCCGGAGATCAGCATCTCAACGCACAGCGCCATGGTGACGTCGAACAGACGCGGGTTACGGTATTCACCGGTGAGGAACTGTACCGCTTCACGCACTTCAACCGCGTTACCGGCGCTGGAGGCCAGTACCTGGTTCATATCGGTGAGCAGCGCGGTGGTGCGCACGCCTGCGCCGTTGGAGACGCCAACGATCGCTTCGGCAAGCGCAGCAGAAAGCTCATAGGTCGGCATAAACGCGCCGCTGCCCACTTTTACGTCCATCACCAGCGCGTCCAGCCCTTCAGCCAGTTTCTTCGCCAGGATAGAGGCAGTGATCAGCGGGATGGAGTCAACGGTCGCGGTAATATCACGCGTCGCGTAGAAACGCTTGTCTGCCGGAGCAAGAGAGCTGGTCTGGCCGATAATCGCCACACCAACGTCTTTAATAATGTCGCGGAAGCGGCCGTCATCCGGGAAGATATCGAAGCCCGGAATAGCTTCCAGTTTGTCGAGCGTACCGCCGGTATGACCCAGGCCACGCCCGGAGATCATCGGGATGTAACCGCCGCAGGCTGCCACCATGGGGCCGAGCATCAGGGAGGTTACGTCGCCCACGCCGCCAGTGGAGTGTTTATCCACAATCGGGCCGTTGAGGTTGAGGCTTTTCCAGTCCAGAACGGTTCCTGAATCTCGCATCGCCATGGTCAGCGACACGCGTTCAGGCATCGACATATCGTGGAAGAAAATGGTCATCGCCAGAGCCGCAATCTGCCCTTCAGAGACGGTGTTATCACGAATGCCGTTGATAAAGAAGCGGATCTCTTCGTCGCTTAATGCATGACCATCACGTTTTTTACGAATAATTTCTTGTGCGAGAAACACGGTAACCTCCATGCGGAATCGGGGGAGTTGTGGCGGGTGGCGCTACGCTTACCCGCCCTACGATCCTGTAGGCCGGATAAGCGAAGCATCATCCGGCATTGTCTGGCAATCAGTAGCTGCTTGCGCTCTTACCGTCGCCGTGACCCAGCGCTTTCAACAGGCTGGCCAGCAGGCTGGACGCGCCGAAGCGGTAGTGACGGGAATCGGCCCAGTCGGAGCCGAACAGCTCGTCGGCAATCGCCAGGAACTGCTGCGCGTCTTCAGCGGTACGCACGCCGCCCGCAGGTTTGAAACCAACGGTTTTGGACACGCCCATATCACGGATCACTTCCATCATGATGCGCGCGCTTTCCGGGGTCGCATTCACCGGCACTTTACCGGTAGAGGTTTTAATGAAATCCGCACCGGCTTTGATGGAGATTTCAGACGCCTTACGAATCAGCGCCTCTTCTTTCAGCTCGCCGGTTTCGATGATCACTTTAAGCAGCACGTTTGCCGCCGCGCACGCGTCTTTACAGGCTTTCACCAGGTCAAAACCGACCTGCTCGTTGCCGGCGATCAGCGCGCGGTACGGGAACACCACGTCCACTTCATCTGCACCGTAAGCAATCGCCGCGCGGGTTTCTGCCAGCGCAATCTCGATATCATCGTTGCCATGCGGGAAGTTAGTTACGGTTGCAATGCGCACGTCCGGCGTGCCCTGCTCTTTCAGCGTCTTACGGGCAATCGGGATAAAGCGCGGGTAGATACAGATGGCTGCGGTGTTACCCACCGGCGTTTTCGCCTGATGGCACAGGGCGATGACTTTTTCATTGGTGTCGTCATCGTTCAGGGTGGTCAGGTCCATCAGTTTCAACGCGCGCAGGCTGCTTGCAGTTAAATCGGTCATAACATTCTCCAACGGCAGTGCCGTATAAATTTTACCTTGCGGGTCTGTGAGTATTCTAACATTCACCCGCATCCACACTTCGACATTCATCACAGTTAATGAAAACTGCGTACAAATTTGCATTACTGTAATGAGATCTTCTTCAAACTTTATCGCGCTAACTGCTGACTAAAGCAGCGATACCCCCTGTCGGATCAAAAGCCCCAACAGGCTGGCTTTCTACAATCTGTTCATCATCCGCAGAATACTAAAGGAAGCGCACATGCCCCACTCCAGCCTCGACGCCCTGCAACAACGTTGCCAGCACATTGTGACAAGCCCGGTGTTAACGCCTGAGCAAAAACGTCATTTTCTGGCGCTGGAAGCGGAAAACGATCTGCCCTATCCCACCCTGCCGCAGGCAGCACGCGCCGCGCTGGACGAGGGTTTTATCTGCGACATGTTCGAAGGCCATGCGCCTTACAAACCGCGCTACGTTCTGCCGGATTATGAAAAATTCCTGGCTAACGGTTCAGAATGGCTGGAGCTGGGAGGGGCGAAAGACTTTGATGACGCCCTCTCGCTGTTAACCATCCTTTATCACCATGTTCCGTCCGTCACATCGATGCCCGTCTATCTGGGCCAGCTGGACGCCATTCTGAACCCATATGTTAGAATTCTAACACAAGAAGAGATCGATAGCCGAATAAAACGTTTCTGGCGCTATCTCGACAGAACCCTGCCGGATGCCTTTATGCACGCCAATATCGGCCCGGCGGATACGCCCGTCACACGCGCCATTCTGCGCGCTGATGCAGAGCTGAAGCAGGTTTCGCCGAATCTGACCTTTATCTACGATCCCGATATCACCCCGGACGATTTGCTGCTTGAGGTGGCGAAAAACATATGTGAATGCAGTAAACCGCATGTTTCCAATGGTCCGGTGAATGATAAAATTTTCACAAAAGGTCGCTATGGCGTGGTGAGTTGTTACAACTCCCTGCCGCTTGCAGGCGGTGGCAGCACTCTTGTACGCCTTAACCTTAAGGCCATTGCCGAATACAGCGCTTCTGCCGAAGACTTCTTTACCCGCACGCTCCCGCACTACTGCCAGCAGCAAATCGCCATCATCGATGCGCGCTGCGATTTCCTGTATGCGCAATCTGGCTTCTTTGAGAATAGCTTCCTGGTGAAAGAGGGGCTGATTGACGCCGATCGGTTTGTGCCGATGTTTGGCATGTACGGTCTGGCGGAAGCGGTGAACGTGCTCTGCGAGAAGGAAGGCATCGAGGGGCGTTACGGTAAAGACGAACAGGCTAACGCGCTGGGGTATCGCATCAGCGAGCAGCTCGCGGCATTCGTTGAAAACACGCCGGTAAAGCACGGCTGGAAGCATCGCGCGATGCTGCATGCACAGTCGGGGATCAGTTCTGACTCGGGCACCACGCCGGGCGCACGTCTGCCTTACGGCGACGAGCCGGATCCTATCAGCCATCTGCTGGCCGTTGCGCCGCATCACAAGCACTATCACGCCGGGATCAGCGATATTCTCACTCTGGAGGAGACGGTCAAACGCAATCCTCAGGCAGTGGTTCAGCTTTGTTTGGGCGCGTTCAGGGCCGGTATGCGTGAATTCACCGCTAACGTGGCGGGTAACGATCTGGTGCGCGTCACTGGCTATATGGTGCGATTATCGGATCTGGAGAAATATCGGGAAGCGGGCTCGAGAACCAACACTACGTGGCTGGGGGAAGAAGCCGCACGCAATACCCGTATTCTGGAACGTCAGCCGCACGTGATAAGCCATGAACAGCAGATGCGCTTTAGTTAGTCAGGTCATTCCTTTTTCCTGCGTGGACGGGCCGGGCAGCCGCCTGGCGCTGTTCCTGCAGGGCTGTAACCTGCGCTGCAAAACCTGCCATAACCCGTGGACGATCGGTCGCTGCAACGACTGCGGCGACTGCGTGCCCCACTGCCCGCACGATGCGCTGACCATTCAGGCCGGGCGCGTCTGGTGGCAGGAGAGTGACTGCCACCAGTGTGATACCTGCCTTCACCTGTGCCAGCAGCAGGCAACGCCTATGGCGCACCGCTTCAGCCTGGAAGAGATCCTCACTCAGGTCCGCAAATCCGCCCCCTTTATCGAAGGGATCACCGTGAGCGGCGGTGAAGCCACAACGCAACTGCCGTTTTTGATTGCTCTTTTCACCGCGATCAAAGCCGATCTCGCCTTGCGCCACCTGACCTGTCTGGTCGACAGCAACGGTCTGTTAAGCGAAACCGGCTGGCAAAAGCTGCTGCCGGTACTGGATGGCGCGATGCTGGATCTCAAGGCGTGGGGGAACGAGCATCACCGCTTCCTGACCGGGCGCGAAAATCCGCAGATTAAGCAGAGCATCCGCTGGCTGGCAGATCGCCACCGTTTGACGGAACTCCGCTTGTTGGTCATCCCAGAGCAATGTGATTATCTGGAACATATCAAACCGCTGACGACATTTATTCACGGGCTTGGAAATGTGCCGGTGCGCATCAACGCGTTTCATGCACATGGCGTTTACGGTGAGGCGGCATCATGGCGCAGCGCCACGCCGGACGACGTTGAGCCGCTGGCACGGGCGCTGGAAAAGCAGAAGATAACGGTGATCCGTCCGGCGCTTTATCTATAGCGTGATGCCAAATACCGAACGGGTGTTTTCAAGCAGCGCATCGGCAATCACCTCTTCAGGCTCCTGTCGCAGTTCACACAAGGTGGTAAACACGCGCGCCGCCTGTTCCGGGCGATTCGGCTGCCCCTGAAAACCATTCAGCGGCATATCGGGCGCATCCGTTTCCAGCAGCAGTGCCGACAGCGGCAGCCGTGCCATCACGTCACGGGTTTTACTGGCGCGCGGATAGGTAATGGTGCCACCGACGCCAATGTGATAGCCCAGCTCGATAAAACGCTGCGCCTGCTGCAGGCTGCCGGAGAAACCGTGTACGACGCCCCTGCGCGGCAGATCGATGCGTTTCAGGTGCATCGCCAGCTTATCGTGCGTGCGTCTCGAATGGAGGATCACCGGCAGATCGTGACGCTTCGCCAGCCTGAGCTGCGCGTCGAGGATCGTCTGCTGGCGCTCGAACTGCGGGTTCTCGCGATAAAGATCGAGGCCGATCTCACCGATGGCAACCAGTTTCTTCTCCGCCGTCTGCAAAACAGCGTCCAGCCTGTCGAGATGTTCGTCCAGATGATGTTCGATGACGATAGGATGCAACCCCAGTGCGGCATACAACGCGTCGTGACGGCGGGCGAGATCGAGCACGCGTTCGAAATACGCCGCTTCAATCGCGGGCACAATAATCGCGTCGACGCCCGCCCGTGCGGCGCGATCGATGCTCGGCACCTCGTCGCCGGTGAAGGGGGGAAAATCAAAGTGACAATGGGTATCGACAAAGCGGTGCGTCACGCCAGATCCTCGTTATCCAGTGGAACATCGTTCGCCTGGGGAATATCCACCAGCGGCATGGTCAGCGGGTCGTTGGCGACAATCGCTGGCGGGGTGATAATGCGTTTATGCCGATGCAGAGGCGGCTGTTCAGCCAGCATTTTCCCCACTGTCGCCAGGAAGTAACGTCCGCACAGTCGTCCCGTCTTGTAATCCATGCGCAGCGCAGGAATACGGCTGCCAAGCGCCATGCTCAGCAGCGGCTTCGGGGGATAAATTTCGAAGATACGCAGTTTTCCAGGCGGTTTTTCAATGAAGCGCTGCATCGCGCCGTAGGTAGTTTCATGCTGCTTCGCGATGTTCACCAGCGGCTGCAGGCTGCTGTCGCCCAGCCAGCGCTCCATGCGTTTGAACCACTGCGGCGTGTAATACATTTGCGACGGTACGGTTCGGATCACCACGATGGTTTTCGCCCCGCGTCGGGCGGCCTCCTGTACCGGCACCGCGTCACTGATCCCACCGTCCAGATAGCTGATGCCATCCAGCAGCGCACCGGTTCGATAAAAACCGGGAATCGCGCTGGAGGCGCGGATAATATCCAGCCAGTTCTCTTTCTGCGGCGAAAAGTAACCCGGCGAATAATCATCACCCCGGCTGGCGCACATCCAGAACTCTTTTCCGGCATCAAACAGACGGGCGGCGGTGTCCATCGCCAGCGGCATCTGACTTGACGTGGAATCGAGTAGCCAGTCGAGATCGATCAGGTTCCCGCCGCGTACGAAGCGCACCGGGTTAAAAAATTCTTTTGCCGTGGTGTAGCGCATAATCACTTTGCGCGCGTAGCCGGGCTGGTTGCAGACATAAGCGGAGAGGTTCTGTGCCCCGGCAGAGGTACCGAAGTAGAGGTCAAACGGGTTGAACTGCGCGCGCATAAATTCATCCAGCACGCCCGCGGTGAAAATGCCGCGCTGGCCGCCACCTTCACAAACCAGTGCAAGTTGACCCGTGCGGAACGGTTTTAACGTCAGCGGCGCAATATTGCCGAGCGTAACGGGAATTCGCTGCCCCACCTCTGCCTTCCTGTTTTCATTATTGTGTTCAGACACAGTAACGCCATCCCATCAGGTTCTCAAACGAGAAAAAGCCAGTCACGAGGACTGGCTTTACTTTGTTTATGAAATATTGCGTTTTGCTAAGGACGGCGTCGACCTGTAAACAGGCTGACCAGGAACAGAATAATACCAACGACGAAGACAATTTTTGCTGCCCATGCCGCTGTACCCGCCAATCCACCAAAGCCCAAAGCGGCGGCAATTAACGCGATAACCAGAAATATAATGCCCCAACGAAACATAAGCTTCTCCTTTACCATAGTTAATGTCGGCCGCTAAACGTGAGCGCTCAGGTCACTCACCGGCGTTTTTCCAGAGTCGTTCTTATTTCGCCCGCAGGCCTCAGCCAGACGGGCGAATGGTGAAGATTTACTTCGCTTTCAGGTCGTTTTTAACGCTTTTCACACCGTCAATCGCTTTCGCAATAGACTCGGCACGTTCAATTTGTGCCTGGGAATCAACCGTGCCGGAAAGCTGCACCACACCATCTGTGGTTTCTACTTTCACCTTGCGGGAAGGCACGATGTCATCTGCTAACAGTTTAGCTTTGATTTCGCTGGTGGTTGCCGCATCCCCGGCATAACCCTTCACGGAGGTGTCTTTAGCGTCGCGAACGTGCAGCTTATCGCTAACCGATGCGACACCTTCGACACCCTTGGCCACGTTAACAGCCTTTTCGGCCTGGGCCTGGCTTTCCACGAAGCCGCTCAGGGTGACGACTTTCTTGTCGGTCTTAACGGAAATATCGGTGCTCTTGATGGCTTCATCATCCACCAGTGCGGCTTTCACTTTTGCTGTGATGGAGCTGTCATCCATGAAATTACCGACTTTATTCATAGAGCTATCGATTTTTTCCCCTGCGGTGTTGGCAGTGGACTGTGCTTTATCCATGGTGCTGCTTTCCGCCAGGGCAGAACCGCTAACCAGAACGCTACCCAGAGTCACCGCCAGCAGAGTTTTAGAAATCTTCAGTCTTGTCATATTCATCGATGTATTCCTGTGTTTTGCTCGTCATTCGAGCGACAAACGTCCTTTATTACTAGTTTTATATTTCGCGAATAAGCACACGGGTGAAATGGAGAACCTAAAGTCATGCATTGAACAGTTTATTCATCCACACCCGGTGCTAAACACTGAGTTAAATATAGATCACTCTCACAGTGTCGCTTTCAGAATCGGATAGAAAATGAGCAAAAGGCGTGAAATTGCCGTGAATTAAGAACATTCCGCAAGGGATTAATAAGACAGGAATTAAAGAAGAGCACGGCGGTAGCCGTGCTCTGAGAGGGAATTAGTGCTCGCGGGTTTTGCGGAACTGAACGTCAGGATAACGTTCCTGCGTCAGGTTCAGGTTTACCATGGTTGGGGCGATATAGGTCAGGTTATCGCCGCCATCCAGCGCCAGCTGGATCTCATTCTTACGCTTAAATTCTTCGAATTTCTTCACGTCAGAACACTCAACCCAGCGCGCCGTCGCCACGTTTACGGATTCGTAGATCGCTTCCACGTTGTACTCGCTCTTCAGACGCGCAACCACCACGTCGAACTGCAGCACACCGACCGCGCCAACGATCAGGTCGTTGTTCGAAATTGGGCGGAACACCTGCACGGCGCCCTCTTCGGAGAGCTGAACCAGGCCTTTCAGCAGCTGTTTTTGCTTTAGCGGGTCGCGCAGGCGAATACGACGGAACAGTTCCGGTGCGAAGTTCGGAATACCGGTGAACTTCATCATTTCGCCCTGGGTGAAGGTATCACCGATCTGGATGGTGCCATGGTTATGCAGACCAATGATATCGCCCGGGTAGGCTTCTTCAACGTGCGAACGGTCGCCCGCCATAAAGGTCAGCGCGTCGGAGATCACCACATCTTTCCCGGTACGCACCTGGCGCAGCTTCATGCCCTTCTCATACTTGCCGGACACCACGCGCATAAAGGCCACGCGGTCGCGGTGTTTCGGATCCATGTTGGCCTGAATTTTAAAGACGAAGCCGGTGAACTTCTCTTCCTGCGCTTCCACTTCACGGGTGTCGGTTTTACGCGGCATCGGGCGTGGAGCCCACTCCACCAGACCGTCGAGCATATGGTCAACGCCGAAGTTACCCAGCGCGGTACCGAAGAAGACCGGGGTGATTTCACCCGCCAGGAACAGCTCTTTATCGAACTCGTGGGAGGCGCCTTTCACCAGCTCCAGCTCGTCGCGCAGCTGCGCGGCCAGCTCTTCACCGACGGCAGTATCCAGTTCTGGGTTATCCAGGCCTTTGACGACGCGGACGTCCTGAATGGTGTGACCTTTACCGGTCTGATACAGGTAGGTTTCGTCTTTATAGAGGTGGTAAACCCCTTTAAACAGCTTACCGCAGCCGATGGGCCAGGTGATTGGCGCACAGGCGATCTTCAGTTCGCTTTCGACTTCGTCCATCACTTCCATCGGGTCACGGATGTCACGGTCGAGTTTGTTCATGAAGGTGAGGATCGGCGTATCGCGCAGACGGGTGACTTCCATCAGCTTACGGGTCCTGTCTTCTACCCCTTTCGCGGCGTCGATCACCATCAAACAGCAGTCAACCGCCGTCAGGGTACGGTAGGTATCTTCGGAGAAGTCTTCGTGGCCCGGGGTGTCCAGCAGGTTCACCAGGCAATCGTGATACGGGAACTGCATCACGGAGGTGGTAATCGAAATACCACGCTGCTTTTCCATCTCCATCCAGTCAGATTTTGCGTGCTGGCTGGAACCACGGCCTTTAACGGTACCCGCAGTCTGGATCGCCTGTCCGAACAGCAACACCTTCTCGGTGATGGTCGTTTTACCGGCATCCGGGTGCGAGATAATGGCAAAAGTGCGGCGCTTGGCCACCTCTTGCAGATAAGGAGACAACGTCATAATTAAATCTTCTTTTATAAGCGCGGCAGCACGCCACGCATCATGGAATACAAAATTGCGGCTATTTTACCCATCAACAGGGGGCAGGCAATCATTGTTTACACAGGAGCAGCTCCAGTTCGTTCAATGACGTGACGGTCCAGGTCGGCTCGATGCCTTCCGGCTGCACACGACCATGCGCATTCAACCAGACCGTCGACAGGCCGGAGTTGATGCCGCCAAGAATATCAGACTCTGCGGTATCCCCCACCATCAGGACGCGATCGCGGTCAGGATTGCCAGCCTGCGTCAGCGCGTAGTCAAAAATACGCGGGTCCGGCTTCGGTACGCCCACCTCTTCGGAGATCACCAGCGCGTCGAAATAATCGCGCAGGCCGGTGCGCTCGAGGCGGATCTGCTGCAGGGCGGTAAAACCGTTGGTGATGATCCCCAGTTTGACCTTGCCTTTTAACGCATTCAGCAGAGAAACCGCGCCCGGCAGTGGCGCACAGATATCCGCCATCGCGTTCAGAAACGCCTCGTTCAGCGTCCCCGGACTGACCTTTAAACGCTCCGCCCAGACGTCAAAGCGCTGGTGCTGAAGTTGTAACGCAGTGATGGCACCGTTCTGGTAATCCACCCACAGCGGCTTGTTCACCGCCTGATAGTCCTGAAAATCTTCAGCGGTGAAGGTCACGCTATAGTCGAGAAACATCCGCTGTAGGCCGCCGAACGAATCGAACGTAAACAGCGTTTCGTCGGCATCAAAGAAAATCCAGTCCCATTTCATCGTTACAACCTTATTTTTCGTTATCCAATCGGCAGGGCCATTATGATGGCGTCTTCACGTCCCTCTGTGGTGGGGTAGTAGTTACGGCGGATTGTCGCCTCGTTAAAGCCTAAGCTTTCATAGAGCGCGATGGCGGCGACATTCGACGCACGCACCTCCAGCCACAGGGTGAAAACGTCACGGGTTTCGAGCTCACGGATGAGGTGCTCGAGCAGTTCTCTTCCCAGCCCACGGCGCTGAAACGCGGGATCAACGGCGATGTTAAACAGCGTCGCTTCATCAAGAACAACCTGCGTAATCGCGAAGGCGGCCAGGGTGCCGTCAACGTCCAGGCGGTAGTTCAGGTACCGTTCGCCCTGGTTGCTGGCGAAGGTTTTTTCGCTCCACGGAAAGGCGTGGGCGCGTGTTTCAATCGCAAACGCGGTGGTCAGGTCAGACGTCGTGAGGGAAGAAATCGTGTTCATATTCGCAGATTTGTTGCCATAGCGCGCTTCGCGCTTTTGGGTTGGCTTTCAGTTCGTCCAGCGCTGGCGAGCAGATCTGGCTCCCCTGGAGAGGCATGTCGTTTATCTCCCCGATGCGCCAGCTGTTACAGCGGCTTTCGGGAGGAAGCATCGCGACACGCTCTGGCGTCAGCTGTAAAACCTCGTCGGCCGTCAGCTTCAGGCTGCGAAGGACATCACCGATAAGGGGTTCATTCAGGGCAGGCAGTTCTTCCGCCACCATCACCAGCCGAACGTGCGCAGGGATGGAAATGGCGATTTCGCCCTGCAACGCCGTCGGGCGACGCAAGGCCCACTGGGTGATGCCCAGCTGCTGCAACTGCCAGTCTCGTCGGGATGTCATAGGGAAAACTCCTGTCTCTCAGGCGCGCAAATATAGCAAATGTGTCGAAAGTGCGCCATCTACCTACTATAATCCCCGCCTGAGTTTATTGAGGAACAATTCATGTCTGCATTTACCCCGGCAAGTGAAGTCTTGCTGCGCCACAGTGATGATTTCGAACAAAGCCGTATTCTGTTTGCCGGAGATATGCAGGATGACCTGCCTGCGCGTTTCGACTGTGCTGAAAGCCGTGCCCATACGCAATACTACCACCACTGGCAGGTGCTGAGCCGCCAGATGGGCGAGCGTTCGCGCTTTAGCCTGGTGGCAGAACAGAGCGACGTTGCCGACTGCGACACGCTGATCTACTACTGGCCGAAGAACAAACCGGAAGCCCAGTTCCAGCTGATGAACCTGCTCTCCCTGCTGCCCGTTGGCTGCGATATTTTCGTGGTCGGTGAAAACCGCAGCGGCGTGCGTAGCGCTGAACAGATGCTGGAAGGCTACGCGCCGCTGAATAAAGTCGACAGCGCCCGCCGCTGTGGTCTGTACCATGGCCGTCTGGAAAAACAGACAACGTTTGATCCACAGGCTTACTGGGACGAGTACCAGCTTGACGGCCTGACCATCAAAACCCTGCCGGGCGTGTTCAGCCGTGACGCGCTGGATACGGGTAGCAAATTGCTGCTGTCTACCCTGACGCCGCACACCAAAGGCAAAGTGCTGGACGTGGGCTGCGGCGCGGGCGTGCTCTCTACCGTGCTTGCCAGCCATTCGCCAAAAGTGCGTTTAACCCTGTGTGATGTCAGCGCCCCGGCGGTAGAAGCCAGCCGCGCAACGCTTGCCGCAAACGGCATTGAAGGGGAAGTGGTTGCCAGCAACGTCTTCTCTGATATTACCGGTCGTTTCGACATGATTATCTCCAACCCGCCGTTCCACGACGGTATGGAAACCAGCCTTGAAGCGGCACAAACGCTGATCCGTGGTGCAACTCGTCACCTTAACAGCGGCGGCGAGCTGCGTATCGTGGCGAACGCCTTCCTGGCGTACCCGAAAGTGCTGGACGAAACCTTTGGCTTCCATGAAGTGATCGCCCAGACCGGTCGCTTCAAAGTCTACCGCACCGTCATGACGCGTCAGGCGAAGAAATAATTCGCCATGCAATGCAGGCCGGATGAGCGCAAGCGCCATCCGGCGAGCAGGCGTCCCCGTTCCGGCCATTTTTGCAGCAATCAATAAAAGGTGCGCACTTTTCAGTTGACGTAAAGCTGAAAACATCTAGAATGCGCCTCCGTGGTTACGATACTTTTACAGTATCGATGGTATGCGAAGGTGGCGGAATTGGTAGACGCGCTAGCTTCAGGTGTTAGTGTCCTTACGGATGTGGGGGTTCGAGTCCCCCCCCTCGCACCATAAATCACGTTGATATTGCTCGCACTGGGCGAAGGTGGCGGAATTGGTAGACGCGCTAGCTTCAGGTGTTAGTGTCCTTACGGATGTGGGGGTTCGAGTCCCCCCCCTCGCACCAACGAGGCGATATCAAAAAGAGTAAGATGACTGTGCGAAGGTGGCGGAATTGGTAGACGCGCTAGCTTCAGGTGTTAGTGTCCTTACGGATGTGGGGGTTCGAGTCCCCCCCCTCGCACCAATTATCTTACATTCCTCTGAAGTACCTCTTGTTTTTCCTGTTATTTCAAACTCATCAGAATTACCAGTATTCCACTGACCAGCGCAACGCATGAAGGCAGCAGCACAAAGTGCCGTAATTGCTTATGCCAGATCATCCCTGACGTGACTAACAGCCCTGAAGCAATAATGGCTTTCCAGATATCGATGGAGAGATCGGCAAACAACAGACCGCCAATAATTGCCCCAGGCAGCAACACTCCCCAACCACTTCCCAGCGCTTTGCTCAACATGGTTTACCCTTTCGCATCAATAATGATAACCAATATCATATGATAACAATTATCATTTGTCAGCATTCATCATCAAAATCCATCGACCTTTACCTTTCCCATAATGACAGGAAATGTCTAAGGTGATAAATTGCTCATCTGTTAACTCCCTATAAAGATTTTCTGATAATTACTATTCATCTTTTTTGCTTTTACTATTTTCTAACAACACCTATTCATTTGTTTTAATTAAATATTAATAAAAAAGCATTACTATGACATCACAATCCTGGCGGTCTTTGGTCAACAGCAAATATCAATTATCTTTACGTTTATTTCTCTTTCTGAATGCAGCCTCAGCGGTGTTCTCGGTAACAAACCCGCTCTATTCTGTACGCCTGTTCTCGTTCCCCCTGGTGGCTATTTTTATTCTCAGCACGGGATTGTTCGCCTGGCACTGGAAACAGAAAACCCGGAAAATCAATATTCCCGTCGTTTCCGCGATCTTCGGTATTTTGTGGGCCTGGCAAATTGTCTCGAAATTTTCGTTAATTACGCACGATCGGGCGACCTATTTAGTCATGGCACTCTTAACGGTGCTTTTTATTGGCTCCCTGGCATTTGCCAGTAATATCAAGGCATTTACCCTTCATTCATTACCCGCCTTTATTGCCTGCCTGTGGTTAGGCAGTCATGAAAGCTGGCTGAGAATGATCTACTCCTTTGCCCTCCCGGTGGCGGCGATTGGCATACATAACATCCTGCAAAAACGTAACGATCGCTTTGCTCAGACGCTTCTTTCCCAACTCCTGGAAGAACGCGAGACGCTTTCCGATCTCAGCATGATGGACCCGCTCACCGGCCTGTATAACCGTCGCGGCCTGCAAAGCCGACTGGAAAACCTGCCGAGAGTCGATAACGGTGAACACTTCGTTCTGCTGCTGGATATCGACCATTTTAAAGCATACAACGACCATTACGGCCATATGATGGGCGACCAGGCGCTGATCCGCGTCTCAGCGGCGATCCGTGATGCCGTACGCTCGCGTGATATCGTCGCGCGCTTTGGCGGTGAGGAGTTTATGGTATTGCTGACGAGCATCTCGCTCGATCATGCCCGCCAGACGGCTGAGCGCATCCGCCAGAAGGTCTACGATTTAAAAATCCCGCATATGTTCAACGAAAGCGTGGCAACAAACGTCACCATCAGTATCGGTATTGCCATCTACGATGACGATGACCCGGAAGGCGCGCTGGAGAAAGCGGATAAAGCCCTCTACGAAGCGAAGCACATGGGGCGTAATAACATCCTGCTCAGCGACGAGTTGCAGACAGCTTAAGCCCGACATCCCACATTCAGGACAAAAGGCTTGCGATCGTTTTTATCTATAGTTAGGATTGGCAATCATTATCATTTAGATTCCTATCCTTATGGCAACACGTACCGCACAAGCCGTTGACTCACTTCTCTGGCGAGCCCTCTCTCCACAAGGAGCGCTACGCTTGCGGATGCTATTCGGGACAGGATTGCCGATACCCGCGCCCATCTGCTGGATTTTATCAAGCTGGATGAGCCTCACCCGCATAACACCATGACGCTTGCCGAATGGCAGCGTCCGGCAGAACGCCAGTCACTGCTGGCAGCGTATTCCGACCATATCTATCGCAATCAACCGACCCTTGCGCGGGAAAATAAACCCCTGCTCTCTCTTTGGGCGCAATGGTACATCGGGTTGATGGTCCCGCCGATCATGGTGGCCTTGTTAACCCAGGACGCGATGCTGGATCTCTCCCCGGAACATTTCCACGTTGAGTTCCACGAAACCGGGCGTGCGGCCTGCTTTTGGATTGACGTTCATGAAGATATGCGTGCCGGGCAATGCTCAGCTCAGGAGCGTATGGAACAGCTCATCACTCAGGCATTGATGCCGGTAATTGACGTGCTTGAGCAGACGGGAGAAATCAATGGAAAGCTTATCTGGAGTAATACCGGTTACCTGATCCACTGGTATTTAACAGAGATGAAACCGCTGCTGGGCGATGAGAAAGTGGATGCCCTGCGCCAGTCCTGTTTCTTTGCAAAACAGCTTTCTGATGGGCGGGATAACCCTTTATTCCGTACCGTCGTCCCGCGTGACGGCCTTCTGGTGCGCCGGACCTGCTGTCAGCGCAATCGCCTGCCTGACGTTCAGCAGTGCGGGGATTGCACGCTGAAGTAGTGCCGTTTATTGCCCGGTGGCGCTTCGCTTACCGGGCCTACAGATCCTCAAAACGTAGGCCGGGTAAGGCGCAGCCGCCACCCGGCACAAACGACTCAGGCTACCTGCTGATTTTCCTCTTCCGCATTACGCTGCGCTTCTTCCGCTTCCTGTTCCAGCAACTGCTTCTCGTACACTTTAAAGAACGGGTAGTAGATAATGGCCGATACGCAGGCCAGCACAACGACGAGAATAGCCGCGCGGAAGTCCCAGCCCAGCGCCCATGCCGCGCCTATCGGAGCAGGGGCTGTCCAGGGAACCACTGAGATAACGCGACCAATCAGATCAAACGTCATCGCCGCCCAGGCCAGCACGGCGTTTACCATCGGTGCCAGCAGGAACGGAATAAAGAACACCGGGTTCATGACAATCGGCGTACCAAAAATGACGGGTTCGTTGATGTTAAAGAAGCTGGGCACCACGCTCAGACGTCCAATTGAACGCAGGTGTGCAGAGCGGCTACGCAGATAGCAGATCACCAGCCCCATCGTTGCGCCAGAGCCACCAATCACAATAAAGAACGTCCAGAATGCTTCCATAAAAATGTGTGGCAGAGGTTGGCTTGCCGCCAGCGCGGTCTGGTTAGCGCCCAGGTTGGTCAGCCAGAACATCTGCAGCATCCCGGAGACAATGGCAGCTCCGTGGATACCGGCAAACCACAGCAAGTGACCGATCAATACCGCCAGCAGGATAGCAGGCAGCGAGTCAGCAGCGGAAACCAGCGGTTTGAAGATCGACATAATAGCCTGTGGGATCAGCATACCAAACTGAGACTGAATCAGCAGACTCAGCGGGTACAGCGTCAGCACAACCACCAGCACCGGGATCAGCAGATCAAAGGAGTTTTTGATCATCGGTGGCACCTGGTCTGGCAGGCGAATACCGATGTTGTGCGATTTCAGGAAACGCATCATTTCGACGCAGTAAACCGCCACCAGAATGGCGGTAAAGATCCCCGTTCCGCCGAGGCTGTCGACAGGCAGAGTGCCTTTGGTTTTCGGCGCAGCAACCAGCAGAAATGCCATCAGCGACAGCATGGCGCACATGAACGGGTCAAGCTGATGAGATTTCACATAATGTTTGCCCAGGTTGTAGGCGATGGCCGCACAGATATAAATGGACATAATGCCCATCGTCATATCAAACGGGGTGAGAATTTGCCCTTCAAATTGCTTCGCCATATCCAGCCAGGCGCGAGCAAAACCCCAGGTCGTATCAGGTGAAAACGGTGGGTAAGCAAACACCAGCAGAAATGAACCCACAATCATGAAAGGCATCGCTGAGATAAATCCATCACGAATGGCCATAACATGACGCTGGGAAGAGATTCGCCCGGCAATCGGGCTGACGTAATTTTCAACGAAACGGAATATCAGATTAAACGCAGCATGGTTGGCAGACATAGCAGCTCTCCTGTCAGACGTTCGTTACGGGCGAATTCGCGCCACACGTTGTTCCATAAATCAGCTTCACAACCTTGCCGGCTTGCGTACCAGCGGTACTGCTCAGAAGAAATGGTTTCATAATTAGCTCTTATTATTGGATACAGGGACGTTACATTCTCAGTATTAATCTCTGACTGACGCTCTGCAACCGGTTACTGTAACCGGTTTCTGTGAATGTGAAGGCGATCCATAAATCGGCCCAGCAGAATATTTGTTACCGAAGAGATATTTACAGAACCTAAAGGCTTATGACAGATTACGCAGGATATTTGTCAGGAGGAAACAATGAGTTTGCAGTCTGTACAGCAGTTTTTTGCCGACAACGCACCCGATGTCGAAATCATCGAGCTTAGCCAAAGCACCGCGACCGTGGCCCTGGCTGCTGCAGCGCATAACGTTGAACCGGGTCAAATCGCCAAGACGCTATCGTTAAAGGTTAAAAACGAGGTCATTCTCGTGGTGGCCAAAGGTGACGCGCGGCTGGATAACAAAAAACTGAAAGACGCATTCGGCGCAAAGGCGCGCATGCTGAGCAGTGACGAAGTGGTCACCGTTACGGGTCATCCCGTGGGTGGGGTTTGCCCTTTCGGACTGGAGAATCCCCTTTCGGTTTTCTGCGACGTTTCACTGAAACAGTACGCTGAAGTGCTGCCTGCTGCCGGTGCAATTCATAGCGCCGTACGTATTTCCCCCGACAGAATGGCAGAACTGACTGCAGCAAAATGGGTGGATGTCTGCATTTGATTGTTGCGCCAGAAGCGTTCTGGCGCATGACAAACGGCTAAGAGAATGAAGGAACACTCAACGCCGAGCGACGCGGCTCCCGGGCGGGAAGATGAGCGAGGATATCTGCTGCATCCAGTAATCCCACATCAGAATTGACCCCGAGCTTTACCATCGCATTGAACTTGTGCGCCCTGATAGTCTTAATATTGCGCTCAAGCTGTGTCGCGATTTCAGGGATGGAATAGCCCGACGACATATAACGCAAAATTGCCCGTTCGGTGGGGCTCAACATGCGGTTCTGATTCACATACCAGTGATTGTACATGTTGTCGTTTACACGATGCGTTTCGTTAAGAAAGGTCACCATGCCTTCGATCAACTGCTCAAGCGACACCGATTTACTGATTATCCCGTGCAGGCGTGCCGGAGAAAGATGGCAAATCAGCCTCGCTTCTACATCATCGGACGCCAGGACAATACGCTGGATATTGCCGTGTGAGAACATCAGATCACGCAGACTCGCAAGACAGTTACGACGCTCCTCACGCGCATCGGATAATGAGTAAATAACCGAATAAAACGCGGTCTGGGAAAGTGCCTCTTTAAAACTGTCGAATCGACTAAACAGATGGACCTGATAGCTGTTGAATGTCGGCAAAGCAAAAATATGCTGCAGCCCAACAGCACTCATTACGCAATTTTCGATGACGGCGATATGTCTTGTTGCTGCGGTCTCTTCCATTCCTCAAACTCTCCATAGGCCGATATTAAACTCAGTTCCCGCATCCCCTGTGTACTGCTGATCCAGGCATACATATCGGCATTGCTTCGCAGGGACAACCTGCGCATCGCACTGTTCTTCTGTGCACTGATCGTTTTGTTACTCTTCTTCAATAACGTCGCGATTTGATTAATACACCAGCCTTTCCCCAGCAGTCGCAATACTTTGCGCTCAGAGTGAGTTAGCGCGATAAAGCTCTCGGACTCGTCTTCAGGCTCTGGCGTGTCCGGCATTAACAACGTCTGGCTAATGCGTTCTGCGCGTTCACTTCCGGCACGAATAGCATTAATGACCCCGTCGATCGGTTCCATATCTGACAGCAAGGTGCTTTCAGGACGCATGAGTAATTCTACTGCCAGAGGGTAAAGGGGCCGGGAAACTAAAAAGATCCAATGGATATCCCGATACTGATTCAGCAACCCGTAATATTGCTCGAGCGTACCGCGAGGGTTTCGATAATCACCAGAAATATCCGCAACAACCACACTGGCGCGGCGGAGTTGCAGCAGTGTTAGCTCCTGAATCGAGCGGCAAAAGGTCAATTCATACTCGGGGAAATGGCGTACCATCACCCCACCAAGCCCGGATTGCATAACCGGTATCTTACTAATCACAACTCCGTGTTTACCTTTCAATGGCAACATAGAACCTCCGAGTCCATTCTTCATTTTCTAAATAGCGATAAAACGCATTGAGATAAAATTATTTCATCCCTGAGTGCACACACCATAAATAATGCCAATTTTAAGAAAATCTTTACAAGCTTAAGAAATGCCCAAAACAGGGTTAATATCTCATAAATAACAACCGAATTTAATTACAGTTAGCTGAAAAGAACGAAAATATAAAATTAGAAATACTTAATATATGCGAGATATATTTTTACCTTCTAAATATTCATAAATAAATATTCTTAATCGCTTTCCTTCACTCTCGATCGTGAGGCTGTTTGCACAAATCTTGATCTGACCCAGAGCAAGTGGCACCGCACTTTGTGCTAAAAATAGGCATTCCGGGCCAACAGGCAAGCTATCCATCCTCTCTTCAGGGCAATACATGCAAGATCGGTCAACGCAACGCGCAACGACGCGGATATGTATTCAATGTGGGCTTTTTCTCTTACAGCACGGGGCTGAAAGCGCCCTTGTCGAGGAACTCTCAACGCGTCTTGGCGTGGCGCTCGGCATGGACAGCGTCGAAAGTTCTATCTCGTCGAATGCCATTGTACTGACGACCATAAAAGACGGGCAGTGCCTGACGTCCACCCGTAAAAATCACGATCGCGGCATCAATATGCACGTCGTGACGGAAGTGCAGCACATCGTCATTCTTGCTGAGCATAAGCTGCTGGATCTGAGAGAAATTGAGAAACGTTTCGCGCAAATTAAACCGTTACGCTATCCGCGCTGGCTGGTGGTGGTCATGGTTGGGCTGTCGTGCGCCTGTTTTTGCAAACTCAACCAGGGCGGATGGGACGGTGCCATCATCACCTTTTTCGCCAGCAGTATCGCCATGTATGTCCGCCAGCTGTTGACCCACCGGCAACTGCACCCGCAAATTAACTTTTGCATTACCGCTTTTGTCGCCACCACGGTTTCTGGCCTGCTGCTGCGCCTGCCGCAATTTGCAAACACCCCGACGATTGCCATGGCCGCCAGCGTGCTTCTGCTGGTCCCGGGCTTCCCGCTGATTAACGCCGTGGCTGACATGTTTAAAGGGCACATCAATACCGGCCTGGCGCGCTGGGCGATAGCCAGTCTGCTGACGCTCGCCACCTGCATCGGCGTGGTCATGGCGATGACGCTGTGGGGGTTACGCGGATGGGCATAATCGAATTTCTCTTTGCGCTGGCGCAGGACATGCTTCTGGCCGCCATTCCCGCCGTCGGCTTTGCAATGGTGTTCAACGTGCCGCAGCGGGCGTTGCCCTGGTGTGCACTGCTGGGTGCCATTGGTCACGGTTCACGTATGGTCATGATGACGGCTGGTTTCAACATCGAATGGTCAACGTTTATGGCCTCGATGCTGGTCGGCAGCATTGGCATTCAGTGGTCGCGCTGGTATCTGGCGCATCCAAAGGTCTTTACCGTGGCGGCCGTTATTCCGATGTTTCCGGGCATCTCCGCCTATACCGCGATGATTTCAGCGGTAAAGATCAGCCATTTTGGTTACACCGAGCCGCAAATGATCCTCCTGCTGAGCAACTTCCTGAAGGCGTCTTCCATTGTCGGGGCGCTCTCCATCGGCCTGTCGATTCCCGGCTTGTGGCTTTACCGCAAGCGTCCGCGCGTTTGAGATTTGTGTTATCACGCTGCCATGGTAATAATCCCTGCATTCTGTTTGGTGACGATAAGGAAAGGATGTGGCTAACCCTGGCAGCGAAAACCCGGAACACAATGAAGGCAGCCTGAAGGAAAACATTTTCCAGAGCGCCATTGCGCTGTTTGCCGAATATGGTCTAAACGGTGCCCGAATGGAGCAAATCGCCGAGAAAGCCGGCACGACCAAACGGATGGTGGTATATCACTTTAAGAATAAAGAAAACCTGTATCTTCTGGCCCTGGAGTACGTTTACACCCAGATCCGCGCCAGTGAGAAACGGCTCAGCCTTGCCGGTATGCCGCCGGTAGAAGCGCTGGTTCATCTTGTTGAAGCGACCTTTGACTACCACGCCGACCACCCTGACTACATCCGCATCATCTGTATGGAGAACATGCAGCGCGGCCGCTTCATGCAGCAGTCCAGCTACCTGCGCCAGGTTAACCGCAGCGCGCTGGAACTGCTGGAAGCCATTCTGCAGCGCGGGAAAGAGAAGCAGCTGTTCAATCAGACGGTAGACGCGCGCGACCTTCACCGTTTGATCAGCAGCTTCAGCTTCCACTATGTCGCCAACAGCTACACCTTTACGCTGTTGTTCGAAGAGGGAGCAGACGAAGCCGCGCAGCGTCAGCACTACCGAAAAATGGCGGTCCAGGTGGCACTGCGCTATACGTGCCCATAAAATAGCTTGCAATTATATCGTGTACTATCTATATTCATCTCATGAACGCAAAAACGAACGACACCACCGCGGCGCTGCTGCTGGATAACCAGCTCTGTTTTGCCCTCTACTCGGCAAACCTGGCGCTTAACAAGCTGTACCGGCAACTGCTGGCACCGCTGAACCTGACCTACCCGCAGTACCTGGTCATGCTGGTACTTTGGGAGCAGGATGACGTGACGGTGTCGGACATTGGCGAACGGCTGTTTCTTGACTCAGCCACGCTGACGCCGCTGTTAAAGCGTCTGGAAAGCGCCGGGCTGATCAACCGCCACCGTTCCCGTAAAGACGAACGCCAGGTTGCGGTCACCCTGAGCGATGCCGGGCGTGCACTCCAGCAACAGGCCGTGGGGGTCCCTCACGCGGTTGGGTGCGCAGCGCAATGCGATACCGACACGATGCTGGCGCTTAAGCAGCAGCTTGAGCTTTTGCGACAACAGTTACACCACGCGTAAGGCTATACTTTACGCGTCTTTCTTTACCCATATATATCGCACGCTATTTAATAGCACACACAAATGTAAGATGAGGAACCTGCCATGTCTTTAGAAAAAGTTGTCTACACTGCCAAAGCCAAAGCCACCGGAGGCCGTGACGGCCGCGCGACCTCTTCCGACGGCGTCCTGGACGTTAAACTGGGTGTGCCAAAAGAGATGGGCGGCATGGGCGGCGAAGTGACCAACCCGGAACAGCTGTTCGCTGCAGGCTACTCCGCCTGCTTCCTGGGCGCGATGAAGTTTGTGGCTGCTCGTGACAAATTCGCGCTGCCGAAAGAGGCGTTTATCGAAGGTGAAGTCGGCATTGGCCCACTGCCAACCGGTTTTGGTATCGAAGCGAAGCTGAACATTCACGTTGAAGGTATGGATCCTGCGGAAGCGAAAAAACTCGTGGATGCAGCGCACATCGTTTGCCCATACTCTAACGCCACGCGCGGCAATATCGACGTTACGCTGAACATCATCGCGTGATAACTGCCTGATGGCGCTGCGCTTATCAGGCCTACGACTGTAGCCCCGGTAAGCGCAGCGCCACCGGGGAAATCCCCTCCTTTCCTTTCCCCTCTCTGTGCTACCATAAGCCCATATCACGCCCGTAGTAACCCAGTAGAGATAGCGTTATGTCCTCCAGAATCCTGACCACCAGCATCGCTGGCATTGATGCCTTTATGCGCGATCCCCGCGGCGTGCTGACCAATGCCGAAGGCGGTACCCTCGCCGTGTTTGCCGATAACGCCCCGGCGTTTTACGCAATCACGCCGGAACGTCTGGCGCAGCTGTTGGATATCGAAGCGCGGCTGTCGCGCCCGGCCAGTGATGTCACCCTGGATAACCAGTTCTTCGACGAACCGGAAAACGCGCCCGTTGCCATAC
Source organism: Enterobacter sp. JMULE2 (assembly GCF_013337145.1). NCBI lineage: Bacteria > Pseudomonadati > Pseudomonadota > Gammaproteobacteria > Enterobacterales > Enterobacteriaceae > Enterobacter > Enterobacter sp. JMULE2. The sequence goes on from NZ_SGWD01000017.1 coordinate 181,152, forward strand.
CGATGGGGAAATTCCCCATGTACGCGGGCTGGCAACCGGATGCCGATTTTCAGCGCCAGGCGGCACTGTGGGGGATTGCGCTCTCGCAGCCGGTCACGCCCGAAGAGCTGGCCGCGTTTACCGCTTACTGGCAGGCGGAAGGAAAAGTGTTTCACCATGTGCAGTGGCAGCAAAAGCTCGCGCGCAGTATTCAAATCAACCGCGCCAGCAATAATGGCCAGCCCAAGCGCGATATCAACGCGTTTTCTGAACCGGACAAACAGATCCCTAATGGATTCCGAGGTGCGAAATGAAGAACGTCGGCGACCTGATGAAACGTCTGCAAAAAATGATGCCAGCCAACGTGAAGCCAGCCTTCACAACGGGTGAAGAGCTGCTGGCGTGGCAAAAAGAGCAAGGTGAAATACGTGCGGCGGCGCTCGCCCGTGAGAACCGTGCGATGAAAATGCAGCGTACCTTTAACCGCTCGGGTATCCGCCCGCTTCATCAGAACTGCTCGTTTGATAACTACAACGTCGAGTCGCAGGGACAAATGAATGCGCTGAGTCAGGCACGTCAGTACGTGGACGAGTTTGATGGCAACATCGCCAGCTTCATTTTCAGCGGCAAGCCCGGCACCGGGAAAAACCACCTTGCAGCGGCCATCTGCAACGAGCTGCTGCTGCGGGGTAAATCCGTATTGATCATCACCGTGGCCGATATCATGTCTGCCATGAAAGAGACGTTCAGCAACCGCGAAACCAGCGAAGAACAGCTGCTTAATGACCTGAGCAACGTTGACCTGCTGGTCATCGACGAGATTGGCGTTCAGACGGAATCCCGCTATGAAAAAGTCATCATCAACCAGATCGTTGACCGCCGCTCTTCCTCCAAGCGACCAACCGGAATGCTGACAAACCACAATATCGACGAAATGACCCGTCTGCTGGGAGAACGCGTAATGGATCGCATGAAGCTCGGCAACAGCCTGTACGTCATCTTTGACTGGGAAAGTTATCGCAGCCGCGTCACCGGCAAAGAGTATTAAGACAGTTCCAGGAATCGCACGCGGCGCGGAGGTATATACTGGAACCACTTCCGTCCCTGAACGGACCTTTTTGAGAAAGCCATTATGAAAAAACAGTTACTTATCAGCACACTTTTCGGTGCACTGCTGGCAACCAGCGCGGCGCAGGCAGCGTCATGGCAGGAGTCACTTTCCAGCGCAGCCAACGAACTGACCAAAGAGAGCGGCAGCACGCAGGGTGGGCTGTCTGCCTCTTCCCTCACCAGCCTGCTGGGTAACAGCTCCCAGAGCCTGAGCGCGGGTACGATGAACAACGCGGCGGGGATCCTGGAATATTGTGCGAAGCAGAAGCTGGCTTCCGTCACCGATGCGCAAAACGTGAAAAACCAGGTGCTGGGTAAACTGGGTCTGGACACGCAGGAGCAGAAAGCGGACACCAACTATATGGACGGTATTCAGGGCCTGCTGAATGCGCAAAACGGTCAGCAGCTGAACCTGAGCACCATCGGTAACTCCTCTCTGGCAAAACAGGTGAAAACCAAAGCCTGCGATCTGGTGCTGAAACAAGGCGTTAATTTCATCTCCTGATTGACCCCATTTTCTGCCACAACATGCCGCGTTTGTTACGTTAGTCTTACGGCGCGGCGTTAAACGACTGTTTTCCTGCCTTACCACCGTCTCAGCGTCCGCATGCCAGGATGCGACCGCCTTCAAAAAAACGATTTTCTAAACCAAATCCTAACAACAGCACACTTTCGTGACACTAAAATTGCAGCTAAACGACATCGCCATTACATTGTATTACCCAAAAAATAATCAGTTAGCCAGCAAAGCGTCTGGCGTCATGAGGATATGCTGTTGTCAGAGTTAATGTCCCTTATCCTTTTCCTGGCTTCCGTTGGCGTTTACGCCTGGAAAGCGGGCCGAAACACCTGGTGGTTTATTGCCACGCTGGTGGTGCTCGGCATTTTTATTGTTTTGAACATTACGTTATACGCCAGCGATTACTTTACCGGTGACGGTATTAATGATGCGGTACTCTACACCCTGACAAATAGCCTGACGGGCGCAGGGGTTGGTAAGTACATACTTCCCGGTCTGGGCGTGGTATTTGCTCTGGTTGCTATTTTTGGTTCCCTTGCCTGGGTGCTGCGTCGTCGTCGCCATCACCCGCACCATCATGGCTACAGTCTGCTGGCGCTGTGCCTGGCGTTGGCCTCTGTTGACGCCAGCCCGGCATTCCACCAAATCACCGAACTGGTGAAATCCCAGTCGCGCGAGGGTGACCCCGATTTCGTGGCGTATTACAAAGAGCCCGCGAAGAAGATCGACAATCCGAAGCTCAACCTCGTCTATATCTACGGCGAGAGCCTGGAGCGCACCTATTTTGATAACGATGCCTTCCCGAACCTAACCCCGGATCTGGGGCCCCTGAAAAACGAAGGTCTCGATTTCAGCCACACCATGCAGTTACCCGGCACCGATTACACCATCGCCGGTATGGTCGCGTCGCAGTGCGGTATCCCGCTGTTCGCGCCTTTTGAGGGCAACGCCTCGGCGTCCATGTCGAGCTTCTTCCCGCAAAATGTCTGTCTTGGCGATATCCTGAAAAATTCCGGCTACGAAAACTACTTTATGCAGGGCGCAAACCTGCGTTTCGCTGGCAAAGATGTGTTCCTGAAATCACACGGCTTTGACCACCTCTACGGCTCTGAAGAGTTAAAAACCCTCGTCGCGGACCCGAGCTACCGTAACGACTGGGGCTTCTACGACGATACGGTGCTGGACGAGACCTGGCAAAAATTCGAGGAACTCTCCCGCGCGGGCAAACGCTTCTCGCTCTTCGCCCTGACAGTGGATACCCATCATCCGGATGGATTTGTCTCTCGTACCTGTAAACGCAAAAATTATGACATCAATGGCAAGAGTAATACGTCATTTAGCGCCGTCACCTGCAGCCAGGAACATATCGCCGCGCTGATCGACAAAATCAAAGCCTCGCCGTATTTCAAAAACACGGTGATTGTGGTGTCGTCTGACCATCTGGCAATGAAAAACAGCGCCTGGGATGAGCTTAACAAGCAGGACCGCAGCAACCTGTTCTTCATCCTGCGCGGCGACCAGCCTCAGCAAGAGGTGATCGCCACCAGGCGTAACTCGATGGATAACGGCGCCACGGTGCTGGACATTCTGGGCGGCGATAACTTTATTGGCCTTGGCCGCAGTACGCTGTCCGGGCAATCGCTGTCAGAAGTGTTCCTCAACATGAAGGAGAAAATCCTGGCGTGGAAGCCGGATATCATCCGCCTGTGGAACTTCCCGAAAGAGATGAAAGATTTCACCATCGACCAGGATAAAAAAATGATTGCCTTCTCCGGCAGTCACTTCCGCCTGCCGCTGCTGCTGCGCGTGTCGGACAACCGCGTCGAACCGCTGCCGGAAAGTGAATACTCCGCACCGCTGCGTTATCAGCTGGCTGACTTCGCCCCGCGCGACAATTTTGTCTGGATCGACGCGTGCTACAAGATGGGCCAGCTCTGGTCGCAGCCGCTGGCCCTGTCTACCGACTGGTGTGTCGCTCAGGGACAGCTCGGCGGAGAGCAGTCCGTCCAGCATGTTGATAAAAAACAGTGGAAAGGCAAAACGGCGTTTAACGATACGGTTATCGATACCGCGCGCTATCAGCGTAACGTCGACATGCTGAAGATTGTCGATAACGACATTCGCTATAAAGCGGACAGTTTTATCTTTAACGTGGCCGGCGCGCCGGAAGAGGTCAAACAGTTCAGCGGCATCTCCCGGCCGGAATCCTGGGGACGCTGGTCCAACGCCCAGCTGGGTGACGAAGTGAAAATTGAGTATGCCCATCCGCTGCCGGAAAAATTCGATCTGGTGATCACGGCCAGAGCGTTCGGGCCCAATGCTAACCGCCCTATCCCGGTGCGCGTGGGGGATAAAGAACAGATCCTGACGCTTGGCAATGACATAAGCACCACCACGCTGCATTTCGACAATCCGTCGCGCAGCAGCACGCTCGTCATCGTTCCGCCAGACCCGCAGTCCACTAACGAAGGCAATATCCTCGGCCATTCCCCGCGACAGCTTGGGATTGGGATGGTGGAAATTAAAATTATCAGTCGCGACAGTTAATATCCTCTCTGCCCGGCGTTCCGCCGGGCAATTTCAAAATTATAAAAAGCTTTATGCTTATTATAAATCAGATAAAATCACTATATTTAACGCAATTTCATCTATATACATATTAGTTTAGGCTCAGGATGTAGAGTATTGCCCTACTTTGATTTCCATGAGGACCCTCTGGCTCCCTCACGTTAACGGGCGACACCTGACATGACTCTCTCACGCAGCACCCACGTCGACTTTCACGTTATCGTTCTGAGCGATAACTATTTCCTGTGGCTTGGTCTGAAAACGCTCATTTCGATGATGATGACGCCGCGTCCTGATATTTTCTGGCTCAACAGCGTCAGCCCGGAAACCCTCTTGCGCATGCGCGAACAAATCATGAAAGAGACCACCGATAACGGCTGGCTCATATTTACGGACGAAAGCCGCGTGAACGACATCAACGTCTATCTGCCTGCCGGGCGCGTCAGGGTGCTGGCTGGAAACATCTCGATAATTCAGCTCAGCCAGCATTTGAGAAACGCCGATTTCACCCAGCGCTACCGTCCTGATGCTAACCTCACCCGCTCTGAACTGCGGGTGTGTACCCTGCTCAGTCAAGGGATCAGCCTGGTTCGCATTGCGCAACTGCTGAATAAATCCCCCAAAACCATCTATACCCACAAGCGTAACGCGATGACCAAATTCCGCTGCCAGAACCTGGCGGAGTTTCACCGTAAAATCTGCCTGCTGGAACAGCAATCGTTCTACCTCTGATTGCGCTCATTTATTAATCAGCGTGAATACCTGCCTGGATCAATGTTATCGGTAACAAAGCAGTTAGAATACCCAGCTTCTTAGATGAATAGCACGCGTACTATTCACCATATGTATTTTCCCAACTGCTCTTTTGACAATACTCTATGAAATACCTGCTCGCTGATACCCTCGTCTATAACGATGAAGACGGTTCCGTTTCACTTGTTGCTACGCCAGACGTCGAACCCCAGGTGATGACGGCAACCGCCAACAGCATTATGAAAATGCTGGTGCTCCATCACGGTAACGTCGTCGAACGCGAGGCGTTCCTGCATGACGTGTGGGATGAGCGCGGCCTGCAGGGCTCCAACAATTCACTTAATCAGTACATCAGTATCCTGCGGAAACTGCTGGCAAGCCTCGTGCCCGAGATGTTGTTTATTGTCACCGTGCCCAAAGTGGGCTTTATGCTGAGCGCGGACATCACGGTCCATTCCCAGGCCGAAAAATCTGATTGCCCAGCCTCAGCCAGTAGGCCGTATCGTTTTCAGCCTCAACTGCTGTTCTGTAGCGGGCTGACGCTTGTGGTGCTGGCGCTGTGCATCTGGACGTTTGTGGTTAAGCAAAACCAGCAGCGCGCGGAAATGCACCTTCTGACACATTTCGGTGAATGTCCGGTCTACACCTTCTCGCCGCTGGCAGATGTGTTTCGTAACAAGGCAATAGCGCTGGCACAGGCGATGCAGCGCGACGGCAACCTGCCGTGCCTGAAAAACTCCCTCTTTTATCTGCACATTCAGAACACGCTCTTCTACGGCCATGAAGGAAGGATGGTGCTTTCGCAATGCTCCCTGTCGAAAGAGAACACCGCCAGCGCCTGCCGCACGCTTTATGCCTACGAATGGTGAATCATGACGCGTAAAAAAATAGGGCTGGTTATCGCCTTCAACCTGCTGTTAATCACCATGGCCGTGGCATGGTACCGACATACACCGCCCCTGCCCGTCATTTGCGAAGGTAACCTGACCTTCACGCAGCAGCGTGACGACAACAACTTCACGTTCGACGGTGAGATCCTGATGCGATTTCACCCCGACGGCACGGGTTACTTCACGCTCAACGGGAATGTGCAGAATATCCGGCAGGGCTGGGAAGTCTCCCGTCAGGAAACGTTTAACTGGCGGCACATGCACGACACGCTTTTTGAAATCGCCATTATCAAGGTCGAGCGATTTAGCCACGATGAATTACCCGATGGGGTATTTGAGAAATACGTTGCTGGCTTAACGCCGGGACAGAAAAGGCTACTGACCCTCGAACGCACGCCGGAAGAGGCGATGGTGATCGGCAATTTCTACTCGCCGCTGCTGATCTGCTCGGAATAAACAGATCAGGCTATACTTGCCGCCATGAAAATCATCTTCCGCCCCACCACTGCGCATGACGTTGCCAGTCTGCCCGCCATTGAGCGCGCGGCAGGCCAGCGTTTTCGAGCCTGGCCTGAACTGGCCTGGCTCGCTGATGGCGACGTCATTTCCATTGAACAGCATCGCGACTATGTCGAACAGGGCCTGAGCTGGCTGGCGCTGGCAGCGGATCGTCCTGTGGGTTTTCTCCTCGCAGAAGCCCATCCTTTGTCGTTGTTTATTGTGGAGCTTTCGGTTGTTCTGGACTGGCAGGGAAAAGGTATAGGTCGGCAGCTCATCGCCTGTGCGGCTGAGCATGCCCGTAAAAAGGGGTTAACGTCGCTGACGTTAACGACGTTCCGGGACGTGCCGTGGAATGCGCCATTCTATACGCGGTTGGGGTTTGAACGCGTAACGGCGCTCACGCCTGAACTGCGTCAAAAAAGGGAAGAAGAGGCCGCGCACGGTTTAGCGTATGAAACGCGCTGCGCCATGCGCCTGCCTCTGAGTTAATTAGAACGTTTCCCAGTTATCACCCGCGTCGGCCGTCGCGGCTTTACGCGACATCACCGGGGTGACAACGTTTTTCGCTGACGCGAACTCGCGTGCTTTCATCTGCTCCTGCTGAATGCGGAACACCGCCACGGCCTGGGTCAGACGGCTCGCCTGCTCTTCCAGTGCGGCAGCCGCTGCGGCAGATTCCTCAACCAGCGAGGCGTTCTGCTGGGTCACGCGATCCATCTCCGCGACCGCCAGGCCGACCTGGTCGATACCGCGGCTCTGCTCGTCAGACGCAGACGCAATTTCACCCATGATGTCCGTCACGCGGGTGACCGCATTCACGATCTCACCCATGGTTTCCCCCGCGCTCTCTACCAGAGTAGAGCCCACTTCCACGCGGCTGACGGAGTCTTCAATCAGGCTTTTGATTTCACGGGCTGCCTGGGCGCTGCGCTGCGCCAGGTTACGGACTTCGCCTGCAACAACGGCAAAGCCACGGCCCTGCTCACCGGCACGCGCCGCTTCTACCGCCGCGTTCAGCGCCAGGATGTTGGTCTGGAAGGCGATGCCGTCGATCACGCTGATAATATCGGCAATTTTCTGCGAACTGCCCGCGATGTCGCGCATGGTTTGCACCACGTTATCCACCACTTTACCGCCTTTCTGCGCGGTCTCAGACGCGCTCAGCGCCAGGTTGCTCGCCTGGCGGGCGTTTTCGGCGTTCTGCTTCACGGTGGCGGTCAACTCTTCCATGCTGGCCGCGGTCTCTTCCAGGGAAGCGGCCTGCTGCTCGGTACGGGAAGAGAGATCGTTGTTACCCATCGAGATTTCGCTCGCGCCGCTGTAGATGGCATTGGCACCGTTACGCACGTCGCCGACGGTACGCACCAGCTCGCCCTGCATGTGGCGCAGCGAGTCGGCCAGTTCACCCATCTCATTGGAGCCTTCAACATCGATGCGCTTCACCAGGTCGCCGCTGGCGATATGGCGAATGCTGTCGATCAGGCGATTCAGCGGAGAAATCAGCGCCTGCTTGATGCCCAGCCAGACGGCGACAATCACCACCACCACGGCAATCAGCACGCTAATCAGCACCCAGATAGCCTGGCTGTAAGAGCTGTTGCTGTCTTTCACCGCCGTCTCATACAGCTTGTCGTTCTGCTGCAGGTAGCTCACATACTGCTTCTCAAAACCGTCCTGATAGCTCTGGGTCGGCTGGTCGAAGAAGGCGTTGATTTTCCCCGCACCCAGCAGCTGAATCAGCTCAGCCAGCGCGCCGTGGTAGATCTCGTAATTACGTTTGATTTCCAGCGCAGCGGCGTCGCTCTGACGCGGATCGCGCGGCAGGGCTTCGTAATCCGCCCAGTTTTTTTCCGCTTGCTTCAGCGAGGCAGACGCAATCTGCATCAGATCGTTAACGGTCGCGCCGCTGCCGATGTTGCTCTGATCCATCATGTAGCGGATACCCGCGCGGTTCAGGGTGTTACGGGTTTGCAGCAGGGCAACCCAGCTCCCGTTGAGGGTGGATTGTTGCTGGCGAATGGTTTGCAGGACGGTGAAATTCTCTTTGTCATTCTTCAGGGCATTAAAGAAAAGACCACCGGATGTGAGTTGTAAAAGGCCAAATATAGCTAAAACCAGCAGTAAGCTGGTGACAATCTTGATACGGTTTAACATGTTTTCTCTTCCTCAGACAGATACAGAATTTTCGGCCTGGAAAGGGAAAACTTTACGAAAATCATCCTGGAATTTGTGGTTTTTACTCTTCTTCCCGCGCTGCGTTATCCCGGTTTCCGAGTTCAATAAACTCTTCCAGCAGCGCCGTCAGCTGCTTCATCTTCTCCGGCGTGTATTCCGCCTCGATCTGCTGATACGCCTCTTCGACCTGCGCCTGGGCGTGTTCATACAGCGCATTCCCCTCTTTGGTCAGCGACACGTACAGCTTGCGCTGGTCGTTCACCGGCTTTAAGCGCAGCACCAGGCCGTCGCGCTCCATGCGCGTCAGGATGCCGGTCAGGCTCGGGCGCAAAATGCAGGTGCGAAACGCCAGATCGTGAAAATCCATCGACGGATGTTCAGCCAAAACGCGCACAATGCGCCACTGCTGCTCGGTCAGATTATGGCGCTTTACGATCGGGCGGAAGTAGGACATCGCCGCTTCCCGCGCCTGCAGCAGCGCGATGGTTAATGAGTCATGCATAGCCTCTCCCTTCACATCATTAACAAGTAAACAATCACTAAAAGACGCTTTTATAAACAACACGTTTTCCGTCAAAAAGTCTAACAGAAACCATTCATTTTTATTAACAACCTGATTTAACTATAAATAAAAACCAATATGTAAATTTATTGTTATTCATATCACAAATTTTTCACTTCTGATTGCGAAATAAACAGCAAAAGCATAAAACCAGATCATTAACATATTAATGAAATCATAACCCGGACCTCCGGGGTGAGGAGTATGTGAATGAAAGGTACCGTTTTTGCCGTCGCCCTCAACCATCAAAGCCAGCGTGATGCCTGGCGTGAAGCGTTTGAAAAAGCCCCCTACAGCGCGCCGCCGAAAACAGCCGTGTGGTTTATCAAACCGCATAACACGGTGATCCGCGCGGGCGAGCCGATCCCCTTCCCGCAGGGGGAAACGGTGCTAAGCGGCGCGACGGTGGCGCTGGTGGTGGGCAAAACCGCCAGCAAGGTGCGCGTGGAGGATGCCGCGGCGTACATCGCGGGATACGCGCTGGCCAACGAGGTGAGCCTGCCGGAAGAGAGCTTCTACCGCCCGGCCATCAAGGCCAAATGCCGGGACGGGTTTTGTCCGCTCGGCGAACTTGTCGCCGTTGATAACGTGGCTAACCTGACCATCATCACCGAGATCAACGGCCGCGAAGCGGACCACTGGAACACGGCCGAGCTTCAGCGTAACGCCGCCGAACTGCTGAGCGCCCTGAGCGAGTTCGCCACCCTCAATCCCGGCGATGCGATATTGCTCGGTACCCCGCAAAACCGCGTTGAGATCCGCCCGGGCGATCGCGTGCGTATTCTGGCGGCAGGCTTTCCGCCGCTGGAAAACCCGGTGGTGGACGAGCGCGACGTCACTATTGCGCACAGCACGCCGCCGCACGCCACGCTGTTTGCCCTCGGTCTGAACTATGCCGATCACGCCAGCGAGCTGGACTTCAAGCCGCCCACCGAGCCGCTGGTATTTATCAAAGCGCCAAACACCTTCAACGGCGATAACCAGACGTCGGTGCGCCCGAACAATATCGAATACATGCATTACGAAGCGGAGCTGGTGGTGGTCATCGGTAAAACCGCGCGTAAGGTCAGCGAAGCCGAGGCAATGGACTATGTTGCGGGCTATACGGTCTGCAACGACTACGCCATCCGCGACTACCTGGAAAACTACTACCGTCCGAACCTGCGGGTAAAAAGCCGCGACGGGCTGACGCCCATTTCCCCCCACATCGTGCCGAAAGCGGCGATTCCCGACCCGCACAACCTCACCCTGCGCACCTTCGTTAATGGCGAGCTGCGCCAGGAAGGGACCACGGCGGATCTGATCTTCAGCATTCCGTTCCTGATTGCGTACCTGAGCGATTTTATGACCCTGCAGCCTGGCGACATGATTGCCACCGGCACGCCGAAAGGGCTGTCCGACGTGGTGCCGGGCGATGAAGTGGTGGTGGAAGTGGAGGGCGTGGGACGTCTGGTGAACCGAATTGTCAGCGAGGAGACTGCAAAATGAAAAAGATTAACCACTGGATCAACGGTAAAAACGTCGCCGGAAGCGAGTACTTCCACACCACCAACCCAGCCTCCGGCGAGGTGCTGGCGGAAGTCGCCTCCGGCGGTGAAGCTGAAATTCACCAGGCCGTCGCCGCCGCCAAAGAGGCGTTCCCGAAATGGGCCAACCTGCCGATGAAGGAGCGCGCGCGCCTGATGCGCCGTCTGGGCGACCTGATCGACCAGAACGTGCCCGAGATCGCCGCCATGGAAACCGCCGACACCGGCCTGCCGATCCACCAGACCAAAAACGTGCTCATTCCGCGCGCCTCGCACAACTTCGAGTTCTTCGCCGAGGTGTGCCAGCAGATGAACGGCAAAACCTACCCGGTCGACGACAAGATGCTCAACTACACCCTGGTGCAGCCGGTGGGCGTCTGCGCGCTGGTGTCGCCGTGGAACGTGCCGTTTATGACCGCCACCTGGAAGGTCGCGCCGTGCCTGGCCTTAGGGAATACCGCGGTGCTGAAGATGTCTGAACTCTCTCCGCTCACCGCAGACCGTCTGGGCGAGCTGGCGCTGGAGGCGGGCATTCCGGCGGGCGTGCTCAACGTGGTGCAGGGCTACGGTGCGACGGCAGGCGACGCGCTGGTGCGCCATCACGACGTGCGCGCCGTCTCCTTCACCGGCGGCACCGCCACCGGGCGCAACATCATGAAAAACGCCGGGCTGAAGAAATACTCCATGGAGCTGGGCGGCAAATCCCCGGTGCTGATTTTTGAAGATGCCGACATCGAGCGCGCGCTGGACGCCGCCCTGTTCACCATCTTCTCCATCAACGGCGAGCGCTGCACCGCGGGCTCGCGCATCTTTATCCAGCAGAGCATCTACCCGGAATTCGTCAAGCGCTTTGCCGAGCGCGCCAACCGCCTGCGCGTGGGCGACCCGACCGATCCGAACACCCAGATTGGCGCGCTCATCAGCCAACAGCACTGGGAGAAAGTCTCCGGCTACATCCGGCTCGGCATTGAAGAAGGCGCGACCCTGCTGGCGGGCGGGCCGGACAAGCCGGGCGATCTGCCTGCGCATCTGAAGGGCGGCAACTTCCTGCGACCAACCGTGCTGGCGGACGTCGACAACCGTATGCGCGTGGCGCAGGAGGAGATCTTCGGGCCGGTGGCCTGCCTGCTGCCGTTTAAGGACGAAGCGGAAGGCCTGCGCCTGGCGAACGACGTGGAGTACGGCCTGGCGTCGTACATCTGGACCCAGGACGTCAGCAAAGTGCTGCGCCTGGCGCGCAGCATCGAAGCGGGCATGGTGTTCGTGAACACCCAGAACGTGCGCGACCTGCGCCAGCCGTTTGGCGGCGTGAAGGCCTCTGGCACCGGCCGCGAGGGCGGCGAGTACAGCTTCGAGGTGTTCGCGGAGATGAAGAACGTCTGCATCTCCATGGGCGACCATCCGATTCCAAAATGGGGGATCTGATCATGGGAAAATTAGCGTTAGCGGCAAAAATCACCCACGTACCGTCGATGTACCTCTCCGAACTGCCGGGAAAAAACCACGGCTGCCGCCAGTCGGCCATCGACGGGCATAAAGAGATCAGCAAGCGCTGCCGCGAGCTGGGCGTGGACACCATCATCGTGTTCGACACCCACTGGCTGGTGAACAGCGCCTACCACATCAACTGTGCGGACCATTTTGCGGGCGTCTACACCAGCAACGAGCTGCCGCACTTTATCCGCGACATGACCTACGACTACGACGGCAACCCGGAACTCGGCCAGCTGATCGCCGACGAGGCGGTGAAGCTCGGCGTGCGCGCCAAAGCGCACAACATCCCGAGCCTCAAGCTGGAGTACGGCACGCTGGTGCCGATGCGCTACATGAACGCGGATAAGCACTTCAAGGTGATCTCCATCTCGGCGTTCTGCACGGTTCACGACTTCGCCGACAGCCGCAGGCTGGGCGAGGCCATCGTCAGCGCCATTGAGAAATACGACGGCACCGTGGCGGTGCTCGCCAGCGGCTCGCTGTCGCACCGCTTTATCGACGACCAGCGGGCGGAGGAAGGGATGAACAGCTACACCCGTGAGTTTGACCGTCAGATGGACGAGCGCGTGGTGAAGCTGTGGCGCGAGGGCCAGTTCAAAGAATTCTGCAGCATGCTGCCGGAATACGCCGACTACTGCTATGGCGAGGGCAACATGCACGACACGGTGATGCTGCTGGGCATGCTCGGCTGGGACAGCTACGACGGCAAGGTGGAGTTCCTCACCGAGCTGTTCGCCAGCTCCGGCACCGGCCAGGTTAATGCCGTTTTCCCGCTGCCCGCGTAAGGAGCCACCGTGCCGCACTTTATTGCTGAATGTACCGACAACATCCGCGAAGAGGCCGACCTGCCGGGGCTGTTCGCCAAAGTGAACGAGGCGCTCGCCGCCACGGGCATCTTCCCCCTCGGCGGCATCCGCAGCCGCGCCCACTGGCTGGACACCTGGCAGATGGCCGACGGCAGGCACGATTACGCCTTTGTCCATATGACGCTGAAGATTGGTTCCGGGCGCAGCCTGGAGAGTCGGGAAGAGGTCGGTGAAATGCTGTTTGCGCTGATCAAAACGCACTTCGCGGAGCTAATGGCCGCCCGCTATCTGGCGCTGTCGTTCGAGCTCGACGAGCTGCACCCGACGCTCAATTACAAGCAAAACAACGTGCACGCGTTGTTTACGTAGCCGTCTGCTCGCCCGGTGGCGCTTCGCTTACCGGGCCTACAACGGCCCCGAACGTAGGCCGGGTAAGCGAAGCGCCACCCGGCAAAAACAGGATATCGCCATGCTCGACAAACATACCCATACCCTGATCGCCCATCGCCTGCATCAGGCGGAACAATCCCGGGAGCAGATCCGTGCGATCTCGCTGGAATACCCGGAGATCACGATTGAAGACGCCTACGCCGTCCAGCGCGAATGGGTCAGCCTGAAGATCGCCGAAGGCCGCGTGCTGAAGGGCCATAAGATCGGCCTCACCTCGAAAGCGATGCAGGCCAGCTCGCAGATCAGCGAACCGGACTACGGCGCGCTGCTGGACGACATGTTCTTCCACGACGGCAGCGACATTCCCGTGGATCGGTTTATCGTCCCGCGCATCGAAGTGGAGCTGGCCTTCGTGCTGGCAAAACCGCTGCGCGGCCCGAACTGCACGATCTTCGACGTCTACAACGCTACGGATTACGTCATCCCCGCGCTTGAGCTGATCGATGCCCGCTGCCACAACGTTGACCCGGAAACCCAGCGTCCGCGCAAGGTCTTCGACACCATCTCCGATAACGCCGCCAACGCGGGCGTGATCCTCGGCGGCCGTCCGATTAAGCCCGACGCGCTGGATCTGCGCTGGATCTCCGCCCTGCTCTACCGCAACGGCGTGATCGAAGAGACCGGCGTCGCCGCAGGGGTGCTCAACCACCCGGCGAACGGCGTGGCGTGGCTGGCGAACAAGCTGGCGCCGTACGACGTGCAGCTTGAGCCGGGGCAAATCATCCTCGGCGGCTCCTTTACCCGCCCAGTGCCTGCCAGCAGAGGCGACACCTTCCACGTCGACTACGGCAGCATGGGCTCCATCAGCTGCCGCTTTGTTTAGGAGAGGACCATGCAAAACGCATTTAAAGCGGCGCTGCAGGCAGGCCGCCCGCAAATCGGTTTATGGCTGGGGCTGACCAGCAGCTACAGTGCTGAACTGTTAGCAGGCGCGGGCTTCGACTGGCTGCTGATCGACGGCGAGCATGCGCCGAACAGCGTGCAGACCGTGTTAACTCAATTACAGGCCATCGCGCCTTATCCCAGCCAGCCGGTGGTGCGCCCGTCGTGGAACGATCCGGTGCAGATCAAACAGCTGCTGGACGTGGGCGCGCAAACCCTGCTGGTGCCGATGGTGCAAAACGCCGATGAAGCGTGTCTGGCGGTCCGTTCTACCCGCTACCCGCCCGCGGGCATCCGCGGCGTCGGCAGCGCCCTGGCTAGAGCGTCGCGCTGGAACCGCATTCCGTATTACCTCCAGCAGGCTAACGACGCCATGTGCGTGCTGGTGCAGATTGAAACCCGCGAGGCGCTGAAAAATCTGCCGCAGATCCTGGACGTGGACGGCGTCGACGGCGTGTTTATCGGCCCGGCTGATCTGAGCGCCGACATGGGCTTTGCCGGCAATCCGCAGCACCCGGAAGTGCAGGCCGCCATCGAGCTGGCGATCGCGCAGATACGCGCCGCCGGTAAAGCGCCCGGCATCCTGATGGCGAACGAGCAGCTGGCAAAACGCTACCTTGAACTCGGCGCGCTGTTTGTCGCCGTCGGCGTCGACACCACCCTGCTCGCCCGCGGCGCGGAAGCGCTGGCGGCACGCTTTATCGAACAACCGGTTACGTCAGTTAATAACAATAAATCCGTCTACTAAACGTAAGATCTGGAGCGCACCATGACGACCTCTACCCTGCAAACTCATGATAATAAAGCTGTTGAACATCGCGCCATTAACAAGCTGTTCCGACGCCTGATCGTCTTTCTCTTCATCCTGTTTGTTTTCTCGTTTCTCGATCGCATCAATATCGGCTTTGCCGGGCTGACGATGGGTAAAGATCTGGGCCTTACGTCGACCATGTTTGGCCTTGCCGCGACGCTGTTTTACGTCACCTACGTGCTGTGCGGGATCCCGAGCAACATCATGCTGGCGAAAATCGGCGCGCGGCGCTGGATCGCCGGGATCATGGTGGTGTGGGGCATCGCCTCCACCTGCACCATGTTCGCCACCAGCCCTGAAACGCTCTACGTCCTGCGCATGCTGGTAGGCATTGCCGAAGCGGGCTTCCTGCCGGGGATTTTGGTCTATCTTACCTGGTGGTTCCCGGCGTATCACCGCGCCCGCGCCAATGCGCTGTTTATGATCGCCATGCCGGTGACCATGATGCTCGGCTCGATCCTCTCCGGCTATATTCTGGCGATGGACGGGCTGTGGAACCTGAAGGGCTGGCAGTGGCTGTTCCTGCTGGAGGGGCTACCGTCGGTGGTGCTTGGCGTGGTGACCTGGTTTTACCTCAACGACACGCCGGATCAGGCCACCTGGCTGGACGACGACGAAAAGCAGGCGCTGAAAACGATGATCGCCCGCGAGCAGGAGGTCGCCATTGCCCAATCCGTCACGCCGCGCTCGACGCTGCGCGAAGTGCTGACCCCGGCGGTGCTGCTCTACACGCTGGCCTACTTCTGCCTGACCAACACGCTCAGCGCGATCAACATCTGGACGCCGCAGATCCTGCAAAGCTTTAACACGGGAAGCAGCAATATCGTCATCGGCCTGCTGGCGGCGATCCCGCAGTTTTGCACCATTCTCGGGATGATCTGGTGGAGCCGCCGCTCCGACAGGCTGAAAGAGCGAAAAAAGCACACCATCCTGCCGTACCTGTTCGCCGCGGCGGGATGGATGCTGGCCTCCGCGACCGATCACAGCCTGATCCAGCTGCTTGGCATCATTATGGCCTCAACCGGATCCTTTACCGCCATGGCCATATTCTGGACCACGCCGGATCGGGTGATTAGCCTGCAGTCCCGCGCCGTAGCGCTGGCGGTGATCAACGCCATAGGCAACGTGGGTTCTGCCGTCAGCCCATTGCTGATTGGGATCCTGCGCGACGCGACCGGCAGCTTCAGCTCCGGTCTGTGGTTCGTGGCCGGGCTGCTGGTGGTCGGCGCGCTGGTGCTGACGCGCATTCCGATGACGCAGCGGGATCAACAGAGGAACGATCGTGTGCCAGAGCCCCATCGCCAACATTGATATCAGCAAGGAGTACGACGAAAGTCTGGGCACCGACGACGTGCACTACCAGTCGTTCGCCCGCATGGCGGCCTTTTTTGGCCGCGACATGCAGGCGCATCGTCACAACCAGTATTTTCAGATGCACTTTCTCGATACCGGGCAGATTGAACTCCAGCTCGACGATCACCGCTACTCGGTGCAGGCCCCCGCTGTTCGTCCTGACGCCGCCGTCGGTGCCGCACGCGTTTATCACCGAATCCGACAGCGACGGGCACGTGCTGACGGTGCGCGAGGATCTGATCTGGCCGCTGCTGGAGGTGCTTTACCCCGGCACGCGTGAAGCGTTTGGCCTGCCGGGGATCTGCCTCTCGCTGGCCGACAGGCCAGACGAGCTGGCGGCGCTGAAGCACTACTGGCAGCTCATTGCCCGGGAATCCACGGAACAACTGCCGGGGCGCGAGCATACCCTGATCCTGCTGGCGCAGGCGGTCTTTACTCTGCTGCTGCGCAACGCAAAGCTCGACGACCACGCTTCAGGCGGAATGCGCGGCGAGCTGAAGCTGTTCCAGCGCTTTACCCAGCTGATTGACGCGCACTACCACCAGCACTGGACGGTGCCGGAATACGCCAGCGAACTGCACCTGACCGAATCCCGCCTGACCGATATCTGCCGCCGCTTCGCCAACCGTCCGCCAAAGCGGCTGATCTTCGACCGGCAGCTGCGTGAAGCGAGGCGGCTGCTGCTCTTTTCCGACAGCGCGGTCAGCGAGATTGCCTGGCAACTGGGGTTTAAGGATCCGGCTTACTTTGCCCGGTTTTTTAACCGTTTAGTGGGGTGCTCGCCGAGCGCGTATCGGGCGCAGAAAGTACCGGTTTCCTGAACGCATCACGGTTCGTAGGGCGGGTAAGCGCAGCGCCACCCGCCGAAAAACCGCACAGATCACAAAACCACATCCCACCCGAAAAGTACCCGCCGTTGTCCCAAACGTCCCTTCACGTTCCGCCCCTCTCAGGCTTCAATTAAACAACAAAAACAAAACATAAATTTAACAACCCTATTCCGATACGAGGTCCCTATGAAGCCTGAAGATTTCCGCGCTGATGCCAAACGTCCGTTAACCGGCGAAGAGTATTTAAAAAGCCTGCAGGACGGTCGTGAGATTTATATCTACGGCGAGCGCGTCAAAGACGTCACCACCCATCCGGCGTTTCGCAACGCGGCGGCCTCCATCGCGCAGATGTACGACGCGCTGCACAAGCCGGACATGCAGGATACCGGGCACCGACACCGGCAGCGGCGGCTATACCCACAAGTTCTTCCGCGTGGCGAAAAGCGCCGATGACCTGCGTCAGCAACGCGATGCCATCGCCGAGTGGTCACGCCTGAGCTACGGCTGGATGGGCCGCACGCCGGACTACAAAGCCGCGTTTGGCTGCGCGCTCGGTGCCAACCCGGCCTTCTACGGCCAGTTCGAGCAGAACGCCCGTAACTGGTACACCCGCATTCAGGAAACCGGCCTGTACTTCAACCACGCCATCGTTAACCCGCCAATCGACCGTCACAAACCGGCGGACGAAGTAAAAGACGTCTACATCAAGCTGGAGAAAGAGACCGACGCCGGGATTATCGTCAGCGGCGCGAAAGTGGTGGCAACCAACTCGGCGCTGACCCACTACAACATGATCGGCTTCGGCTCCGCGCAGGTGATGGGGGAAAATCCGGACTTCGCGCTGATGTTCGTCGCACCGATGGACGCCGAAGGCGTGAAGCTGATCTCCCGCGCCTCTTACGAGATGATGGCAGGCGCAACCGGATCCCCGTACGACTACCCGCTCTCCAGCCGCTTTGACGAGAACGACGCGATCCTGGTGATGGATCACGTGCTGATCCCGTGGGAAAACGTGCTCATCTACCGCGATTTCGACCGCTGCCGTCGCTGGACGATGGAGGGCGGCTTCGCCCGCATGTATCCGCTGCAGGCCTGCGTGCGCCTTGCGGTGAAGCTCGACTTCATCACCGCCCTGCTGAAGAAATCGCTCGAGTGCACCGGCACCCTGGAGTTCCGCGGCGTGCAGGCGGATCTCGGCGAAGTGGTGGCCTGGCGCAACATGTTCTGGGCGCTGAGCGACTCCATGTGTTCCGAAGCCACCCCGTGGGTCAACGGCGCGTATCTGCCGGATCACGCCGCGCTGCAAACCTACCGCGTCATGGCGCCAATGGCCTATGCCAAGATCAAGAACATCATCGAGCGTAACGTCACCTCCGGGCTGATCTACCTGCCCTCCAGCGCCCGGGATCTGAACAACCCGCAGATCGACCAGTATCTGGCGAAATACGTGCGCGGCTCCAACGGTATGGATCACGTTGAACGCATCAAGATTTTGAAACTGATGTGGGATGCCATCGGCAGCGAGTTTGGCGGTCGTCACGAGCTGTACGAAATCAACTACTCCGGCAGTCAGGATGAGATCCGCCTGCAGTGTCTGCGTCAGGCGCAGAGCTCCGGCAACATGGACAAAATGATGGCAATGGTCGACCGCTGCATGTCCGAATACGATCAGCACGGCTGGACGGTGCCGCACCTGCACAACAACACCGATATCAACATGCTCGACAAGCTGCTGAAATAGCGCAGCGGGAGGTTGCAATGCATTCAGATGAACAACGCCTGCGTTTTCGCGACGCGATGAGCAGCCTGTCGGCTGCGGTTAATGTGGTCACCACCGAGGGCGAGGCGGGCCGCTGCGGTATCACCGCCACCGCCGTCTGCTCGGTGACGGACACGCCGCCCTCGATCATGGTGTGCATCAACGCCAACAGCGCCATGAACCCGGTCTTTCAGGGTAACGGCAGGCTGTGCGTCAACGTGCTGAACCACGAGCAGGAGATCATGGCTCGCCATTTCGCCGGGATGACCGGCATGGCCATGGAGGAGCGCTTTGCCCTCTCCTGCTGGCAGAAAGGCCCGCTGGCGCAGCCGGTGCTAAAAGGCGCGCTCGCCAGCCTGGAAGGGGAGATAAGCCAGGTGCAAACCATCGGCACGCATCTTGTTTATCTCGTTGAAATTAAAAACATCATCCTCAGTGAAGAGGGCCACGGCCTGATCTATTTCAAACGCCGCTTCCACCCCGTGATGATGGAGCTTGAAGCAGCCGTTTAATCCCTTCCCGCGCTGACCTTTCTTCGGTCAGCGCGGCTTTCTACAAAAAACCCCTAAGGTTTCCGCTAAAGCACGCCGTTATATAACCATAAGAGAAATTTTCTGTGCCTGAATACTGACACCCCGTGTCAGTGCTACCCGCATCATTCAGCGCCGACCCCAATATACAGGAAGACCTTATGGCTAAATCGACGCGGAGCCGCTCGGCTGAACGTCTGGTCGATATTCTGGTTGAGCTACATTTACACGGTGTGGTAAACCGCAGTGCGCTCATGGATAAATTTAAAATTACCGAGCGCACTGTCTACCGCGATTTAAATGCACTCTCCCCGATTGTTGAACATACCGGAAATGGGCTATATCGGCTCATTCATTCAGCGCAATCTCCCGGATCGCAAGGACTGCACCACACCCTTGCTAACTTCCTGAATGCAGATAATTTTTTTCCCGATCGTAATACCGAGTTTTGGCAGAAACTCGAAAACCGCGTTGATGAAAATCATATTCTTATTCGGTGATGCATCTAATTAGTTGAATCTGATGTATAATACGGGCTTTTGAGGTTATCTCATGGCCAGCGTTAACGTTCATTGTCCCCGTTGTCAGTCTGCACAGGTCTACCGCCATGGTCAGAACCCTAAAGGCCATGACAGATTTCGCTGCCGTGACTGCCACCGTGTGTTTCAGCTCACTTATGCTTATGAAGCGCGTAAGCCGGGTATTAAAGAGCAGATCACTGAAATGGCCTTCAATGGTGCCGGGGTTCGCGATACCGCCAGAACACTGAAAATTGGCATTAACACCGTCATCCGGACTTTAAAAAACTCGCGCCAAAGCGAATAACGTCTTCGCCTGTTGCCCATGCTGATGTGGCGCTTATCTGCGAACTTGATGAGCAATGGAGCTTCGTTGGCAGTAAAGCCCGGCAGCACTGGCTCTGGTACGCGTACAACACCAAAACAGGCGGTGTACTGGCCTACACTTTCGGTCCTCGAACCGATGAAACTTGCCGGGAGCTACTGGCACTGCTTACACCATTCAACATCGGCATGATCACCAGCGACGACTGGGGCAGCTATGGCCGGGAGGTGCCGAAGGATAAGCATCTGACCGGCAAAATATTCACCCAACGCATTGAGCGTAATAACCTGACGCTCCGCACCCGCATTAAGCGATTGGCTCGTAAAACAATCTGCTTCTCACGCTCAGTTGAGATCCACGAAAAAGTGATCGGAGCGTTTATCGAAAAACACATGTTCTACTAATTGGATGCGCTACCTCTTATTCTTGGCAACGACGCTGAGCACACCGTACACCGAGATATTGGTCGTTATTTACCGAAAATTGAGAAATCGATTAAAAACCATAATGTTTGTCAGATCGTTTATAAAGGTAAAACCCGTCTGATTAATCCTTACAAACTCATTAACAAAAAAATATATGGTATTTACAAGCCACCGAAAATAGCAGGTTAAAATCCTTTTCGCTGAGCCAGATTCGCTGGATGGATATTCAGGGCACGACATTTATTCCTGAAGAGAGCGTGATTGAACTGCTGGAAAAAAGCCTCGATCCCTGGGTCTCTGAAGATACTTTCGAAGTGAAAATATTCATCAACGATAATATTTCCCATTACTTTATGCGACGCGATCTCCTGCCGGAACAAGAGCTGCTGGAAGACCATCACGATGGCGTCACGCTCCGCTGTCAGGCAGCACATGAGAACCAAATTTTGCCGCTGCTTTTGTACTGGCTGCCAAATATTCACATTTTAGAACCTGCCTGGCTGAGGGAAAAGCTGGTGACGACCCTGACAACCTATCTGGCTGAGTGCACGGCATAGCTAACTGCGTGATCGCAATCACATATTTTCTCCCACCGGCGGCGAGCCTGAACCACTCGCCCTCACCTTTGACCGCTTACCCATCACTTTCAACCACTCACTCATTTACCGTCCTTTACACGCGCGACGATCTGGCACGATCGCTCCAGCATTAATCAATACCTCCTCACAACGAACCCTGACCCTTTTTTCTTTACATAAAAAACCAGGTCTTACTATGGATACTAAAAAACTACTGAAGCACGTGCCCTGGGCCTTACTCGGGATCCTCGGCGCTTTTTGTCTGGCGGTTGTCGCATTACGCCGGGGCGAACACGTAAGCGCCCTGTGGATCGTGGTCGCGTCCGTTTCCGTCTATCTTGTGGCTTATCGCTACTACAGCTTGTACATCGCGCAGAAGGTCATGAAGCTCGACCCGACGCGCGCCACGCCGGCGGTCATTAACAATGACGGCCTGAACTACGTGCCAACCAACCGCTACGTGCTGTTTGGTCACCACTTTGCCGCTATCGCCGGCGCAGGCCCGCTGGTCGGCCCGGTGCTGGCCGCGCAGATGGGCTACCTGCCGGGTACCCTGTGGCTGCTCGCGGGCGTAGTGCTGGCGGGTGCGGTGCAGGACTTTATGGTGCTGTTTATCTCTTCTCGCCGTAACGGCGCGTCTCTGGGTGAGATGGTCAAAGAAGAGATGGGCCGCGTGCCGGGGACCATCGCCCTGTTCGGCTGCTTCCTGATTATGATCATCATCCTCGCGGTGCTGGCCCTGATCGTGGTGAAAGCGCTGGCCGAAAGCCCGTGGGGCGTCTTCACCGTCTGCTCAACCGTGCCGATTGCGCTGTTCATGGGTATCTACATGCGCTTCCTGAGACCGGGACGCGTGGGTGAAGTGTCGGTGATTGGTATCGTGCTGCTGGTGGCCTCCATCTACTTCGGCGGCGTGATTGCGCACGACCCGTACTGGGGCCCGGCGCTGACCTTCAAGGACACCACCATTACCTTCGCGCTGATTGGCTATGCGTTTATCTCCGCGCTGCTGCCGGTCTGGCTGATTCTGGCCCCGCGTGACTACCTGGCGACCTTCCTGAAAATCGGCGTTATCGTCGGTCTGGCGATCGGTATCCTGGTGATTAACCCGGATCTGAAAATGCCGGCAGTGACCCAGTACATCGACGGTACCGGCCCGCTGTGGAAAGGCGCCCTGTTCCCGTTCCTGTTCATCACCATCGCCTGCGGTGCGGTCTCTGGCTTCCACGCCCTGATTGCGTCCGGTACCACGCCTAAGCTGCTGGCGAACGAGAAAGACGCGCGTCTGATCGGCTACGGCGCAATGCTGATGGAGTCCTTCGTGGCGATCATGGCGCTGGTTGCAGCCTCCATTATCGAACCGGGTCTGTACTTCGCGATGAACACCCCGCCTGCTGGCCTCGGCATTACCATGCCAAACCTGCACGAGATGGGCGGTGACAACGCGGCGCTGATTATGGCGCAGCTGAAAGACGCAAGCGCACACGCGGCGGCGACCGTCAGCTCCTGGGGCTTCGTGATTTCGCCTGAGCAGATCATGCAGACCGCGAAGGACATCGGCGAACCGTCCGTGCTGAACCGCGCCGGTGGTGCCCCTACGCTGGCCGTCGGTATCGCACACGTGTTCCACAAAGTGCTGCCGTGGGCGGACATGGGCTTCTGGTACCACTTCGGTATTCTGTTCGAAGCGCTGTTCATCCTGACCGCGCTGGACGCCGGTACCCGTGCGGGCCGCTTCATGCTGCAGGACCTGCTCGGTAACTTCGTGCCGTTCCTGAAGAAAACCGACTCTCTGGTGGCGGGCATTCTGGGTACCGCGGGCTGCGTAGGCCTGTGGGGCTACCTGCTGTATCAGGGCGTTGTCGACCCGCTCGGCGGCGTGAAGAGCCTGTGGCCGCTGTTCGGTATCTCTAACCAGATGCTCGCAGCCGTTGCTCTGGTGCTCGGTACCGTGGTCCTCGTGAAGATGAAACGCACCAAATACATCTGGGTCACCGTGGTACCTGCGCTGTGGCTGCTGCTCTGCACCACCTGGGCGCTTGGCCTGAAGCTGTTCAGCGCCAACCCGCAGCTGGAAGGCTTCTTCTTCATGGCTAACCAGTACAAAGAGAAGATTGCCGCAGGCGGCGCGGATCTGACCGCGCAGCAGATTGCCAACATGAACCATATCGTGGTGAACAACTACACCAACGCGGGTCTGAGCATTCTGTTCCTGGTGGTGGTGTACAGCATCATCTTCTACGGCATCAAAACCTGGATGAACGTGCGCAACGCCGATGGTCGTACGGATAAAGAAACCCCGTACGTGCCGGTGCCGGAAGGCGGCGTGAAGACCTCTTCACACCATTAAAAAATGGCGGGTGGCGCTACGCTGACCCGCCCTACACAGAAACTGTAGGCCCGGTAAGCGTAGCGCCACCGGGCTTTTTCTGTCTGGAACCCACAATGTTTGGTAACTTAGGCGAAGCAAAAAAATACCTCGGTCAGGCGGCGAAAATGCTGATTGGCATTCCGGACTATGACAACTACGTTGAGCATATGAAGACCAACCATCCGGATAAGCCGTACATGACCTACACCGAATTCTTCCGCGAGCGTCAGGAAGCGCGCTACGGCGGAAGTGGAGAAGGCGGCGTCCGCTGCTGCTAAAGGAGAGACCATGACCCCGATTGCCGTTACCCTGCTGACCGGTTTCCTCGGCGCCGGTAAAACCACCCTGCTGCGCCACATCCTGAATGAACAGCACGGCTTCAAAATCGCCGTCATCGAAAACGAGTTCGGCGAAGTCTCCGTTGACGACCAGCTGATTGGCGATCGCGCCACCCAGATCAAAACCCTCACCAACGGCTGCATCTGCTGTACCCGCTCTAACGAGCTGGAAGACGCCCTGCTGGACCTGCTCGACAGCCGCGACCGCGGTGAAATCGACTTTGACCGTCTGGTGATCGAGTGCACCGGCATGGCCGACCCGGGGCCGATTATTCAGACCTTTTTCTCGCACGAAATTCTTTGCCAGCGCTACCTGCTGGACGGCGTGATTGCCCTGGTGGATGCGGTCCACGCCGACGAGCAGATGAACCAGTTCACCATCGCCCAGTCTCAGGTGGGCTACGCCGACCGCATCCTGCTGACCAAAACCGACGTGGCGGGCGGAAGCGAAAAACTGCGCGAGCGCCTGACCCGCATTAACTCCCGCGCGCCGGTTTACACGGTGACGCATGGCGACATCAATCTGTCTCAGCTGTTCAACACCAACGGCTTTATGCTGGAAGAGAACGTGACCGCAAAACCGCGCTTCCACTTTATGGGAGATAAGCAAAACGACGTGGCGTCGATTGTGGTGGAGCTGGACTACCCGGTGGACATCGGCGAGGTTTCGCGCGTGATGGAGAACCTGCTGCTGTCGTTTGCCGACAAGCTGCTGCGCTACAAAGGGATGCTGTGGATTGACGGCGAGCCGAACCGCCTGCTGTTCCAGGGCGTGCAGCGCCTGTACAGCGCCGACTGGGACAGACCGTGGGGCGATGAAACGCCGCGTAGCGTGATGGTGTTTATTGGCATACAGCTGCCGGAAGAGGAAATTCGGGCGGCGTTTGCGGGGCTGAAGAAATAGCCTCTTCGTTTAACTACGCGCACCGAACAATCCCCTCTCCCTTTGGGAGAGGGTTAGGGTGAGGGATGAGGGGTGGGCAGAAACTTATTTCACCGCCTCCGGCAGCGTCACAATCCACAGTTCACTTTCCGACTCCGGCTTCTTCAGCGGCTTCACGCTGAGCGTGGTTTCCACCGGCTTATCATCCAGCGTCAGCTTGCCTTCTGCGTTCACCCGGTAATCCTTGAGCTTCTTGCCCTCGACCGGGTGTTGCATCGCCACCTTCACGCCAAAGTCGTTATCGTTCGCCACCGCAAGCGTTTTGCTGTCGATCAGCGCCAACCCTTCGGCCTTCTCCTGCTGCCAGCCCAGCGCGCGCAGATCGACGACCTGCGTTTTTGCAGCAAGGGTAATGCCGCGCTGCGCCAGGGTTTTCTCATCATCAAACTCCGGGTACTCACTCGGCTTGTCAAAGGCGCTCAGGTCACTCGCCTTGCTGAGATCCACCTTGTAAATCAGGTTGCGCATCCCGTCGTTTTTATCGCTTCCTTGCTCAATCAGCAGGATATGCTGGTCATCGAGCGCCACGATATCGCCGATTTTGGCGTCGCTGTTTTTACTGTAGGCCGCGCTGTCGATAGGGTAGCCGTACATCGCGGTTTTCCCGGTCGCCGGGTCGAAGCTCACCAGACGCGTAAACAGCGCCTGCTTTTTGCTCTTACCGTCAATATCCAGCGTACTTTGCACGGCGGCGATAATCCGTCCATCCGGCATGCGGGTCAGGCCTTCAAAGCCCCGATTCGCCTGGCGCCATTTGATAATGTTTGGCAGACCGCCCGCGATGGACTTCTCCCCTTCCGCCGCCTGCGGCCCGTGGATCGCCAGGATCTTCCCTTTGCTGTCGACGTTAATCAGGAACGGGCCATACTCGTCGCACAGCCAGTAGCCGCCTTTACCGTCCGGCGTGATACCTTCCGTGTCCAGCCCGCGGTTGTCGCCCTTCAGAATGTCTAGCGTGTCGCTGAATGCCACTTCATTGGTGGAGCCAATCACGCCGCTTTGCAGCGGCAGACCGTTAATCTCGCCTTTATCGTCATGTAGCGGGCGGGCATCGACAGCCTCCGCTTTGCCGTTCTCAACGCGGATGGTCATCAGCAGCGGCGCGAAATCTGGCGTGACAAATATTTTAGCCTCGTTTTTACCCATTTTTGGCGCATCGGCGTTTGGACCGCGATCGGTCACGGTCGCAAAGGTCAGGGCGTCGCCCTGTTTGCCCGTAAATAGCAGGCCGGAACCGATTCCCACGGGCAGTCCATTCGGAAACGCGCTGGCAAACGCGCCGCTGTAGCTCACGTGTGAGCCTTCAGGGAAGCTGACGACATAGCGCTCAGCAGTGGGCTGCGCCGCCAGGCCAGAGAAAGAGAGCGCACAACCGATGAGCACAGGAATAATTTTTCTTTTCATATTGTTAGCATCCAGTTAGTGAAGCCAACAAAGTAATGAAGAATCGTGTCAGAAAAATGACACAGAAGGGACGCTGAGCCACGCAGCGGCACGTATATCCCTCTTCAGAAATGTAAACTTACGTCTTTATCTATGACAACTGAAACACTTTTGGAAATTATTAGAAATTCAATTAATTCATCTCAAAGGGCTTTTTTCTCCTCGTTCAAACGTCGTTTAGCAAACTCTTTAAACTTTCCCTAAACGCGAATTTATTTGCCATTGACGGCTCGCCAAACAAACAATTCAGCAACAGATAAAAACTAAATAACTAACAAAATCAGCATAAAACCGCGATATGCCTCACATTTGCAGTCATAAACATCCGTTGTTAAGGTGCCCTCAGATTAATTTAATGACGAGGAAAAACTCATGAAAAAGCTTAACGTACTTATCCTTTCCGCTCTGACCGCGGTATCTGGCTCCGCACTGGCGATGGGTGGCAGCATTGAGCAGGGTAAAAACTTTACCAACCTGAATGTGGAAATGGGTAAATCGACCTCCGGCCTGTATACCGAAGGCAGCTGGCTGAAAAATACCGATGACGGCACCACGACCGGTGGCGTAGGTGCAGGCTACAACTTTGAAGTCGGCCCGGTGATGTTGAACGCAGGCGCTAAGGCTCTCTACGTTGGCCCGAAAAAAGGCGATAACGGCGTGGCGTTCCCAATCGGCGGCGGCGTGAACGTTGCCCTGACCGACAGCATCAAGGTCTTCGGCGAAGGTTACGTTGCGCCAGACGGCCTGAATAACAGCGTGAAAAACTATGTTGAAGCTAACGGCGGCGTAAGCTGGACCCCAATCAAACCGGTTACGCTGAAAGTGGGTTACCGCCACGTGAGCGTTGACGGCAAAGACGGTCGTCCAAACCACACCCTGATTGACGGTGCGTACGTGGGCGGCGGCGTGAGCTTCTAAGGCTCCGCAAAGTGCAAAAAAAACCTGCCATCCGGCAGGTTTTTTATGGTTGAAATTACTTACGCACCACCACAAGCTTCTGGTTCACAAACTCTTTGATCCCCAGATCCGACAGCTCGCGCCCGTAACCGGACCGCTTCACACCGCCGAACGGCAGCTCTGGCGCGGTATCGGTCAGCCAGTTGATATACACCATCCCGGTCTCAATCCGCGACGCCATTTTCTTCGCACGCTCAATATCCTGGCTGAATACCGCCCCGCCCAGGCCGTAGTGGGAGTCGTTCGCCAGCGCGACCGCTTCGTCGTCGTTTTTCACCACGTAAACCTGCGCCACCGGGCCGAAGAATTCTTCGAAGTACGCCGGGTTGTCGCGGGAGATATTCGTCAGGATCGTCGGTTCGAAGAAGCTCCCGTCACGCTGTACGGGCTTGCCACCATGGTGCAGCGTCGCGCCGTTTTTCACCGCCTCGTTAACCTGTTTGGTCAGCGTTTCCAGAGCATCTTTAGACGACAGCGGCCCCAGCGTGGTGCTTTCGTCCAGCGGATCGCCTATCTTCACCTGCTTAAACGCCTCGGTAAATTTGCTCAGGAACGTATCAGCAATCTTCTCGTGCAGGATAAAGCGCTTCGCCGCGGTGCACACCTGTCCTGCATTGTTGAGCCGCGCGTTAACGCCGATCTTCACGGCTTTATCAAGGTCGGCATCGTCCAGCACCACGAACACGTCGTTACCGCCCAGTTCGAGCGTAGATTTCTTGATGTGCTTCGCCGCCTGCGCCGCTACAACGCTGCCCGCTTTTTCGGAACCGGTCAGCGCCACCCCCTGCACGCGATCGTCGGCAATAATATTTGCCACCTGATCCGAAGAGATAAACAGGTTGGTCCATGCCCCTTCCGGCGCTCCCGCCTCGCGCACCAGATGGGCAAAGGTCTCGGCGCAGTGCGGCACAATGCTGGCATGCTTGGCGATCACCGGGTTCCCCGCCGCCAGGTTCGGGGCCAGAACGCGCATCAGCTGGTAATAGGGGAAGTTCCACGGCTCAACGGCCATCAGCACGCCGATGGGGTGGTGCTCCACCCAGGCTTCACCGAGTTCTGAATCATATTTCACCGGCGCCAGGAACTGCTTCGCGTTGTCGGCGTAGTAGCGAGCGATCTGCGCACACAGCTTCACCTCGCCGCGGCTCTGTTCGATGAGCTTACCCATCTCCTGGCTGGCGATTTTCGCCAAGTCCTCCACGCGCGCGTCAATCAGGTCGGCAAGCTTATGCAGCACCGGCAGGCGCTGGCTGATGTCGCCTTTCGCCCAGTCCGAATGGTAAAGCGCATCGGCCGCCTTCAGCGCCGCTTCGATATCCGCATCGGTATGTGAGGGGTATTCTTTGATGAGCTGGTTAGTGGCAGGATTTACTGTCTGATAAGCCATGTCGAATCTCCTTGTTTTACCGCTTAGGGTATTAAGGGTAGTCAACATGACTGGCTGTGGGCGTAAAGTTGGGTATATCCGGAAGGTTCTTAATGAAGCGCTGCCAGAGGGTTCGCTGACGTGGTATAAAAAACCTTCAGAAGGAGCGCCCATGACCGATACCCGACACGTCCGTCAGACTTTTCACCGCGCCTCAGGCCTTGAGCTGCGCAGCACCTGGCAAAGTACGCAGGCGTACAAACGCCATAGTCACCCCCAGCTCTCCATCGGCGCGATTGTCGAGGGCCAGACCTGCTGCGTGTGTCATGACAGAGAGTACATCCTTAACCCCGGGGACCTCATCGTGATCCCAGCCTATGCGCCGCACAGCTGCAACCCCGTCGGCGGGCAACCGCGCAGCTACCATATGCTCTATATCGACACGGAGCTTCCTCTGGCGCTGCAGGTGATTCGTAGCCCTGACCTGTTTGCCCATTATTTGGACGTTGTCGAGACGCTGTCTCCAGCGTCCGTGGAGACGCTGCTTTCTGCCCTTCCCCACTGCGCGGATAACGCAGACGCGCTTCGCTCAACCAGTCAGCAGGTTCAGGAGGCATTTCTTTCCGACCTTGCTGCACCACCTTCGCTTGACGAGCTTGCTCAACGCTTCTCGCTGCGCAAGGAGACGCTGATTCGCACCTTCAAACAGGACACCGGCCTGACGCCGGGCAGCTTCCTTAACATCTCCCGCGTGGAGTACGCCAAGGCGCGGCTGCGCGCCGGGGATGATATTGCCGACGTTGGCTACCAGAGCGGCTTTGCCGACCAGAGCCATTTTCATAAGACCTTCGTGAGCTATACCGCCGCCACGCCGCGCCAGTACGCCACGGGCCGATCAATATCAGACAATAAATAGGTTCTGCAGCGCCGTACTCTGACCTTAGATTGTTAACTGAGGTCGCTATGGAACTGTTATTCCCTTCCGCTTTTCTCGCCCTGGCGCTGGCGCACTTTGTTGCCCTGCTAAGCCCGGGCCCGGATTTCTTCCTGCTGGTAGGCTACGCCGCGCGCTATCGGCTACGCGGCAGCGCCGGGCTGTGCCTCGGCATCGCCGCGGGTAACGCACTCTATATTGTTCTGGTGATTATCGGCTGGAGCGCGCTGCGCCAGTTTACGTGGCTGTTTACGCTTATCGAGCTTTGCGGGGCGCTGTACCTGCTGTGGATCGGCTCGCATCTGGTGCGCAGTCAGCCTCAGGCGCTGGCGCTGAATGAAACCCACCAGCGCTTTCCCTCGCTGCACAAGCAGATCCTGCTGGGGCCTCGGCTCGGCGCTGTTAAACCCGAAGAACGCGCTGTTTTATCTGGCGCTGATGACGGCGCTGCTGGGGCCGGACGTGACGCTGCTTCAGCAGGCGACCTGCGGCGTCTGGATGGTGATGGTGGTGCTGGTATGGGATCTGGCGCTGGTGTCGCTGATGGGGCTGCGAGCGGTTCAACAGAAGCTTAGCCGTTCGCTGTGGTGGATTGAGCGCACGGCGGGGGTGGTGTTGATGGGGTTTGGGGGATGGGTGCTGTGGCGGTTGATATGAAAGAATTTACAGGGCTGCTTTCAAGCCCCTAACCGATAATCCCAGTCATCCGAATGAATCACGTTACCGTCACGGTAATGCCAGGTGATCTTTTCATAACGAAGCAAAACAAGCTCAAGATGCCCCTGCTTTTCATGGTAAGTCTCTTTCACGTCATGCATCAATGAAAATAGCGTGACGACCTTCACCGCTTCCAGCGTTATCGTGAAATAGATTTCTTCCTGACCGGCATCATTGATTCTGTACAGGTCGATAGTCGCTTTTCTGAGGGTACCGCCCGTGCTAAGTGCTTTATAGAGAAAAACGCTGGAGGCATCAATTTCTTTCTCAATAAGAAAGGGACGATGCTGGCGCTTGCTCA
The DNA here is from genome assembly GCF_013337145.1 of Enterobacter sp. JMULE2. Lineage (NCBI taxonomy): Bacteria > Pseudomonadati > Pseudomonadota > Gammaproteobacteria > Enterobacterales > Enterobacteriaceae > Enterobacter > Enterobacter sp. JMULE2. The sequence goes on from NZ_SGWD01000017.1 coordinate 211,867, forward strand.
ACGCTCTACCGTTGTGCAAGTCAGAGTTATAACTCACATTATGATAAAGTCCCAAAACCTCAATCTGGTTTTCACGATCTTTGATTGTCACGCTGCCTTTTATAATATTACCTGCATCGTCAGTTAATGACATATATCCCGGAATGGCCATTTAAATATCCTTATCGAATGGAACAGAGTGTTCAACGGTGGCGATCATAACAGCGAGGCATCTTTTACCCTTCGGGCTGTTAACTTTAAACATCTCCCTGATGGAATCGACATAAAGCTTATTACTTTCTGCTTCCGTCTCAGGGAAATTGGCAAAAGCGCAGGCTTGTTCAATAGTGAGCAACGGTTTATCGTCTTTTAAGATTGCTAAGACACCTTCAGGGTTATGCGGGATGGCTTCAGAAAGTGCCGCCTTTAAATCTTCAGCCGTACTGGCGTCCACCCCGGTTTCAAGGGCACTCGCTACGGCTAACCATGCTTGTGTGCCGCTCCTAATTTTCGGGATGATATGATTCCACCATTCCGACTCACCGTTATCATTTGAATCCAGTTCACTTACAACGGTCCTGGCACCTTTGTCATTTATCATTTGCAATATCTGTTCAGGAGTGTGGTTTTTGGCAAATAAACCCACCGGTAAGCACAAAAAGAATAGCGCAATAATATACTTCATTATCGCACCACCAGTATTGTGTCACCTGAATCATAAATCATATGACGTTTGTCCTGGCCGTTCATAATGATGCAACCTGCTGATGCCGAACCTGGCGGTTGACCTTTTTTATCCCCATGAATCTGGAAATGATCTCGGCCAAAAGTATTAGTGCCAGCTATAGGTTCAAGAACAATGGCCTCTGCACTTTTGTGATTATTCCATCCGGCAATAAAATAAATACCTCTGGGAACCGATCCTCTGTTTCGTTGACTTTCACACTCAGGCTTATCTTTCGATTCACCCGCACCGCTGTAGCAGTGAGCGACAAATTCGCCGTTATGGCTCAATACTCCTGTCGATACTTTATATTCCCATGTCATTAATACCGTCTCCTTGTGCGAATAGTCCTTTATCTTATGACTCACAAGAAAATCGAAATTACCGTGTCGGTCACAAAACCATTCTATCGAGAATAAATAAGCACAAAAAACATAGAAAAATGAATAATAGATAATTTTGATGTATATATTTTTTAATATAATAGCCGTTTGTTCGCACATAGGCTGCGTCTCCCTCCTCTTACATCAGCTTTGCACTTTTGGTGCACAACCCTCTATCCTTAACCCATGGAAAAACATACCGAACTCAAACGCGCCAAGCTTCTTGCGCTGTCGCTGCTGCTGATTGCCGCCGCGGCGTTTATCACCACCCTGTTCCTGCCGCAGACCTTCTGGGTGCGCGGCGTGAAGGCCATTGCCGAGGCGGCGATGGTCGGCGCGCTGGCAGACTGGTTTGCCGTGGTTGCGCTGTTCCGCCGGGTGCCCATTCCGTTTATCTCGCGCCATACAGCGATTATCCCGCGCAATAAAGACCGGATCGGCGACAATCTCGGTCAGTTCGTGCAGGAGAAGTTTCTTGATACCCAGTCGCTGGTGGCACTAATCCGCCGCTATGAGCCCGCGCAGATGATCGGAACCTGGTTCAGCCAGCCCGAAAACGCGCAGCGCGTCGGGCAGCATTTGATTCAGGTGATGAGCGGTTTTCTGGAACTCACCGACGACGGGCGCATTCAGCGGTTGCTCAAACGGGCGGTGCATAAGGCCATCGATAAGGTCGATCTCACCGAAACCAGCGCCGTGATGCTGGAGAGCATGACCAAAAACAACCGCCACCAGGTGCTGCTGGATGCGATCATCAACCGCCTGATTACCTTGATTCAACGGGAGAGCACGCGGGAATTTATCTCTGACCAAATTGTTCACTGGCTGAAGACCGAACATCCGCGCAAAGCGATGGTACTGCCTACCGAGTGGCTGGGCGATCAAAGCGCGGAGATGGTGTCGAACGCGGTGAATACGCTGCTGGACGATATCAGCCACGACCGCACGCACCAGATCCGCCAGGCATTTGACCGCGCTACGCTGAAGCTTATCGCCAACCTGAAAACCGATCCGGAAATGGCGGCGAAAGCCGACAACATCAAGCACTACCTGAAAAACGATGAGGCGTTTAACCGCTATCTGGGCGAGATGTGGGCTGACCTGCGCCAGTGGCTGAAGGCGGATATGCAGAGCGAGGATTCCCGCATGAAGCAGCGCGTTGCTAATGCCGGTCAGTGGTTCGGTGAAACGCTGACAAACGACGTTAACCTGCAGGCTTCGCTGAATGAACATCTGGAGCAGGCCGCCCATCGCGTCGCACCGGATTTTGCCGCGTTCCTGACCCGCCATATCAGCGACACGGTCAAAAGCTGGGACGCCAAAGACATGTCCCGCCAGATAGAGCTGAACATCGGTAAAGATCTGCAGTTCATCCGCGTCAACGGCACGCTGGTGGGCGGGACGATTGGCCTGATCCTGTTTTTACTCTCGCAACTGCCTGCCGTGCTGGGGCATTAGTCTGCTTTAGGTGGCGCGATGACGTAGCGCGTCGCCTCGAAGCGGTTCAGGATCAGGTGCACCAGGAAGACCATCGTCAACGTTGCGACCAGCGAAAAGGTGACGGAGGTGATGCGGTACAGATCGCTGAACACCAGGTCAGTGTCCGGGTGCATATTCTGCCCGAACATAATGCCGATGGTGGTGATGCTGGAGAAGCCCACTCCCGCACCCACCTTCTCCATCACGTGGAGTCGCGCGCCAAACGCCAGCCCGAGGCCAATCAGGGGCATCATCAATAGCATATGGCTGCTGTGATCGTAGAGGATCAGCTGCACCACCAGAATATAGAGGCAGCCCAGCACCACGCCGACCACGCGCCAGATAGAGCTCATCACCGAACCGCGGTAGTGCATGGGGAACAGAATCAAAATCCCCGCCATCAGCGCCGAAAGCGAATCGCTTAAGTCGCTAATCTGAAACACCACGAATATCAGCGTCGCGACGGTGCCGGAAAGCAAGGACTCGTGGCGCACGCGGGCATCGTCTTTCTCAATCAGCGGCGGCGGCTTGCGGGGCTCCACGTCCGGCAGCAGATAGTTCATCAGCGCGCTCAGGCACACCGCCATGATGCTCGCTTCGATGTTGGAAAACAGCAGCGTGTGCCAGTTGGTAGTGGGGTAGCTCATAAAATTGAGCATCACGCTCTGGCATACCACGCCCATTGAGCCAAACAGAAACAGCGGCCCCTTGCTCATAAAGCGAAAACGCATCACGTACAGGGCAAACACCACCAGCGTCATGATGACCGGCCATTGCGACAGATAGCCGATAATGAAGATCATTTCGACGCAGTTTAGCGCGGCGCTGAAGATAAACTGCTTCGCCACGTGGCGATTAAAGACCGGCACCAGCGACAGCAGCATGATCGGGTAGACCACAAAAAACACGCCGTAGCTGGTGTTGTAGAAGCTGGAGATGCTCAGCGCAATCATCCCGGCAAAGACGATGCGCAGGGTCTGGCGAAAGTCGTTTGCCGTGTAGACGATATTGCCGTGCGGGGTAAACACCCGCGCCAGGGTGCTAATAGACATCGAACTAATAAACATAGTGAAGCAGGCTCACCAGGTGGATCTGCATCCCGGAGAAGAAGCGCGCAAACGGCCCCTCGCTGTTATAGAGCTGCACGGTGGCGCGTGCGCCGGTTGGCAGATGCTTCGGCAACGCCTCGTCCAGCGCGACGTGAATGCGCATGCGTTGGGCATCTCGCACCCAGCGGTTGGAGGTTTCCGGTTCGGAGAGTTCACCGTTAACCGCTTCTTGTCCGGCGAGGATCCCCGCGTCGCTGCTGGTCACGTGGGCGCGGAACACCTGTCCAGGGAAGGCGTCAAACACCACAGCGGCGTCGGTGCCCTGATGGGTGTGGCGCAGGCTTTTCTCGCGGAAATCGGCGACGATATCGGTCTGGTTGTTCACCAGCGCCAGCGCGGCTGAGCCGGACGAAGCGTAAAAGCCCGGGCTTAACTGCAGGTTACTGACCGTGCCGTCCGCCTGGGCGTAGACCTTCGTCCAGCCGAGGTTGAGTTCTGCGTCATCCAGCGCGTTGCGGTATTTTTGCAGCGTCACGTTGCGGTGCTCGTCCCGCTCGCCGCGCTGAATGCGCAGGTTATGGATGTTGGCCTGGATGGAGCTTACGGACTGCTCGCTGCTCTGCCAGGTGGTGCGGACCTTATCCAGATCCGCCTGCGAAACGTTCTGCAAGGTGCTCAGCTTCTGGTAGCGGTCGAAAGTCACTTTGTCGTTACGCGCGGTCAGCACGGCGGTTTTCAGGCTGGCCTGCGCGGCGGCGATCTGCGCGTCCAGCTGTTCGTTGGACAGGCGGGCCTGCTCAAGCGCGATTTGCGCCGCTTCCACTTTATTGCGAAACGGCGTGTCGTCGAGCTCAAACAGCAGATCGCCTTTCTTCACCTGGCTGTTGTTGTGGACGTGTACCGCCGCCACATAGCCGGAGACGCGCGGAGAAACCGGCGTCACCACGCGCATCACGGTGGAGTCCGGCGTCAGCGGGATCCAGATATCCGCGACGATAAAGTAGACAAACATCAGCAGGAAAGAGGCAATACTTACCCTTACCCAGCGGGCAAACTTTTGTTCAGGAGTCATTATTTTTCGGTCTTGTTATCTTCTTCGCGGATTGTCCGCAAATTGCAGGCGATTTGATTCAGGGTGGCGCTGAAAATGTCGATATGATCCGGCGCGATGTTTTGCGATACGCGCGCCTGATAGGTCTCAATCACCTGAGTGAGCCTTTTTAATATGGCTTTTCCCTCAGGCGTCAGCGTCAGAAGCCGGATGCGCTTGTCATAAGGCGATACGGCGCGCAGCAGGTAACCCTGCTTTTCCAGCTGTGTTAGGGTACGCATCAGCGGCGGCAGTTCAATGCCCTGCACCTCCGCCAGCTCACTCATGGAGACGTTATCCCCGAGCTGATGCAGCTGCATCATCACCGTCCAGCTCGACTGGGTTAACCCCGTATCGAGAATGGCATCGTCAATGACGGCACGCCACTGGCGCACGATCATCGCCATCCGCATACCCATCGGCCTGCGGCAGAACAGTTCTTCTTCACTCATGGGGGGAAACCTCTCGTCACACGCGGACACGATAATAGTTATCATGATAAGTATCAAGAAACGAGAGGTAAAAGCGCAGGAATTGCGAAAACGATGTTCTCCCTCTCCCCGTGGGAGAGGGTCGGGGTGAGGGCATCAGCCCGCAGCGGAGTTTAGCGGCTAAAATGCTTCCTGACGGCACTTTTCCCCGAAGCCGTCATCACCACCTCCCTGTACCCCGCCACCCGCTGGATCCAGCCTTTGCTTTCCAGATAAATCAACAGCGCCGCGCCCGCCTCACCGCCAAGATGAAACCGCCGCTCGCTCCAGTCCAGACAGAAGCAGCAGGCCTTGCGGCGGGGATTGGAATTTAACGCAATACCAAGCTTCAGGAACTGCTCGCGGCCATGTAGCGTGAGCGCTGAACCGTCAGCCTCAAGCCAGCCTTCCTCCTGCATGAATTCATAGATCTGCACCGCCACCGTTCCGGCAAGATGGTCGTAGCAGGTTCGCGCTTCGCGCAGGGCTTTCGGCGCGGTGGTTTCCGGCGGCGTGATGCGGCTCCAGGAGAGCCCCATCATCTGCTCGACCAGCGCCGCCACGTCGTGCCCCGCCAGGCGATAGTAGCGATGCCGTCCCTGAGACAGGCAGGTAATCAGCTTTCCCTCCACCAGCCGCGCGAGATGCCCGCTGGCGGTCGACGGCGCAACGTCTGCCGCCGCGCTCAGTTCGGTAGCCGTCCACGCCCGCCCGTCCATTAGTGCGCAGAGCATCTTCACGCGCGACGGATCGGCCATTGCCGCCGCCACAGCCGCAACGGCCTGCTCCAGCGCCGCACTGTTATCAGGGGGTAAGCTCGTCTTTAACATACGTCGCCCAAGGTTCGGTGATCTCTGCGGCCAGCTTATCATCATCCGTCAGCAGAATAAGGTGATTCGCATGGTCGCTGTACTGGGTCAGGATTGACACGCCCTTTGCGGCCAGCGCCGCCGCAATTTCACCCAGCTCTCCAGGACGCTCCTGCTTGAGTTTTCTGATGACCGGCTTGCGTACGGCCTGCACGTTGAACCCGCCATCGGTCAGCACACGACGGGCTTTTTCTCCCTCTTCCACCAGGAAATGGGCATGCGTTCCAAATACGCCGCCGCCTTCCAGCCCCACGCCGCTGCGCCCCAGCAGCTGTCCAAAGCGCGCCAGTTCACCGGGGATATCGCAGAAAATCACATGAACGTCATACATCGCTATGCCCCCCGGTTTCAGAAGTATATTCTCGCACCACCTGCGCCACGCGAATGCGGTAGTACGCGAAAACCGACTCGCGCCCTTCGGCCTGCGCCACCTGGTGAAACGCGTTCTGCTTCCAGCGAAGGATAGCCTCTTCGTCACGCCACCAGGAGAGCGAGAGAATTTTGCCGTCGGTGGTCAGGCTCTGAAACCGTTCGATATCAATAAACCCGTCGATGTCCGCCAGCAAAGGCTTGAGTTCGGCGGCAAGCTGCAGGTAGCGCGCCTGATGATGAGGCTCCGCTTTGGCTTCAAAAAGGACTGCAATCATGGGTGTCTCTCCGTTGTGAGGGTGAGGAGAGAATGCAGGAGGAAAAAGCACAATGCTTCGGTAAGGAGCGAAGTGTTGTGCCGGATGGCGCTGCGCTTATCCGGCCTACAGACTCATGTAGGCCCGGTAAGCGTAGGGTTTAACCCAGAACCGACCTCGGCTCCATAAACGCCCGAATCCCCCACTCCCCCATCTCACGCCCAACGCCGGAGTGCTTGAACCCACCGAACGGCGCTTTCGGCTCATGGGCAAGCGTGTTCACCAGCACGCGACCGGAAACAATCTGCTGCGCCACGCGTCGCGCGCGGTCCGCATCGCCGCCCAGCACCATCGCGCTCAGTCCGTATTCAGTGTCATTGGCAATGGCGATCGCCTCCGCATCGTCCTGATACGGGATGACGCACAGCACCGGGCCGAAGATCTCCTCACGGGCAATGGTCATCCGGTTGTTCACGTCGGCAAACAGCGTCGGGCGCACAAACCAGCCGTCTCGCGTCCCGTCCGGTCGCCCTTCGCCGCCCGCCAGCAGGCGCGCCCCTTCTTCGATCCCTTTGCGGATATACCCCTGCACCCGCAGCCACTGCTTCTCGCTGACCATCGGGCCGATCTCTGTCGCGCTATCGCGCGGGTCGCCGGATTTCACCGCCGCCACGGCCAGCGCCAGCGCGGTTTCGATCTCCGCCTTACGCGCCTGCGGCACCAGAATGCGCGTCCCGGCTACGCACGCCTGCCCGCTGTTCATAAACCCGGCCTGCATCGCCAGCGGGATCGCCTGAGTCAGATCCACATCATCCAGCAGGATCGTCGGCGATTTACCGCCTAACTCCAGGGTCACGCGCTTAAAGCTCTCCGCCGCGTTGCGCAGGATCGCTTTGCCGGTATTCGTGGAGCCGGTAAACGAAATTTTCGCGACGTCTGGGTGACGGCTGATCGTTTCACCCACCGTCTCGCCGCGCCCGGTGACGATGTTAAACACCCCCGGCGGCAGCGCGGCATCGCGCAGCGCTTCGGTGACAATCCGGGTTTGCAGGGCGCTCATTTCGCTCGGCTTGATGACTGCCGTACAGCCCGCCGCCAGCGCGGCCGCCAGCTTACCGCAGATAAACCCCGCGTCGCTGTTCCACGGCGTAATCAGCCCGGCTACCCCAAGCGGCGTCATCTGCACCGTGGCCGCGCCTGCGGGGGTGACGAATGCAAACGCCTCCAGCGCCTCAATGGCCTGAGCAATCACCTCCGCGGGATAGCTGGCCATCCACGCCGAGCGCGAGGCGGGGGCACCGTACTCTTCAATGACCGCTTCGAGCAGATCGTCGTGGCGAGCGGCCACGGCGGCGTGCATACGTTTTAGCGCTGCGATGCGTTCCGGCTTTGTGGTCTGCGACCACGCCGGAAACGCCGCTTTTGCCGCCGCAATGGCGCGCTCTGCGTCAACCTCATCCGCCAGACGAACCTGGCCGATGACCTGCGCCGTCGCCGGGTTGTACAAATCAAACCACTCGGTGCCGTGCGGGGTAACAAATTCGCCGTTAATAAAGATCTGTTCGATGGTGCGCATATAAACCTCCTCAGGCTGTGTGAGCACAGTCTGGCACGGCTTCTCCGTTGCGATAATCCACGCTATGCTGCAAGGGTTGTTTCGATTTTCAGGATAATCTATGCATCGTTCAGGTCTGACAGAACTGGAAGTAGTGATGGCCGTCGTGCGGCGCGGCAGCTTTCGCGCCGCGGCGCAGGAGCTGGGCATGTCCGCCACGGCGGTAAGCAACGCCATCGCCGGGCTGGAGAGCCGCCTTGATACCCGCCTCTTTAACCGCACCACCCGCAGCGTGGCGCTCACCGACGCCGGACAACGCTACGTGGCGCGAATCGGCCCAGCCCTGCAGGAGATCCGTCTCGCCGGCGAGGAGATCCACAGTGACGCAGGGGAACTTACTGGCACGCTGCGCCTGAACGTGCCGAACCATATCGGCACCCTGTTTCTGGACCAGCTGCTGATCGACTTTATGATCCGCTACCCGAAGATGCGCGTAGAGACCGCCAGCGAAGCGCGAATGATCGACATCGTCGCGGAAGGCTATGACGCGGGGATCCGCCTGGAGGAGTCCGTGCCGCAGGACATGATCGCCGTGCCGCTGACCGGGGAGATCCGCCAGCTGGTGACCGCCACGCCGGACTATTTTGCACGCCACGGCATTCCGCAGACGCCGGACGATCTGCTTTCACATCAGGGGATCGGCATGCGCATGGCCCACGGCGGGATCTACCGCTGGGAGCTGGCGCGTCGGGGTGAAACGTATGCCCTTGCCGTGCCGCCGCGCTTTGCGACGTCCGATCTTTTTGCCTCGATCCGCGCCGTGAAAGCGGGATTAGGGGTGGGATTTTTGCCGGAACTGTATATCCGGGAAGAGCTTGAGCGTGGAGAACTGGTGAGCGTCTTAAACGACTGGGCGCAGCCCTTTGCCGGGCTGCGCCTGTATTACCCCGGCCATCGCCACGTTCCGCCAGGGCTACGGGCGCTGGTGGCGATGATCCGCGAGCGCGGGATTATTACAGGTTAGCCTTATTCAGCCCGTAAGCCGCATCCAGCGAGCCGGGTTCCATGCGGGAGGTGATCCCCAGACGGTTCCAGGCGTTGATCGCCACGATGGCGAAGTTCAGCTCTGAAATCTCCACGTCCGAGAAGTGCTCCGCCACGCTGCGGTACAGCGCGTCGCTCACGCCGTGAACGCCAATCTGGGTCAGCGCTTCGGTGAAGGCCAGCGCGGCTTTCTCGCGGGCGCTGAACAGCGGGGACTCGCGCCAGGCCGCCAGATGGTACAGGCGCAGCTCGCGCTCGCCGGCGATTTTGGCCTCTTTCGAGTGCATATCCAGACAGAAGGTGCAGCCGTTGAGCTGCGACACGCGAATGTCGATCAGGTGCTTCAGCGCCGGGTCGATGGAGGTTTTTGCCACTTCCATGCTCAGGGCGGACAGGGCGTTGGCGAGGGCAGGTGTGACTTTGTGGTGGTTGACGCGAGTGCTCATTGTCTTTCCTCTTTTTATGTGCGGCATATGTCATGCGATGAGGCAAATCTACGCCGTTCATGACATAGTAAAAAGATACAAAACGCGTGAAACGAGGTAGGACATGAAGCCGGGCTATCACGAGATTTATTCCCGCTATCGCGACAACATCACGTGCGGCGTGCTTAAGCCGGGCGATAAGGTGCCTGCCATCCGCGTGCTGGCGGAAGAGCTGAAGGTGGCGCGTAAAACCGTCGAAACGGCGTATGCCATTCTGACGGGGGAAGGATATCTGGTAAGCCAGGGCGCGCGCGGCACGCGGGTGAACCCGGATTTACTGTTGCCGGACAAGGCAGCCCCTGCGGAACAGCCCACCGGCACGCTTCCGGCATCGCTCATCAGCCAGCGCGAGCGGGCTGGGTTTTTGCGCCCCGGCATTCCGGCCCTCGACGGATTTCCCTATAAAAAATGGCTGCTGCTGGCAGGCCAGGCGACGCGCGCCATGCGTCAGGAGGAGATGCTCAACCCGCCGGTGCTGGGCTGGTATCCGCTGCGCCAGGCCATCGCCAGCTATCTCAACATCTCGCGCGGGCTCTCCTGCACTGCCGAACAGGTGCTGATCACCAGCGGGTACAGCGGCAGCCTGCGGCTGATCCTAGACACGCTAGCCAGCCGCAGCGACAAGGTGGTGTTTGAAGATCCGGGCTATTTTATGGGCCAGCAGCTGCTCAAGCGGATCGTGCCGCGCCTGCACACCGCGCCGGTCGATCGCAGCGGCATCGACACGGAATACCTGCTCCGTCACCATCGCGACGCCCGTTTCGCCATCGTCACCCCGTCGCACCAGAGCCCGCTGGCGGTCACGCTCTCCCTGCCGCGCAAGCAGCAGCTGCTCGACTGGGCCAGCCAGAACGCGGCGTGGATCATCGAAGACGATTACGACGGGGAGTTTCACTACACCCGCAAGGTGCTGCCGTCGCTGAAAAGCCTCGACCAGCATGACCGGGTGATTTTTATGGGGACCTTCAGTAAAACCATCATGCCGTCGCTGCGCATGGGCTACGTGGTGATGCCTGCCAGCACCGTTGGGGCCTTTACCGACTGCGCGGACATTACCACCAGCGGCCAGCCGGTGCTAACGCAAAAGATCCTCACCGCGTTTCTCAACGAAGGGCATTTTTTTCGTCACCTGAAAAAGATGCGCGCGCTGTATCAGACCCGCCGCGACTGGATGATTGCCGCCCTGCGCGAGGTGTATGGCGATCTGTTTTTCACCGAGCAAAACGACGGCGGGATGCATATCGTGGCGTTCCTGACCAGAGGAAGCGGTGACCGGGAAGTGGCGCGCTGCTGGCAGGAACAGCAGCTGCAGGTCAATGCGCTGTCGGAGTGGTATCGCGGGTCGGGCAAACGCTACGGGCTGGTGATGGGCTATAACAACGTGCGGTCGTATGAAGAGGCGGTTGAACTGCTGGAAAGGCCGAAGCGGCAGACGCTTGAGCTGTTGAGCTGAAATCGCCGGGTGGCGGCTGCGCCTTACCCGGCCTACAGGATCGGCGCTGAACATCGCCGGGTGGCGGCTTCGCCTTACCCGGCCTACTCGATCCCGTAGGCCCGGTAAGCGTAGCGCCACCGGGCGATAAATGCCTCACACATCATACCGCGACAACCCAACGTCCTTGAGCTGCTCGTCGCTCATCTGGCTCAGAATGCGGCGGGTACGGTTGATGCGATACCAGTTGCAGATCGTTTTGCCGATCCAGATAAACACGACGAACGGACGTTTTGAACGGTTCTCATAGAATTCCATGATGCTCTCCTCACTGTACCAGTGGGGTTATCATCCTGGAAATCGACCTGTGCAATACAGACTCAAAAACACCTTTTGTTTAACATACAGATCCGCTAAAACAATATCTGAATGCCAATTTTTACGGCAATCTGTACTGGTTTTACAATCTGTATGGTGAAAACAAAGGATACAGCATGACGCGCTATCAACATCTCGCCAACCTACTGGCAGAACGCATTGAACAAGGGCTGTATCGCAGCGGCGAACGTCTGCCGTCGGTGCGCACGCTGAGCCAGGAGCACGGCGTGAGTATCAGCACCATACAGCAGGCCTATCAAATCCTCGAAAACCTCCAGCTGATCACCCCCCAGCCGCGCTCCGGCTATTTTGTCTCGCAGCGCAAGGCCCAGCCGCCAGTTCCGGCCATGACGCGCCCGGTGCAGCGTCCCGTGGACGTCACCCAGTGGGATGAGGTGATGATGCTGCTGGACGCGCGTGCCGACAAAGAGATGATTTCGTTTGGCGGCGGCTCGCCGGATATTAACCAGCCGAGCCTGAAGCCCCTGTGGCGGGAGATGAGCCGCATCGCGCAGCATAACCCTGCCGAGATGCTGAGCTATGACGTGCTCGACGGCCGCCTGGAGCTGCGCGAGCAGATCGCCCGCCTGATGCTGGACGGCGGCTCCACCGTCGCGGCGAACGAAATTGTCATCACCAACGGTTGCCACGGCGCGCTGTCGATCGCCCTGCTCTCGGTGTGCAAGCCGGGGGATATCGTGGCGGTAGAATCGCCGTCGTTTCACGGCACCATGCAAATGCTGCGCGGGTTTGACATCAAGGCGATTGAAATTCCCACCGATCCCGAGACCGGGATCAGCATCGAGGCGTTAGAGCTGGCGCTGGAGCAGTGGCCGATCAAAGCGGTGATCCTGGTGCCCAACTGCAACAACCCGCTCGGGTTTATCATGCCGGAAGCGCGGAAAAAGCAGGTCTTAGCCCTCGCCCAGCGGCACGATATCGTGATTGTTGAGGATGACATTTACGGCGAGCTGGCGGCGGAGTACCCGCGCCCGCGCACCATTCATTCGATGGATATCGACGGCCGCGTGATCCTCTGCAGCTCGTTTACCAAAACCGTGGCGCCGGGCCTACGCGTCGGCTGGATTGTGCCGGGGCGCTATTACGACCGGGTGATGCACATGAAATACGCCGCGGGCGGGTTTAACGTGCCGGGCACGCAGATGGCGGTAGCGGCGTTTATTCGCGACGGGCATTACCATCGCCACGTGCGCCGTATGCGCCAGATTTATCAGCAGAATATGGAAACCTACACCTGCTGGGTGCGGCAGTATTTTCCGGCCGAGATTTGCGTCACGCGCCCGCAGGGCAGCTTCCTGCTGTGGATTGAGCTGCCGGAGAAGGTCGACATGGTGTGCGTCAGCAAGCAGCTGTGTCGGCTGAAGATCCAGGCCGCGGCCGGGTCGCTGTTTTCCGCCTCCGGGAAGTACCGCAACTGTCTGCGGATCAACGTGGCGCTGCCGCCGACGGAGAAGAATCGCGAGGCGTTGAAGAAGATGGGAGAGGCGATTGTGATTGCGATGGAGGAGTAGTGAGGTTTTTTGCCGGGTGGCGGCTTCGCCTTACCCGGCCTACGTTCTTGCCGTTGTAGGCCCGGTAAGGCGAAGCCGCCACCGGGCAACAGGCAGCACTACTCGTCGAAGTACCAGTACCCCTGGTTAATCAGCCCGGTAAGCTCTTCAACAAACGCCGGGTTGTTCAGCGCATCGCCCAGCTCGGCCTGGCCGAGTTCGGTGTAGCGGCACAGCGCATCCGCCGCCTTCGCGTCTACAGTCTCCAGCTGTTCGCTGTTGATGAAGAAGCTGCCGTTGACGTTCAGCACGCGCAGGCCGCTCAGGCGAGACAGCGTTTCGCCACCCTGCAGCGCGTCCAGCACCTCTTCCGGCGCGTACGGCGGCTCGGCGGTGGCAATATCCAGCTCGTGGCGCGGCGTCGAGACAAAGCTGCCGAACCATTTTGTGAAATCTTCCGGCTTGCCGATCATATCGATCATCATCTGACGAATGCGATCGAGCTCGTACTGCTCCACGCGGCCAGGGTGCTCGCGACAGGTCAGATCCGGATCGCTGTAGTGCTCGCCGCCCAGATCGTTTTCCAGCGCGTAATCGGCGAAGCTGCTGATCAGATCGCGACCGTTCGGCCCGCGGAAGCCGACGGAGTAGTTGAGCGCCGTCTCATGGGTAAAGCCGTCGTGCGGGAATCCAGGCGGGATGTAGAGGATATCGCCCGGGGCCAGATCTTCGTCGATGATCGGCTCAAACGGATCGACATGCAGCAGCGCCGGATGCGGGCAGAACTGACGCATCTGCAGCTTGTCACCCACGCGCCAGCGGCGGCTGCCCATCCCCTGAATGATGAACACATCATACTGATCGATATGCGGACCCACGCCGCCGCCCGGCACGGAGAAGGAGATCATCAGGTCATCCAGACGCCAGTCCGGCAGGACGCGGAATGGACGCACCAGCTCCGCGGCGGGCATATGCCAGTGGTTCACCGCCTGTGCCAGCAGCGACCAGCCGGTTTCGCCCAGATCGTCAAAGTGCTCAAACGGACCATTGCTGGCCTGCCATTTGCCGTTGAAATGGCTCACCAGACGGCTATCGACTTCCGGCTCCATCGCCAGCCCTGCCAGCTCGTCCGGGGTAATCGGGTCGACAAAATTCGGGAAGGCATTTTTCAGCACAACGGGTTTTTTTTGCCAGTATTTCTCGAGAAATTCCGGCCAGTTCAGGTTCAGTTGATACGCCATGGGTAGCACCAGTGAGAGGGGAAACAGGCGCGATTATGGAAGAGAGCAAGCGTGAGCGCTTTGTCGTGGGTCAAGCGAGGGTAAAAAGCGTGTAGGTCGGGTAAGGCAAAGCCGCCACCCGACACAAACACGCCGCGAAAACTTAATCCAGCTTCAGCTCGTCATAATGGGTAATCAGTTTACCCACGATGCCGTAGTCCAGCGCTTCTGCCGGAGACATCCAGAAGTTGCGGTCGGTATCTTTTTTCACTTTTTCCAGCGGCTGGCCGGTGGCGTCGGCGATCAGCTTGTTCACGCGATCCAGCATGCGGATGATTTCGCGCGCTTCGATCTCAATATCCGTCGCCTGACCGCGCACGCCGCCCAGCGGCTGGTGGATCATAAAGCGGGTATTCGGCAGCGAGTAGCGGTGCTCTTTTTTCGCCGCCAGGAAGATGGTGATCCCGGCGCTCGCCACCCAGCCGGTGCCGATGACGTGCACTTCCGGGCGGATGAATTTGATGAAGTCGTGGATGGTATCGCCCGCTTCCACGTGGCCGCCCTGGCTGTTGATGTACAGCTTGATCGGATCGTTGCTGACGCTTTGCAGCAGGATCATCTGGGTGATGACTTTCTGCGCCAGCTCCTGGTTGATCTCACCGGAGATCACAATCGAACGGGACTCCAGCAGTTTTTGCTGCAGAGCGCCCGCGCCGTTTGACCCTTCCGCTTTATCCTTGTCGCTTTCTTTCAGTGTGTAGTGCATTGTCTTTTCCTCAGCTTGTCGCGCTCAAAACCAGAGTGTAGCCTGTTTTACCGGTGAAAGTCCTCACCGACAAATAACGAGGGAGCTTATGCATATTGCCCATGTTGCACTCTGGACCCGCAGCCTGAACGCCCAGGTTCAGTTCTGGGAAACGGTTTTTAATGGCCGCAGTAACGAACGCTACGTCAGTAAAAACCGTCCCGGCTTCGAATCACACTTTATTACGCTCGATAACGGGCCGACCATCGAGCTGATGACGCTGCCGGAGCTGCCCGACGCCCCGTCGCACCCGGAGTTTATCGGCTGGGCGCATATCGCCATCAACGTCGGCAGCAAAGCGCAGGTCGACAGCATGGCCGAGCGGGCGCAGGCCACCGGCACGCTGCTCAGTGCCCCGCGCATGACCGGAGACGGCTTCTATGAAGCGGTGATTGCAGACCCGGACGGCAACCGCATCGAGCTTGTCGGTGCATAAAAACGGCGTTTCGTTCCTTCACCGCCTCCGCCCCGGCTCGCTATACTTCATATGGTTATCATATTGTTAAATGATAATGATAGTTAATGTGTTAAGATGAAAGTCAGCATAAACAGTCCCTTACGTAACCGTTGGGATTGTGTGCATCCTCGACATGTAAATCAGCACCGGGGCGGTGAATGGAACACATTGTGTATGTGGTTGATGACGATGACGCAGTCAGACAGTCCGTGATCGGGCTGCTGGACTCGGCGGACCTGAACGCCGTCGGCTTTTCATCGGCAGAAGCGTTTCTTCAACACCGCTTTGAGGATCTGCCGTCGTGCGTGGTCCTCGATATGCAAATGCCCGCCATCTCGGGCTTTGAGGTGGCTGACGCCCTCAAGGACAGCGGGCGCGAGATCCCGATTATTTTTCTTACCGGGCACGGCACTATCCCGATGTCGGTGCGCGCCATTAAAGGCGGCGCGTACGAATTTCTCACCAAGCCCGTCGAATCCACCGCGCTTATCGACGCCATCGAGTCCGCCCTTCAGCTGGCGGAACACAACGCCGAGCGCAATAAAGAGCACTACGCCCTGAAGCAGCGCCACATGTCCCTCACCCCGCGCGAGCACGAGGTGCTGACGCTGGCGATAAGCGGCATGCTGAACAAGCAGATTGCCGCCGAGCTGGGCGTCAGCGAGATCACGGTTAAGGTGCACCGTCGCCGGGTGATGGAGAAAATGCAGGTGCGCTCCGTGGCGGAGCTGGTCAGGGCCGTTGAGCGCCTGACCTCAAGCCTGCCTGCGGAGTAATCTTTACCCTTCCTGCGCCGCCAGCGGCAGCGCAAACGCAAACACCGTGCCGTACGGCTCCCGGCGTCGCGCGCTCAGCTTCCCGCAGTGGCGCTCGATGATGCTGGCGCTGATGGTCAGCCCCATCCCCATTCCCTGCGCCTTGGTGGAGTAGAACGAGTCAAAAATCTGCTCCAGCCGCTCGGGCTCAATGCCGCTCCCGGTATCGGCGATCTCGACGATCACTTTCCCGTCCGCGTTGGCGGTGCTGAGGGTAATGGTGCTGGCGCGATCCTTCACCTCGGCCATCGCCTCAACCGCATTCATCACCAGATTGAGCAGCACCTGCTGGATCTGCACGCTATCGCCAGTGATAAAGCTGTCCTGCGCCTTTAACAGATAATCAACGCTAATGTGTCGCTGCTCCAGCTCGCTGCGCGAAAGCGTGATGATATGGTGGATCAGGTAGTGCATGTCGATGCGCGAGAAGGTGGGATCCTGCTTGCGCGTCAGGGACTGGATGCTGCGAATGATCTCCCCCGCCCGCGCGCCTTCCGCGGCGATCTCCTCCAGCCCTTCGCGCACTTTATCCAGCCGGGCGGGCTCGCGGTTGAGCCAGCGCAGGCTCGCCCCGGCGTTTGAGACGATCGACATCAGCGGCTGGTTGATCTCGTGGGCGATGGAGGAGGTCAGCTGTCCGACGGTGGTGGCCCGGGAGACCCGCGCCAGATCCGCCTGCGCGACCCGCATGGCATCCTCCGCGGCGCGCTGGCTGGTGATGTCGGTGATGATGCCGTAATACTCGTTCACCTCGCTGCCCACGCCCACCGGATCGCCAATCCCGAGGAGGTAGCGCGTTGAGCCGTCGGTACGCTTAACCCGAAACTCCGCGCGCATGGAGAGCCCGTCGCGCACGCTCTGCGTGACGATGGCGCTGATGCGGGCGTAATCGTCCTCATGAACGAAGGTCAAAAACTCCGCCATGGAGATCATCTTTTGCTGCTCGGGCAGGCCGAGAATGCGGGCGTACTCTTCCGAGACAAACATCAGATCCTGCTCCAGCTCCCAGCGCCAGCTGCCGGTGTGGCTGATCTGCTCGCCGAGCATCAGCGAGGTCTGGCTGGAGCGCAGCTCTTTCTCCACCCGTCGGCGCTGGATGTTCTCCGCCAGCAGCTCGGCGTACAGCCGCGCCGTCTCCAGGGATACCGCGGCCTGCGCGCCCAGCAGGCTCACCACGCGCGAGTGCTCGGCGGTGAAGACCTCCGGCATCAGGCGGTTTTCCAGGTACAGCACGCCCACCAGCCGCGCCTGTTTGAACATCGGGACGCACATGACCGCCGCCCCCGAGGTCACCAGATAGGGGTCCTGACTGAAGGGATGGAACTCCTCCGGCCTGCCGGTGCGGATCTCCTGCCCGGTGCGGATCACCGCCGCCAGCACCGACAGCGGCAGGTCGGTCGCCGTCGGCACGTCTTTCAGGATCCGCACCCGCACGCCCTCGGTGCTGGTCCAGGCGCTGGCCTCGATCTCCGGAATGAGGCTCTCGCTCACGCGCAGCAGCAGGCCGCGCTGCGCCCCGGCGCGTTCGAGCAGGATGGTCATCAGGTTTTCGATTAAGCGCTCAAGGTTAATCTCTTCCGACAGCGCGCGGGAGGCTTTGATGACGCTTTGCAGATCGCGGATCGTCTCGTTCTGGGCGAAGGCCACCGTGTCGTAGGCGCTGGCCTGCCCGGAGGCCAGCAGGTGCGGGAAATCCTGCTCCAGCTGGCGTACCTTGGCCTGCGCGCCCGCGCGTCCCCAGGCGGCAATCGAGCCGCGGAAATGCGCGTCCGAGGCGGTCGGGTAGCCGCAGGCCAGCGAAAAGCGCCCCGCCAGTTCGTGGGCCAGGGCGTTGATCGGGTTAAAGCCGCCCTCGCGGGAGAGCCGGACCGCCTTCTCATACTGCTCGAGCGCAATGCTGTTCATCCCGTCCAGACGCACGATTTCGGCGTAGATCAGCGCCTCTTTATCCGCGAACGTGCCGGGATTAATGCGCGCCCAGAGGGCAATTTTGTCGTAGTGGGCGTGAATGCTGCGGCGGTGATTCGCCGAGAAGGTCTCCGGCGTCAGCTGACGGGAGAGCGCCAAAGCGCTGTAAAGATGGTAGTCCAGCAGATGGATGTGCCCCGGCGCAGACCACGCATACCAGCCCGCCATCTCGAGATCCGCCTGCGCGTCGGCATATTCGCCGCAGGTAAAGTGCGCCATGCCGCGGTAGAGCCAATACCAGAACAGCATGGTGGCGTTCTTCTCCGGCGCCTGCTCCGGCGACGCGGGAAGCAGCGCCTCCGGCAGCACCTGCGACGCGCTCCAGGTGCCGATGACCGGCGTGCGCAGAAACTCAACGTAGCCGCGCTGGACCATCAAAATGGTTTCCACGTCCTGGAAGTGGGTTTTACGCACGAACGCCAGGCCCCGATCGATGCTGGTCAGCACCCCGTCCAGGTGATCGCCCCGCGAGAGGAAGTTAATCACCTGATGGCAGGCCGCAAAGCAGGCCATGGTCATATCCCCGTGGGTCACCGCCGAGGTGAAGCAGGCCTTCGCGCACTCGATGGTAAACGATAAAGGCTGGGTCCAGACGCTGAGCTGGTCGAGCGGCAGCAGGGTTTTGGCTTCGAAGGCATCGTAGCCGTGGCGATTGACCAGCTCGCGGGCCAGGGTGCCGTACTGGAACCCCAGGCGGTACTCGGCGTAGCGGTGGCCAATCAGCACGCCAAACCAGGCCATCGCCGTGGTGGACGCGCCGGTAATGCCGTGGTCGAGGGTCAGGTGCATCATGCGGCAGAGCAGCAAAAAGTGCAGGCGCGGGCAGATGAAGCTGGCGCAAATGCTGGCGCTGTAGAGCAGGTTCATCACCGCTTCGGTTTCCGGGTTATCCATCCGCGACAGCTGGGCAAACAGGTTTTGCGGCGCGTCGGCCGTGCGGTTGCAAAACAGCGCCCACGCCTCGTCGCAGTCGGCATCTTCCGGATAGCGGCTAATCTGGATCCCGAAAATCCCCAGCCAGCAGAGCGCCGCCTCCAGCGCCAGGCGGCTGTCCGACTGGCGAATATACACCTCCACCAGAAGGTTGGCCGCCAGCGCCTTTTCGGTCAGCCCGCCGGGGCAGCCGAGAATGGCATCACACAGCTCGCGGGTGCGCTCCAGATGCCCCAGCGCAAACTCGCAGCCCGCCTCTTCAATATCGAGCATGAAGTCCGACACCGTCCCGGCGTTGCCCAGCGCTCTGGCGGTCTGGATATAGCCGAGCGCCGAAAGGTAATCTCCCGAACGCTTCGCGCGTCGGGCGGCCAGCAGGCTCAGCTCGCGGAACATCTGCCGCTGCGGCGCGGGCTGGATGCTGTCGAGCGCGGCCGTGACGTGGTGAACGGCGCGGAACAGCAGCTCGTTCCCCGCCGCCTGACGCGCGGCGTCGGCCAGCAGGCTGGCGGTCGTCAGGTGAATATGGCTTTTCTCATGCCGTTCGAGCAGTGCAAAGGCCGCCTCCTGCACCCGGTCGTGGGTGAAGGCGTATTTTTTTTCCGTCAGCACGATGAGCTGGGCCATTACCGCCGGGTGCAGCGCATAGCGCATTTCCGCCATCGACATGCCGACCACGCGGCAGATCATCTCCATCTCGCCCGTGCCGCCGAGGCAGGCGATGCTGCCCAGCAGGCGGCGCGTCTCGTCGGGCAGATCTTCAAGCTGCTCCAGCACCAGGGTGACGAGGTTTTCGGTGTAATGCCTGGCGCGGATCGCCTGCAGATCGTAGTGCCACTTGTCCTGGTATTTGTTGTGCACCACCAGGCCGTCATCAACGATGCGGCGGAAAAACTCGTGCACAAAGAGCGGGTTGCCACCCGTCTTCTCGTGGATCAGCGTGGCGAGGTCCGTCGTCGCCGCGCTGCGGGTGCGAAATACCGTCGCCAGCCAGCGCGCCACCGCTTTCACGGAAAGCGCCTGCGGGACAATCTCGCTCACGTTTTGCGCCGCCTCCGGCAGGCTCGCCAGCAGCGCCTGCAGGGCGGCGTCGGACACGGCGCTGATATCCCGGTGGGCCGCGACCACCAGCAGCGGAACAGCGCCGCAGTTCATCAGCAGATATTTGAGCGTGTGCAGGCTGGCGGCGTCGCTCCACTGGAGATCGTCGAGCACCAGCACCAGCGGGCAGCCCTGCGAGGCAAAGGTTTTTACCAGCGCCAGCACCATATGGCTGAAGCGCGCCCGGGCATCAATGGAAAACGTATCCGCCGAGAAGCGCGGCTTGCTCTCCAGCAGCAGGCCCAGCTCGGGCACCAGGCTGACGGCCAGCGCCTCGTGCCCCTCCAGGGCGCGGGAGAGGCGGATTTTCCACTTCGCCACGTCCTCTGCGGGTAGCCCGAGCAGGTGCAGCGTCAGGGTGCGGAACGCGGAGCTTAATACGCCGTAGGGCAGCGACGGCGAAAACTGATCGACTTTGCCCACCGCCAGCAGCACCGTACGCTGCTGCAGCGTTTTGAGCGCCGTCGCAATAATTGAGGATTTGCCGATCCCCGACGGCCCGCCGATCGTCACTAGCTCCGGCACCAGGTTCTGCCCCACCCGCTCAAACGCAGCAATGACGTCGTTCGCCTGCGGATGCGTCGCGAACAGGGAGTCCGCTAGGTGGATCGCCGGGGTGCGGTCCTGCTGGCCGGGCGTAAAGGCGACGATCTCGCCCTCGCAGGTCAGCGTCGCCTGGCAGCGGCGGAGGTCGGCAATCAGCCCGTCGACCGTCTGGTAGCGATTATCAGGATTCTTTTCCAGCAGCTTCAGGATGATGGTCGACAGCATTTCCGGCACGTCCGGGCGGATCGCGTCCGGGGCCAGCGGCGCGGAGGCAATATGGTAGTGCGCCCAGTTGGTCTGCTCGTCCTCCCCCAACTCAAACGGCAGTCGTCCGGTCAGGAGTTCATACAGCACCATGCCGAGGCTGTAGAGATCGCTGCGGCCGTCGACCGGGCGCTGGGTGCGGGTGGTGTGCTCCGGCGACATATAGGCGGGCGTACCGCCTGAAACGGGAAGCCGGGTCTGGGTGATGGCATCGGAGAGGCTGCTGGAAAGGCCAAAGCTCCCCAGACGGCAGGTGGCATCGTGATGAACAAAAATACTGCCGGGTTTGATGTCGCCGTGGATCAGGTTTTGCAAATGCATCTGGCGCAGGGGAGCGCAGATCTGGATCGCTATCTCGATAAAGCGCGCGATGCCCGAGATCGCCCTGCCCGCGCGCCGCGCCAGCAGCTCAAACGCAAACGGGGCATACACCAGCGCGAAGCGCCCCCGGTACTGGGTGGACGCGACGGCGCGGATGGCCCAGCTGTCCTGCAGCGCGTCGCGCAGCGCAAACTCGTTTTTCAGCAGCCGCGTGGCCCGCTCTTCCTCTTCGTCGCTCACCGCGGTGGCGATAATGAACGAGCCGCCGGAATGAGGATGCCGCGCGTGCATCCAGGCGATACCGCCCTCCTGCGCCAGCACGGTAAAAATCACATCCTCTTTAAGGACAAAAACCCGCCCCTGGTGAAGATTCCCCTGGGCGGGCCAGAATGCAGGCTGCTCGTGTTCGTTCATCCGCGATCCTTATTGTCGGCGGGCCAGCTCCCGCTGAATATGATCCAGCAGAATATCGATGTTAATAGGCTTACGCAAAAATGCAGCGGCGCCCAGATCAAGAGCGTACCGCTGCATATTTTCATCAGCATGACCGGAGATAAAGAGCACGGGCGGCGGCGGTACGGCCAACAGCCGCAGCTTGTCAAACAGCTCCAGGCCGCTCATGCCCCGCAGCTTGATATCGGTGATGACCAGCGCCGCGCCGGACAGGGCGAACGGATGGCTCAGAAATACTTCTGCCGAATCAAACGTATCGGTCGAATACCCTTCCGACTCCAGGAGATTACTCAGCCCGCTGCGGACGGAACGTTCGTCATCAATGATGGCAATGCGCCACGGCAGCGTCATGCTCTCTTTCCTCTCACAAATCATTAAACGTCGCGATCGTCCTTCGCGGGCGCAGGGGGCGCCGTGCCGCTGATTTTCGGCACGCATTCGTGACGAAACCAGGCGAGGGTAAGCGGTTCGCGACTCAGTAAACGCCGTCCCACCGGGATGAGCTGTTCGCCCACCAGCATGCCAAACAGGCCAAGCAGGGCGACAACCGGCGGTGCCGGGGAATGCACGTCGAGCAGGGCGTAAATTACCCCAGCAGCCACGCCGCACACCAGCGAAATTATCCACGCTTTCATGATGACGCTCCCGTCTGCGATGTCGCCTGCGGAACGGTCACCTGAGGCGGCGCGGCGTCGCGGGATAACAGATGGCGCGTCGCCTGTTCACCCGCCAGCATCCCCAGCAGGCCAATCAGCGCCAGCGCGGGCGGCGCAGGGGAGCGCACCTTCAGCACAGCATACATCAGGCCAATCAGCACGCCTGCGGCAAGGGATATCAGCCCAGTACTCATTGTGAACTCCAGAGAAAGAGGCAGCGGCGAGCCGGATGAGGGACCAGCCCGCCAGCGGGGCTTAGCGAGCCGGGACCGGCGCTAAGGTGCGGTGCTCGCTCTTCTGGCGAGACGGCGCTTTGTGCACCATGGTGTAGGCGTAATCCACGCCCATGCCGTACGCGCCGGAGTGCTCGCGCACGATATCCATCACCGCGGTGTAGGTCTCTTTACGCGCCCAGTCGCGCTGCCACTCCAGCATCACCTGCTGCCAGGTCACCGGGATCACGCCCGCCTGGATCATGCGCTGCATCGCGTAGTCGTGGGCTTCTTTGGAGGTGCCGCCGGACGCGTCCGCCACCATATAAATTTCGTAGTCGCCTTCCAGCATCGCGCACAGGGCGAAGCTGTTGTTGCACACTTCGGTCCACAGGCCGGCAACCACCACCTTCTTCTTGCCGTTGGCCTTCAGCGCGTCGCGCACCTTCTGATCGTCCCAGGAGTTCATGGAGGTACGCTCCAGAATGTCCTGGCCCGGGAACACGTCCAGCAGCTCCGGATAGGTGTTACCGGAGAAGCTTTCGGTCTCAACGGTGGTGATGATGGTCGGGATGTTGAACACTTTGGCCGCTTTCGCCAGCGCCACGGTGTTGTTTTTCAGCACCTGGCGGTCAATCGACTGCACGCCAAACGCCATCTGAGGCTGGTGATCGATAAAGATGATCTGACAGTTCGCAGGGGTTAACACTTCGAGCTTTGAAGAGGTCATAGCATTTTCCAGTGGTTAAGGGTGAAATCGCCGCGAGCGCCGCGACGATAAAGTCACCCTCATCCTGCGGTTTTCCGTCTCTGCGCGTAATTATCTCTTCGTATAGTTAACCTTAGGTATAGTTATACTTTGGTATACCTATCCTATTGTATAACTGGATCTTTGCCGAAACCGGTTCCCATAATCCTGACCATCCCCCTCTCAGTCAGGAGCAGTTTATGGTTACCCTCGGTAAAGCCGATCTCATTCTGGTTAACGGCCAGTTTCACACCGTCGATCGCGAGAACCCCGTCGCGGAAGCCGTTGCCGTGCGCGACGGAAAATTTCTGGAAGTGGGTACCGTCGCCGAGGTGATGCAACACCACTGCGACGCCACCTTAGTGGTCGACTTAAAAGGCCACACCGCCATCCCCGGCCTGAACGACTCGCACCTGCACCTGATCCGCGGCGGGCTGAACTACAACCTCGAGCTGCGCTGGGAAGGCGTGCCGTCCCTGGCTGATGCCCTGCGGATGCTGAAAGAGCAGGCCCTGCGCACGCCGTCGCCCCAGTGGGTGCGCGTGGTGGGAGGCTGGACCGAGTTCCAGTTTGCCGAGCGCCGCATGCCGACCCTCGACGAAATTAACGACGCCGCGCCGGACACCCCGGTCTTCATTCTGCACCTGTACGACCGCGCCCTGCTCAACCGCGCCGCGCTGAAGGTGGTCGGCTACACCAAAGACACGCCGAATCCGCCGGGCGGGGAGATCCAGCGCGACGCCAACGGTAACCCGACCGGGATGCTGATTGCCCGTCCGAACGCCATGATCCTCTACGCCACGCTAGCGAAAGGGCCGAAGCTGCCGCTGGAGCAGCAGGTCAACTCCACGCGCCAGTTCATGCGCGAGCTGAACCGTCTGGGGCTGACCAGCGCCATCGACGCGGGCGGCGGCTTCCAGAACTACCCGGAAGATTACGAGGTGATCGCCGAGCTGCACGAGAAAAAGCAGATGACCATCCGCATCGCCTACAACCTGTTTACCCAGCGTCCGGGCCACGAGCTGGAAGACTTTGAAAAATGGACCGACATGCTCACGCCGGGCCAGGGCAGCGACTTCTTCCGCCACAACGGCGCGGGCGAGATGCTGGTCTTCTCCGCCGCCGATTTTGAAGACTTCCTCGAGCCGCGCCCGGACCTCGCGCCGGGCATGGAGGACGAGCTGGAGCGCGTGGTGCGCCATCTGGTGGAGCACCGCTGGCCGTTCCGCCTGCACGCCACCTACAACGAATCCATCAGCCGCATGCTGGACGTCTTCGAGAAGGTGAACCGCGACATTCCGTTCAACGGCCTGCACTGGTTCTTCGACCACGCGGAAACCGTTACCCAGGCCAACATCGACCGCATCAAAGAACTGGGCGGCGGCATTGCCGTGCAGCACCGCATGGCCTTCCAGGGCGAGTACTTTGCCGAGCGCTATGGCATCGAAGCTACCCGCCACACGCCGCCGGTGGCAAAAATGCTCGAGACCGGCGTGCCGGTGGGCTTAGGGACGGACGCCACCCGCGTGGCGAGCTACAACCCGTGGACCGCGCTCTACTGGCTGGTCTCCGGCCGCACCGTCGGCGGGATGCAGATGTACGATCACAGCGCCCGCCTGGATCGCGATACCGCCCTGATGCTCTGGACCCAGGGCAGCGCGTGGTTCTCCAGCGAGCAGAACCAGAAGGGGCAGATCAAGGTCGGCCAGCTCGCCGACCTGGCGGTGCTGAGCAAAGACTACTTCCGCGTGCCGGAAGAGGAGATCAAGGGCATCGAGTCCGTCCTGACGGTGGTGAACGGCGACATCGTCTACGCCGCAGGCAGCTTTGGCCCGCTCGCGCCGCCGGCCATTCCGGTCCTGCCCGAGTGGTCCCCGGTGGTGAAGGTGCCGGGCCACTACCGCAGCGCGCCGCCGCAGGCCGCACGCGTCGGCTTGAGCCCTATCCACCACTGCAGCGGCCCGTGCGGGGTTCACAGCCACCAGCATGATTTCGCTCGCACGTCAGAGATGCCGGTGTCCGACGATAACGCTTTCTGGGGGGCGCTGGGCTGCAGCTGCTTTGCATTCTGATGAAAAACACCTTTGCTCCGCCCCGGGTCGACCTGGGGCTGTTCTTCCTGCGCCTGACCGGCAGCCTGCTGCTGCTCTACGTGCACGGCCTGCCGAAGGTGCTGCACTTCAGCGAAGAGCTGACGCGCATTGAAGATCCGTTCGGCTTCGGGCCTTACGCCAGCCTGATCCCGGCGATTGTCGCCGAGGTGGTTTGCCCGCTGTTTATCATTGCGGGCGTGTACACCCGCCTGGCGTGCCTGCCGATTATCGCCGTGCTGCTGGTGGCGATGCTGGCGGTCCACCCGAACTGGTCGATTGCCGAAGGGCAGTTTGGCTGGCTGCTGCTGATTATCTTCACCACCCTTGCCCTCACCGGGCCGGGCCAGTGGCGGCTGCAGCGTAAGGCAGCGGAGAGGTTCGCATGACTCAGGTTAACGACGTTCGCGACGCACACGTCGAGACGACGCCCGCATCGACGGTTTCGCCCTGGCAGCCGCTGAGCCAGCCGGTGTTCCGTATGCTGTGGATCGCCACGGTGGTCTCTAACGTCGGCTCATGGATGAGCGACGTCGGCATCAACTGGAGCATGCTGACCCTGAGCGCTGACCCGCTGGATATCGCGCTGGTGCAGGCGGCCAGCAGCCTGCCGATGTTCCTCTTCGCCCTGCCGTCCGGGGTAATGGCGGACATCGTCGACCGACGTAAATACCTGCTCTTCTCCCAGCTGTGGGTGTTCATCGCCGCCGCCGGGCTGACGGTGTTCTCCTTCACCGGACACGTCACCCCCACCGTGCTGCTGGTGGCGACGTTCCTGCTGAGCGTGGGCGCGGCGATGAGCTCGCCGCCGTTCCAGGCCGTGGTGCCCGATCTGGTGAGCAAGCCGGAGCTGGGCGCCGCCGTGGCGCTGAACTCGCTCGGGGTGAACATCAGCCGGGCGATTGGCCCGGCGCTGGGCGGTTTTCTGCTGTCGCTCGCCGGGCCGTGGATGGTGTTTGCCCTGAACGCGCTCTCCGTGGTCGGCGTGGCATGGGTACTGTGGCGCTGGCGTCCGGCCCCGTCCATACAGCGCCTGCCGCCGGAGCACTTCTTCTCTGCGGTGCGCTCCGGTATTCGCTACGTGCACGCCGCGCCGGTGCTGCGCAACGTGCTGGTGCGCACCGTGGCCTTCTTCGTTTTCGGCAGCGCGGGCTGGGCACTCCTGCCGCTGGTGGCGCGCCGCGAGCTGGGCTTAGGCCCGGCGGGCTACGGCGTGATGCTGGCCTGCATTGGCCTGGGGGCGATTGCCGGGGCCATCCTGCTGCCGCGTCTGCGCCAGCGGCTGAACGCCGACCGCCTGATGGTGGCCGCCAGCCTGACGTTTGCTCTCACCATGCTGGCGCTGGCGTTCGTTCGCCACTTCTGGCTGCTGAATCTGTTTGAGTTCTTCACCGGCTTCGCGTGGATTGCGGTGCTCTCCACCCTCAACCTTGGCGCGCAGCGCAGCGCCGCCCGCTGGGTGAAGGCCCGCGCGCTGGCGGTCTACCTGACGGTGTTCTTCGGCTCGATGACCGCGGGCAGCGCCATCTGGGGGCAGATTGCCTCCCGGTTCGGCACCCCGACCTCGCTGGTGGTCGCCACGCTGGGGATGGTGCTGGCTAGCGCGACGGTGTTCCGCTGGAAGCTGGGGAAAGATCCGGACCTGAACCTCGACCTCAGCGGCCAGCCGCTGGACGGCGTGGAGATCGACCTGCCGAACGAGCGCGGCCCGGTGCTGGTGTCGCACGAGTACATCATCGACCCGCAGAACACCAAGGCCTTCCTGGAGGCGGTCCACGAGCTGCGCCGGGTCCGCCGCCGCGCCGGGGCGATGAGCTGGGCGGTATATGAAGATATTGAGCGTCCCGGCCTGTTTATCGAGACCTTCCTGATGGGCTCGTGGATTGAGCATCTCCGCCAGCAGGAACGCCACACCATGAATGACCTCCTGCTGCAGAGCCGCGTTCTGGCTTTTCATCAGGGCACAACATCACCGGCTATTCGCTACCTGGTCGCGCCGGTATAACCATAATCATCACCTGCACAGGAACACACTATGGCAACGTTTAAGGCAAAAGACGGCACGCAGATTTACTACAAAGACGGCGGCGCGGGCAAACCGGTTCTCTTCAGCCACGGCTGGCCGCTGGACGGCGACATGTGGGACAGCCAGCTGAACTACCTGGCCGAGCGCGGCTTCCGCGCCATCGCCTTTGACCGTCGCGGCTTTGGCCGCTCGGATCAGCCGTGGAACGGCTACGACTACGACACCTTTGCGTCCGACATCAACGACCTGATTACCACCCTGGATCTGCACGATGTGACGCTGGTGGGCTTCTCCATGGGCGGCGGCGACGTGACGCGCTACATTAGCAACTACGGCAGCGCGCGCGTCGCCGGTCTGGCGCTGCTGGGCGCGGTGACGCCAATCTTCGGCAAATCCGACTCCTTCCCACAGGGCGTGGATCAGAGCGTATTCGACGGCATTCGCGACGGACTGCGTAAAGATCGCGCCCAGTTCATCAGTGACTTCGCCACCCCGTTCTACGGCATCAACGCCGGGCAGACCGTCTCTGACGGCGCCCTGACCCAGACGCTGAACATCGCCCTGCTGGCGTCGCTGAAGGGCACCATCGACTGCGTGACCGCGTTCGGCGAAACCGACTTCCGCCCGGATATGGCGAAAATCGACGTGCCGACGCTGGTGATTCACGGCAGCAACGACCAGATCGTGCCGTTTGAAAGCACCGGCAAGCTGGCGGCAGATATGATCAAAAACGCCACGCTGAAGGTGTACGACAACGCGCCGCACGGCTTCGCGCTGACCCACCAGGACCAGCTCAACGAAGATCTGCTGGCGTTTGTGAAGTCACTGTAACTCTTTAAATGCGAAGCCTGATGGCGCTTCGCTTATCAGGCCTACAAGGGCTGGTCCTGTAGGCCGGGT
Organism: Enterobacter sp. JMULE2; assembly: GCF_013337145.1. Taxonomy (NCBI): domain Bacteria; kingdom Pseudomonadati; phylum Pseudomonadota; class Gammaproteobacteria; order Enterobacterales; family Enterobacteriaceae; genus Enterobacter; species Enterobacter sp. JMULE2. The sequence continues at coordinate 240,456 of NZ_SGWD01000017.1, forward strand.
AAGGCGCAGCCGCCACCCGGCGCTTTCGCAGACGCGTTCCGCTCCGCCAGCAGCCGACAAATCTCCGCGTGCTTCTCCTCGGTAAAGGTAAAGCGCGACATAAACACGATGCGGATCAGCGACCCTATCGCCGGCAGCAGGCAAATCCCGAAGAACAGCCCCGACAGCACGCCCTCGCTCTGGATTTGCGCCTGCGGCACGTAGCCGATCATCGTCAGGAACACGCCGATTAACCCGCCGCCCACCGCCACCGACATCTTGCCGGTAAAGGTCTGGCCGGAGAAGGTGATCGCCGCGCAGCGCTTGTTCGTGTGGTACTCCGCGTACTCGATGGTGTCGGCAATCATCGACGAGGTGAGGATGTTGGTCATCATCACGAACAGCGTGCTCAGGCCGAGCAGAATAAACAGCATCGTCACCTGCTGATACCCGACAAACCACATCACCACGCGCACCGCCACGTCCAGCCCGCAGAGGATCATAAACAGCTTCCGCTTCTGCATCCGCCGCGTCAGCATCGGGGCGACCAGGCACAGCACCGCCGCCACAATCCCCATCACGCCAATCGCCATCTGCAGGCTGCCGTCGCCCAGGTTGTTGATAAAGAAGTAGATATACAGCCCGCCCGCCACGTTGTGGAACACGCAGAAGAAGAACGACAGCAGGACGATAAACAGCGGCTTGTTCTGGCGCAGGTTGTGGAAGGTGTCGCGGATGGTCACCTTCTCCGGGCTCGGCGGCACGCGCTCTTTGATCTGCATAAAGCCGTTAAGCATCAGCGGCAGGCCCACCAGCATCATCACCAGCGCCGCCATAAAGTAGCCTTTATCGTTGCTGTACTGGGCGAAGAACGCCGCCAGCTTCGGGAAGAAGATATTGGCGCAGGCAATGCCCGCGTTCACCCCGAGCATCGCCGCCGTCACCGCGCGGGTGCGCTGGGCGGAGTCGTTAGTCATCACCGACGACATCGACCAGAACGGGATATCGGAGATAGCGTACAGCGTCCCCCACAGGATATACGTCACCCCGGCGTAGAGGATTTTGGTGGTCATGTCCGCTTCGATTTTATAGAACGACAGCAGCGTGACGCCGGTGATCAGCAGCGGGGCAATCAGCAAAAAGTGGCGAAACTTGCCGAACCGGCTGTTAATGGTGTCCATAATGCTGGCAAACAGCGGATCGTGAACCGCGTCCCACGCGCGGGCAATCAGGAAGATGGTGCTCGCCGCCAGCGCCGAGATCCCCAGCACGTCGGTGTAAAAATAGTTAATAAACGAACCCACTAAACCAAAGCTAAAACACTGACCTAATCCATAACCAAAATAAGACCACAGCTCGCGAGACGGTATTTTCATTGTCGTTGCCATTGATATATGCCTGCCTGGTTGCCCGGCGGTCGGCCGCCGGGTCGATATTATTAGCCTTGTGCCTTCGGGGCGATCTTGCGCAGCTGCTGCATCAGGGCGATTTCACGGCGCGAGAACGGGATGCCGTTCTCCTCGAACACGTCGTGGAACCAGAGGCGGCAGTAGTCCGTGGACTCCTTCATCACCACCGGCCACGGCAGCCACGTCTGGGTTTTGCCGCGCACCAGCCCCCACTGGTACGGTGCGACCTTCGCCGCGTACATCAGCGGAAGCTGCTCTTCGATGGTGCTGCCCACGTGGCGCGCCAGCCATTCGGTGCAGAACAGCGGACGACCGAGCTGTTGCAGCTGCTGAATAATCGCCGTCATGCGCCCGGTGTGGGTGTAGGCGTGGAAGCTCACCACGTCCGAGAGCGCCAGCGCGGTCTGGTCCAGCGGATGCTGGAAGAACGTCTCGCCCTCCTCCTCCGGCGGCAGACGCCAGGCGCAGACGGTGAGCGGCTGGGTAGGGTCTTCTTCACGCACCCACTGGAACGCCAGCTTCATCAATTCGTGGGCGCAGGTCTCCAGCTTCGCGTCGTACTGCACCTCCTGCGTGCCGGTCGCGAAAATGCCGCGGTTGCCCGGCTCGTTATAGAGATCCCACAGCAGGACACGCTTATCCTCGCGGAACTGGCGGACAACGTCGCGGATATAGCGCTCAATGGCTGCCCAGCAGTCGGGATCGCACACTTTGTCGCGCCCCGGGCTGGCCGCCGCCTGGCTGTTGTGCTTGCCCGGCACCGGCGGCTTTTGCGGGCCGAGGTACGGCTCGTCGCCGGAGAAGCCGCAGTCGTCCATCAGGGTCAGCATGGTGCTGAACCCGCGGTCGTCGGCAATCGTCAAAAACCGGTCGATGCGCGCCATCAGCCCGTCGCGGTCGTGCTCCCAGACGATAAACGACAGGTTGATGCGCAGGGTGTTGTAGCCCGCGTCCGCCGCCCAGCCCAGCTCGCGCTGGATGGTGGCGGCATCGAAGGTCTCTTCCTGCCAGATATCGGTCCAGTTCACCGCCGTCGACGGCAGATAGTTAAACCCGCACAGCCAGCCTTTTTGCTCATACCACGCCTGGGCCTGCTCCCTGCTCCACTGCTCTTTCATTACGCGTCCTCTTACTGATAATATTTAGCTAATAAATATTAGCTGCGGGATAAATGCGCAAATCGCGGCGTTTAGAAAAGCGACGGCTCTCACAAAGTTCACGCTTCGACGAATGAGAAACGTGATCGACGGCGCTAAAGCGTGCGGTTAGGGTATGATGCGAAGTCGCGAAAGGGAGAGGACGGATGAAGCGAAAAACGAAAGTGACGATGAACGATATTGCGCGGGCGGCGGGCGTGTCGCAGGCGACGGTATCGCTGGTGCTTAACCAGTCCCGCAACATCAAGCTCAGCGACGACACCCGCCAGCGGGTGATTAATGTGGCCACCGAGCTCGGCTACGACCGCCTCCCCGCCGTTCACGCCCCGCGCAACCAGGAGGAGATCGCCCTGCTGGTCAGCTCCATGCAGAGCTTCGACCCGTTTATCGACGCCATCAGCCAGGCGCGGGAAGCTGCGTGGCGCAACGAGACCCTGCTCACCGTCTACGACTACGGCGACGACATCGAGCTGGCGCTGAACATCATCCGCCAGCTGGAGAAGCGCAACTGCATCGGGATTATTCTCGCGTCTCCGGTCACCACGCTGGTGGACATGACGGCCTTCCAGGACTGCACCCGCATCCCGCTGGTGCTGCTCAACCAGCGCGACCCCGGCTCGCCGCTGCTGCCGTCGTTTATCCCGGACGACTACGCCAACGCCTTCCAGGTGACTAAACACCTCATCGCCTGCGGGGCCACGCGCATCGCCCACATCACCGGCGAGAGCTGGATGGAGGCCTCCCGCCAGCGTCTGGCGGGCTACCAGGCGGCATTACAGCAGGCCGGACTCGCATGCGACGACGACCTGGTGCGCCAGACCAACTGGCAGTTCAGCGAGTCCTTTACCGCCACCACTTCGCTGCTGGAACTGGCCGAGCGCCCGGACGCCATCTTCTGCGCCAGCGACTGGCTGGCGATTGGCTGCTATCAGGCGCTGGCGGTGAACGGCGTGCGCATCCCGCAGGACATGCTGCTGGCGGGCTACGACGACCAGAAGATCTCCGAGCAGCTCACCCCGCCGCTGACCAGCATCCAGCTGCCCTACAGCGAGCTGGGACGGCTGGCGGTGGAGTACCTGTGCAATCAGGAAGATGCCGCCACGCACGTGACGCTGGCGGGCAGGCTGAAGGTGCGCGCCTCAAGCCTCGTCTGAGGTAAACACCATGCCCGCATAGGGCTTCTCGCGACACGCCGCCAGCCGCGCGGCGAGGCTGCCGACGTGCAGCTCCAGCTTGTGCCCGTCCGGGTCGAGAAAATAGAACGACGCCCCCTCGCTTTTGTTCAGCTTCCAGACGGTGACGCCCGCCTGCTCCAGCCGTTGCGAGAACGGTTCAAAATCCTCTTCCGCGACGGTAAACGCGTAGTGGGTATAGTCGCTCTCCTGCGGCGGCACGTACTGGCGCGCCTCGTCGTACGACAGGCACACCCACAGATCGCCGCAGGTGAGATAGGCCCCGGTATTCCAGCGGGCGTGCAGCGCAAGCCCCAGCAGCTCGTGCCAGAAGGTGACGCTTTTTTGCAGGTCGCTGACCGCGAGGGTCAGGTGGTTGAGAGATTGCAGCATGACGTGCCCTTTTGTTTTTCGCGCCGGACGTGGTACGGTAAAAGCATGAACATAAACCACGCCGTCCTCACCGTAAACCACTGGTGGCTGCCTTCGTAAAGGCGGCGCGGAGTAGTTTTTCCTATTTTCAGATAGCCGCCGAAAGGCGGCTTTCTCACATCTAAGACCCCTTTCGGCATTACAACGTTAAGGAGTCTTTATGAACGCACCCACCATCCTCACCGGCGACCGCCCAACCGGCCCGCTGCACCTCGGCCACTTCGTCGGATCGCTGCGCCAGCGCGTGGCGCTGCAGCAGACGCACAACCAGTTTGTGCTGATTGCCGACCTGCAGGGGCTGACCGACAACGGCAGCAACCCGCAGAAGATCCGCGACAACATCCCCGAAGTGCTGGCCGACTACCTCGCCGCCGGCATCGACCCGAACCTGACCACGATCTGCCTGCAGTCCGCCCTGCCCGCCCTCGCCGAGCTGACGATGCTGTATATGAACATCGTCACCGTCGCCCGCGTGGAGCGTAACCCGACGGTCAAAAACGAGATTGCGCAGAAGGGCTTCGCCCGCTCGCTGCCGGTCGGGTTTATGGCCTACCCCATTAGCCAGGCGGCGGACATCACCGCGTTTAAGGCCGAGTGCGTGCCCGTCGGCGACGACCAGTTGCCGATGATTGAGCAGACCAACGAGATTGTGCACAAGATGAACAGCCTGCTGCCTGCCCCGGTGCTGCGCCACTGCAAGGCGATGCTGAGCGACACCAGCCGCCTGCCCGGCATCGACGGCAGCGCCAAGATGTCGAAATCGCTGGGCAACACGCTGCACCTTTCGGCCAGCGAAGAGACCATTCATCGTGCGGTCAGCGCCATGTACACCGACCCGAACCACCTGAAGGTGAGCGACCCGGGGCAGATTGAGGGGAACGTGGTGTTTACGTATCTCGACGCGTTTCATCCGGACAAGGAGAAAGTGGCGGCGATGAAGGCGCACTATCAGGCGGGCGGGCTGGGCGACCGGGTGTGTAAGAACGAACTGGAGGCGTGTTTGCAGGAGCTAATTGCGCCAATGCGGGAGCGGAGGGCGATGTATATGCAGGATAAGGGGGAGCTGATGGCGATGCTGAAGCGTGGCACGGAACGGGCGCAGGGGGTGACGCAGGCGACGTTGAGGGAGGTGAAGGTTGGGTTGGGGGTGCCGGTGTTTTGATGAGGTGAGTTGATTGAGGTTGGGCGGTGGAGTGCGTGCTGTTAGCACAAAGCCGCTTATTATCTCATTTAATATAATATTAATTCCGCCAATAATTCTTAATTCGTCGTTTAGATATAATTAATTGCTTTATCTACATTAATATCACATTGATATTACCCTTTATAATACATTTGAAGGGATACTATGGCTGATGTAGAAGATATAGCCCGGAGATTATGCAACATAATCGCTTCTCCTGATACAGTTACTGGGCTTATAAATGGAGGACTATCTGTACCGCTAGATTATGGATATCTGGTTTATGGAATCTTTGATACGGATACCAGGTATGCTCGTGAAACTCAACGTATAAGAATGATGACTGCCATAAAAAACGACATTTTGAATTACGAGAACATTGTCAACGCAGTTAAAATTATTTTTAAAGTGTTCAATAGATATTTAACCGAGGATGTGCAGGATAAAATATACAGATCTGTAATGACTTCAATTGCAGGTAGAATATCAACCAATATTATCGCATCAACAATCGCAAAGCATGTTATTGAAAGAACATCCTTCACGTTTGTTGTTTTCAAAGGGAAAAGTAACCCAATCACGGCACTGAGCACACTCCTTTTGTTTGGGGGAATGGCTGAGCGATCAATTAGAACATCTGACAGACTCGAAGCAGAAGCCCCAGAAGTATATCAACTTCTGAGACCAAGAGACTATGACTTACTTTATTTTCTGTTCGCTGATGCCGTCCAGCCTTTCGTAGATGCTATCCATGCAGGTTATTCAGAAGGAAAACCTGTATTTAATCAAATCATAAAGAAAGTTAATAAAAAACTAACTGCACACACTACGGCAGGCGCGTATGAGTAAGTTTATCACCCCAATTATAAACCTGCTTCTTTGCTCATATTTAGTTTTAGCCTATATCCTTAGCTGGGTTGAATTCGAAACCTGGCATGATAAAACAATCGCCTTTTGCATCATTACCATAAGCGCTTACATTATTTCATTAGTAATGAATAAATTCCTGCCAGGAAAGATACATATTTTTGGCGGGATCCTGGATGTGTTATCAGGCCCCTTACTGATCATCGGTGCATTTGCTTGTATAGCTGTCCTTGAACCATGGCCTCTGAAACTTATCGGTTTATTCATATGGGTTGTAGCGATGTTGCACCTACCTTCTTTTATAAAAATAGATGAGGAATAATTATGTCAAATCCAGCATATCTTTGGTTAACCGATGCTAATGGCTCACCAGTCGTAGGAGGTTCCATGGTGTCCGGTAGGTTAGGCGCTATTGAATTAAAGGCGGTCGCTCATCACCTCACCATTCCTGTGAGTGGAAATACAGGCCGACTAACAGGTACTCGTGTACATACACCAATTGCCGTTCAGAAAGAGTTTGATAAAACAACACCGGTTCTCATTAGGGCACTGTGTGAAAACCAAACGCTAAAATCGGCTACGATCAAAATGTATCAAATTGATGATGCCGGAATCGAGAGAGAATATTTCAACATTATCCTGGAGAATGTAAAAATCACGGGTATTACGCCAAATCTGTTCCCGGGTTCTGGAACAGGAACGCATACAGAGACGATCGAGTTAAGATATGAGGCAATAACCTGGAAACACTGTGACGGGAATATAGTTTACAGAGATGCCTGGAATCATATGGCGATAGCCTGAACCGACTTTAAAATTTCTCGGGCCGAGGTAACGTTGTGCTTGTCGGTCCGACCAAGCGGAACGCCGCCGGGAAGCGCTAGCGATTATTTCTACCGCTTTAACGGAGAGCATCATTATGGAACCCACTCTCTCTCAAGTCATTGAGGTTGTTCGAAATTCCTCAGGTGAGCATCGTAAACCTATTGATAGCAATACGTTGATTGAGGCCGATTTGCATATTTGCGGTAACGACGGCGAAGACCTACTGGAAGACTGCGAAGAAGCGTTTGGCGTTCAGCTTGCCACGGAAGAAGATGGCTATATGAAAACGTTCTCTCTTGCTGAGAACGAGTATCTGTTTACGGGTGAGGGTATAGATTTTTTTGGCATCTGTAGGTTTATGCGCTGTGTGCGTGGCATACCCGAACCTGTGATACGCGATTTAACCGTTGGCGAACTTCACGCTGTGCTGGTTAAGGCTATGAAAGAACAGGTAAAGCACGAGTGATTTTTACTTAAAACGGGCATGGGATGACATGCCCGTATTGTTTTATTGCTCCAGGAATATAAGGCAGGAAGCCAGAACTACTCAGGCATCGCTTGCCCGATTCCCCGCTTCACAACGGGTATATCCCCGGTATCATTTAGCGCTCCCGGAAACGTCTTCAGCCACTGGGCGACTTTCTGCTTATTTATATTCACCACGCTCATTCCTTCCAGGCATCCCCATAATTCTCTTGTATGCTGCGGCGTAATCACAATGCAGTCTTTCATTGCGCGGATTTTCACGGGCATGCCGTTGATAAAGCCTGCGCGGGTTAGCCAGTCACCGCCCAGAAGAAGGTATTTCATGTCTATGCGTGCATACAGTTCGCAACAGGCGGCACTGTCCTGCGGCGTTTCTGCGCGGGGATGAACGGGCGCGGTATCGGGCTGGTTGCCGTGCAGACGGCGGGCGCTGTTTTTGCGTACCAGCTCGCGGTTTTCAATCATGCCGGTGAAAGCGTCTGATTCTGTTTTGCAAACAGTAAACTCTGGCTTAAAATTCGTCGCAGCCATTTTCAACTCCTTGTAAGTTGTTTGTGGTTAGCGGTATGGGGGTGTTGCAGCACCTTCATATCGCGAATTCTCGGTTAAATTCTTTTTGATACTCACTTTGCCGTTCGGCTTAAGTTCTAGTGCTCATTATACAGAGCTGAATATAAATACAGCGGTTTTGGGTGGGGGAAATTAAAAAAATGCGAGAGAGGTTCAGAAAATAGACACAAAGGAGAATAGTCTCCAGCTGTGTAAGAGGATATTGAACAGAAAGCAATCAATACAAAATCAGTAAGTAACATGAAAAAAAGCAACAAGTAAAACTTACTTCCAAACTTTGCCACTAAAAAATAGCAACACTTCTAAAAATACGAAAAGCGAATTATGGTATCCGCTCAACAATTAGGCTTATAAACTAATAGCCAGATCTCAAGTTGAAAATTAACAAAGGCCTCAGGAATGAGGTATTAAACCCAAAGAAGATCTTGTTCAAAATTATATAATTCAACAAGCTCTCTTTCAACGCCAATCTTTTTTTCAATCATGAAATCAGTGAGTTGCTGTCCATCGATTAAAACTATTGGAACACATGATGGCTTAAAAGATAACTCAGCGGCTTCTTTGGTGAAACTACTCGTTGTTATGAAAATACCCTGTTCAAATTCACCAGTAATATTCCCTCTGAACTCAGAAATAGCGCGTCTACCAACTTTATTTGTCGGTGAGTATTTTTTACATTGAACTGCGACACGCATATAGGATAAGCCAACTTTCAGAGCTCCTTTGACATCTATACCACCGTCACGGCCTCTGCTCGTCAATTCCATTTCAAGAAAGCCATATTTCGTTAGAAAGATCCGGCAAAACTCTTCAAACCGGTCCGGATGAAGTTGAACAAGGCATTCTAAAATCTCGCTTTTAACTTTATCCCTTTGCTCAGAGGCTAAAGAATAAGAACCTATCCCAGAAGGGATTGTCAGAATGTCGTAACTGATAATTTCTGAAGGTGAAAAGATGACAGGCAGCAAATGGCGGATCAGCGATGAACTTTGGGAAAAAATGGCACCGCTTATCCCTGAGCACAAAACCTGCCATCCACTCGGTACGCACCGGAAACGCGTTGATAACCGCGCTGCCATGGACGCCATATTCTTCGTCCTCAGGACCGGTTGCCAGTGGAACGCCCTGAACGCCACCGGGATATGTTCATCGAGTTCTGCACACCGGCGCTTTCAGGAATGGCGCGATGCCGGAGTCTTCGAGCGCTTCTGGCAGAACGGTTTGCTTGCCTGCGGGCATCTGGACAGCATTGACTGGTCCTGGCTGTCAATGGACGGCTGTATCACCAAATCGCCGCTGTCAGGAACAAAAAAACAGGCCGTAACCCCACTGACAGAGGGAAACAAGGCGTAAAGCGCAGCCTTTTGACGGACGCCTGCGGGCTTCCTCTGTCGCTGGTTGTCTCAGCAGCGAACACGCACGACATCAAACTGGTTGCGGATACGCTCGATGCCCTTCAGACGGGTCGTCCGGGGCAAAAACTCAGACTCTGCCTGGACAAAGGTTACGATGCAGGCTGGCTGAAAACATATCTGCAGAGCCGCCGCTACGAGCCGCATATCCAGTCCCGTAAAGAAGAGTCAGATGCCAGTAAAAACACGGACTTCAAAGCCCATCGCTGGGTTGTCGAAAGAACTCATAGCTGGATGAATCGCTTTCGCCGGGTTCTGACACGATGGGAAAAGAAGACTGAAAATTACGAGGCCATGTTGCATTTTGCCTGTGGTCTTATTGTCTGGAATAAAGTCCTATTGAGATAGGCTCTAAATATCTCGCATTGAGCTCTCAACTTCATCAGCTTTGCTCTGCATGCTCTCTTCCAAAAGACTCTTTTCAGTGGAAGAGGAGTTCACAAGTAATTCATAACAGCCATCTATAATTTTTTTATAAAATCTTTTCTGATGCATAATCCCCAGATTTTTATTAATGCAGTGTCTATCTAGGGTTATCCTCAAAACAGACTTTGGGTCTTTTGCACCAAACACGTATAAACTATTATTTATGATAGTTTCGTATAACTCATCTATCGATGCAGCTTTTCCAATTATCGTCGAGGCTTTAATAGCAGCATCAATTATTGTGTTAGACATCACATCAACCCTTTGATTCGCTCATAGATCAAATCAAACGGAATGTTTTCTGTCATATAGCACCAAGAAATACGAATTGCATTTTCTATCCGCTCATCATCAAGTCCCATCGAAGCAAGCACATGGCTTGCTGTGTAATTTTGCGATGTACAGGCTGAACCATTTGAAATTGAGATTAGTCCTTTCAAGGCAACCATGGCCGCCTCGGAATTAACATGAGGAATAGACACGTTCAACACATGGCTAGCAGTATTTGAACCATTAACCTCACCGCCTAAAGAGTCAAAAAGCTCTATAATAGAACATTTAATCTTTTCGCATTTAGAACGCCAAATTAAATAATTCTGTTTTGCATCTAAGCATGCCTGACCTAAACCGGCGATTAATGCGACAGGCAAAGTGCCTGGACGCAATCCTTTTTCCTGACCACCACCAAACATTAAAGGCACAAGCGGAATTTTTGAAAAACCTCTTCGTCTGATTATAAGTGCACCGATTCCTTTTGGGGCGTATAATTTATGGCCGCTTATGCTAATCATATCTATACGAGGATTAACTAAATCCTCAGGGTACTTACCATATCCTTGAGCGGCATCAACATGAAACATCGTGATTCTCTAAGACATTACATATAGCATTGATCGGTTGGATTGACCCTGTCTCATTATTTATATGCATTATCGAGACGAGGATAGTGTCTTCTCTCAATGAATTTTTGAGTGTGACAGGATCTAATACTCCACTCTCTCCGATATCAAGATAAGTCACTTCAAAACCATTTGATGCAAGATATTCAATAGGCTCAAGGACAGCTTTATGTTCTATACGAGTAGTAATTATGTGCTTTTTACCAGACTTTCGTGCTTCTGCTTGTAGGCCAAGAATAGCAATATTATTACTCTCGGTAGCACCACTAGTGAAAACCACCTCGGACTTATCCGCATTAGCTAATGAGGCAACTTGGCTGCGAGCTTTTTCAACTGCCTGTTTTGCAACCAGTCCGAACTCATGTGTACGGCTACCTGCGTTACCAAATTCTTCATTTATAAAATGTGTAACTACTTGTGCAACAGAAGAAGATACTGGTGTAGTTGCATTGCAATCCAGATACACGCTCATAGAATTCCCATTCGCAAAATTTGTTTAAGCCCACAAGTATGCTGACATACTGGCCAGAACACGGCAAGTTACTGTTTGTCCGTAACCATATTGGACACTGTACATGTAAACAGTGTTTTTTACGGTTTTGTACTTGACGTAGGGCGCCATAACCTTAAGATAATCACCATGAAGTACAGCTAAGCTAGCCATCTTAATCTTGATACATCTTGTTGTAACCGGCTAGGCGCACATAATGTTCAAGCGCCCCTCTTGAGTAACTCCCTCTGGACCTCATACATTGCTAGTGAGAGACAAAACACTCCTTACATAGTAAAATGATCGGTTTAATTTTACACCAGATGTCCCAACGCCTTTCTAAGGCTATCCGATTAACCAAAGGTAGAAAATGACAGTACAAGACAATCAACCAGCACGTTCAGCCTTTGACTCTCACGGATTTAGAGAGACGGTAGGTAAGCTGGTGCAGCAAACTAAAGAACTTTACTTGAGTGATGACATCCCTTGGGTGATCGGCTACAGCGGAGGTAAAGATTCCACCGCTATCTTACAAATTGTTTGGCAGGCGCTTCAGGAACTAGCAGCAGAGAAAAAAGCTCATAAAAAAGTCCATGTGATTAGTACCGATACTCTTGTCGAGAATCCTATTGTTGCTTTGTGGGTAACACGCTCATTGAAGCAGATGGAAGCTGCAGTCAAAGAGCAAGGTATACCTTTAGAGGCACACCGTTTAACGCCTGCAGTTAATGACCGTTTCTGGGTTAATCTTATTGGCCGTGGTTATCCTGCACCACGTTATAAATTTAGATGGTGTACTGATAGATTAAAAATTAGTCCGTCAAACAACTTCATAAAAAGTGTTGTTCAGAATAATGGCGAAGCAATACTTGTACTTGGAACACGCAAAGCTGAGAGCTCAACTCGTTCAGCAACGATGGAAGTATATGAAAATCGAGCAGATAATACTCGCCGAGCTGCGGGATTAAGTGTAAATAAAGAATTAGATCGAGTTTGGGTATATACACCTATTGCTGAGTGGAGCAATGATGATGTTTGGCAATATCTCATGCAGGTCAAAAACCCGTGGGGTTTTAAAAACCAAGAACTTTTAACTATGTATCAAGGAGCCACTGAAGATGGTGAATGTCCTTTAGTTGTTGATAAATCGACACCTAGCTGTGGTGATAGCCGCTTTGGTTGCTATGTTTGTACGATGGTTGGTGAAGATAAATCTATGGCTGCGATGATTCAGAATGATTCTGAAAAGGACTGGATGCTTCCTCTTTTGAACTTACGTAGCGAAATTGATGTAAATGATTCAAACAAGGATAAAAAATCTGCAAAATTAAAGGCCGATAAAGATCGTCGAGATTTTAGAAGAATGAACGGTTCTTTAACGGTTCATATAAATGAATATGGAGCAGATCTAGTTCGAGGCCCCTATCGCCAAAACTTCCGTGAATACATGCTTAGGAAGGTTCTTGAGGCGCAGGAAAAAGTCCGCCAAATGGGCCCAGAAGAAGTCCGAAATATTGAACTTGTTTCGCTTGAAGATCTTGAAGCCATTCGAAAAATATGGATAGAAATAAAAAATGAAGTGGAGGATAACCTTCCTGCTATATATTTTGAAACAACAGGAAGAGTTTACCCAGGTGCAAAGCACAAAAGTCATCCCTTGTTAAATAGTTATGTTTTGTCAAAATTAAAAGAAAAATGTAAGAATGTCGGCGATGAGGATGGATTGAAATATGAACAAGTTCGTGAACTTCTATCTATCGTAAGTAATCACAAGAGCCCTTTTCGCCGAGCTAAGTTGTTTGAAGAAATAGAAAATTCCTTAGACAAAGGTGCTTTTGAAAATATTACTAAAGCAAGGCAGTTTGCATTAAGAAAAAGATTGTCTGAAAATATTTTAAAGCTTGACAACCAAGATTTAGATGTTGAGGAAAAGCAAAAGCTTCTTTGGGAAAAAGAAATAATCGAAAGCACATTGAGCCAAAATAAACACCTTCAATTAGAACATATTGACATTCAAGAGCTATAGTATGATTTTAGAAGAACTCAAACTTAATAATTTTGGAATATACAAAGGGATGCATGAGATATCCCTTGATAGCTCCGATCCGTTAAAGCCGGTAATTCTTATCGGGGCTCTAAACGGTGCAGGAAAAACTACATTTTTAGACGCTCTTCAATTAGCTTTATATGGAAAATTCGCTAAATGTTCTAATCGAGGAAGATTAAGCTATTCTGCATTCCTTGAAAAAAACATTAATCACTTTGCAGCACAAAAAACTGCATCCGTAACTATTAGATTTCGTCATAATGATAATACTTTTAAACCTCATGTTTATGAAATAGAACGAAGCTGGGAAAAAACAGATAAAAAAGATTGTAAAGAAAAGATAACTGTTTTTTATAATGGAGTACATGACTTACTTCTTAGTGAAAATTGGGATGAAATTGTTAATGAATTTATTCCACAATCCCTTTCAGAATTATTTTTCTTTGACGGCGAAAAAATTGAAAACATCGCAGACCCTAAGCGTTCGGCTGAATTTCTCAAAACAGGAATTGAAGCATTACTGGGGCTAGAAAATTTAAGTCAACTTTCTAATAACCTAAAAGTTATCAAAAGACGAAAGCAAGAAAAATTACTAAATAAAGAAGATAATTATGAACTCCTAACTCTGAAGAATAATTTAGAGCAACTTACTACTAACCGAGATAAGTTACATGAAGAATTAAACACTCGAAATATTGAGTTAGAAAGTGTCAATGCAGAATTAAGCTTATTAGAGAGTGAGCTAACATCTAGTGGGGCTGATAAATTATCCTTACGTAAAGAAATCGAAAAAAAATATTCGATTTAAATCAACAACGGTTTGAAATAGAGCATTCGCAATTGAAACTTGCTGCAAGTGTATTACCACTAAAACTTGTAAGCGATCTAATAAACAAATGCAATGTACAATTGAAAGCAGAGATTAAATTCAATCAATATAAAAATGCTGAAAAAATTATCATAGAAAATCAGAACTCATTAATGGAGGCTATTTTATCAGTAATTACTGATTCTAAAATAAAAAAAGACATCTGTGATATTTTTGATAGAAACAATGTGTCGCCAGCTATGGATGAAAATTTCTGCTGTTATTTAAACTCGCCAGAAATTAATTTCGACTTCATAAAGGAAAAATTGAAAGTTGAAGATATAGAGTTTAAAGAGTTTATTGACAAGAAAGCAGAGATATTAGAAGAGCTTGCTTTTTGTCATCAGAAAATGGCTATAATTCCAAACCTAGATGACGTTAAGCATTTAATCGAAAAAAACGCTCTTCTCAATGAGAAAAAAAATACCATTACGAATCAAAAAAATACACTTAATGATGAAATAAACATTCTTAATGGAAAATTAGATACATTAACGCGAAAATATGAATCTTTACTTCATAAGTCTAATTCCGAAACATTCGAGCATGAAAGACAGCATGAGATCATTAATCATATAGACTCATTACAAACAATTGTAAATGAATTTAATGCACAGATGGTACAAGAAAACATTAAGCGACTTGAAGGAAGAATTAAATCAAAATTTGATCAGTTGAAAAGAAAAGACAGTTTGATTGAAAGACTTACAATTGATCCTAGTGATTTTAATATAACTTTATACACACATGATTATCAAATTTTATCAGCTGATCGCCTTTCTGCTGGTGAACGGCAGCTATTTGCCATATCAATACTATGGGGTTTGGCCGATTGCTCAGGAAAAGAACTACCAACTATAATTGATACTCCAATGGGAAGGCTTGATGGCGTGCATAGAACTCGCTTAATCAAAAATTACTTTCCAAGAGCAGCCTCACAAGTAATTTTATTATCTACCGATGAAGAAATTTACGGTAAATATTATGACGATCTTGCTCCGGCATTAGCACAACAATACACTATAATTTATAGTGAAGAATGCAATAGCTCCGCATTTCATAAAGGATATTTGAAGGTAAAGAAATAAAATGACTATTGAGATAATAAGAGTTTCTGAAAAAGCTAAACAACAGCTAATCACATTGAAGAAACGTACAGGAATAGATCACTGGAACATATTATGTCGATGGGCTTTTTGTTTGTCACTTGCAGAGGAAAGTATTCCCCCTCATGAGGATATAATAACAAATAGCAATATTGAAATGTCTTGGAAAACGTTCGGTGGTGATTTCTCAGATGTATACATGGTGATGCTTCGTCAACGTACTTTCCAAGATTTTAATAACCTCGATGACGATATTTTGAACCAATCTTTCAAGCTACATTTGCATCGAGGTATTTCATATTTATTAAACAAGGTATATAGTCTTGATGATATTAAGAAGCTATGAATTTCTCCCGTTTGATAAATCGCTCTTTATCCTGAATATGATCATAACATAATACCTTCATACTTATAGGGTTAATGATTTTTCCCTCACCATGATACGATTCAATTGTTAGTGGTGAGTTTTCTAATGTTGCAGTACAGTTAGGATGCTCACATTTTCTCCGCATCCCTATTGCACGCAAAGCCCAATAATAGTTATCTAGACCGATATTCGATTTTCCAACATTTCCAGTACCCTTCATATAAAAGGATATTTGAGAGCTTTTGACTCTGTTTGCCCATCCACAAATCAATTTGAAATTTGCAAAATCATCGTCACCTCCACAATGAAAAGGATAAAGATGATCGATTTCAATTGTTAAATGTTGTTGCAAAAGGCCGATAGGTAAGTATTTATCCACAAACTCTGGAAGTATTATAGGACCAGGCTCGTAACCTAAGAAGAGGTCTATCGCATTATCAGAAAAAGGCAACCCCGTTAACCAACATCTCGGTTGGCTACTATATAATGATAATAAGAAAGATTTATCTTTATTATCTAATACCTTACGTTTCCTTGTTGATTTAACAAATTGAACCTGATCCAAAACATATTTTGTTATAATTCTCGCTAGTGTTTTAACTTTATCATCTTCAAAATCCCAACTTAATATATTCTTCAAAATCGCGTTTACTTCTAAAAAAACTTTTGGATAATTAATATTTTCGATGAAATATCGTTCATCCATAAATTGCTCTATAAACCAACGACCCCACTCACGATGTATATCCCCCCGTAAGATTTCTTTTCGTCTTCCCAAAAGTTGATCAGGGAAATTCATTGAAGAAATTGAAGCTTGGGATGTTGTATTCCAAACATCATCTTGGTTTAATACGCTGCCTATTAGGGCAGCGATATCTGTTGATTGATATTGCATCATGATTTTTTAGAAATTCTATATTGCGTATATCTTGGTAAAGTATCCGGTGATTTACGATATTCCGCCCAAAGATATGCCCATTGTTCTCGTATTCCTTTTGCATCTTTCTTAACACCTGAAAGTTGCCAGTCGCGATCGAAGTACTCTGGGCTGACATCCGTAAGCCATTCATTAACAAGATGCTTTATTTGTTCTTTAGAAGATAGCTCTATCTTCGCAACAACTAAATATTCAAAGAAATCAGCTGCCAAAATTGTCAAAGATATTTTGTTAAATAAATTGGATGTTCTTGGTTTACCCCAGAAGTTAAATCTTTCCGGATTTACATCCTGTGAGAAGAAGTTTTTAATACAGTTCCAAAATTCTATAAATATTTCACGCCATGGGCCTTCAAGAGAATGCCAATAATCGAATGGTGTTTCGTAGCCTTGATTAGCATAATCAGCTACAATTTCAGAGTTAGCTAAGAATTTATCTTTCCACCTTCTTGCATAATCATTACCTTCCCCAAATCTAGTTCCGCCAGAAAGTTCTTTAAAGATAGCAATTATTTTACCCATTACTGACCACTGTAGTAGATCATTTTTTTCATCTTCTACACCACGCTGGTGATGCATCTAATTAGTTGAATCTGATGTATAATACGGGCTTTTGAGGTTATCTCATGGCCAGCGTTAACGTTCATTGTCCCCGTTGTCAGTCTGCACAGGTCTACCGCCATGGTCAGAACCCTAAAGGCCATGACAGATTTCGCTGCCGTGACTGCCACCGTGTGTTTCAGCTCACTTATGCTTATGAAGCGCGTAAGCCGGGTATTAAAGAGCAGATCACTGAAATGGCCTTCAATGGTGCCGGGGTTCGCGATACCGCCAGAACACTGAAAATTGGCATTAACACCGTCATCCGGACTTTAAAAAACTCGCGCCAAAGCGAATAACGTCTTCGCCTGTTGCCCATGCTGATGTGGCGCTTATCTGCGAACTTGATGAGCAATGGAGCTTCGTTGGCAGTAAAGCCCGGCAGCACTGGCTCTGGTACGCGTACAACACCAAAACAGGCGGTGTACTGGCCTACACTTTCGGTCCTCGAACCGATGAAACTTGCCGGGAGCTACTGGCACTGCTTACACCATTCAACATCGGCATGATCACCAGCGACGACTGGGGCAGCTATGGCCGGGAGGTGCCGAAGGATAAGCATCTGACCGGCAAAATATTCACCCAACGCATTGAGCGTAATAACCTGACGCTCCGCACCCGCATTAAGCGATTGGCTCGTAAAACAATCTGCTTCTCACGCTCAGTTGAGATCCACGAAAAAGTGATCGGAGCGTTTATCGAAAAACACATGTTCTACTAGGCGGTGTCCCTTAATTGCATAACCGTTGGTAAAAAAGCCGTATACAGCCCAGTTTCACCATCGCCAGATAGTTTCTCGCCGTTTTGTCGTAACGGGTAGCGATACGACGGTATTCTTTCAGGCGGCCAAAGCACCGTTCAACAACGTTGCGATTTCGGTACGCATCACGAGCGAGTACTGAACGACCGTCCGACGCCATTTTCTCATTGGATTTTCGGGGAATGACTATTTTTATACCCTTTCTTTTCAGTTCGTTACGTAAAGCATGCCCTGAATAGGCTTTATCGGCCAGTACCGCATTACCACGACGTTTCATGCTGCCGTTCTGGCGCTGGACACCAATGCCGTCCAGAAGACGTTGTGCAAACTGGCTTTCGTGAGCCTGCCCGGGACTCAGCACGATGTTTAACGGCAGGCCACTTCCGTCTGTAGCCAGATGGATTTTGGTGCCAAAACCACCTCGAGAGCGACCCAGGCTGTTATCTCCGGTGATATCGGGATGTTTTTTTGCGCTCCGGCGGCACATCTGAGCGCACGGATATTACTGCCATCCAGCGCCGTCGCTGACCAGTCAACGAGGCCATGAGCGTCAAGAGATGATAGTAACCTGTTGAAAATAATATTAATTACTCCCGACTTTGACCACCGGTTAAAACGGTTGTAAACGGTCTTCCATGGACCATATCGCTCAGGCAAATCGCGCCATGGCGCACCTGAACACAGCACCCAGAACATGCCATTGATGATCATTCGATGTTCTGCCCATGGACGTCCGGCCCGTGGTGTTGCTGGTTCAGCAGGTAATAAGGGCTGGATGATAGCCCATGCTTCATCGGGAAGATCGTAGCGAGCCATAGTTCAATACGTTGTGGAAACATACAGTTACTATAGCTCATACGATTAAGGGACACAGCCTAATTGGATGCGCTACCACCACGCTCGACTAATCTACAGAATGGGCTTTCTTCGCTTCTTGCCATCCAGGTAATAGCTCGAGCCTCCTCTAACTGTATACCAGATGAGCGTAAACGTTCCGATACCTGCTCCATCTCATCATTAGTGAGCGTTGTCGAGACAATCGTTCCCAATAATGATCTTTCAATAGGAGTTGCTTTTTGGTTAATTACCACGAATTGAAAAACTTGCTCCGCCGGATCCGATGAGAGAAGTAAAGAAACAGGCAACTTTCTAGAATATTTAGTTAAGAGTTTTTCATTTATTTCATCAGCAGGAATATCTTTCGCGTACAAACTTTCAATTTCATCCGCATAATATCCTTCATTTATTTTGGCTTGCGTCTCTTCAATAGCACCAGCTAATCTGTGTTGCCCATCAACAAGGCTAACGGGTAAGATAAAGGATATAAGAGCGTCTCTATCAAATCCCAAGAACGAATCATTACTATTATATTGTTCCCCAAGTTCTTTCAATACTTCATGCCTTGAAGCAACTTCTTTAATAAAATCAAAAAAATGTGATTCATCAAGTACCACTTCATTTGAATCATTCGAATCAGATTCAGTGTCGTTTAATGATAAGCGCTCATCATTATTCGCTGATTCATCAAGAAACTCTTCTTGATAATAATCTCCTGAGATCGAAAGAGCTCTTTTTTTTCTGTATATCTAAGAGACTTGTTTTTAGTAAAGTCTTATCAGTAACACGTTCTTCAAGATTTTTCCTGAGAATTCCGAAAAGCTCAACTAAGGGCATTTTATAAAAATCCGGGAATTCTATAATAATATTCCCAGTATCTTCACCATCGAAAATAATTTTACATTCATCAATGTTTCTTATTGCGCAAATTAATGTATTCTGCACAACATTATGACCATTCGTATAAAACCGTTTTAATTCAGTTAATCTTTTTTCGTTTTTAACCCTTTGAAAACCAACGGACTCAACAACATCAAATTTTGTTTTCTGCGGGACACCTGCCCATCGACTTATTTCATAGGCAGATGCACCAAACAAAACAATCTCATTTGACTCTTTTGTTTGCTTAATTTTTATACCTGGATAACTAAATCTGATAGTCATAATATTCCCTAATTGTTTTGGGCGTCCAACAATTAAGCTATTCTCAAAACTTAACTTCTCAGATTGCTTATGAGCATAGCTTTAGATAGGGAGTACTTTACCCAATAATTAGGATATTGAAAAGCAGTCTAGTGATTGTAACAGACTAAGATAGTGTGGTGCCGAAGGCCGGACTCGAACCGGCACGTATTTCTACGGTTGATTTTGAATCAACTGCGTCTACCGATTTCGCCACTTCGGCACTGAAGGGGATGCGGAAACGTTGTGGATTATACCTGTCGCGCGCCGCCATGCAAGCGACGACGCGCGAAACCCGCGCTAAGTGCCCAAAAAACCAGCGCCCTTCGTCACTCCAGCTCAGACACCGCCAGACGAATCACCCCCGCCGCCTTCTGCTCCGGCAGCGCCAGCACCTTCGCCCACATCTCCTGCACCATATCGCAGGAGAGCTTCTCTTTGCCCGCCGCCTTCTCCGGCATCTGCAGCAGCTGGATGTCCTCGCCGTACTTATCGGCAAGTTCCTTCATAATCGGCCGCACGTCCTCGACGGCCGCCTCGCGTTCGGCCGCGGTCACGGTGTGGCGGTTTTTGCCGTAGGCCGCGCGCATCATGTCGGCATCGGCCTGCATGCGCCGCGCCATCAAATCTTTATCCAGCATACGCATCGGGTTGATGCCGCCCTTCACCATCGGGTAGAGGAAGCGGAAGCAGGCGTCGTCGCTCACCTTCTGGATGGCGGCGGTCTGCTCCATGTTGATGGTCATGTAGTTCACCACGTTGGCGTCCGGGGCGTTTTGCAGGCGCGACATCTGCAGATGCAGGATCTGCGGCTGGATAGTGTCGATAATCTGCTGCTCCGGCTCGCCCGCTTTTTGCAGGGCGGCCATCTGGTCGAGGATGCGCTGATGCAGCGCGGGCTCCTGCTCCTTAATCACCTGCCAGGCGGGCATCGCGTTGAGGGCGGAATCCATCTGCCGTTCAGGGGCGCGCTGCCTGTCGAAAAACACCCAGAACGCCACGGCGGCAGCCGCAATGACGACAATCACAATACGGGTCCACGTTTTATTCATCTCGCATCCTTATCCTTGAGTTATGCCGGTTTACACCGGCACGCCGCTGTGGAAGCGAAACTCGTTGTCCGGTGTCGAGATAAGTGTGGCTTCAATTTCGCCAAAAAGCTTTATGCGCGGTGAGATATCGTCGTCGCTCACCTGCTGTGCCAGCGTCAGGTAGTCCTGATAATGGCGCGCTTCCGAGCGCAGCAGCGAGAGATAGAACTTCTGCAGGTCGTCGTCGAGGAACGGGGCAAGCGCGGCGAAGCGTTCGCAGGAGCGGGCTTCGATGTAGGCGCCGCAGATGAGCTTGTCGATCAGCGTCAGCGGTTCGTGGGTGCGCACTTCCTTCAGCATCCCTTTGGCGTAGCGGCTGGCGGTGATTTTGACGTACGGAATGTCGCGGGCCAGCATCGCCTCACGCACCTGCCAGAAATGGTGCAGCTCCTCTTTAATCAGCAGCACCATGCTGTCGATGAGCGCCTGGCCCCACGGGTCGTCGGTTTTGGGCATCACGCTTTTGCCAATCTGCTTATGCAGGGCGATGAAGTCCGGCTCCGGGCCGTCGCGGAAGGTGAACTGTTCGTAGGGTTTGAGCCAGTCGAGCAGCGCGTCGGCACCGCTTTCGTCGGCGACGTATTTACGCACCAGCAGCAGCGCGGTCTGGGCGGCCTTGAGCTCGCACACCATGTGGTCGGTGAGCAGCAGCGGCAGGTTCGCCGGGTCGCGGGCTTTATCAATCCATGCTTGCGGGGTCGGGCACTGGAGGAAGTTGAGTACGGGGGCGAGTATCTGCGGGTAATCCATGGTTCTGCCTTGAAAAAGCGGTGGCGAGCGCCACCGCCTGAAACGCTTAGTGACGCACGCCGTCGTCGTCTTCGTCGACGTAATCTTCGTCGTCGCCTTCTTCGCCGTCTTCACCGTTCGGATCTTCGAAGTAGGTTCCCCAGCCGTCGTATTCCACCTCAAACTTCTCGGCCAGGTTCATCAGCTGTTCTACCTGCGCGTCGATCAGCTCCGCCTTCAGCGCGCCTTCGCTCAGGATGTCGCAGCAGATGACAGTGTCGCCCTCTTCCACTTCCAGCTCTTCCGGCTCGGTCACTTCGTAACCCAGCTTGAAGGCTTCCACGGCCAGTTTTTCCAGCGCGTCGAAATCATCCGCAGAGAAATGGTGCTCGATGGTGTACAGCGCGTCCGGATCGCTACCGTCTTCCAGCAGTTCTTCAATAATCAGACGCGTCTCTTCGCGTTGCTCTTCCAGGTGTTCCGGGTTTGCCATGGCTCAATCCTCTTTAAAGTGCGGCAGATACTTCTATTTTCACACACGGACGGGTTTGCCTCCACCTTTGTAAGAAAGAATTGTGAAACGGGGTTGCAAATGAATAATTACACATATAAAGTGAATTTTAATTCAATAAGTGGCGTTCGCCATGTGAGGATAAAATGTCTGATCTGTACAAGAAACACTTTCTGAAATTGCTCGATTTTACCCCTGCACAGTTCACTTCTCTGCTGACCCTTGCCGCACAGCTCAAAGCCGATAAAAAAAATGGCAAGGAAGTACAGAAGCTTACCGGTAAAAACATCGCGCTCATCTTCGAAAAAGACTCGACCCGTACACGTTGCTCTTTCGAAGTTGCCGCATTTGACCAGGGCGCGCGCGTTACCTATTTAGGGCCGAGCGGCAGCCAGATTGGGCATAAAGAGTCAATTAAGGACACCGCGCGCGTGCTCGGGCGGATGTACGACGGCATTCAGTATCGCGGTCACGGCCAGGAAGTGGTTGAAACGCTGGCGCAGTACGCGGGCGTGCCGGTGTGGAACGGGCTGACCAACGAGTTCCACCCGACCCAGCTGCTGGCGGACCTGCTGACCATGCAGGAGCACCTGCCGGGCAAGGCGTTTAACGAGATGACGCTGGTTTACGCGGGCGATGCGCGCAACAACATGGGCAACACGATGCTGGAAGCGGCGGCGCTGACCGGGCTGGATCTGCGTCTGGTGGCTCCGAAGGCCTGCTGGCCGGAAGAGAGCCTGGTGGCGGAGTGCAGCGCGCTGGCGGAGAAGCACGGCGGGAAGATCACCCTGACGGAAGACGTGGCGGCGGGCGTGACGGGCGCGGACTTTATTTATACCGACGTGTGGGTCTCGATGGGCGAAGCCAAAGAGAAGTGGGCGGAGCGGATTGCGCTGCTGCGCGGGTATCAGGTGAACGCTCAGATGATGGCGCTGACCGGCAACCCGGACGTGAAGTTCCTGCACTGTCTGCCGGCGTTCCATGACGACCAGACCACGCTCGGCAAGCAGATGGCGAAAGAGTTCGACCTGCACGGCGGGATGGAAGTGACGGACGAGGTGTTTGAGTCGTCGGCGAGCATCGTGTTCGACCAGGCAGAAAACCGGATGCATACGATTAAAGCGGTGATGGTGGCGACGCTTGGGGAGTGATTGACTCCTCTGCGGTCTGGTGCCCTCACCCCAGCCCTCTCCCACGGGGAGAGGGAGAAAACACTAAAAACGACAACAGTATTATTGTCAGGCAGAAAAATTCATTTTACTGACGCTTTCTCAGATACGCATTAACCATAATAAGAATTTATGTTTTTATTAACCATTGTTTATTGAGTAGATAATGGTTAATATCAGGTCATTATCAATTACAAAACACCGTATATTATCGGCGTAATATTTCCTTATTGCTGCATTTCGTTAATAAGGATTATTCATGTCATGGAATAAGCATGAAGCTGTGTCATACGCCCGTAGCCACGCACTAACCCATACTGGACACTATTGCGCTCGAGCAATCGCCGCCGCCATTCGAGCCGGAGGGCTTAAAATCGAAGGGGCAAACGCTAAGGATTTCTGGCGTTCTCTTGAAAAAGCGGGGTTCTCAAAAGTCTATGGCACCCCCATAGAGGGGGATATCGCGGTGATTGATGCCTTGCCCGGCCAGAATCAGTACGGGCATGTCTGTATTTACGATGGCGCTGGAACCTGGTATTCAGATTTTAAACAGAGAACACTGTACCCGGGGCCAACGTATCGCCAACTCCAGCCAGCCGTCATCTTATACAGGCATTATTAATATGAATAAGCTCATCTTAATTGTGTTATTCAGCACAGCCGCATTGGGGGCCGAAGATTTTCAGATACCGATGCAGCGCGCCCTTGAATTCAATCGCTGGTACGTCAAACAGGTGAACAACGATCGTTATCCTATTCAACAGGGAAACGAAATCGATAAGTTCGTTACGGCCAGTACCATGAAAAAATTACGTCATGCAGACGATCCCCGTTATGCCGATGCTGAATTTTACGAGGCTGATTTTTTTATGAAATCGCAGTATATCGGCGAGGACTGGGCTGAGAATGTGGCTATTGATTCGTATGATTCAGACCCGGTCTGTGTAAACGTGAATATCACGTTTGGCAAAAAGACCCAGCACACAGTCATTGATTGCATGGTTAAAGAAGATGGGATCTGGAAAATTCAGTCTGTCGCCGCTCGGGATAATAATTGATGCCCCCGCTAACAATAATGTAGCCGGGTGGCGCTGCGCTTACCCGACCTACACAACCCGTAGGCCCGTGCAAGCGAAGCGCCGCCGGGCAAATCAGGTGACGATGCGGCCTGATGCCCTTTCTCCCACAACCCGCTCTACTCAATTGATTTTTCACCCCGAAAAAGGTACGTTTTCGCCTTAATTCCAGCGTGGACATACCAGCATTATGCCGATTATTCAGTCTGTTGAACGTGCGTTGCAGATCCTCGACCTGTTCAACGAGCAGGCCACCGAGCTTAAGATCACCGACATCAGCAAACTGATGGGGCTGAGCAAAAGTACCCTCCACTCGCTGCTGAAAACCCTGCAGCTTCACGGCTATATCGATCAGAATCCGGAGAACGGCAAGTATCGCCTCGGCATGAAGCTGGTCGAGCGCGGTCATTTTGTCGTGGGCTCTATCGATATTCGGCAGAAGGCGAAAGGCTGGCTGACGGAGCTGTCCCAGCGGACCGGGCAGACGACCCATCTGGGGATCCTGGACGGGCGTGAAGGGGTCTATATCGAGAAGATTGAAGGCAAGCTGGCCGCCATCGCCTATTCGCGCATCGGCCGCCGCCTGCCGGTTCACGCCACCGCCATCGGCAAGGTGTTGATTGCCTGGCTGGGCGAACCCGAGCTGAACGCCCTGCTGGAAGGCTATCAGTACACCACCTTTACGCCCGCTACCCTCGCCTCTCGCGAAGCCTTAATGAGCGCCCTGGCGCAGACCCGCGAGCAGGGCTATGCCCTGGACAGCGAAGAGAACGAGCAGGGCGTGCGCTGCGTGGCGGTGCCGTTGTGGAACCACGAGTCCCGGGTAATTGCCGCCCTGAGCCTGTCGACGCTGACCTCGCGCGTGGACGATGCAGAGCTGGCTAACTTCCGCGAACAGCTTCAGCAGGCCGGGCTCCAGCTCTCACGCGCGCTGGGCTACCCGGCCTGAGCCGTTAGGCCGGCTCGTAGGTGAAGTAGTCGAAGTCCGCGTGGCAGCCGTCACCGCTGATGTCCTCGCAGTGCAGCCCCACAAATGCGCCGGTGAAGAAGCCGCGCCCGCCGATGTAGTCGTCCGATAGCTTCCACGCCTCATACGTTACCGGCACGGCGTGCCACGTCTCGCCGTCGAACGAGTAGCTGTAGCGGTAGACCAGCGTATCCACATCTACCCGCAGCCAGACGCTCTCCGCACTCTCCGGCACCGGAATGGGCTGCTCGTGCAGCGGCCATGACGGCACGTTGTGGTCGAGCTGAATAACCTTGATGGTTCTCCCCTGCCCCTCCTCGTAGTCCACAAAGCAGTAGCTCCAGTTTTTGCTGTTGTAGTAGCAGGTCAGCCCCGCGCTCTGCTGGAAGTGGACCGGCGAGAACTGCATCCGCGTTTCTGAACGAAAAGCGAAGTGCTGCCAGCGGCGCGCCACGGTCGACTGGGTAAAAGTCGAGTTGAGCGAGTCGTTGCCGTAGAGCCGTAAATAGCCGGGCCGCGCGGTGAGCGAGCCGAGGGTGTCGTCGAACGGGATGCGCAGGGTCTGCAGCTCCGGGTCAAGCGAACTGGCGTCGAAATCGTCCCGCCAGCTGACCTGAACGGCTGAGGGCTGCTCCGACACCTGCGGGCCTTTCACGGTCAGCTGCGCGTGCTTGCCGCCTTCCACGTACGGCCAGCCGTCGCGCCACTCAATGCGGGCGATGCCGGTCTCGCGCCCCAGCGGGCAGTAGCCGCGCCCGCCGGAGGCCAGCAGCGGAACGCCGGGCAGGCGCAGCGGGCGGCTGGTGAGGTAGGCCATGTACCACTCCCCGGTGTGTGTCTGCAGCAGCGAGCCGTGGCCGCTCTTCTGCAGCGGGTTCTCCGGCAGGTGCCAGCTGGTCATCATCGTCACCTCCGGATGCAGCTCGTACGGCCCGTCGATGTTTTTTGAACGCAGCACCACAACCGCGTGCTCGTAGCTGGTGCCGCCCTCGGCGACCATCAGGTAGTACCATCCCGCGTGGCGATAGAGGTGCGCCCCTTCGGTGTAGCAGAGCGGCGTGCCGGTAAACAGGGTTTTGCGCTCGGGCGAGAGCGTGCCGGTTTGCGGGTCAAACTCCTGCATCACGATGGTGTTGTGCGGGTTGCTATGGTGGCGCGGCCCCCACGGGCGGTAGAGGTAGTACTTGCGGCCGTCGTCGTCGTGGAACAGGGACGGGTCAAACCCGCCGTTGCCCATCGGGATTGGCTCGCTCCACGGCCCCTCGATGGAGGGCGCGGTTACCAGAAAGTTACGGCCGTTTTTCCACGGCGAGTCGACAATCTTCACGTCGGTATAGAGCAGCCAGAATTTACCGTCGGCGTAGCTCAGGCACGGCGCCCAGATGCCGCCGGAGTCCGGGTTGCCCTTCATGTCCAGCATCGACACGCGGTCCAGCGGGGTGCTGACCAGCGACCAGTTTTTCAGGTCACGGGAGTGGTAGATGCGCACGCCCGGGAACCACTCGAAGGTCGAAGTGGCGATGTAGTAGTCCTCGCCCTGGCGGCACAGGGACGGGTCCGGGTTGAAGCCGGTGAGTATTGGGTTGGTGATTTCTATAGTGCCTCCGGTTAATGGGATGCGGCTGTCGCTGCGTCGGGAATGGCCTCGCCCTGCGCCGCGCGGTGTTTGATCAGCTGCTGGCTGATGGCCTCCACGCGGGCGTCGGTGAGCTTATAAAACGACAGCATGATGAACATGCCCGCGTAGAGCACCACCGGCACCACGCAGAACAGAATTTTGATGGTGGTCAGCACCTCGACCGGCTGCACGCTGCTGCTGGCGGAGTAGTTCACGTACGCCAGGATCCAGCCCACCACCGCCCCGCCAATCGCCAGGCCAATCTTCAGGCTGAACAGGTAGGTGGAGAACACCAGCCCGTCGAGGCGGCGACCGCTGCGGCTCTCCTCGTAATCCACCACGTCAGAGGCCATCAGCCACTGCAGCGGCGTGGTGGTGTTAAAGACGAACAGGAACAGAATGTTGAGGGCAAAAATCAGCGCAATATGCTCCGCCGGGGTGACGAAAATCAGCAGGCTGATCAGCGAGTAGGCGACGATGATCCACTTGAAGGCGGTAACGCGGTCGAAGCGGCCCAGCAGACGGGAGGAGCAGAGCGAGCCGAACATGGTGGCGAGGCTGCCGTAGAGTAAGAACTGGGTCGCCATCTCCGGGTGATCCATTACGTATTTGACGAAGTAGAGCGTCGCCCCGCCGCGCACCACGTTAGAGCAGGTCGCCATCATCTTGAACGCGCACATGATCCGCCACTGGCTGTTGCCCAGCAGCAGCTTAAGATCTTTCGCCACCGACGAGCCCGGCTGCACCTCAAAGGTGTAGCGCTCTTTGGTGGTGAAGAAGCAGACGTAGAGCAGCACCACGCCGCTCAGCCCCAGAACGCACATGGCGCCGAAGTAGCCCACCTGCTCGTTCCCTTTGCCAATGATGCTGACCAGCGGCAGCGCGATGCCGCTGATGGCGAGCGAGCCCGCCGCGGCCAGGAAGAAGCGCCAGGACTGCAGGGCGTGACGCTCTTTCGGGTCGGCGGTAATGACGCCCGGCATGGCGCAGTACGGCACGTTAACGAAGGTATAGACCAGGGTCAGGAGAATGTAGGTCACGCAGGCGTAGATGATCTTGCCCTGCGCGGAGAAGTCCGGCGTGTAGAAGGTCAGCACGCAGACGATGCCGAACGGGATGGCACCCCACAGCAGAAACGGGCGGAACTGGCCGTGCCGCGTGCGGGTGCGGTCTACCAGCAGCCCCATCAGCGGGTCGGTCACGGCGTCGAGCACGCGGGAGACCAAAAACAGCGTGCCCATAATCCCCGCCGACAGGCCGAAGACGTCGGTGTAGAAATAGGCCAGCAGGAACATGGTGGCCTGCCAGACGAAGCCGCAGGCGGTGTCACCCAGCCCGTAGCCAATTTTATCTTTCATGGTTAATTGCGTCATCAGAATTACACCCTTATGTAGTGTGCTGAATTACAACATCGTGTTAATGGAGTGTAATGAGCTGTTCAATTAACCAGCAATGGTCATATCTTATTTCTGAATTACGTTATTTTGCTTTTGTGACGCCACCGATATATCTCAAGCCATTGTTTATATTATTAAATAACAAAAACGACAAAGCCGTCAGCGGAATATTTCCCGCAGACGGTTTTACCTCTAAAAATAATTAAATGCCGAGCGCTTTTTTACCGGCGTTAATTACCTCGATAATTTTATCGGTGTCATAAATACAGCCTTTCCAGGTGCCGCCGCTCACCGACTGCAGCGCCGCCCACAGCCGGGTATCGTCCGGCAAAAAGTCGTGGGCGTGCAGGTCCGGATGCGTCTGCCGCCGTGCCAGCTCGCGCGCCCCCTCTTCCGGCGTCAGCGGGTTGTCCGCCGTGCCGATGAAGTTCACGCTACCCGTGAGGGTCAGGCGGTCCACGGCAATCTCGATGATGTCGTTATCGCGCAGCTTGCCAATCGGCCCGCCCGCCAGCGCCTCAGGCGACACGTGGCCGAAGCAGGCGCCCGTCGACACGCCCGAAAAGCGCGCATCGGTGATTAACGATACCGTTTTGCCCCACGAGATATGCTTGAGCGCGGAGGTTAGCTGGTAGGTCTCTTCCATACCGGTGCCGGACGGCCCCGCCGCCGATCACCACCATGATATCGCCCTGCTTAATCTCTTCCCGCTTGATGGCCTTGATCGCCTGCGCTTCCGAGACAAACACCCGCACCCGGCCGGTGTGGCGGTACACGCCATCTTCGCCCACCACCGACGGGTCGATCGCCGTGGCCTTGATCACCGACCCTTCCGGCGCGATGTTGCCCGTCGGGAAGCAGACCGTCGAGGTCAGCCCTTTCGCTTTTGCCTTCTCCGGCGGCAGGATCACGTCATCCGGATCCACGCCGTCCTGCTCGCGCAGGCACTGACGGAAGCGCGCCCGGCGCTCGGACGCCTGCCACCAGTCGAGGTTCTCGCCCACCGTCTGGCCGGTCACGGTCATGGCGTCCAGGTGCAGCAGGCCGAGATCGCGCAGATGAAGCATCACCTCCGGCACGCCGCCCGCGAGGAACGCGCGCACGGTCGGATGATAGTCCGGGCCGTTGGGCAGCACGCTCACCAGGCGCGGCACCCTGCGGTTGACGCGCGTCCAGTGCTCAACGTCCGGGATCGTGCAGCCCGCCGCGTGGGCGATGGCCGGAATGTGCAGCAGTAAATTGGTGGAGCCGCCGAATGCCGCGTGGATCACCATGGCGTTTTCGATGGCTTTGTCGGTGAGGATATCGCGTGTGGTGATGCCGCGGTTATCCAGCTCGCTCACCGCACGCGCCGACTGGCGGGCGATCTCCAGCCACACCGCCTGCCCGGACGGCGCCAGCGCGGAGTGCGGCAGCGCGAGACCCAGCGCCTCCGCGACCACCTGCGAGGTACCTGCCGTGCCGAGGAACTGACACCCGCCGCCCGGCGACGCGCAGGCGCGACAGCCCAGCTCGGCGGCCTCCTGCAATGACAATTCGTGGTTGGCGAAGCGCGCGCCGATGGTCTGGACCTTGCCCGCGTCTTCCCCCACGGTCGGTGGCAGCGTCGCCCCGCCCGGCACCAGAATGGTCGGCAGGTCGTGCATCGCGGCCAGCGCAATCATGGTGGCGGGCAGCCCTTTATCGCAGGTCGCCACGCCGATCACCGCCCGCCGCGTCGGCAGGGAGCGGATCAGGCGGCGAAACACGATCGCCGCGTCGTTGCGGTACGGCAGGGAATCAAACATGCCGTGCGTGCCCTGAGAACGGCCGTCGCACGGATCGCTGACGAAGGCCGCGAACGGGATCCCGCCGTTGCGGGTGATCTCCTTCGCCGCCGCCTGCATCTGCATGCCGATCTCCCAGTGCCCGGTGTGGTAGCCCAGCGCGACCGGACGTCCGTCTCCGGCGCGGATGCCGCCCTGAGTACCGATAATCAGCACCTCTTTGCCGGTCAGCTTGTTGGCATCCCAGCCCATCCCGGCGTTCTGCGTCATGCCGAACAGGTTGCCGCTGGGAGATTCCATCAGCATCTGCGGAGTCAGCGGCAGCGCGCCCTGCGGCCCCGCCGCGTGGGTGATCACCGCATAAAACGCGTCATCCTGTGGGGTGAAAATTTTCTCAATGGTCATCGTTATCGTCCGGCTCAGCAAAGCTTGAGCTGTTGCAGCAGAGTTTTCAGCTGCGCCTTGCGCGGCGCGTCCAGCGGCGAGGCTGGCGGCAGAACGTGCGTGGAAATCGGGCGGCCGCAGAGCACTATCGCCTCTTTAATGACGTTCACAAACGGCGTATCCAGCTGATACATCTGCGGTATTTGCAGTAAGGTCTGATGATACTCAGCCGCTTTCGCCACGTCTTTATCCCGCCAGGCTTTCAGAAGATTCACCGACACCTGCGGTGCAAAGTTGCCACTGGCCGAAATCGCCCCGTCGCCGCCGAGCAGCAGGGTATTAAACAGATGATCGTCGTAGCCGCACAGCACGGTGAAGTGCGGATGGGCGGCTTTGACGGTGTGGATCATGCTGCGCAGGTGGGCGACGGAGTCGATGGTGTCTTTGATGCCGATAATATTGCTGCGCGAGTCGGCCAGGTTTTTCACCAGCGCCGGGGTCAGATCCTGCCCGGTCAGCGCCGGGAAGTTATAGAGCATCACCGGCAGCGTGACGCTGTCCGCCACCTGCTCGAAGTAGCGGATCAGATTCGCTTCCGACACTTTCCAGTAGTAGGGGTTAATCACCACGATGCCGTCCGCGCCCGCCTGCTGCGCGTGCTGGCTCAGCTCAATGGTTTCCCGGGCGTTGGTGCCGCCGGTGCCGATCAGCACCGGCACGCGGCGATCGACATGATCGATAGCAAAGCGGGCAATGGTTTTACGCTCTTCGCCGCCGAGCTGGGAGAACTCGCCGCCGCTGCCCAGGAAGAACAGGCCGTCGACGCCTGCCTTGATCAGATCGTCGATCAGCGCGGCGGTGCCCTGCTTATCGAGCTGGCCGTCGGCGGTAAAAATGGTGGAGACAGGGGGAATGATTCCCGTGAACAACGCGGACTGCGGCATGAGATCTCCTTGCTGAATCATTTTGTTCTACATTATAGAACAGCGTTCATTAATTTAACGATCATACTATGACGCAGAAAAAGCACAGGTAAATGGGAAGGGGAGAGGGAGTGCGGGAAATTTAAGCTGGATCACATATTGCCCCTCACCCCGGCCCTCTCCCCATAGGGGCGAGGGG
The DNA here is from genome assembly GCF_013337145.1 of Enterobacter sp. JMULE2. NCBI lineage: Bacteria > Pseudomonadati > Pseudomonadota > Gammaproteobacteria > Enterobacterales > Enterobacteriaceae > Enterobacter > Enterobacter sp. JMULE2. Next base: position 272,296 of record NZ_SGWD01000017.1, read on the forward strand.
GAAAAGATGGCTCGGTGCAGTTCCCTCTCCCCTTTGGGGAGAGGGTTAGGGTGAGGGGTAAGGGTTACTCTACCAGCATCTTCACCACAACCTTACGCACCTGCGCCGGCGCTCCCACGGCGCACAGCGGCTTGTGCACTTCGCCCGGCCAGAACACCACAAAATCCCCTTCGCTCAGCACCACGGTTTTCTCCTGCTCGCCTTCCGGCAGGAACGCGATGTCTTTGTCCGCCAGCCAGTCGGTGTCCGGCGTGCCGTGCGGCAGGGTGCTGAAAGTCATCCCTTCCTGGCCTTTCATAATTATCTGGATGTCCAGATAGCGCGCGTGGAACTCGGCGCGGCGCTCGGCGAACGGCTGGGTCACGTCTTCCGAGACCAGATAAAACAGGCTGTTGCCGTTGATGTCGTGTTTCCCGAGCGGCGTGGCGTCGGTGACATGGGCTTTGACGTGCTCAATGGCCTGACGAAGATCGTCAGGCAGCCAGGACTGCAGATGGTGGATGTTGCCAATAATCATGTTTTAACCCTCAATATAAAACAATGTTTCATTTTTATCTCTTATACGAGAATCCCGGCTGCCATACCAGCCCTTTTTGGAAGAGGTTTGCGCGAGCGCATGTTTATCGGGAATGGTGTTAATTTGCTGTTAACCCTGCCCAGGCATTTATGCAGGGGTTATGCATAACCTCGATCCGTGCTTATCGCACGGCTGTTATAACCTCTTGATCATGCTCTCTAATTAACAAAACCCGTTACCGCCTCACACTTTACTGTTTTGATAATTTGCTCTAAAAAACCATAATTATTTATTGATTTTTCTTAAGTCAAAAATAGTTAATTACGTTAATTGCATAGCCATTCTTATGCATAATATTTATTATTTAAAATCAGCAACATAACAAGATGTTTCAAAAGATTAAAATCTACAAAATAATAACAACCTCAAATAATGCCACCGGATCCTGCTTAGCTATTCACCCCTCAATAATATGAAATTAATCATTATCTGATGCGAATCATGCAAATGAAAACAAACCCCTTAATATCCGGTTTCGCGTGAGCAATATCACATTACGGATTATTTAACTGCCTAGTATGAATCACGAAATCAATTGAGCTTAGCCGCCATGCAATTAAATAAATCACATGGCGCATGCCCTTTTTATTCTGAAAAACAGTTAAAGGAATAATTATGGAAAAGCATTACGTCGGTTCTGAAATTGGTCAATTGCGTAGCGTTATGCTGCACCGCCCAAATTTAAGTCTTAAACGTTTAACCCCGTCAAACTGTCAGGAGCTGCTATTTGACGACGTGCTCTCGGTTGAACGGGCGGGTGAGGAGCATGACATTTTCGCAAACACGCTGCGCGAGCAGGGTGTGGAAGTCCTGCTGTTGACCGACCTTCTGACACAAACCCTTGATATTGCAGAGGCGAAGGCCTGGCTGCTGGATACGCAAATCTCCGACTACCGCCTCGGCCCCACCTTTGCCGGCGACGTCCGCGGCTGGCTGGCGGATATGCCGCACCGCGAACTGGCGCGCAGATTAAGCGGCGGATTAACCTACGGTGAAATTCCGGCAGCCATTAAAAATATGGTGGTCGATACCCACACGGCGAATGATTTTATTATGAAGCCGCTGCCGAACCATTTATTTACCCGCGATACCTCGTGCTGGATTTATAACGGCGTCTCTATTAACCCGATGGCGAAAACGGCCCGTCAGCGTGAAACCAATAACCTGCGGGCAATATATCGCTGGCACCCGGCGTTTGCCGACGGCGATTTTATTAAGTATTTCGGCAACGAGAATATTAATTACGACCACGCCACCTTAGAAGGCGGCGACGTATTAGTGATTGGCCGCGGCGCGGTCCTGATCGGCATGTCCGAACGCACGACGCCGCAGGGCGTGGAGTTTCTCGCCAACAGCCTGTTCAAACACCGCCAGGCAGAGCGCGTGATCGCCGTTGAATTGCCAAAACACCGCTCCTGCATGCACCTCGACACCGTCATGACCCACATCGACGTGGACACCTTCTCCGTCTACCCGGAAGTGGTGCGCAAAGACGCCCAGTGCTGGACGCTCACCCCGGACGGACGCGGCGGCCTGCTGCGCACCCAGGAAACCGACCTGCTGCACGCCATCGAGAAGGCGCTCGGCATTAGCCAGGTGCGCCTGATCACCACCGGCGGCGACGCCTTTGAGGCCGAGCGCGAGCAGTGGAACGACGCCAACAACGTGCTGACCATCCGCCCGGGCGTAGTGATCGGCTACGAGCGCAACGTCTGGACCAACGAGAAGTACGACAAAGCGGGCATCACCGTACTGCCCATCCCTGGCGACGAACTCGGACGCGGCCGCGGCGGCGCGCGCTGCATGAGCTGCCCGCTGGAACGCGACGGAATTTAAAGGAGCCATCATGGAACGAAAACCCACTCTGGTTGTGGCGCTTGGCGGCAACGCGCTGCTCAAGCGCGGCGAGCCGCTGGAAGCGGAGATCCAGCGCCAGAACATCGAGCAGGCCGCCCGCACCATCGCCGGGCTGACGGAACAGTGGCGCGTGGTGCTGGTGCACGGCAACGGGCCGCAGGTCGGGCTGCTGGCGCTGCAGAACAGCGCTTATGACAAAGTGACGCCCTACCCGCTGGACGTTCTCGGTGCCGAAAGCCAGGGGATGATCGGCTACATGCTCCAGCAGGCGCTGAAAAACAACCTGCCCCAGCGCGAGGTGAGCGTCCTGCTCACCCAGGTGGAAGTTGACGCCGCCGACCCGGCCTTCCGCAACCCGACCAAGTACATCGGCCCAGTGTACAGCGAAGCCCAGGCAAAAGCGCTGGCGGCGGAAAAAGGCTGGGTGTTCAAGGCCGACGGCAGCTACGTCCGCCGCGTGGTGCCCTCTCCGCAGCCGAAGCGCATCGTCGAGAGCGACGCCATCACGGCGCTGATTCAGCGCGACCACCTGGTGATCTGCAACGGCGGCGGCGGCGTGCCGGTGGTGGAAAACGCCAACGGCTATCGCGGGATTGAGGCGGTGATCGACAAAGACCTCTCCGCCGCCCTGCTGGCGCGCCAGATTGAGGCGGATGCCCTGCTGATCCTGACCGATGCCGACGCGGTGTACCTCGACTGGGGCAAACCGACCCAGCGCCCGCTGGCGCAGGTGACGCCGGAACTGCTCAGGGGCATGCAGTTCGACGCCGGATCGATGGGGCCGAAAGTGGCCGCCTGCCGCGAGTTCGTTGAAGCCTGCAACGGCATTGCCGGGATCGGCGCACTGGCCGACGGCGCGGAGATCCTGGCGGGCGAGAAAGGCACGTTGATTCGTAACTAACCCCCCTCACCCTAACCCTCTCCCGGAGGGAGAGGGAATGTAAGCCCCCCTCTCCCCGTGGGAGAGGGCCGGGGTAAGGGCATCAGACAGCACAAATTTTAAAAAGGATTTACCCATGACCATCAACCTGAAAAACCGCAACTTCCTGAAACTGCTGGACTACACCCCGGCGGAGATCCAGTACCTGATCGACCTCGCCATCGAGCTGAAGGCGGCCAAAAAAGCCGGGCGCGAGAAGCAAACCCTGGTCGGGAAAAACATCGCCCTGATCTTTGAAAAAACCTCTACCCGCACCCGCTGCGCCTTCGAAGTGGGCGCGTTTGACCAGGGCGCTCAGGTGACCTACCTCGGCCCAAGCGGATCGCAGATCGGCCATAAAGAGTCGATGAAAGACACCGCCCGCGTGCTGGGCCGCATGTATGACGGCATCGAATACCGCGGCTACGGCCAGGCCATCGTCGAAGAACTGGGCGAGTACGCGGGCGTGCCGGTGTGGAACGGCCTGACCGACGAGTTCCACCCCACCCAAATCCTCGCCGACCTGATGACCATGCTGGAGCACGCGCCGGGCAAAACCCTGCCGGAGCTGAGCTTTGCCTATCTCGGCGACGCGCGCAACAACATGGGCAACTCCCTGATGGTGGGTGCGGCCAAGATGGGGATGGATATCCGCCTCGTCGCGCCGAAATCCTTCTGGCCGGAAGCGGGGCTGGTTGAGCAGTGCCGCGCCATCGCCAAAGAGACGGGCGCGCGCATCACCCTCACCGACGACGTGGAAGAAGGCGTGCAGGGGACCGACTTCCTCTACACCGACGTGTGGGTCTCGATGGGCGAGCCGAAAGACGCCTGGGCCGAGCGGGTCAGCCTGATGAAGCCGTATCAGATTAACGCCCAGGTGATGAAGGCAACCGGCAACCCGAACGTCAAGTTCATGCACTGCCTGCCGGCGTTCCACAACGAGCACACCAAAGTGGGCCGCGAGATCGAGATGGCGTACGGGCTGAAGGGACTGGAGGTGACGGAAGAGGTCTTCGAATCACCGAACTCCATCGTCTTCGACGAAGCAGAAAACCGCATGCACACCATTAAAGCGGTCATGGTGGCGACACTCGGCGACTAATCACCGCCCGGCGCGCCGCGGGGTGCGCTGGGTTCAGGAGAACATCATGGGCAAGTTCAAGTTTCCCTCCGCTTACACCATCCTCTTTTTTCTGATTGCCGTTGTAGCCGTGCTGACGTGGGTTGTACCGGCCGGGCAGTACCATATGGCAATGAACGAGGCGCTCGGCAAAGAAGTGCCGGTTGCCGGAACCTACGCGCACGTGGCGGCGCAACCACAGGGGCTGGTTTCCGTCCTGATGGCGCCGATTGCCGGGCTGTACGATCCGGAGTCCGGCCAGGCCGGGGCCATCGACGTGGCGCTGTTTATCCTGATCATCGGGGGATTTCTCGGGATCGTCACCAAAACCGGTGCGATTGACGCCGGGATCGAGCGCGTCACCACCCGGCTTCGCGGCCGCGAGGAGTGGATGATCCCGATCCTGATGGCGCTGTTTGCCGCAGGCGGCACGATTTACGGCATGGCCGAAGAGTCGCTGCCGTTCTACACCCTGCTGGTGCCGGTAATGCTGGCCGCGCGGTTCGACCCGGTGGTCGCCGCCTCCACCGTGCTGCTTGGCGCGGGGATCGGCACGCTCGGCTCCACCATCAACCCGTTTGCCACGGTGATCGCCGCCAACGCCGCCGGGATCCCCTTCACCAACGGCATCATGTTGCGCATCGCGCTGCTGGTGATCGGCTGGATCATCTGCGTGGCGTGGGTGATGCGTTACGCCCGTAAGGTGCGTCAGGATCCGTCGCTGTCGATCGTTGCCGACAAGCAGGAAGAGAACCGCGCCCATTTCCTCGGCGACAAGGGCGAACAGTCGCTGGAATTTACCCCGGTGCGCAAAATCATTCTGGTGATTTTTGCCCTCGCCTTCGCGGTGATGATCTACGGCGTGGCGGTGCTGGGCTGGTGGATGGCGGAGATCTCGGCGGTGTTCCTCGCCAGCGCGATTATCGTCGGGCTGATCGCCCGCATGAGCGAAGAAGAGCTGACGTCGACGTTTATCAACGGCGCGCGAGATTTGCTGGGCGTCGCGCTGATTATCGGCATTGCGCGCGGTATCGTAGTCATCATGGATAAGGGCATGATTACCCACACCATTTTGCACAGCGCCGAGGGGATGGTTACCGGGTTATCGACGGTGGCGTTCATCAACGTGATGTACTGGCTGGAAGTGGTGCTGTCGTTTCTTGTGCCTTCTTCGTCCGGCCTTGCCGTTCTGACGATGCCGATCATGGCACCCCTTGCCGATTTCGCTAACGTCAACCGCGACCTGGTGGTCACGGCTTACCAGTCGGCGTCCGGCATCGTTAACCTGATCACTCCCACCTCAGCCGTCGTGATGGGCGGTCTGGCTATCGCCCGCGTGCCTTACGTGCGTTATCTGAAATGGGTGGCGCCGCTGCTGGGGATATTAACGGTGGTGATTATGGTGGCGTTAAGCCTGGGTGCCATGTTGTGATTTGCCGGATGGCTGTAGCGCGGCGAAATTTTCTAGACTGTTTAGCAGTCAATTCTGGACTGTGGGAAGCTAGAATTTTTAGCGTTTTTGGACTGTCCAGAATTGATTGTAACGTTAAATTGTGGGTAAAAAATAACCCCGGTTTAGCGCCGGGGTTTATTACTTAACTTGTCTGTGTTTGAAGGTTTAACTTCTCAGCCAATCTGTGCAAGCCATTCACACCTAAAAACTCTTCTGCCTTTTCGGCGAAATCCTGCCAGTTCTCGCCAATAAACCAGGTCAAAACCTCGCGTTCAAGCTCTGTTAGCTCCACTACAACCCCCCATTATGAAATAAGGGGATAGTTTTCTTCTAATAGCCGCACTATTCAAATAGGTGCTACAGATCAATATCTCTGCATTGATCGTTTGAGCCGATCAATTGGGAGGGGATGGCCATTCAATATCCGGGGCTTTTGACGTATCAACCCGGCTAAGCAGGACGGTGTAAACCTCCCAGCTCTCCAGCAGGGCTTTTTCCTCGTCAGTAGCAATGCCATACTTAACAGCACGTTGCAGGGGCGCAATAATCGCTTCAGCATCCCGCATTAATCGGGCTTTTAGCTTTTCAGCCTCGTCAACATAATCAGGCTCAGGCAGAGCAACGGCAGCCCATTCCATGGCTTTATTTTTGATGTTGTAGTGCGGCGTCATTCCGTGAGGCGATACCATGAAAGACTCGTACTCCTCCTCCGTTACCTCAAAGAGGTCTGGCGGCAAAGGAAGCCCATTCTCACGATAGGCAATCACCGTCTCTTCGACGTAAAAGCTGCTCTCTGAATTACTAAAGTATTTTTTCATTTTAATAACCTGAAACGATTAGTGAGAACGTGCCGTTGCAGTTGTGGGTGTTGATGGTCACCTGGTTTTTACCGACTGGTGTGCACAGATAATAGGAGTCCTGGTCTTGACCCCCGGTACCGTAAAAGCTTGCCCCAACCCCCAGAATTCCGTTAGGGAAAGATGTTGGCAGTGTTACCGTCACTGTGGCGTTATTACCGACTGCAATACTCCTGACCGCCTGCATAAACACAACGCCGTTTGCATGCGTGTAGTAGGCGTTGTTGGTCCCGGTCGTTGTCTTTCCGCCGCCGTAACGCGCATCAAAGTTGGCGTAATCGGACGGGATAATCTGCCCTACGAATGAGAATGTTGTGGTATTCCAGTAGCCGCGTTTCTGATTGTTAGCCCACAGGTCAACTGCCCCATCAACTGAACTCCGCAAACCTGAATCGCCGTCACCGATGTTCAAAATTGCAGAGCCAACCGTGCCAACCTGAAGGGGACCGTTAACTATTGCGGATTTCCCCTGGGTAGGGTTCAGGTTAACGGTACCGTCAGAGTTTAAAGTGATGCTGTTGTTTGCCCCTTTGTAATTAAGAAGCGTAACGTTAGCATTCGTGGCTGAACCTGCACCCACATACCAGTGGTTGGCATTAGCAGAGTCAGAACAAATGATATAGCTGGCATAACCCGCCGTTTTGGGCTTTAACCTGATTGCCTCACCATCAACGTTCATGGTGAGCTTATCTGTCATCGTGTCGCCAGTTTTAGAAACTGCATTTGTATCAGCAGCCGTAGGCTTGCAAGCCGTGTTGTAAAACCGATACCACGTAACACTCCTGTTGGCTGCGTTAACATTCCCGACGTAATATTCCCGGTTGCTGATTAGCGTTACCCAGTACTGGTCTGTATAAATGTTTGCTGCAAGAACACCGTAGCGGGTATTACCAGAATCATCTGGCATACCCTCTGTCGGTGTTGTTGCCCCCTTCCCGAGTGCCGCATACATTCCGCTGCACGCTATATCGAAAATACTGGCAAGGTAAGGCGCTGTTCCATTTTTAATGCCCCACCCGCCATAACCAACTGCCAGCACCCTTCCTGCTGTTGTATCTGTAGGGGATGTGACGACTGTCGCTTTTGCAGCCGTTCCTGCATCGCTAATATTGTCAATCTTGATACTGACCGCACCGTTCGCGTCGGGACTTAAGCCGTTTACGGTCTGAACCCAGCCTTTTTCCGGGGCATTAATGATGGCCCTGATGGCGGTTACAAGCTGATCCTGTTTGGCCGGGTCCGGCTGCATGGCCGCAGCCGCCAGAACGTTAATCAGCTCCTGCTGCACACTTTGGGTTGCCGCCTGGTGATTGTTCATGAACTCCGCTTCGACAATCGTCCCCTCAATACCCTGAGTCGGATCGCCGTCGTGAAAGAGCTTATCGGGTGTGTCAACCGATGGCATTAAAGGGCGCATTATGTTTCATCCTCATACGTAAAATAACAGTCCGTAAACGCGGGTTTAAGGTCTTTAAAAGTCGTTTCTAAAACAGATTCACCGAATGCCAGCAACGGCTCGCCCGCCGCTGAGGAGCCGCAACGGAAGCGGTATCGTGGCGTGCTGGCTCCCAGCACATTGACCTGCCAGACCCAGCGCATCCCCTCGACGTAAAGGCGATCCCCGCAGCGGTTTATCCCCGTCTGAAATGCGCGCGGCTCGGTGATGGTGATGGTGTAGCCAAGGCTTGCTGCAAGATTGATAAAGTACGGAATCGACAGCCCGCCGGTGGCGGCCATCCTGACCAGTACGTTCTGGCGGCGCTCCTGAATCGTCGCACCATCACGCGGGGCAAGCTCATAAATCCTCTCCCAGTCTGACAGCGTGACGGTGGCGTAAAATGGCGTGATGGAATCCAGAACGCGGCGGGCGGATGCCCGCACGGTGTCCATAACAGCTGCTTCAGCCCCCAGTTCAGCGGACAGGAACTTCGCGTTCGGGTCATAGCTGACCGGAGGCATCATCGCCCGGAACAAATCAACCGTGTTCATGCAAACTGCTCCACGTCGATGGTGCCGGGGCGAAGCCACTCCCACGTCGTCTCGTCAATCACTGCCGGAACGTTTGACTCCGGCAGCACAATCTTGCGGTCGGTAATGCCGGGGATAAGCGATATCTGCGTTTCCAGCTGGGAGATGACCAGCTCCTGCCCTGGCTCAAGCCGGTTCATGAAGTCCGTAATGGTGTCGGTGATGGCATTTTTTGCCGCAGCAAGTGAGATACCGCTGAGCCGTACCCTCACCAGAAAATCAACGGCTTTACGGGACGGAGCGACAACCAGCGTATCTTTCGCCGTAACCGGCCTGACGTCTTCGATGTGCGCCAGTACGGTATCAATCAGCGTCTGCGGCGGCAGGTCGTTGTTCGATGTGATCGCAATATCGACGGTGCCAAGACCCCGGCGCAGCGGCTCAACGTAAGCAGAGGTCACGCCGTCGACTTCCAGCGCCCAGCGCTTATAGTCGTACTTGTTTCCGCCTGCCGGAGGACGACGCAGTATTTCGAGGTAGCGGGCCAGCAGGCTGGCATCCGTCTCCGTGTCCGTACCGCCGGTCAGGGGCGAGAGGACCGCGCTGCTGTTGATGCCCTCGGGCGGACTGACCAGCATTGCCGTGACAGAGGAGGCCGTATTGCTGGCGCTTCCCGTCGATGTACTTTTAACCGGGACGGTCGCCCTGCCGTCCGCGCCTGTGGTGCAGGCGCTGGTTGTGACGACGCTGATATTGTCAATACGGATTTGCGAGCCGGACGGCAGCACCTTATCGGGCGTGCCGGTAATAGCAGCTTCTCCCGCTGCGCTAGTCGCCTTCTTGCGGTATACGTTGCGCTGGCGGCAGTGCAGCTCCAGATATTCCGGGTCGGCGGTGTCGGGGAAAATCTGGCGGACCATCCAGCCCTGATGCGCATACAGCCCGTCAGCGACACCAGCCACCGCTCGGGCGCGTACCGCGTAATCACTGTCAGAGCTGGTATCAACGCTTTCATCCGGCAGCGCGTTCTGGATATCGCGCAGCTGCTGCTCTGTGGTGTCGTCTAATGAGGGAACGGGAAACGGCATTATTTGATCCTCACCGGATGCGTGAATGTCTGCGGCGTTCCTCTGCCATCGGTCACGGTGATGAGAAGCAGAAGCCAGCCGGGCCTGTCGTCGAAGGTGTCAACGGTTATAGCCTGCGCTCTGCCATCATCCAGAAGTGGCTGGAGCGCCTGCTGCGCATACTGTTTTGCCAGCATATGAACGCGCGGCAGGTCTTTCTCCCGCTTCAGCTCATGAAGTCGTGAACCCATTTTCGTGTCAGCCCAGTAGCTGGCGAGCGGGGTTTTCAGACGCAGATAAACCGCGTTCTGAAGGGTTCGGGTCCGGCCTGTTTCATAATCGCCGGTAAGGGGGGAGAGAGTCTGGTCCATGCCGCCATAATGGCAGCATGGCAAAAAGAGAGTTGCTGAGGGAGTTCAGCGGTTAGGCTGTCGGGGCACCGGTCGGGCGACCGCCGTCACCGTTAGGGTGTTCATGTCCTTTGAGCGACACGCTACCGGCGACGACGTCGCCGTCAGTCTCATAGCGGCCGCCGGTCTGGCGGAGAGTACCCTCAAAGGTGGCCGTCGCGCCACCTTCGCCACCTTTTATAGCCATGCCGCCATTGCCGCTGATTTTGCCGGTGGCGATGACCTCCTCACTGGCCGTCAGCTGCGGGGTGGTAAAGTCTGCGCTTTGCTCTGCCTCGACGCTGTAGGTTTTACACTTCACGCGGTATTCGTCGCAGGTCGCCTCGATAATCTTACCGCGCTTCAGCACAATGCTGACGCCCTCGTCGGTGTAGAGCGCCACCTCGCCGGTTTTGAGCGCGGCGAGGCGATACGCGCCGTGCTCCGTCGCCACGATGACGCTGTGGGACGTTTTCCCGTTCACCGGAACCGCGATGGCCATCGTGCCGGGATGCGGGGTTGAGGTGAAGCCATAGTGCTGAAAGTACTCCGCCCCGTCAAGGGGCTCTCCGGCAAGGCCGGTCATCTGTACGCGCTGCACTTTGGTTGATGCATCCGCTGTGCTGATCACGGCCCGGAACGTCTGACGGATGTTCTGGAGCGCCTGCGCGATGCGCTGATTAACTTTGTGCCACATAGTCTTCGTTCCTATACTTCCACGATTGCCACGTCGTCTTTTTTGCGCTTCCCGCGACGGCGGCAGTGTTTTTTCTCGCGCGGGAACGCGTCGGGGATCCAGACGCCATCCTCTTTAAAGCGCAGCGTGGTGGTCTGGCCGTTCCTGCCGCCGCTGAGCTGACGCCCCATCAGGAAAAATATCTCGTCGAACCCGTGATGCTCGCTGACGATCCGCACGCGCTGCCCCGGCGTCCAGACGATGCCGCTGGCCGTTCTGTGTCCCCGCACCTCTGCGGTGATATCAAGCCCGGAAAGCCGCGCATCGCTCATCGCCTTTTTTGCCTGGTAGTTCAGCTGTTCAAGGTTTCCGGTATCGCCAAGGGTGATAATCTGGGGGCGGTAGTAGCTGACCGTCGGGTCTTTCGCCACCGCGCTGAGGTTATGCTTACCGGTCTGACCTGACGTATCATCGTCATCGTCATCATTGCGCAGGAAGCGGAAACTGCCGTCCTCGTTCCACCGGTCAGGGGTGACGATAGCCACGTCGTCTTTTTTGCTGTCCTCGTGGCGGGCGTGGCCCTGAGACAGCGCGGTCAGCTCGGAAAAGCAGCCGTCAACAGAGCGGGTATCGCTCAGGGATAACACGTTGTTCCCGTTGCCGTCATGGCGCAGGACCAGCGTATCAACCGGCTGTGATGTGTAATCAGGCCCGCCGACAACCAGCGTACCGTCCGGCTCGAACCACGGCCACAGACCGCGACCGGCGGCGGCTTTTTCGAGCGCATCCCACGCCCGCATGCCCGGCTCAATGGTCACTTTGTCGTTGCGTGGGGCGTCCTGTGCCTGGATGCGTATATTGCGGATACCCAGCGGGCGGACAATCCGCTCGATAACCTCATCCAGGGTTATCTGGTTAGCACTGAAGACAGGCGCGGCGCAGTCAACCAGAATGGCCGCATCATCCCGGCCACTGAGAGACAGCGACACGCTGTCGCGGGCAACGTTTCGGCTGACACGGTCGATACGCCCGCTCAGCACCGTATCATCGCCGCACATGAGGCGCACAACCGCGCCCCTGACAATATCCGTGGGGAAAGCCTTGTCGGGCAGACCCAGCATCAGCTGCCAGGCGTCGGCAGCCTTCAGAAAATCGCTGTCGATGCGGTAGCTGCTCCAGTCAGAATGCGAGCGCCCCGCAATCACCAGGCTGATTTTATCGCGATCCTGCCCGTCATCTTGAATAGGCATTGAGCACCATCCCTTTTATCAGCATGTTCGGATCCCGGATATCCGGGTTCAGGCGTTGCAGCTCCGGCGCGCGGTTGTGATCGCCGTACCACTTATGGGCCAGCAGGCGCAGGGAGCTGTCGTGTTCGAGGGTTTTGCGCGTCAGTGGCGGACGTCTGGAGAGAACCAGCAGGCCCAGCGTCTGCACATCGAGCGCCACGGTTCTGAGCAGGTCGGCCTGCGCCAGCCAGCTGATGGCACCCGGTGATGACGTCGTGGTGACCAACGGACGCTGTGGCTCGTAACGCGCGCGCAGCACGTCAAGCGAGAACTGAATGTGTATCCGTACATCACTGACCAGGCGATCAACATCGACCGGCGTCATGGCGTTGGCCTGGTCGTCATCCGTCAGCAAGGAACACGCAGCAGAGGCAAGCTCTGCCGCCGCCAGTACGCTGTAGGCTGCGCGGAGGTCCTGAACATCATCAGGCGAGGCATTGACCGGCATCGAGACCGCTGGCGTGACGCTGCCGCTGACCAGCGCGTCCGGCAGGGCGACAAGCTCCTCCATATCGGCCACAATCTCACCCCATGATGAAATGACGGTGGTCGCACTGGCGGCCTCCACCGGTGCGGGAGCAAGCCCGCGCGTGGTGGAGGACTCTGCAAGCGTCAGGGAGGGGATCGCACTGGCAACGTTTGCGGTGTGAATGGTCAGCACCTCGCTGAGTTCATAAATGAACGCGGCAGGATCGTCCGCGAGTCCGGCCAGCTGTTCAGCGGTATACAGCACGTCGCTTTTGAACGTCAGCAGCGTGTTAATCATCGTTGACTCGATGGTTTTAATCTGTTTAATCAGCGAATTAACGGTGTTTAAATACGCCGTCAGCGAATCAAAGAAATCGGCCACCTCGCGCGTCAGTTCATCCAGGCGGTCAAACAGCGCCTGTCCGAACAGCTCCGGCAGGGGCTTACTGAAAAGCGCCGTACCCAGCCGGTTCTCCAGGAAATTCATTTCAACGGTGCAGCTGTCAATATTGTCAGCTTCATGGCCGATGCTGTAGCCCGTCACAATAACGGACGGTACTGAACCGTAAATCGGATGAATAAGCTCCCCGTCACCCGGCGTGTCGAGGGCGGCTACCAGCTGCTGAAGCTGGTATTCGTAGGTATGACCCCATAAAAACGCCGTGAGCGTGAAGGGGCGCGCCTTGCGCCCCAAATCCCGCACGTCGCCCCCGTCAACGTTGGGGTATTCATAGACCGCGTGGTCGCGGCTCACCTGTTCGCGCGTTGCCAGCACGTCAAACCGTACGCCCCGGAAGGACGCGTCCTGAAGATTTTCAGCCCAGCCCATCAGCCACCTCCCGTACCACGGTTAGCATCCAGCACGTTGTGCTGGTTCACCACCTCGGCAATCGTCTGCCCGTCAATCACCAGCTGCGTGGTGAGATTGATGGGCGCGAGCGCAGGCTGTGGCGCAGACAGATACGCCGGTGCGGTCAGGTCCTGCTGCGGTGCGCCTGACGGCGTCGCCCCCGGCGTGACGGCGGGCATAACCTGAGCCGGGGCTGGCATCGCGTTGCTGATGCCATTTTTTTTCTGGTCTTCCAGATACTGCGCTATCCAGCGTTCGTTCTCACCTGAATAGCCCTCACCGAACTGATACCACGGCTGGTATTTTTTACGCGCGGCATCAATAACCGGCTGCGGATATTTTTCCCGGATGGCCTTCCATCTGGCCTTGCCGTTCATGACCTCCTCATCTTCTTCATCCGTGGTGAAGGTCGCCATCGCCGTCGCAGCACCTGCAATCCCCGTGAGCCTGCCGAGCGCGCTTAACACGCCGCCGCCTTTTGCGGCCGCGCCCGCAGCGGCACCGGCTGCCCCCGTCGCCCCCGAGGCCGCCGACGCGGCAGCACCCGCGCCACCGCTGGTCAGAAATTTGATGCCCGCAAACGCCACCGCAGCGGCGGTCATTGCCTGAATGGCCGTGGTGGCGCTTTCAGCGACGGAGGCCAGTTTCGGAAAGCGCGTTTCCAGCTCTGCCAGGCTTTCGGCAATGTTACCGACCATCACCGTTTGTTTGCTGACGCTGTCGATTTGCGCAAAATCGTGCGCGTTGCTGGCTTTGGCGAGCTTTTCTTTTGTCGAGCCAGTCATGAACTCATAGTCAATATCGCCCTCGCGCTGACCTTCCGGCAGGGTTTTCTGCTGGTTCAGTTTCTCCTCGACTTCCTTTCGGTATTCCGGGGCGTTGCGATACCCCAGAAACGCCAGCAGCGCCTGGCGGTCCGGGACGATTTTACCGACCGTGCCCCCTTCAATAATTGTCGCCATTTGTTCCAGAATCCGCTGTTTCTCAATATCCCCCTCAGCCTCGCTCAGACGCTTCTGCATGGCCTGGTACTGTGGACTGGAGGAGGCAACCTTGTCCACGATGCGGGAGAAGGCTTCAATCGGATCGATGTTACGCTCGCGGGCGGAGGCGAGGCTGCCGGGAAGGTCGATCCCCTTGCCGTTGTACTGCGTTTTTCTTGCGGTGGCGATGGTATCAGAGCTGTTCAGCTTGCCGAGAAGGTTAATCACGTTGTTGCCCGCCTCTGCGCTGTTACCGGCTGTTTTACGGGCGGCTTCGTTGAGTGACAGTAATTTGCCGAAGTCATCAATCCCGCCCATGCCGGCATTTTTGGCAGTAGCCATTTGCGACGACAAATAGACCGCCATGTCTTTAAGCTCAAACCCGCCCGCCTTACCTGCGGCAATCGCCATATTGAAGGCCACCGGGATGTCTTTATCAGTCAGACCAAAGCTATCTTTTCCCGCAACGGCAATACTGACCAGGTCAGATGGGTTAGTTTGCGTTGCTGTCGAATATTTCATGATATCAGGAAGGAGGTCGATAGCCGTCTTTTGCGCGATTGAACCGCTGGAGAGCATGGCTCCGAGCGCCTGAATAGCATCTTCCTTTGAGCCTCCGCCGTAGGTCACCGCCTTGCGGATAGCGGCGTCGAGCGTTTTTAAGCCTTTCTCACGCCCCTTCAAACCACCTTCGCTGAAGGCGGTGTTCGCCATCGATCTCAGCTCGCTGTCATAGTCCACGCTTTTCATCACCGGGCGGGACATCACCGCCCCCGCAGCGGCCACGCCACCGGCAACTGACGCCCCCTCCCGCAACAGACCGCCCGGACTGATGCTGGCCTGCTGACGTGCGGCAGCCGAACCGGCTTCACCTGCCGCCTTGCTCGCCTGCGCCAGACTGCCCATTTCGCGCTGTAGCGTCCTGACTTTCGCAATCGCTGCATCATACGCCCGCTCCTGTTCGCGGCCTGACAGCACGCCGGAACGGGTCAGGCGGCCATAGCTGGCAAGGGTGCGGTCGATTTCACGCTGGATAGTTTTTTCACTTCTGATCCCGAGCGTTTCGCGCGCGCTGGCTAAACGACGCGATTCATCGGCAGCGGCCCGCGTGCTGCGGACAGACTGCTCGGCGGATTTTTTTTGCTCTTTGCTGGCGCGCTCCGCTGCCTTTTCAGCATCGGCAGCGGCCCGCGTGCTGCGGACAGACTGCTCGGCGGATTTTTTTTGCTCTTTGCTGGCGCGCTCCGCTGCCTTTTCAGCATCGGCGGCGGTCTTAGTGGTGAGCTTGATCCCCTTAACCAGTACCGCCGTCGCCTCGTCAGTAGCGGTGAGGGTCATCCCGACTTTGAAGTTACCGGCCATGTTTTGTCTTTCCCTTTTTTTTGTTCTTACGCAATGACTTAAAGGTCTGCCTGACAGGGCCGGTATCTTTTTTCGTCGCCCGTCCGCCATTCAGACGAATGAGCGCGTCGAGGTGGCAGTCCAGCTCGGGACGGCTCATCGCCATGATGCGCTCCTCGGTTACTCCGCAGCGCCCGAGGGCGAGGACGGCGAATCTGAACCCGGCGAGCCGGGACTCCCGCCTTTCCGCTTTACCGTCAGCGTGTCCCGCGCGGCACGGAGAACGTCAAAATCCGCCTCGCTGAGATTGTCATAAAGCATCTGCGCCGTCAGCGACTCGCGCGGGATATCGCCCAGGCTGACCAGCGACGCGGCCAGTACCGCAATCCGATAGAAGGTATCCCCGACATAGCCATCCGTTGTGCCCAGCGCGTCGTCCGTCGCATCAAGCGCCTCGGCGGTGTGCTTCATCAGGGTTACGCCCATCTCAAAATCACGGTGCAGCTTCCCGTCAAACAGAACACCTTCCGGCAGGGTGCCTTTTTCCGTAGTGACCATTACGCATTAACCTTATTCAGTGCGCCCATTTTGATGTCGATTTTGGCTTCGTTATCGACCGTGTATTTTTCGCCCACTTCAGTCGTGAAGCAGTCGAGATAGGAGGTTCGCTTCTCGCTCTTGTTGAGCGGGTAGATGGTGATTTTCACCCCCTCAAGGTTCGCCCAGTCCGGGATATCGGTTTCGGGGATGACTGCCGAAATTGACAGTTCCCACGTGGCGATGTTGCGGGAAATACCTTTTGCGCGGCCAGTCTTGTTCATGGTTTTCACCAGCTTGCGCCCGGCGTTGTGCTGGACATCAAAGTCGGTGATTTCAATCTCGCGACTGTCGACCTCCATCACAATGGAGCCCACATATTCTTCAATAGCCATAATGGTTGTTCCTTACAGAATCATATCGATGCGGCCTGCAAAGACGTGCAGCCCGTTGACCACGTCCGCCGGGATGATTGCATCCACGCGGTTCGGATCTTCCGCACTCGGATCTACAATGAGACGGTCCCGCCAGCGTTCAACGTTTTCCAGAATCTCAGCGGCTTCGAGCTTCATCAGAACGTCGTACAGCTCGCTGCGCACCTTGTCGCGGATGCGGGCGGTGTTTTTCTCGTTCGGAAAACGCAGGCGAATACGATCCCGGCAGGCCTTGCGCGTGTAGTCCAGCGTGCGGATGGAGGTGATATCCAGCAGCGAAACATCCTCGGCCCCCTGCGGGGAAACCGTGTATGTGGAGACGGCGCGCACAATCTGAACCGTATTGCCCGGCCCGACCTCAACCGGCGTCAGCCCGTTATGCAGGGCACTTTCCTGCTCGTTACGCCCCGAACGCTGCGGCATCGCCACGATATCCATACCGTTCAGCGGCTGGTCGTTGAGCGGGCGGGCCGGGTCTTCTTCCGCCGCCAGTACGGCACCGTATGCCGCCGCCAGTACGCCCGGCAGGCGCACGGAGCCGCGATACCATGGCATTGAGATACGGGCATCATTGACCGCAGCCGCAAGCCCGATCCCCGAGCCCAGACTGCCGGTCCAGCCCGCGCAGCCAACCGCGCCGCGCTGCTCCATTGCGCTACCGGTTGCGGTCAGGTGCTCGCTGAGCGCCGCGAGGGCACCGGGGGAGCTGAACGGGCTGATAATCACGTTATGACCGGCGGCAAATACCGCATCGAGGGCGGGCTGAATGTCCGGGTCCATCTGCCCGTCGGCCATCGGCGTGACGGTCAGCGTCAGTCCCGTGGTCGTGGTGCTGGCAGACAGCGCGATGGCATTACCCCATTCACCCTTTGAGCGGGCGGTGATTTTCAGCGATGCGCTTTCACCATCGATGCCGCCCGTCACCGGCAGCGTGAACAGGGTCGACATGGCTGCAGCCAGACGGGCCATCAGCACAGCCCCCGTATCGCCGGTTTCCACGTTGACGGCGACCGCTTCCCCGGCAATCCAGAGCGAGAGCGTTCCCGTTTTCCCCGCCGTCCCGGCGACAAGCAGGCCGCCGGACGCCGCCACACCCGCCACACCTTCAGCCTCCGGCAGGCCGATAGCCTCCAGCTGAAGATATTTATTGGCACGGATAGCCGCGCGGATCATCGCTGCCGCCAGTGAGCCAGCACCAAAGAGCGCATTGCCCTCATCATCAGAGAACACCTGCACCGGCGTCAGCGGCGTGGCGCTACCTTCGGCCAGCATCGGACCAATGACCAGCATGCGCTGAGGGTTGCCCGGCAGCGTATTGACCGCCAGACGGGTGTTAAACTCCATGTACACGCCCGGCTTGCGGATGCTGGCCGGGATGGTATCGAAGCTGATATTACTCATCTCAACTCACCTTCTTCGTTGTTTTCACGACAGCGTCGCCGGTCGCGTCAGCGTCCGTCTGCGCCATGGTGGCAGGTGCTGCAACCGCCGTGTCGGTGGCGTCATTCACCAGAACGAGATCGCCGTCGGCAAGCGCGCGGCGGTAATAGGCGGAGCTTTGCACCGCCACCGGCTCGCTGGTGATGTGGTTTTTGGTGTCACCTTCGCGCGGGAATCGCATCCCCGCAGCGGCTTTAACCCGGATTGTTGCCATCTTCTGTATTCCTCAGTTCAATCACATCGTGCAGGTCTGCGTCTTCTGGCGTGCCGGGCTGGTGATAGTCAGCACCGACCCGCAGCAGGTCAGGGGCCGGGTCTGACAACCGGCCTGCGTACCGGTTAAACGGTGCGTCAGGCGCTACCGGGTCCGTCGTGCGTTCAGGCCACGCTCCGTTCTCCAGTGCCACCTCCACCCAGCGGGTGTCGAATTCGCAGGCAAAAACGGAGGCCGCCTTGCTCTGCGTGCTGGAATTGAACAGGGTCCGCACGCGACCCGGTTCGAAATAATCAATCTCCAGCCCCAAATCCTGACCGGTAATCAGGCGGCGAACCGACTCGACCAGCAGGTTCGTCCCGACCTCGTTCAGGTTGACGCCGCCGTGACGGGTGCTTTCTTCGCTGCGCGTGTTGTAGTCACCGACGACCACGACGAACCGCCCGGTCACGATCCGCTTTGTGCGGGAGGTGCTGTAACGCTGGGTTTTCACAATGCCCCCGAACGTCACCCACGCGCCGGGCAGGCAGCGGACGATGGTCCCGATGTCCTCGTCCAGCTCCCCGGCGTAGCTGGTCACATCCCTGACCATCCGCCCGAGGCCGAGGCGAAGGCGCTCGATAAGCGCCAGTTCAATCCCGGCAATCAAAACGCGCCCCCGCCGGTAGACTCCCGCCCAAACTGGCGAATGCCGGAGATGACCCGCATCTGCGAGGTCGACTGGATCACGCCGCCTGACGTGTCGCGCCCGAGGTTAATTTTCCCCTCGGAGACTTTCGTCAGAAACTTGATCGCATCGTCATAGCGCAGGCGTATTTCCTCGGACAGTTGCCGGTAATCACTGGTCAGCTGATAGCGGGCAATGTCGCAGCAATAGCCGACGAGGATCCCCGGACTGTCTGACCACGGCGTTTTGTACCGCCCCACCAGATAGCCATCAATCACGTTACTGGCGCGAACCAGGGCAAGCTCCAGCTTTTCGCTGTCGACTTCGCCGGTCCGTTCTTCATCGGTCAGCGAGATAGCCTCGCGCTCGCTGAACGTCTTAATAAACTGGTCTGGTGTGGCGTAGGGCATGGCTTATTTCCCTTTTTTGGACGCGGCGTCGAGCTGTGCCGTCAGGTCTGCAACTTTCTGGCGCTCGCCTTCCAGCTCGGTGGTCAGGTTGCTGACGTTCTGCCTTTCGGTTTGCAGCTGCTCCTGCGCTTCCGTCAGCTCAGTGGTCAGCATCTGGATCTGCACCTTTGCGCCGTCCAGCTCTGCGGTAAGGGTTTGCACTTGCTGGGTTAATTCATCCGGCGCGACAGGCTGCTGCTCGTTCGCGTTACGGATAGCCACAACCAGCATCGGCTCGTCCTGTAGCTGTTTGATTTGCTCTTTCGTGAACTGGCTCAGCGGATAGGTCATGGTCTGTTCGCTGTGGACCATGCCCGCGCGGCGGAAACCAGGACGCTTCGCGGTGATATCGATAACCTTTTCCATGTCTTACGCCTCCGTACCGGTGGAGCCGAAGGCCAGCTGCCAGAGACCGTAGCCGCCAGCGGCGCGCGCTTCTGCACCGTATTTAAATTTCTTGCGGCTGAAGACGTCGTCCGCGGCCATGTCGGTCTGTTCAACCAGGTGCGGGGCTTTACGCTCCTGGTAGAAGAACGGCGTGATCGCCTTTTTGGTGTCCAGCAGGAACCACGCGGTATCGCTGGTCAGGCGAGGATCAACCACGACCTCCGCCGTCCCTTTGTAGATGTTGGCTTTGCCATCTTCCAGACGGTCCACCGTCATCAGCGCGTTGGCCGTGTCCTGCAATGCGACAGGCACCAGGAGGATGTTCGGCGTCACGTTCAGGGCGCGACCGTCGTCGTCCTTCACTTTGCCCATCTGCGTTCGCGCTGCACCAAAGGACGCCTGCGCCGCTGCCAGCGTGCTAATCGACAGCTTTTTGGTCCCCTTGTTGGAGAAAACGCCAGCGCCTACCGGATGGTCGGTGTCAAAAAAATACTGGCCGTCATAGCAGAGAGACGTAAAGGCATCATTGACCAGGCCGGAGACAATCTCGTCCGGCAGCTGCGCGGCAGACTCACCGGCAGATTTTGCCTGGATGGCATAAATGCCGATCATGTCGTCTTCGAGGTCGTTACGATCCACCTCGATGGTCGCTTCCCAGTCGTCGTTCTCGACGGAGTATTTAAACGCGGCCAGCGATTTAACGACCTTGTCGCCGACCCACTTGCGCATCTGCGGGAAGGAGGACAGCCAGCCGTAATCGTTGGATTTCCCCGTGGACGGGATTTTCATCGCGATCTTTTGCCACTGGGTTGGTGCGCCGTTTAACGCCCCGTTAAACGTGGTTTTAAGATTGACGAAAAACGCCGAGATATTCGCCTTGTTAACAATCATTTATTGACTCCTTACGAGATAAAGACCCAGACGCCGTCTGGTGAAACTTCCATTACTGTTCCGGCGGTGCGCGGCGCGGTAGCGTCGGCGCTCACGGTCACGCTGTTCTCAACCTGACAGCGTCGGCCCACCAGAGCCTGAGTGACGGGACTGGCTGAGCTGTTCGCCAGGCAGAAACCCGCGCCGCGCTGAACCAGAACCGTCGCGCCACCGTCTGCGCCGCCGGAGTTGTCCACGAACTCGTCGGCCACGCCGATGACGGCAAGCGAGTCGGTATCGGTGCCGGAGTCAGCCGGAACCGCGAAGCCCGCCGCATTGATGGCAACCATATTGCCGCCGTAAATTGTGACGCCGCCCGAAACCAGAAACGGAATGAGCAGGCCATCTTTTCGCCAGGTGTTGCGATCCATAGTTAGTCCCCTAATTGCCGGGCAATTTCTGCCGGGTCGTTACCGAATGCGCTGCAGACCGCCAGTTGCTCAGGCGACATCTGAGACACGTTAACCTTGTCTTCCGGTTTTGGCGGGATGAAGGTTCCGGTCTGGGTCTGGGTCTTGCTGAGGGCTGCAATTTTTGGCGCGTTCTCCAGCCAGCCTTTAAATCCGGCCATGTCTTTTTTGCCGTAGTCCTTCGCCCATTGCTCCTGGGTCGGCAGCAGACGTCCATCCGACAGCGCGGCCATGACAAGCCCGTCCAGCTCCTGAGTCGAGGAGGTCTGTGACAGCGCCACGTAGCGGCTTTGCAGCTCGTTGAACGACGCCAGGTCGATATGCTTTGCCGGGTCGTAGGCATTCGCCGACAGGCTGGCGATTTGCTCGTCACGCTGGTTAAGCAGAGTGAGCAGACCGACCGATGCCGCTGCCATGCCCTGGCCTGCTGAGACCGCATCGATAATTTTTTGCAGCTCTGCGCTGACGTCTGCGGCGGTTGATGTCTCCGGCAGGTTCAGCAGCCAGCGCAGTCGCGCCAGCAGTTCGACTAATTGTTCTTCATCCACAGTGGTGGTCTCCGTTTGGGTTGAAAGGCTGACAAGGCGGCTGGCTGCGGCCAGCATGACCTCATCCATTCCGTCGAGTGCAGGGGTGTTGGTGAGCGCAGCGTGCAGCAGCTGCGTGACCTCACCGCGTTTGTTGTAGAGAAACACCGGCGAAATAAACCGGTATTCTTTTTTCCCGATCATCGTCGCCGCGCTTTCGGTCCACTCGACGTTGACCGCAAACAGGCCTTCACCTTCGCGCCATTCCACCTGACTGAACCAGCCCGCAGCCGGAGCAGGTTTACCGTTGCGTGGGGCGTTAAGGGTCTGGTGTTCATAGTCAATGACAAAAGGCGTGGAGGCGGCGCTGACCTGAGCAACCAGCGCGGCGGCCAGCTCCGCAGTCAGTATCCATACGCAGTTATCAGTGTCGTTCGGGCGACCGTCGACGCCAGCAAACTCGCCTGCCGGGAGAAGCTGGATTTCGTTTGTTGCGCCGGTGGCGCTGTTGATGGCAAGGGCTAATGCCGCGATACGTGTTTTCATAGGCCGCATCATCGCGGCAAACGGGAATCGCGTGCAGCTGAGGAGGTTCAGCGGTTCATTTCAGAAGAAAAAAAGAGAGTGCCGGAGTCGGGAGAGGTCGCAACCCCTTTTAAACCCTTTTTAAAAACGCCTGTAAGCCATTTTCAAGCGCAACAGCAACAGTGACGGGGATAAAGCAATAAAAACGCGCTGAGCGAATTACAGCGCGTTTGACGGCAGCTAGTCAATAACGTTTATAAAATACCTGATCGCGGTGCTTTCCAGCTCTTTGATATCCTCGCCCGTGAGCTGGAGGAACGGACGCGCGGGCATCTTCACCGTATACGCACCGACAGTCGCGCTCTGTACAAAATTACTGTTGCGCTTTTTGACGAACTCGCGGCTGACGCTGCCGTTCTTGTACTGTTTAAAATACAGGTTCGTCGTGCGCGCCTCGTGCTTAATCTCGCCGCCCTCGTTGTGTATCCTCGCGTACCGGACATTCGTCCCGACGGTTGCTTCATCGTTGGTGATCGCCGCGCGTATGCTGGCGGCCAGTCTCCCGGTCTTCTGGAGTATCTGGCCGGAGCCGCGCGTCTTCGCATAGGCCGGACTCCAGCCCATCCATTTCGGGCGACCCTGCTGCTGGAAGTTTTCCTCCACCGCGTCCAGCATCGTTCCGGCCAGCGCGGTCATCAGGTCATGGCGCTGCCTGGTTGAGCGGATAAGCTTCAGAAGGGACGCATTATAGGTGCTCAGGTCGACTTTAAGGTGTGAGTCTTTAGCCATTATTCCCCCGGAGAATCCTGGATTGTCCAGCCGGTCAGCTCGTCACCCTCAACGGTCGCGACGGACCAGCGTTCGCCTGTTTGCAGAGAATAGCGCCAGGCGGTCCCGTTTTGCGCCATCTTTGCAGCCTGCTCGATGGTCTGCTGCATAAGCACATAATCCGACAGGGCGGGCGGCGTCGCAGCGCCTGCCAGCTGCCGCATGACCGGTGCACTGACGCTGACGGTCTGAAGCGCTGCGCCGGTTTTATCAACCTGCGACGGCGAGAGAACGGCCAGCGGATAGCGCTGCCGGTCATCAAGCTTAGCGACGTTCGTCACGCCACGCGCAAAATCGGGGCCGGTGAGCGAGCCGGTGACGTACTGGCGCGCGGACTCGTAATGGTATTTTTCCAGCGCAGGCTGGAACGCGACCTTGCCCGGATTGAAACCGAAGCCGGGGTCGGCGGTATAGACTGACCCGTCCGGCATTTTCAGGCCCATCGTCGTGATGGTCTTGCCAGGTACGCCGTATTCCTGCTCGACCTCCACCAGTCGCCCCTCGCTGCTCTGCACGGTGAGGCCGTACTTCTCCACATCAGACCGGGAGCGGGCGCGAATGCGGCAGCGGCATCCGTGGCCGTCAGGCGTGTAGAGGTATTCCCAGACCGGGTCGTCTGCCGGGGCGGTGAAGCCGTTCAGGGCGGCATGTTTTGGCCGGGTATGTAAGTCCATGACGGCCACGCGCTCGAAGTATGGCCTGTCCGCCACGTTCGCCATCTGCTGCTGGTAGCGCCCGGCGTTGTAGCTGGACTGGATATTGGTGTCGAAGATGGTCTGTAAGCGGCGGGGCGTCAGCTGTTTGCCCTGTAGCTCTCCGGTTTCGGGGTCGGCGACCAGCCCCTTACCCATCCAGCCTTTGGCCTCCAGTAAGGGCTGCAGGTTTTTGACAAACGTCTGATACGTATCCCCGTTATCCAGTGCGGACTGCAGTCCGCCCCGGATATCCTGGAGCACATCCAGCTTCAGGACGCCCGCGACCGTGAACGCCCTGGCGTGGGCCTGAGTCTGGACGTCATGCCAGTTAAACCCGATGGCGTAGCCTTTGCTTTCGAAATACTTGATCGCTTCCTCAGGGGCGAGCGAGTAGGCGTACCCCAGATCCACATCATCAGCTGTCGGCATTTAAGCGCCCCCAGACGTCGACGGTAAATATGGCCTGCTCCAGCAGCTGGCGCAGCGTGTCATCCGGCAGGGTCGGCCATGCTTCAGCGAGAATATTCATCGCCTCGTCCGCGCTCTGGCCGCTGCTCAGCGCCGCGAGGAGCGGAGCCAGTAGCGCGTTCATCCCCTCATTGATCGCGTCAGCGGGCAGCTCTGCCCGGTCAATAGCGCGCTGCGCCGGGTCATCATCGACGGTGATCCGGGTGCTGAGCGCGGCCAGCCTCAGCCCCTCCCGGATAGCGCTCAGGCTGGCCGGGGCGGTGCTGCGGTTTGCAGCGGGGAGCAGAACAGGCTCGCCGTCCTTCGGCGTCGGGATGCCCGTTTTTTTACGCACCCACGACGTCGGGATATCCGTCATGCCGACGTCATTCACCAGCGTCGCCACCGCGTCCGCCCAGTCTTTGATCGGGATTTCTGCCTGGGTATCGAACGACAGGCGGGGTAAGCGACGCGGGAGGATATGGCCGTAGCCGTTCAGTGCCGCGAGCTGGCTGATAAGATTCGCGAACATGCCCTCCATCTGTCGCGCGTCGGCGGTCATGATGTCGTGGCGGACCTCGTTGTGGACGTTCCCCAGCGCGTTGGTGGAGGACTTACCGTCCGCCTGACTGGTCAGCGTACTGCCTAAAATGGCTTTGGAGACGGTACGCTCCGCCCAGTCAATCATCGCCATAAACGTATCCGCGCCGCCGCTGGCCGCTTCTTCGAACTTAATTTCATTCCCCTGCGGGATGGCGGCCACGGCCTCGTGGCCGAGGTGGACAAGCGCCTCCAGGATACGGTCGCGGTCCTCGTCGCTGGTTCCCTGCGCATAGTAGGCGATACGGGCAGGCAGGCCGTAAATTTCCAGAAATTCAGCAAGGTCACGCAGGGCGAAGTTTTTAAACAGATACGGCCAGACCAGCACGCGGAACAGCCCCGAGGAGGCGCTGAAGCCGGAGCGGGCATTATGGCGATGAACCAGCCAGCCGAACGGCCACAGCTCAGCGCCGTTCTTCCCGTCCTGATAGCTGCCATCGTCGAGGCGAATTTCGTCGCCGTGGTTAGGCAGCGTTAAAAACCAGTGGTGTGGCCGCAGGTTGATGGACTGCGGAAGCCAGATTTTATCCGCCAGCTCCCAGGTAATTTCCTGACAGCTGAAGCCGTAGCCGACGGCGGACATCCCGTTCAGGATCACGTCCTCCATGTTCGTAATCCCCTGAAGCCAGTCGTCCACGGCGGCGGTCAGCTCCAGCTCCTCTTTCGTCGCGTTGCGGGGCGGCTCGACTGACCTGTCCAGCGTAAGCAGAACATTTTTGCGTTTCTCCATCTCCGCGAAAAGATGGCCGTCGCGCTCCTCCATATCGGCAAACAGCATGGCCTGCGCCTGAAGGCTTCCCTGTTCGGCGGCTTCCAGAATACGCGGCAGACGGCGAATATTCAGCCCCCGCGACGGGTGATCGGGATAAATGCGCATACGCTCCGCGACCTTCACCGTCTGCTCCGTTTTGAGGGTCTCGCGCTGAAGCGGCCGCCCGTTGATGTCAACAATCTGCGCCATTACCAGCCCCCTGAGCCGAAGCGGCTGTGACCATCACGCCCCTGATTTCTCGGGGTGTGAACCTGAAATTTTGCGCTGCGCGATACCGCCAGCACCCAGAGCATCTGGAGACAGTCCGGGCCGTCGTCGTGGTCTGCCTTGGGGTAATGGCGGAGCTGGTCAATCAGCGTCTGGTGTGCCGGACTCAGGCGGATCAATCCGTTAGCCATATGGGGCTGGATGGATTCTATGCGCAGGGCCTTATCCTCCAGCGGGATGACCGGCATCGCCGGGACGGGGACGCCGAGCGCGGCGGAACGTTCGATTAGCACGGTACGTAAAAACTCCTGAAACTGGACGGACTCCACGGACCAGGCGAGGCAATGATATTCCCGCTGATACTGGATCACGTCTTCGATGATTTTGTTCGGCAGACGGCGGCGGATGTCGGCTTCGACGACGTCCAGAATGCCGGTATACCGGTTAAAGCCCCCGACAAGGATCGCCGACGGGTCGCGGCCCTTGTTTTTCTTGCCGAGGCTCGGGTCCAGTGCGCCATAAAAAACCCACTCGTTAAGGCGATTAACCCAGAAATTGATGCAGCCCTCCGCAAAAAGCGCATCCTCGCCGCTGACCGGGTCGTTCTGGTATTCGCTGTCGAAGGTGTCGTGGCCGTCACGAACGCGGATTTTCATCAGCGCCAGCAGCGGACGCGCAGCCCACGACACGACGGCCCCGGCCAGCATGTCGGCCTCGTTCTGCTGATAGAACGCTTCGGCGGCCTCCAGCTGCTTGTTGCGGATAAGTTCTTCCCACTCGTCCCACAGCTTCATCTGCGCGGGCCACTGGATGACGGCCTTAAACCTGGCCGTCGTCCACATAGGATTGTCGAGCGTGCGGGAAAGAACGGAATCGTAATGGAGGATGGTGCCGATATAGACGATATCGGTTTTGCCGCCCGCTTCGCCCAGCGGCATGACGGTCTTCGTCAGCCACTGCGCCAGCTTGTCGCGCTGCTCCGGGTTACGGACCATCTCGTCGTTCTCGATATCGTCCAGGATAATGAGATCGGGACGATACGGACCGTGACGCAGGCCGCGCAGCTTCTTACCGCTGCCCGCGACCGTGACCTTGATATTGTTCGCCGTGACGATGGTCCCCATCCTCCAGACGCGCCCCTGACCGCAGGCGTCCGGGAAATCGTTTTTTAAACGGGGATTAAATTCAAGCTCCGCCTTGATGGCTTCCAGCATCGGGTAAGCCTGGTCGATACTGTCCATAATGATGACCGGGTAATGCTTCAGCCTGCGAACAATTACCCAGAGATTGAACAGCTGGCTGACGAGCGTCGATTTCGCCTCACCGCGCGGCGCGGCGATGGCGTCGTTCTCGCCGTCCTCGCTGGCGATGATTTGCGGCAGACGCCGGAAAAGGTATTTATGCAGCTCGCTTTTCGCGGGGTTGCGGACGTAGTGCGGGAAATACGTCTCCACAAAATAATCATACCCCGTGACCGGGTCGGCCACGGCGGCGCGTCGCCTGTCTGCTTCGGCCTTATCGGTGGAAAAGCCTTCACACTCCGCCTCAATTGTCTGGCGGAGGTTGGCAATATATTCCTGAAGGCTCTGCTGAAACTCCTTGAGTGATATTTTCCGTTTTGACACGTTTACCCCTGTGCGGACCTGGACTGCGCTTTCTCAATACGGGCGCAGGCGATATCAAAATACTGGTTTGTCAGTTCAATGCCGGTGAAGCTGCCGCCGCGCGCCAGAACCGGGAGTGCCGTTGTGCCGCTACCCATAAACGGATCGAGAACATGCGCAGACGGAGCCAGCGGCCTGACGAGTTCTTCCATGAGCCTGACGGGCTTGCCGGTCATGTGCAGCTTTTCAGACGGGTTAACGCGCTCGGTGATCACGCCCGGAAACGGTCCATCGTGAGGACACTTCGCCAGCTTGCCGTTACTGCCCCACGCGACGTATTCAGCCTGGTGGCGGAAATAGCCGGTATGAGGCGCGCGGGAAGATTGCGTTTTGTCCCAGACCACCACGCCGCGCCATAAAATCCCGCCCGCCTGGAGCACGTCGGTCAGCGTCGGGAGCTGTCGCCAGTCGCTGAAAATCATGCAATATGCGCCAGGGCGCAGTAGCCTTGCGGCCATTGACACCCAGCGCGTACACCAGAACGCCCAGCTTCGCTGGTCGCGACTCTCACCAGCGAACTCGGCGTAATATGCGCTGTTTGCATATTTTTCCGAAGGCGGCGCGGAACGGTCGCCCTTGTGCAGACCGCCGCTGCTGTAGGGCGGGTCCGTAATCAGTGCATCAAACTCGCCGGTCAGCACGGGAAGCACGTCAAGTGCATCGCCGCAGTAAAGGGTTGCATTTCCAATGGTTTGCTTTTGCATAGTTCACCTCTGAAAATTGCCCGCTGACCGGGCATGATTAACGGAACTCGTTTTCCAGCTCGCTGGCGAAACTCTCCAGCACGTCCACGAACTCGATATGCAGGGCAGGCCTCGTCCTGCTGATAAAGACGCCCAGCTTCTGCACCACCTCAAGCGCCGTCGCCAGACGGTCGGTTTCCGGCAGCATTTTTTTGCTGCTTGAAACCGCCTTTGACAGGCTGTCGGCAAGGCTTGCCAGTAGCTCAACGGCCTCCCTCGGGGGGATATCCGGATTCTGGTTCAGCTGCTCCATCGTGGCCTGACAGCGAACCACCAGGCTGACAAGCACCGTTCTGGCGACGCTTTCCAGACCATCGCCCGCCAGCGTATGTGCCACCCTGAGCTTGTCCCAGTCATCCCCTTTACGGGCGGCCTCGGCTTTCCAGCGGCGTGCGGTGTCGTAGGGAACCGATTCGCGCAGCGCCACCATCTCAAGGGAAAGCTGGTCAAAAATGTAACCGGAGCGGACTTTATCCCGCGCCGCTTTGGGCCATGCCATCATCCATCCTTTTGAGCGTCTTCGATTTTGCGCTGGACCACGCTGGCGTATTCGCCGACGGTGACTTCCTTGTCCGTGTCCAGGACAATTGTCGTACCGCTTCGCCCGTTATAATCGACTCCGTAAAAATGGGTGATTCGCTCACTCATTACGTAAGTAGGTTCTGCCGTATAGCCATATGACTGAAAACTAATTACCGCCATCGTGTTCATCCTCCGTTCCGGTTTTATCAATCCACAATGGAGCGGATTTATTCCATGCCACCCTGGACACACCTGTTGCCTGAATGTACCGCCACGTCAGCCGCGCCAGCGTGCTGCAACAGGGCGCACATCAATGTGCGTAAAACCGCTGTACCGACCGATGCCATACGTGCCCGGATATTTTCGCTCCAGATAATCAGCGACCAGCGCAGGCGTGCGTCCGCGTACGACAATGTCGGCGGCAATACCCTGCACGTGCTGTGAGTTCGGTACGCCGCCCACCTTCGCATTGTGCTTTTCGCAGCGGCAGCCACTGTTAATCGTGACTGGCGAATTAAAGTGCGAACGCACATCTTCCAGCACAACAACCAATTCAGTGGAAATGCTGTTGAATCCACAACCGCAATGACAGGCAAACTCGCTGTCGCTGAAATGTTCGCTCAAATTACCCATGCTTCATGCTCACTTTGATATAGTTAAATTCACACAAAAAGACTTTTAATTTCCGTTACATATGCAATTATTCAGGCGTTTGTCTGGTCCATAATAATAAATTGCCTGGAAATAACTCTTTGACGCCGCCACCCGAGCGGCTTTTTTTTATCTGATGATCCGGTCAGCCGCCTGGTGTATGCGCATCTTCACGTAATCCTCATTTTCCGGTCGCCCGGCAAACCCGACCGCCAGCATTCCGATCATCGTCCCGAAACGCGGCGGAATGGCCGCCGCACAGACCCACGTCACGCCCGCATCCCTCGCTGACTTACCGACGGCGGTATTGGCAACATGCGGCCAGCACTTCGTTTTGCTGTTAATCAAATCAATGGTATCGGCGGTTAGCTTCGAATAAGGGCGCAGAGCCAGATCGCCGGTGCCCTCAAGGTTGGTCAGGTGTTCGTTTCTGACACGCACGAAGATGGCGCGGCGCTGGTTGCTTTCTAAATTGATTGACCAGACCGCGACGCTCAGCGCGCCGGTATCGGCCATCATGGCCGTCATCTCTGGCTCAACGCGCGGTTGATCTATCTGCGGGGTGCCGAAGCTTGCCATGCCCCAGAATGCCAGCTCGCGCCGGTACTCCCAGAGGGCATAGCCCGAGGCGCAGAACGTGACCAGCACCATGAAAATGACAAGTTTCTTCCAGTTATCCACCCACCGCAGAACGGTGATGGATTTATCAAACAGGCCGCCAGTCTGGGGTAACTGTTCCATGCGTACAGACTCCTGGGTTTTAGAACCAACGACGGTACGATGAGCGGCGCAGTCTGAGCCGGACAGCAGCGTAGTAAAGAGGCGTTGATGCTGTGTTAAAAAACTGAGGAGATGATGCGATGAAACAGAAAGGGGAAGCAGTTGAAGGGGTTCAGCGGTTCCCCCGTTAAAGGGGGAACCGGGCTAGTGTACAGGGGTTTTTACCCGACATCTATAATGGCAAGGTCCGATTTATCTTTCGGCGGTTTTTGATACTGTAGTTTGCACTGTTCGTAAATATCCTGATATTGCTGATGAAAAAAATCAATGTGTTGATCTGTATTGCCAGACGAAAGGGCAGTAACGATCAGTGATAACGCATAATTATCTGCCGCCGCTGGCAGAATGCCACAGCGCCCAAAAGGTTCATCAAATGGGCCGCCCAATGGTTCAGCGAGCTTTTTAAGCTCTTTAAAATCTTCAATTAAGAAATTACGGGTCTGAAGAACAGTTTCATAATCGCCGCTCTGAACGGCCTTTTCCGCATCTATTACACTGTTTCTGGATACCACAATCATCCGATTGGCTAATGGTTTCAACTCCTCGTACTGTTTGAGCACTTCACTGTAGTTATACTCCTTACCCGCTAACGCAGGCTGCACCAGCAGCAGGGAAACAAGGAGGGTTAAAAACGTTTTTTTCATACAATATTCCTTTATTTTTAAAACAGGGCAGACTGCACGAAGCCAGAATTACCACAATGGCCGCGTAACAGTTTCCAGCCCTGACGGTCGCTAATACCAAACTCAGGACAAAGAGCAGCCATCGCCTGACGGAGGGACATCCCCTCCGCCTGACGGGCAGCAACAGAAGCAATAAAGCGTGCGTTGCGCAGGGTGCGAAACGCCGAATCACAACGAGGAATATAAAACTGGTCAGCGCCCACATAGCGGGTTAGCGCGCCTGCCTCCTCCTCTGTCAGCACTTCACGCAGCATCGCGTGAACGCCGCCCGTTCTCTCTTTCGCCATGCCGTTGCGGGAAGTGAACGTTACCCCGCCGAAACGGCTAATGAGCCTGGCTGTAGCAGCATAGCCTATGATCAGGATCAGCTCTTTAACCGATGCTGGCAAAAGTGATTCAATCTCTGCCAGCTCCTGTTCGTTAACGGTGATTTTCACGTTTTGCCCTCCGCTTCGCATCGACGGCCAGCGCCTGCATCAGCTTTTTAAGCTCCTCAGTCGTGAGCCAGTCAAGACGTTCGCGCTGAAACATACGCTTAGCCATGCCGGTGGCGTAGTCCCACGGACGGCCGGCATCGGCAAGCAGCGCCTCAACCTTTTTAAGGATATCCTCGCGGGTCTTTGCCACTGAAGGGCGGCGACCGTGGCGCGTGGAATGCCGGGGGAACCCGGCATTGTGCAAGTAATCTTTCACGGTCTGGAGTTCGTCCAGGCTGCAACGGGTCGAGCTGGTCTTCCCGGTCAGGCGCATCAGCGTCTGGCGATACAGGGCATCGTCCCAGCCCAGATACGCCTGACCGGCTTTGATAGCCCCGATCAGCTTTTTAGCGGTTGGCGTCATCACAACCTCCCCGATATGCTGCTCATTTGGTGGACTCCTGGCGATACATCATGATTGTCAGATCGTCTTTAGTAGCCAGACGAACCGTTGTTCCTGGTTCGATGCCGGACAGGTCAAAAGCATCGTAAAATTCGTTTACAGCTTTTTGTCGACGAGATTGCTTGCGGCGCTTATCCCATTGCTTCAGTAAAGTGCTAACGAAAAACTCACCTGTTTTGAACAAGATGAAAAAATATCCCATCACGGCCAGTCCGATATTCAATGTCTCAGCAGTGCTCATAGTCCACCCCCTGACACCAGAATTACCGCCAAACCAATACCCACAGCGAAGATAATCATTCTCACGATATACCCCACACCCAGCACCCGGAACCCGTTCTGCCAGGAGATGAAAGAAGCAACGGCAATCAATAGCGGGCAGAAGACAATTGCAAAAAGGACAACCAAGAAAAAATCCGTCATGACCTGCGCTCCTGCTGAGTCTCAATTGCGTTTCTGATCTCGTGATAACGTTTTTTGCCTAGCATTCCACTAAGGCTTGAAAGCCTTCCTGACAGTTCATCCAGCGTTGTTATACGATGGCGTCTGAGTGCATTCAGCGTCCTGACGGTAAGCCCTAATTCCTCAATAACGACAGTAAACGCCTCCCGAACGGTCAGCCCCAGTTTCACGGCCAGTGCGTGTTCGGCCCTGGCACCTTCTGACTCCTTCCAGCCTTCAAGCAAATAAATCTCGTCCGCGCACTGAAGCATCGATATACAGACATTCATATATTGAGGCTGTGTCAGACCATCAGGGAGCACCGCCGGGTTTAATACGGTGTATCCCTGACGGGAGAGCTTTTCAGCCGCAAGGTGAAAGGCGGGACGATTGAAGTTTTCAAGGCCACTCATTGGGCCAGCAATGTACACAATCATCGTTTAAGCTCCTTAAACACGACTTTTAAGGCGATTAAAGCGCCGAGAGTCAGACCGAAACCAACGGGTAAAGAGACGATCAACCCGATACTGCACCACCCGAGCAGCTCCATCATTTGCCACCTCCCGCAAGAGCGAGTGGGGATGATGCCCCGTTAACGCCGTGGCTCAGCTGTGCCTGCTTCCCGGACAGATAACCGGCTGTTCTGGCAGCGTCGCCACCGTTCGCTTTACGGGCATCGCGGCACGAACCAGACTCCAGCCCGCTGGCAAGCTGCCGCTCGCGATACAACTCCATGAGAGTGGTTTCGGACTCGGTAGGGACCAGTTCTGCGACGATGTTCCATACGCCGCTGGCCCAGCCTTCACAAAACTGGTCGGCTTTCGCGGTGCGGTTTGCTGGTCTGGTGTTACGGTGTAGTCCTGCAATAAACTCTTTACGGGCGGCCACCATCTGGCGGGCCAGCACGTCGAATGCGTAGGCTGCAATCTGCGGACGGGAGTCCGGCCCGTAAAACGTAATGACGCGACGCGGGGCGCTGTAGAAGCACTTGGTCTCACGCCAGGCAAAATAAGCCTGCACACCAAAAGCGCGTTTGATCACCTCAACCAGATAGACCAGGTATTTAGGCGGGGTCTGGGCGTGGTTAGGTGCGCCCTTACTGCTGGCCTCGCTGATATTCGTGAATTCCGCCTCCAGCTCAGTGAGGCTGTGCTCGCGCATCAGGTTCTGCGCCTGACGCAGGGCTGCGGCGGCCTCGTTCTGGTTAGTTGCCTTACGCGCCAGATTCAGCAGTTTTTTAATTTTGGCGAGATATTTTTCTTTATTCACAATTAAATCCTGACATTTTTTGATCAAATTCAATTACTTATTAAATGGATAATCCGTTGGCCAAATTCGGCATAAATAAAGAGGCAAATATGACCGACTCAAAAAAAGTAACGGCAGCAGCCATCGCTGCTAATACGACGGCCTGGAGTTCTCTGGTCGGTGTTCTGGCTGCTCAGGGAGTTCTGGATCTCGATGTCCTTGATTTTGACTTGCGGCAGATGCAGCAGAAGTTACGGGAGGCAAAAAAGGCTGACATTGCTGAGGCACTTGACTGGCATCTGGGGCTGATTGAGTCATGGAAAAAAGAGGACGACTTAACGTAATTTCAACCTCTTTCATCATGCTTTTATCAGAGCGAATTGCTTTCATGATTTAATTCCTTAGCTGTTTTCAGGCGTAGCGCCGCCCTGCGGGTTTACGCCTGATTTAATTTCGATTAATAAAACGGTTTAAGCTTCTTTTACAGTGACGCCGTTTTTCAATTTGTCGATATGAACGAAATAAGGTTCGACATTAATTTCAACAATAGAGCCGCATTTAAAATCACGTGCAACGCTTACCGTTGAAACCACCCGACCACCGCGCTGGGCGGGGTGCGCTACCAGAGTGAATACAGTCTCAGGTGGGTAAAGCGCATTAAACTCGGCGGCGTTCACTTCAGACCCCTGCCATATCCAGAGGAATAGCGCGATATTCGTCGGAATCACCCACGCGCTCGTATATGCGAATATAGGATTTTGTCCCGACAACCTGGACTGACTCACTGATAGCCAGCATCGCGTTCTGCCAGCGTTCGTCTGTGATTCCAAGGCGACGAAGGGCCAGCACGCGACCGGTCTTGATATTGCCTTCGGTGTCGCTGGCGAACGCTTCACTAATCAGGGCGTGAATTTCCGGACCTGCGTCTTTTGTCCAGTCAGCCAGACATTCGTCAATCAGCGCTTTAGCCGCCTGGAGACGCTCGTCGAATTTGATGTTTTCGGCCATAGCCCGCTGAATTTTGAAGCGCCCGTCAAAGCTGAACAGCGTAACGTTACCCTTAGCGCCGCCAGCTTTTGCGCCGTACTTCTCAGCGGACAGGTCAACGAACGCCTGGATGTCAGCAATCGCGCGCGACTTAAGCTCACGCAGGGCGTTGGATACGGTGATGGCAAGCTCAACCAGTTCACCGACCAGCGCGTCGCGATCCAGGTCTACCGGTTTAACCAGACTGACAGGGGTCAGAACGCCGCGCGCGTCCGTCCAGTACCCTTCCGGGGTTGGGGTGGTAGTAAACTGCTTGATGATGTTTTCAGTGGACATTGTTATTTCCCTCGTTGTTGATAACTGTTTGTTCGGTATCGAATAATTTTTCTGCGCTGCGTTTAATGTGCTGTGCAATAGCCATTTCCTGAATGGTAAAACCATCTTCGTGTCCGAAGATCGTCGTTGTGGCTTTTGCCACCTCCTCAGTGCAAACGATGATGACTTCAACTTTAATTCCCATGTTCAACCACCGTGCTATCAGTATCTTCACAAATGCGCTGCACTTCGAGCAGGCAGGCGGCAGCAAGGGCTTCCACAACCTCACGCTCAACCGGATCGACTTTCTCGCTGTCGTCAATTTCAAAGCGAAAATCAATATTCTTTTCGCTGTTAAGCGTGACGCCAACCATTAACTTCACTGACATACGTACTCCTTTCTAATGTAACGATTCAGACCACACGACCTTGCAGCCGTTGACCATGTACTGCCCCTGACGGTAGCGCCCGTGGGCGTTAGCGCCGAACTCCAGATAGAAGGCTTTACCCTCATGAACCATGCGCTCACAGAAAGCGCAGGGCTTAACGCGAATAACGGGCTGCCGGCCAATCAGCGATACACCCCGCACTTCTATGCGCTCAGCGCTGAGCGCGTTAATAACCACGCTGGCCTTTTGCATTTCTCTGACGAAATCAATTTTTGAACCGGTCATCATTAATACCTCTACTTATGACCTTGCCGAAGGCATGCGAGCGCACATGCGGGCGAGGCGATATGCCTGACGAAACGACGTTTTGGTCGGACGGAAATTCAGCACAAGCATTTCTTCAGCATACTGGTCCACATCCCAGTCGAAGTTGTTATTGCCGACGCCTGATACTTCACGCTGCCATGAGTACAAATCGACGCATAAAGACCGGCGATTAAAGCAGTAAATAAAAGAGCTACCTGCTCCAACAGAAATATCAGTACGCGCATGAGCGGCGCTGCGCTGGATATTTGAAAGAGACTTAACCTCATGAATCATATTGCTTTCCATTTTTTTCACCCTAGTTAATCAACATTTCTGAGAACTTACGGACCGCACCGGCATCAACTGCAACGCCATTAAGCAGGCTGTAGCGATTGACACCGCGCAGCAGCTTAAAGAGACGCCGCGCGTTGCCCTTGCAGGCAGAGAAAAGAGCATCGCTGACGGCAGAATCTTTCGCATCGCTCAGCACGCTGGTAGCAATCGCGTCAATGTCTTCACGCGGCAGAACGTCGCCGAGCGGCAGAGCAAAACCGACGCGGCTGTAAAGCTGTTTATACTCGCCGCGCTTACCTTTCAGGTTGATAATCAGACGGGGCATCCCCGCCAGCACAACCCCAATACCGGCCTTGTCATGAATACGGCGGATAGTTTCCAGCGCACGGTGAGGCAGATTCTCCGCTTCATCAATCAGCAGGATGCGACCAGAGTCTTTGAGCGCAGCAATGATGGCCTCACACAGTTCGTGCATGTTGCCGCGCTTGTTCAGCCCAAGACGGGAACACAGCTCCTCCAGCACCACGCGGGCGGTATAACCCGGATCTGCTTCCAGCAGGAGCGCCGTTCGGTTTTCGCTGGCGTACTGGCGCATCACCATGGTTTTCCCCATACCGGCATCGCCATAAATGACGTTAATGTCGCCATCGAGGTGAGCCATGCGTATGACCTCAAGGCACTTGCTGGCGGTGTAGGTGCGGATAAATGAGACAGAGAGTTTCTGGCCTTTTTCTTTCTCAGCTTCTCGTGCAATCAGCGCATCAATGTCGTGTTCCAGCGCCTTAACATCCCCGGCATATTTACCCTGTAAATACTGGCTGATAGTGGCGTTACTTTTCCCGAGCGCCCTGGCAACCTGCGTCTGAGACCAGCTGCGGCGTGCCATTAATTCAGATAATTGCGTATTCATATTCACCTCGTTATTCATGGCTAGTGCCGGTCTTCTTTAAATGCTGATCCCGGTCAACTTCTAAAAAGTGGTAATCGTGTTCTTCTGCCTGTCGAATCTCGCCCTGCAATATCTGTCCGAAACTGAAATCGGGCAGTACCGGGGCATCCAGCGCCGGGCGACTTTCATCGCGCACTTTCTCCGCTTTCTTCTCAAGCAGACCCAGACGGCGTTCAGTTCGCGCCCGCTCCTGACGTTCCATCTCTGTGACGGGGATCGCAGCGCGGGTGTTGCCATTCCACAGCGCCTTACAGATAAACGCGCCATCCGTTTTTCGGACGATGACTTCTTCCGCGCTGCGCGTGTCGTAAGCCACTCGCACCTCAACGCCATCAAAATCAGCCAGGTCATGAGAGAAGTAACGGTTGTTGTTGAGTCGCACCCAGCCGCGCTCGACGGTGCGCAGCTCCTCCGGCATAAACATTTCCCGCAGCTCCACCTCGGTAAGGTATTCAATTTCATCGCCTTCCGTTGCGAGTACCGCCTCCCGGTAGCGGGCGGGGGTGAGGTGTTTCCCGTTGAACCTCGGCAGCTCGCTGTGCTCATGGCTGTTGTTGTAGCTGTCGATCTCCTCCTGAATAATCTGCATTACAACGTCCCATTCCGGCACAGCCTGCACGGCGTGACGCTGGCGTGCATTCAGCGGCTTACCCTGACTGAGTGCGTTTTCCGCAGACTCAACTGCCACCATCAGGCGGCGATGGTTGTCACGGTCAGCACCGCGCCCGTTATAGGTCGGCGCTCGCTGGGCGATAGCGTAGGGAATGACGCCGTTCAGTCGCTCAATAATGCCGCGCGCCTGCGGGTTGCCGGGTATGCCCGTCATGTGCTCAATACCCAGACGCGGGAAAATACCCGTTGTTTCTGCATCCAGCGTTTTGTTCTTCTGCCCGGAACCGTTGTCGGTATAAACAAACAGCGGCTTTCCGTAGTGCTGTATTGCGTAGCGGTAAGCCTCCGACACGCCGCGCACGTTCTCCGAATAAGAGAGGCTCCAGCCCACAACAAAGCGTGAACGGCCATCGATAACCAGCGTCAGCTCTGGCGTAAATGCCGTTTTGCTGATTGGGTGTTTTACCTTCATATCCAGAGACTTACCGTCACAAACCCAGCAGCCATTCACCGGCATGGTGGACCAGTCGCGGCGGCTGTAGACTTCCAGCGCCCGCGCCGCTGAGCCGGTAACACGACCGCGCAGGCGCTCGCGTTTTGGTAGTTTCTTCATCACGCGGCAAACGGCGTCATACGAGGGCATGACCGCCAGCATGGCGGGCTGGTCATGAAACTCGCGCTTCCAGTCAGCAGAGAAATCGCGATAACAAAAGCTCATGGTTGGGCCGTTGGTATTGCGCCAGTAAGACAGGAAACGTGGCAGCCAGCTGACATCCTCCGGCTTCGTCGCTTTATGATGACCAGGTGCCAGCATCGCCAGCCGTTTGCTGGTATCGTTTACCGTCAGCTGATAAACCGAATACCACTCCTGAAGACTGGCGCGTCCGACACCCAGACGTTTACCCTTGCGGGCGTTTGCCAGCTCAGCCATCTGCATCACCGGCCCCGGCAGGGTGCCGTTGCGGGAGCCTTCAACAATGTAATTTACGGCTAAGTTTCGACTCAGCCCGCCCTGGATAATCAGCTTCATGACCTCCTGGGCGAGCGCTGCACGTGCATCGGCGATTTGTTTTTGCTTCCCGGTCAACTGGTCAATCTCACGCTCCAGCAGCGCAGGGCACTGCTGAAGAACCTGTAAGGCTTCGCGGGGTTTAATCGTCGTCTTACGGGGGGCATCGACAGAAGCTTCGGCGACACCCACCCCGGCAGGCGTTTCCATGAGTGACTCATAATGACGCTTGCGCAGAACCTCCTGCGTTTCAGCTGGCAGTGCATCGATGTGATATTCGAACGCTTTGGTGCCTTCACGCTTGCGCACCAGCTCTGAAACGCTACCGGTACGTTTTGCAAGCGACTCGCGGATCCCTTTTTCGGTCTTCGGCATACCCGGAAGACCGACAAGCTCTTTAACGACGAAAAACATAGTTATGACGCCTTACGCATATAACTGTTATTTCTGGCTTCGTAGCGACTCGGCCAGATAGATTCCGGTGTTGTTCCCAGAGCGTCAGCGACGATCTGCTCGTAACGTACGCAAGGGACACGCAAAACACTTTTCAAAGAATCAGCCTTGTAACCAGCCTCAACTGATAAAGAGCGCAACGTGATTCCACGGCGGTGCAATTCCGCTTTGATGATTTCCGGGTGCCAGTCTGTGCTGCGCACTTCATTTCTAACCGTCATTGAATTACCCTTAAAAGTTATCCGTGCGGAATATCCGCGCGGGTATCTGTACGGATAAGTTTAAGACGCACAAAAGAACCTTTGCAAGGTGTTTTTTGGCTTTTGGGTGTTTTTATTTATTTTATTAAATAAATCAATGAATTATTAGGAATAAAACCCAGCATGAAAAAAGAACTAAAAGGTGTTTTTGACGAGCAGGAAAAAGAACCTGTCATTGAGCGAATCTTCAAGCTTATTGATCGATATCCATCAAGAAGCGCTGCCGCCAGAGCTTGGGGGGTAAACATCAATACCATTAAAAACTACTACCGGAGACAAGATATTCAGCCGATACCGAGACCAGCTCTTTTAAAGAAGATTGCAGAGCACGAAGGTGTTTCTCTTGAATGGCTTAAAACAGGTGAAGGAGATGGACCTCAGTTGCCTCATGTAGCACACACCAAAAAAACACCATTAAGCCCAAATACACCACCCGTATCAGGTGCTGGCTCTGACGGGCTTTATGGATTGCTCAGCTTACTAACTGAAGAAGAACGGCAAACACTTTATCTGGCCATGGTGAGAAAAGGCGTCGACACTATGCTCGAGTTGATTGACCAACTTGCCTTGCTGTCACCGTCAGAACTTGAGAGGGCTATTCGTCTAGTCCAGCAGATTAGAGAGGGGGCTTCTGAGGGTGATCTCGAAAATGAGCTGACTCACCCCACGCACAAACAAGCCGGGTAAAAGGCCGTATGCAGCTACGCCATCGCAGGGCAGCGAATTGTATGATTGGAGGTACGCATGACTAGAGGAAGGCTTTCACCTCAGGCGGCAAAAGCGCATACGGCGATTTTATGGTTTGCTTGTAAGACAGACGTGGTTCGCAAAACATTGAAGTGTGATTTGTAGAGTTTAGAGAAGATGAACACAAAAAGAGACAGCCACGCACCGTGGTTAAAAGACGTTTAAAAGCGATCATAGCAGTGTTGAAATAGTCCATAATTTCCTGCAAAAAAAAGTATTTTTCCGTACATGTATCACGATAGTCCAAAATCGTGATTTTGCTGCAAAACATTACGCCTCAAGGCCTCGCGCCGATTCTCACGAACCCAATCTCAGTCCAGAATTGATCACCTCCCCACATGGCGCTGCGCTTATCCGGCCTACGGATCGGTGCAGTGCCACCGGTTATTTCGGGAACTGATATGGGAACTATGATGGATTACGAAGAGTACTCTCCCAAAGAGCAACTACAGCTAACGGTCTGCCAGCGTCTGATCGCGGAAAAGAGCTACCTCTCCCAGGAGGAGATCCGCCGGGATTTGCAGGAGCGTGGTTTTGAGACCATCAGCCAGTCCACCGTTTCACGTCTGCTCAAGTTGCTTGGTGTCATAAAAATTCGAAATGCCAAAGGTCTAAAAATTTATTCGCTGAATCCCCAGCTGCGCCCTGCCCCTGATGCCGCGCGCACCGTCTCCGAAATGGTGGTGAGCGTGGAGCACAATAGCGAATTTATCCTTATCCATACCGTTGCCGGATATGGCCGCGCGGTGGCGCGTATTCTGGATTATCACCAGTTACCGGAAATTTTAGGCGTGGTGGCCGGAAGCAGTATCGTCTGGGTCGCCCCTCGCATCGTGAAGCGCACCGCGCTGGTGCATAAGCAAATTAATTATTTACTCAGAACGCATTAATATTCATAAAGAACCGTTTGCATTGAGTAAAGCGTGCATTAAATCGCTTGATCCGCAAAACGAGCTGCGTATAATGCCCGACAATTTGCCGGGAGGAAGCATGGTCAAGCGTGTACGACATATCGTCTTACCGCGTCTGAAATCAGACGCTGGCCTGCCGTTTTTCTTCCCGTTGCTAAACCTATTCCCAGAGCCCCTCATTTGAGGGGCTTTTTTTTGCCCGGCGTCAGGAGATAAACATGAATCCGCTTTATCAAAAACACATCATTTCCATAAACGACCTCAGCCGCGAAGAGCTGGAACTGGTTCTGGAAACCGCGGCAAAACTGAAGGCCAATCCGCAACCGGAGCTGCTGAAGCATAAGGTGATTGCGAGCTGCTTCTTCGAAGCCTCGACCCGCACGCGCCTCTCC
The DNA here is from genome assembly GCF_013337145.1 of Enterobacter sp. JMULE2. NCBI lineage: Bacteria > Pseudomonadati > Pseudomonadota > Gammaproteobacteria > Enterobacterales > Enterobacteriaceae > Enterobacter > Enterobacter sp. JMULE2. The sequence continues at coordinate 313,414 of NZ_SGWD01000017.1, forward strand.
TTTGAGACCTCCATGCACCGCCTGGGCGCGAGCGTGGTGGGCTTCTCGGACAGCAGCAACACGTCGCTGGGTAAAAAAGGCGAGACCCTGGCGGATACCATTTCAGTCATCAGCACCTACGTCGACGCGATTGTGATGCGTCACCCGCAGGAGGGCGCGGCGCGTCTGGCAACCGAGTTTTCCGGCGGCATTCCGGTACTGAACGCCGGTGACGGTGCCAACCAGCACCCGACGCAGACCCTGCTGGATCTGTTCACCATTCAGGAGACCCAGGGCACGCTCGAGAACCTGAACATCGCCATGGTCGGTGACCTGAAATATGGCCGCACCGTCCACTCCCTGACCCAGGCGCTGGCGAAATTTAACGGCAACCGCTTCTTCTTCATCGCGCCTGACGCGCTGGCGATGCCGCAGTACATTCTCGACATGCTGGACGAGAAAGGCATTCAGTGGAGCCTGCACGCCAGCATCGAAGAGGTGATGGGCAACGTGGATATTCTCTACATGACCCGCGTGCAGAAAGAGCGTCTGGATCCGTCCGAATACGCCAACGTGAAGGCGCAGTTCGTGCTGCGCGCCAGCGACCTTGAGGGCGCACGCGACAATATGAAGGTGCTGCATCCGCTGCCGCGCATCGATGAGATCACCACAGACGTGGACAAAACGCCGCACGCCTGGTATTTCCAGCAGGCCGGAAACGGCATCTTCGCCCGCCAGGCGTTACTGGCACTGGTTCTGAATCGCGAATTGGCTCTGTAAGGGGAAACGACAATGACACACGATAACAAACTCCAGGTTGAAGCCATCAAGCGTGGCACCGTGATTGACCACATCCCTGCGCAGGTGGGCTTTAAGCTGCTGACGCTGTTCAAACTGACCGAAACCGACCAGCGCATCACCATCGGCCTGAACCTGCCGTCAGGCGAGATGGGCCGCAAAGATCTGATCAAAATCGAGAACACCTTCCTGACCGACGAGCAGGTCAACCAGCTGTCGCTGTACGCGCCGGACGCCACCGTTAACCGCATCGACGATTACGACGTGGTGGGTAAATCCCGCCCGAGCCTGCCGGATCGTATTGAGAGCGTGCTGGTCTGCCCGAACAGCAACTGCATCAGCCACGCTGAGCCGGTTTCCTCCAGTTTTGCAGTGAAAAAGCGCGCCAATGACATCGCGCTCAAATGCAAATACTGCGAAAAAGAGTTTTCTCATTATGTGGTGCTGGCCAACTAATTGAGGTTGGTAAAGGATCCCGGCCTCCCTATAATGGCCGGGACTCTTAAATCAGCTGTTATTCTGGAGAAATCATGACCAAAGTACTCGCGACGGAAAATGCACCAGCGGCTATCGGCCCATACGTTCAGGGCGTTGATCTGGGCAGCATGATCATCACTTCGGGCCAGATCCCGGTGAACCCAAAAACCGGTGAAGTTCCGGCCGACGTCGCGGCCCAGGCGCGTCAGTCGCTGGAAAACGTGCAGGCGATCGTGGAATCCGCGGGCCTGAAAGTGGGCGATATCGTGAAAACTACCGTTTTCGTGAAAGATCTGAACGACTTCGCCACCGTTAACGCCACGTATGAAGCTTTCTTCACCGAGCACAACGCCACCTTCCCGGCGCGCTCCTGTGTGGAAGTGGCCCGTCTGCCAAAAGACGTGAAAATTGAAATCGAAGCGATTGCCGTACGTCGCTAATTGATCTCAATAATTCATGGGCGGCTTCGGCCGTCCTTTTTTTTGGCTATTTTTCCTCTCACCGCAGCATGACGTCCCCCGCCTGCCATTAATAACATTGCGCTGCATATTTATTATTAATGGACTAACAATGAAACTTTCGAAAATAGCGCTGGCGGTGGCGACGATGGCCGTTGCGTCCTCCGCTTTGGCGCACGGTTATATTGAATCACCTGCCAGCCGCGCTTATATGTGTAAGCTCGGTCAAAATATTGATTGCGGTTCCGTACAGTATGAACCGCAGAGCGTGGAGAAAACCTCCGGCTTCCCGACGGGGGCGCTACCGCCGGACGGCCAGCTCGCCAGCGCGGGGATCGCTAACTACTCCCAGCTGGATAAACAGAGTATGAATGCCTGGACGAAAACGCCGATGACCGCCGGCGCGCATGAATTCGTCTGGTATCACACCGCGCCGCACAAAACCACCAACTGGCGTTACTACATCACCAAGCAAAACTGGGATCCGAATAAGCCCCTGACCCGCGATCAGTTTGAATTAACCCCGTTCTGTACCGTGAATGGAAATGGCCAGGCGCCTGAGATGCGTAAAGCCATGACCTGTAATGTACCTGCACGTACGGGTTACCAGGTGATTTATGGCATCTGGGAAATTGCGGATACCTCAAACAGTTTCTACCAGGCCATTGACGTTGATTTTGGGAACGGCGGCAACGTTACGCCGGATGAAAACCCGGGCGTTGTTTCCGAATGGAGCAAAACCCTGAGCGGGCAGATTGCCGGTAATAACCTGAACGCGGGCGATAAGGTCATTGCCCGCTTCTTCGACGCTCACGGTGAAGTCACGGCCATGCGCACCGACATGACGATCGCCACCGCTGCCCAGGGTGATGCCAACCAGTGGTCTTACGATCTGGCGCAGAAAATTAACGCCGCGCACCAGGGCGTCCGCGTCGGCGTGAAGGATGAAGGCGGCGAGATTAGCCCGGTTCACGGCGCGAACAGCGTCTACGTGAAAGACGGCAGCACGCTGAAATCCGTTGCAATCTCCTATGAGGAGCAGAAAGCGGAGGTTAACGAGACGATTACCGTCTCTGGCCTGCAGTACAGCAAAATCGAACAGGGCAACGCCACCGTGACCTTCCACGTGAATACCCACGGTAACGTCGATTTCGAAGCCCACGTCATGAACCATCACGGCGCGGAAAAAGGGTATCTCAAGCAGGAGATGAACAACGCGAATCAGGACGTCACCATGACGCTGACCGGCGTTGAAGCGGGTCATCATATGCTCAAGTACTACGCCACCAACAAAGACGGCACGCTGTTTGCGCAGGATGTCCTGAACCTGATGCTGGAAGGCGACGCGGCGGCGGATAACTCCGGTCAGCATGACTATATCTTCCCGGACAATATTGCGTCGTACAAAGCCGGCACCGTGGTGTTGCAGCCGAAAGACGGTAAGACCTACGAATGTAAGCCTTTCCCGTACAGCGGCTACTGCGTGCAGTGGAGCAAATACGCGACCCAGTTTGAGCCGGGCGTGGGTTCAGCCTGGAAAGAGGCGTGGGTTCTTAAGAACTGAGTTGCCTTCATGCCCGGCGGCACTGCGTTTGCCGGGCCTACACGTCACGTAGGCCCGGTAAGCGTAGCGCCACCGGGCGTTTTTACTACTGATTCCGCGTGGCGCGCAGCAGCGTCTCCAGCGGATACACCGCCGCAATGACCACTTCGTCCTGCACCTTCGCCGCGTTATCCAGCTCGCTCTGAATCGACGCGATCTCTTTATCATCCAGCGTGCCCTGGCGCGCCACAAGATCCGTCAGCCTCAGGCCAATCGAGGCCAGCTTATCCACTTCCTGAATCACCGGCTTCATCGCCTTCAGCTGATAGCTGTTTTCGCTTAGCGCCAGCGCATCGCTGGTGTTGCTCTGCCAGCGGTTAAAGGCGTGGCGCAGCGCGTCGGCGCTTTCCGTGTCTTCCGCATCGCTCACCAGACGGTCGGCCCATTTGTTCATCTGCCGCACCGTGGCGCTTTCGGCGTTCAGCGCATCCGCGAAGCGGTTGAGCGGTTCGAACTGATGATAATTTCCCGCCTGGAACTTCAGGTGCTGACGGGTGTAATACTGCGCGGGCTCTACCGCCTGCGCGAGGATCTGCAGCGGCAGGGTATCGGCATTGTTCGCCAACCGCGTGAACTGCACCTGCTGCTGGGTATGCTGCTGCAGCCCGACCGACACCGTCGACCAGCTGTCCATCGCCTGCAGGCGGGTGTACATGTTGTCGACATCGTTGACGTCCTTCGCTGACCACAGACGCTCCGCCACCGCAAAGGCGCGCGGCCACAGGCGGATATCCAGCACCGGTGCCACCACGTTTTCCGCCCACAGCGCCGCTTCGCCGCCAAGCAGGTTGGCCTGATTCGCCACGTCCGGCACGACCGGCGGAATGCCTTTCGGCACCTCGTCCAGACGCTTGCCGCTAATCGGGTAGCGGGTGTTCCCCACCAGGAAATAGCCGCTCAGCTTATCGTTATCAACGGAGACCACCGGGCGCGTTTCGCCCATCCAGGTGTCGACGGTAAACGTGACCTGATTGTCGTCACGCCATTCAATATCCTGCACCGCGCGGCGAGATTTCCCGGCAAAATCAATAAATCCACGCCAGCCGGCATCCCCTTTCACCAGCGTGAAGCTCCCCTCAACCGGCTTGCCCTTCAGGCGCGGCATGGTGAAGGCCCAGCTCTGGACGCTGTCGGTGTCTGCAATCACATCCACGCCGTTTAAGCCCTGCGGCACAATTTCATTCCGGTAGTGGTAAGCGGTAGATTGCGGTTGGTCGAGATAGAAGCCCGTCGACAGAATGCCCTTGTAGCCATTCTGCGCCACCTGCCCCAGCGCATCCTGCCCCTGCCAGGACTGGATCAGAATGCTTTTCGGCAGGTCGGGATGGTAGATCTCGTCCCAGCCGACCATCTGGCGGTGATGCTTCTCGAGGATCGTCTCCAGCTTGCGGTTGAAATACGCCTGCAGCGCGTGGCTGTCCGCCAGCCTGTTGTCGCGCATGAAATTCTGGATCGCGGCGTTCGCTTTCCACTGGCTGTCGTCCACCTCATCGCCGCCGATGTGCAGATACGGATCGGGGAAGATCGCCGCCAGTTCGCTGACCATCGCGTCGGCGAAGGTGTAGGTTGCGTCTTTTGTCGGATCCAGCACCGGCTTCAGGACGCCCCAGTGGCGCTCCATTTCATAAGGCCCGGGGGCGCTCATCAGCTCCGGATAGGCCACGGCAATCGCCGAGGCGTGGCCCGGCATGTCGATCTCCGGCACTACGCGAATGCCGCGCTCGGTAGCGTAACGCACCACCTCGCGCATCTGCTCTGGCGTGTAGAACAGCCCGTCGCTGGCAAGCTGCGTCAGCCTAGGGTAACGCTTCGAGCTGAAGCGCCAGCCCTGATCGTCGGTTAAGTGCCAGTGCAGAACGTTGAGCTTCGCCGCGGCCATGCCGTCGATCTGGCGCTTGATATCCGGCAGCGGAATAAAGTGACGCGCCGAGTCCAGCAGCAGCCCGCGCCACGGGAAGCGCGGTGAATCTTCAATGGTGACCCACGGTAGCGAGGTGTTTTCCGCTCCGTTCTGCATCAACTGGAGCAGCGTTTCCATGGCGCGCTGCGCGCCGAAGCGGGTGTTGGCGGAGATATCGACGCCGTTGGCGTCCACCGTGAGCTTATAGCTTTCATCGCTGTCCGGCAGCGGCTGCGGCTTCACCTTTTTAGCGATGGCAATGCGGATGGTCGGCTTATCAGGTTTGTCGGACTGCGGCTGGAGCGTCCAGCCGGTTTGCAGGGCAATGCGCTGGCGCAGGCGGTTGACCGCGTCACCGAGATCGTCGCCGCTGACGCTAACGGAAATTTTATCGTTAAGCACCAGCGCGCCCTGTGTCGTCGGGCGTTCGACCTTAGCAGGCCAGGGCATCAAAGGGAGATCGCCTGCCGGAGCGGCGAAGGCAGAGGTGCCGAGCATCAGCCCGGCGGTTAAGAGACTGTACCGTAACATGAATGTTCCTTATCTGACGGGCCAAATATACCCGTCATACTTCAAGTTGCCTGTGCGTTGGCTGCACTCGTTCACCCCGGTCACTTACTTATGTAAGCTCCCGGGGATTCACTCCTTTGCCGCCTTCATGCAACTCGAATTATTTAGGGTAGAAAGGCAAAACATTCTGTTAACATGCGCTCAATTTGTCGTCAAGCGAATGCGCTGACGGAGATCACAGGTTGTTGAATTTGAGAGAAAAGCCAGTTGCCGGGTGGCGGCTTCGCCTTACCCGGCCTACGTTCGGATCGTAGGCCCGGTAAGCGCAGCGCCACCGGGCTTGCCGTTACTGCCACCCATACCGACGCGCATAGAACCCTTTCACCATCTGGGTCAGCACCATATAACCGGCGAGGATCGCCACCAGCCACGGGAAGTAGCTCAGCGGCAGCGCCTGCAGCTGAAGGTAGCTCGCCAGCGGTGAGAACGGCAGCGCGATGCCGAGCGCCATCACAATGCCCGTCATCACAATCAGCGGCCACGCCGCGCGGCTCTGAATGAACGGGATACGACGCGTGCGGATCATGTGCACAATCAGCGTCTGCGACAGCAGTCCCACCACGAACCAGCCGGACTGGAACAGCGTCTGGTGTTCCGGCGTGTTGGCGTGGAACACAAACCACATCAGGCAGAAGGTCAGAATGTCGAAGATGGAGCTGATCGGCCCAAAGAACAGCATAAAGCGGCCCAGATCGGCGGGGTTCCAGCGCTGCGGCTTCTGGATCTGCTCGTCGTCCACGTTATCAAACGGGATCGCCACCTGAGAGACATCGTACATCAGGTTCTGGATCAGCAGGTGCAGCGGCAGCATCGGCAGGAACGGCAGAAACGCGCTCGCCACCAGCACGCTGAAGACGTTACCGAAGTTGGAGCTGGCGGTCATTTTGATGTACTTGAGCATGTTGGCGAAGGTGCGGCGGCCTTCGATTACGCCCTCCTCCAGCACCATCAGGCTCTTTTCCAGCAGGATGATATCCGCCGCCTCGCGGGCGATGTCCACCGCGCCGTCGACGGAGATACCAATATCCGCCGCACGCAGCGCGGGCGCGTCGTTGATGCCGTCGCCCATAAAGCCCACCACGTGTCCTTCGCGACGCAGCAGCGTGACGATGCGCTCTTTGTGCATCGGGGTCAGGCGGGCAAACAGCGTGGTGCGCTGGGCAAGCTTCGCCAGCTCATCGTCGGAGAGATGTTCAATATCGCTCCCCACCACCACGTCGCCCGCGTCCAGCCCCACCTCATGGCACACTTTGGCCGCCACCAGCTCGCTGTCTCCGGTGAGAATTTTGACGGTAATACCGCTCGCCTTCAGCGCCTTCAGCGCCGGTGCGGTGGTCTCTTTCGGCGGATCGAGGAAGGCGATGTAACCTTCGAGGATCAGATCGGATTCGTCGATACGCTGATAGTCCCCTTCACGCGCGGGCAGGAACTTGCTGGCGACGGCTACCACGCGCAGCCCCTGACGGTTCAGGTTATCGGTGACGCGTTTGATGCGGCGCAGCATGGTGTCGTCCAGCGGCACGATGTCGCCGTTATGGCGAACCTGCGTCGACACGTTGAGGATCTCCTGCAGCGCGCCTTTACAGATCAGCTGGTGGACGTCCTGCTGCTCGCTCACCACCACCGACATGCGACGGCGCTCGAAGTCGAACGGGATCTCATCCACCTTCTGCCAGCGGCGGGAGAGCGTGCGGGCGGATTCTTCGTCTACCCCTTCCAGCACCGCGACGTCGAGCAGGTTTTTCAGCCCGGTCTGGTAGTGGCTGTTCAGCCACGCGCTGTGCAGCACGCGCTCGCTGGTTTTACCGGCGACATCCGTATGGTTCTCCAGCACGATTTTGTCCTGCGTCAGGGTGCCGGTTTTATCGGTACAGAGGATGTCCATCGCGCCAAAGTTCTGGATGGCGTCGAGGTGTTTGACGATCACCTTCTGTTTAGAGAGCTTCACCGCCCCGCGCGCCAGCGTGGAGGTGACAATCATCGGCAGCATTTCCGGCGTCAGGCCGACGGCCACGGAGAGCGCGAACAGCGCCGCTTCCCACCAGTCGCCCTTGGTGTAGCCGTTGATCAGCAGGACGATCGGCGTCATCACCATCATAAAGCGGATCAGCAGCATGCTGACGCGGCCAATGCCTTTCTGGAAGGCGTTTGGCTCGCTCTCCTGCTCGCTGACGCGTCCGGCAAGCTGTCCGAACCAGGTGTTGCCCCCGGTAGCGGTGACAATCGCCTGCGCGGTGCCGCTGACCACCGTGGTGCCCATAAAGCACAGGGTGTCGCACTCGAGCGGGTTCATCTGCTGCGGGTCGCGGCTGCGCGCCACCTTTTCAACGGGCAGGGATTCCCCGGTCAGCGAGGCCTGCGCCACAAACAGATCGCGCGCCTGGATGATGCGTAAATCCGCCGGGATCATATCCCCCGCCGCCAGCTTCACCAGATCGCCCGGCACCAGCTGGTCAATAGGCAGCTCCACCCAGGCATTTTCGCCGAGATCGTTAATCACGCGCGAGACGGTCGCGGTGTTGCTGACCATCGCCTTGAGGGCATCCGCCGCTTTGGTGGAGCGGGCTTCCTGAATGAAGTTCAGCAGCGTGGAGATGCCCACCATCAGGGCAATGACGCCTGCGGCAAACAGGTCTTCAGTGGCGTAGGAGATGATGCCCAGCACGGTCAGCAGCAGGTTGAACGGGTTGCGGTAGCAGAGCCACAGGTGTACCCACCATGGGGAGGGCTTTTGCGCCGGGATCTGGTTATCGCCGTGCACGGCGCGGATTTTTTCCACTTCTGCGGCATTCAGCCCTTCCGGGTGACCGCCAAAGGCGCGCCAGACTTCGTTTTCATCCATTGCCGCCGCGTGCAGGCAGCGTTCGGTCAGGGACGCGGGGATCGCCGCCCCCGCCATATTTTTGGCGTCTGGCAGCGGGTCGCGCTGAACAAGACGGTGTGGCAGGTGGCGGCTCAGCAGGGCCTGCAGCTGCCGGGTGATATTTTTAAACATAGGCATTCCTCCGCATCCGCAAGCGCGGACGCAGCATTTCCTTCAGGCGTGGCAAAGCCTTACCTGAGAGGCACTTAATTTTTCAAGCAGGAACGTTTAAGACGCTACTGCCTCACGCCGGTGAGACAGCAACAAGGCTGGCTTACCGGAAAGAACGTTTTCTCCCGTTCAGGAGAGGTGTGGGATCGGGATCCATGTGGCCTCCGGTAAGTAAAAATCAGGGTGTCGCCGCGCAGTATAAGGATTTAACCATACCGTTTGTGGCTAATCGGGCGGTATTATAACCCCACGCAAATAAACCGAACGTAAACCAGACTTTGCCCATAGCGAAATCGCGCTATAGCATTAGGCTCAATTGACCATTTTGTCGTTGTTACAGGGAATACAGCATGCAGAACCGCCTTACGATTAAAGACATCGCGCGTTTAAGCGGCGTGGGGAAATCAACCGTCTCACGCGTGCTGAACAACGAAAGCGGCGTCAGCGAACGCACGCGCGAGCGCGTTGAGGCGGTCATGAATCAGCACGGGTTTTCCCCTTCCCGCTCCGCGCGCGCCATGCGCGGGCAGAGTGACAAAGTCGTCGCCATCATTGTCTCGCGTCTGGATTCCCTGTCAGAAAACCTCGCCGTGCAGACCATGCTGCCCGCCTTCTACGAGCAGGGCTATGACCCGATCATGATGGAGAGCCAGTTCTCTGTACAACTGGTTGAAGAGCACCTGGGTATGCTTCAGCGGCGCAATATTGATGGCGTGGTGCTGTTTGGCTTTACCGGCATCAAAGAAGAGATGCTCAAACCCTGGCAGCCCTCACTGGTGCTGCTGGCGCGCGATGCCCACGGTTTCGCGTCCGTCTGCTATGACGATGAAGGCGCCATTATTACCCTGATGCAGCGCCTGTACGAGCAAGGCCATCGCCACATCAGCTACCTGGGCGTGCCGCACGCGGACGTTACCACCGGCAAGCGCCGCCACGAAGCGTATCTGGCCTTTTGCAAAAAGCACAACCTCTCCGCCGTGGCCTCCCTGCCGGGGCTGGGCATGAAGCAGGGTTACGAGCAGGTCGCCAGCGTACTGACGCCGCAGACCACCGCGCTGGTGTGCGCCACGGATACCCTGGCGCTGGGTGCCAGCAAATATCTGCAGGAGCAGCGCATCGATAACCTCCAGGTGGCGAGCGTGGGCAGCACGCCGCTGATGAAGTTCCTGCACCCGGAAATTATCACCGTCGATCCGGGCTACGCCGAGTCCGGCAGGCAGGCCGCCGCGCAGCTGATAGAGCAGATCAACGGGCGCGCTGAGCCGCGTCAGATCGTTATTCCCGCAATCCTCTCTGAAGCATAATGTGGCTAGATTCAGGTCTTACCGTATCATCTCAGATCATCACATTTTCGATGATATTATTCGTCGTGCCACACATCGCGAACAGGGAATAACTCAATTACTTGAGCGGGCTATTCTCCACGCAGCGGATGCCTGAAAGCCACTCATTATCAGGATCCCAACCTCCACGGGTTATAGTGTAAGAACTGTCTTCGTTGCGATTCTCTCCTCTTATTACTTTTTTCGTCCCATTTTCAGGGCCTTGCGGGTCTATTTTGGAACTATGGAGAAAGTAATCTGCCGCATACCAGTCTTTTATCCAGTCAGCGCCATTACCCATCATGTCGTACAAACCAAGGGGGGTTGGAGAATAGCTGCCAACGGGTTTTTTAAACAAGTTATCAGTACGAAAGTCGTCGGCAAAATTTCGTAATTTATCAGAGTGATCATGCCATTTATTGTCACTGTTCGCGTAAATAATAAATTGTCCCCGATTGCGTGCTGCATATTCCCATTGGGCTTCGGTAGGGAGATCCATATTGCGATGGCTATTTTTACCCAGCCACTGGCAATAGTCGCGGACCTCTTGCCAGCTTGCCATTGCAGGATATGTTTCGCCCAGCGCCTCTTTGTCCTGCTTACTGAAATATTTACCCTGAGAAATCGTCTGGTAGATGGTGTTTTTATCCCGTCCCTGAATAACGAGCCAGCGATTAAACTCTCCCCAAGTGACGCGATATTTTCCGATACGAAAATCGGAAAGCGTCACTGGGTGTAGGGGGGCATCTTTATCGAAATCGTAAGGGCGGTTCTCTGCATTTTCCGTCATTAATGGACTAAAGTTGCCCATCTGAAAACTGCCGCCTTTCACCGTCACCAGATTTTCCAGCGGGGTACGAACCAGCACGTCCGAGTCGGCTTTTATTTTTTGCTCATCACGGCAGCCGGTGATGGCGACCAGTTCCAGTGCTATCAGGGTTAAGCGTGAAAGAGTCTGTCCGGTCATGGATTATCGTCCGTGCTGGGTGGTGATGTAGGTGGTGCAGCTGTGCAGTAATGACGGCGACACAGGCGTGAGGGGAAGCATGAATTCGTTCGGGTGACCCGGTGAAACGGCGGGGGCATCAGGCAAAAGGGTGTAAATGGCGTGCAGGTTTTCCGCATAGTGGCTGGGAGTGATGATGACTTTCTGTGCGCCCGGAATGAAGCTGGCATCGTACCCGTACTCGCGCGGTTGCTCACCTTCAGCCAGAAACGTGATAACACGGGCCTCGTTAGCGGCACCTTTACTTTCTGGCGGGGCGTATTTCAGGTAGTAAGCATCAACAAGGATTTTTTCCATTAGACTTACGTGGGATCTCTTAACATCATATGCAGAAAACAGTTTAATCACTTGAGCGGACTATTCTCTACACAGCGGAACTCTGAACCCCATTCGCTATCAGGCTTGAGGCTGCTGCGTTCAATACTTAGAGTATGTCCTGATCCTGTGCTGCCTCGCACTGACTTTTTCTTTCCTGACTCTGGACCTTGTGGATCTTTTTCTGGCGAATGAAGGTAGTAATCTGCCGCATACCAGTCTTTTACCCAATCAGCACCGTTCCCCATCATGTCGTAGAGACCAAGCGGATTAGCAGGAAAACTACCGACAGGTTTTTTTTTGCTGGATGACGCATAGTTACGGTTTTTGTCGTTCCAGACGTAATTTTTGTTATCAGCATTCGCGAAAATAAATAACTGCCCTTTACTGCGGGCAGCATACTCCCACTGAGCTTCAGTGGGGAGATCCATATTGCGATGGCTATTTTTACCCAGCCACTGGCAATAGTCGCGGACGTCTTGCCAGCTTGCCGTTGCAGGATATGTTTCGCCCAGCGCCTCTTTGTCCTGCTTACTGAAATATTTACCCTGAGAAATCGTCTGGTAGATAGTGTTTTTATCCCGTCCCTGAATAACGAGCCAGCGATTAAACTCTCCCCAGGTGACGCGATATTTTCCGATCCGAAAGTCGGACAGTGTGACGGAATGAAGGGGCGTATCTTGGTCTGGATTGAAAGGAAGATGTTCATCAACCAGTCGGCCAAAATCTCCCATCTGAAAACTGCCGCCTTTTACCGTCACCAGATTTTCCAGCGAGGTACGAACCAGCGCATCCGAGTCGGCTTTTATATTTTGCTCATCACGACAGCCGGTGATGGCCACCAGTACCAGTGTTATCAGGGTTAAGTGTGAAAGAATCTGTCCGGTCATGGTTTATCGTCCGTGCTGGGTGGTGATGTAGGTGGTGCAGCTGTGCAGTAATGACGGCGACACAGGTGTGAGTGGAAGCATGAATTCGTTTGGGTGACCCGGTGACACGGCGGGTGCATCAGGCAAATGGGCGTAAATGGCATGCAGATTTTCCGCATAGTGGCTGGGGGTGATGATGACCTTCTGTGCGCCCGGAATGAAGCTGGCATCGTATCCGTATTCGCGCGGCTGCTCACCTTCAGCCAGAAACGCGATGACGCGGGCCTCATTGGCTTTCCAGTCGCCTTTTTCACCGATGATGGTGGACAGGTGCTGCATGATATTCTGATACTCACGCTTTGACTGTACCCAGCGCAGGACAGCGAGAATGGCGCGTTTACGGCTGGCAAAGGTGGTGCCACCCTCGCAAGCCTCCCCCTGATGACTGGCAGGGCTGGCGACCTCATCCCAGAAATTTTTCTCTATCAGGGCGGCGATGGCAGCACCTTTACTTTCCGGCGGGGCGTATTTCAGATACTCATCATTATCGAGTATTTTTTCCATCAGTCTTACGCGAGCTTCCTTGTCGTTCCAGCCGACTTTCAGGGTAGTTCCGATAGCGCTCGCTGCATCAATGGCCCGGTTCAGGTTGTACATGCCAGCCAGCAGAGGGATGGCACAAAAAGCACCATAATCATCTTCTTTCATAACGTCCATCAGGCGGATGTAGTCGGCATTGCGTAGCATATAGGCGAGGCAGGGCATAAAATCAGACATGATGGCTTTGCCGTCCACCTCTAGAGTGACAGAGCCTTTTGCGCCGAGGCCGGAACAGACACCACCCTTGACGCGAATACGGACTTTTCCATCTTTCCAACTGAGTTCCATGCAACCGCTGACCCCCCAGCCTGCTTGCCCTGTTACACCTACAGCCACTTTTGCCAGGCAGGTAAATTTTTCGCTGCCCTTACCAGCCTGGTCCGGATTGAACCAGACCATTTTCCCGGCAAGTTTGGCCCCGGCTTCCGCACCGGCAAACAGGCTTAGTTCTGCGCCAGGCTTTACTTCTTCGGCGGTTTTTGAAATGTCAACATTGCGCCACTGTCCGGGCGTGCCTGTTGGTGTGGCTTTGACGGGAAGGCCTTTCACCACGTCCCCGGAAAAGCTGATGCCAGCTTCAATACCCAGACTGGCTCCTATACTGCCGGACAGGGCGAGCTCGAAATCAAAGCGCAGAACGCCGAGCAGCCCCATGCCGCCGCCGGGGATGCGTGTCGGATCCAGGGGGTAGCAGATACGGGTTCCTGCATGGTCAGGCCAGTACACTTTTGCGGTGCTTTTGGCTTCGGCCAGTGCCAGACTGGCGTAGGCGCTCAGTTTCCCGCTGGCCGTGGCGGTTGGTTTTACCTTACCGGTGCGGATGTCGTATTCAAAAGGGTTCAGGGTGCCTTTGAGGCCTGCGCCGTAAGTCCAGCGCATCAGCTGAGCCTGACCGCCAAAAACGATGTTGCCGCTTTCCGATTCGCTGTGTTTTTTTAGGCTGTCATTCAGTTCTCTGGCCCAGTCTGTGAGAACGTCCACATGGTCATCAATCAGCTTCTGCTCCCAGAGGGTCATGGAAGGTTTTACTTTTGCCAGCTGTGATTTCAGCCTCTGTGTATCGATTTCCTGCCGCGTGCGAGTGACGCTATCTTCACCGGTATGACTGACGGTTTTAATAAAACTCTTTGTCGTCGGCTGTTTTTCGCCATCATTCAGGCGATAGCGGCGCCAGTGACTGCGGATTTTATCGGAGCGGACATAGGTGTAACGGCCACCACGGTATCCACCTCCCCGAATTTCAATCATCTCCATAATGCCGATAGCGCTTTTTTTGGCGTTATCGTCCAGCAGTGTGGCCTTTGGGAGCTGACTGGCCGGCGTCAAATCCTGAAGCTCGTTTCGCAATGCTCCGATAGCACTGTCGAGCTGTTGATATTCCTGTTTTAGCTGTGATTCGAGGCGGTTCCGCTCGGCAACATGATACCAGTCCAGGGCGGTTATCTGCTTTGTCAGGTCATCAATACGTAACTGAGCATCTATACGGGTAGCCAGCAGCTTTTCCAGTCGTCCATGCTCTCGTTCAATAGCATCGTTATCACAAGCATCAACGGAAATCAGAGTTTCACTGTCAGGATGAAAATAGAGTGCAGGTCCAAAGGTGCAGTACGCCGTGACGCCCGTAGAACGAAGCTTCAGGCGGGTGGACGTTTTATTGTCGGCTGGCGTGGTCTGACTCATCATCTATATTAATCCATTAATATATGTGTGGTTATGCGCACCGGCATCATACAACAATCGCGACATAAAACGTTCATGGTCAGACATTAAAAAACATCCAGATAACCCCGCTTAATAGATTATTGTGATCTTCGCCTGATTTCGGGAACGTTCCCATTTTCGCCGTCACGCTGAAGGAGTAGGCTTGCGCTCAGGTCATTACCCCCCTCACCATCTGTCATGAGGTTTCATGATGAGTAAAGTCAAACAAGCAGATATCGATCGGCTGATCGTCCTGGTCGGCGGCCGCGAAAACATCGCTACCGTCAGTCATTGCATTACCCGCCTGCGCTTCGTGCTGAACGATCCGGCCAAAGCCAACCCGAAGGCCATTGAAGAGCTTTCCATGGTCAAAGGCTGCTTCACCAACGCCGGTCAGTTCCAGGTCGTTATTGGTACCGAAGTGGGCGATTACTATCAGGCTTTGCTGGCGACAACCGGGCATTCTTCTGCTGATAAAGAGCAGGCGAAGAAGGCCGCGCGCCAGAATATGAAGTGGCACGAGCAGCTGATCTCCCACTTCGCGGAGATCTTCTTCCCGCTGCTGCCGGCGCTGATCAGCGGGGGCTTAATCTTAGGCTTCCGTAACGTCATCGGCGATGTGCCGATGAGCGACGGCAAAACCCTGGCGCAGATGTACCCGGCGCTGCAAAGCATCTATGACTTCCTGTGGCTGATTGGCGAAGCGATCTTCTTCTATCTCCCGGTCGGGATCTGCTGGTCCGCGGTGCGCAAAATGGGCGGCACGCCGATTCTCGGTATCGTGCTGGGCGTCACGCTGGTCTCTCCGCAGTTAATGAACGCTTACTTACTTGGTCAGCAGGTGCCTGAGGTGTGGAACTTCGGCCTGTTTACCATCGCTAAGGTGGGCTACCAGGCGCAGGTGATCCCGGCACTGCTGGCCGGTCTGGCGCTGGGCTTTATTGAAACGCGCCTGAAACGCATCGTGCCGGATTACCTCTATCTGGTGGTGGTGCCGGTTTGCTCGCTGATCCTGGCGGTGTTCCTGGCGCACGCCTTTATCGGTCCGTTTGGCCGCATGATCGGCGACGGCGTGGCCTTCGCGGTGCGTCACCTGATGACCGGCAGCTTCGCGCCGATTGGTGCCGCGCTGTTTGGCTTCCTGTACGCCCCGCTGGTGATCACCGGCGTGCACCAGACCACGCTGGCCATTGATATGCAGATGATCCAAAGCCTTGGCGGCACGCCGGTCTGGCCTATCATCGCGCTGTCTAACATTGCGCAGGCCTCTGCGGTGACCGGCATCATCATCGTCAGCCGCAAGCATAACGAACGTGAAATCTCCGTTCCGGCAGCTATCTCCGCCTACCTCGGCGTCACCGAACCGGCGATGTACGGCATCAACCTGAAATACCGCTTCCCGATGCTCTGCGCGATGATCGGTTCCGGTCTGGCAGGTTTGCTGTGCGGCCTGAATGGGGTGATGGCAAACGGGATTGGCGTCGGCGGCCTGCCGGGCATCCTTTCCATCCAGCCCGCGTTCTGGCAGGTATTTGCGCTGGCGATGGCAGTTGCAATTATCGTCCCAATGGCGCTCACCACCGTGGTTTACCAGCGTAAGTTCCGTCAGGGCACGCTGCAGATTGTTTAACGTCTTCTTTCGGGGCGCAGTTGCGCCCCTTCGCATTTGCAGGAACGCACTATGAATACTCTTCCTCACTGGTGGCAGAACGGCGTCATCTATCAGATCTATCCCAAGAGCTTCCAGGACACCACCGGCAGCGGCACTGGTGATTTACGCGGCGTAACGCAGCGTCTGGACTACCTGAAAACCCTCGGCATTGACGCCATCTGGCTGACGCCGTTTTATATCTCCCCGCAGGTGGATAACGGCTACGACGTGGCGAATTACATCGCCATTGACCCGGCCTACGGCACCCTGGATGACTTCGACGAGCTGGTTGCCGAGGCGCACGCGCGCGGCATTCGCATCGTGCTGGATATGGTGTTTAACCACACCTCCACGCAGCACGCCTGGTTCCGGGAATCGCTGAACAAAGCGAGCCCGTACCGCCAGTTCTACATCTGGCGCGACGGCACGCCGGAGCAGCTTCCCAACAACTGGCGCTCCAAGTTTGGCGGCAACGCCTGGCGCTGGCACGCCGAGAGCGAGCAGTACTATCTGCATCTCTTCGCGCCGGAGCAGGCGGACCTCAACTGGGAGAACCCGGAGGTGCGCGCCGAGCTGAAAAAAGTCTGCGAGTTCTGGGCCGATCGCGGCGTGGACGGCTTGCGTCTGGACGTGATTAACCTGATTTCAAAAGATCAGGATTTCCCGGACGACAACATCGGAGACGGCCGCCGCTTCTATACCGACGGGCCGCGCATCCACGAATATCTGCAGGAGATGAGCCGCGACGTCTTCACCCCGCGCAACCTGATGACGGTGGGCGAGATGTCCTCGACCTCGCTGGAGAACTGCCAGCAGTACGCGTCGCTCGACGGCAGCGAGCTGTCGATGACCTTTAACTTCCATCATCTGAAGGTGGACTACCCTGGCGGCGAAAAGTGGACGAAGGCGAAGCCGGACTTCGTGGCGCTGAAAACCCTGTTTACCCACTGGCAGCAGGGGATGCACAACAAAGCCTGGAACGCGCTGTTCTGGTGTAACCACGACCAGCCGCGCATCGTGTCGCGCTTTGGTGATGAAGGGGAACACCGCGTGGCTGCCGCGAAGATGCTCGGCATGGTACTGCACGGCATGCAGGGTACGCCGTATATCTATCAGGGCGAAGAGCTGGGGATGACCAACCCGC
Organism: Enterobacter sp. JMULE2; assembly: GCF_013337145.1. Taxonomy (NCBI): domain Bacteria; kingdom Pseudomonadati; phylum Pseudomonadota; class Gammaproteobacteria; order Enterobacterales; family Enterobacteriaceae; genus Enterobacter; species Enterobacter sp. JMULE2. The sequence goes on from NZ_SGWD01000017.1 coordinate 330,841, forward strand.
ACTTCAGCCGCATCACCGATTACCGCGACGTGGAAAGCCTGAATATGTTCGCCGAACTGCGGGCCAACGGCCGCGAACCGGACGAGCTCCTGGCGATTCTGGCGAGTAAGTCCCGCGATAACGGACGCACGCCGATGCAGTGGGACGCTTCGCACAATGCGGGTTTTAGCGAGGGCGAGCCGTGGATTGGCGTCTGCGACAACTACGAAACCGTGAACGCCCGCGCGGCGCTCGATGACCCGGATTCGGTGTTTTACACCTACCAGTCGCTGATTAGCCTGCGTAAAACCCTGCCGGTGCTGACGTGGGGGGATTATGAGGATCTCCTGCCGGAACATCCTTCCCTGTGGTGTTACCGCCGTCAGTGGCAGGGACAGACGCTGGTGGTAGTGGCAAACCTGAGTCATACGCCTCAGGAATGGGAAACGGGCGTTCTCAGCGGTCAGCCGCAGGTGCTGATGAGTAACTACCCTACACCGCAAACGACGTCGCTCCGTCCGTTTGAAGCGGTCTGGTGGCTGCAGCAGTAACGTTCCTTGTCGGGTGCCGCCCAGCACCCGGCTTATTTTACTGTTTTTGTTGAATAATTAATCAGATTTTTCTCGCACGCCTTTACAATCGCTGAAGCGCCCGCCGTTTGTACTCTCGTCTTTTTACTTTGTTCTGCATCAAATAAAACGCAAACATGTTTGATGCAAATCACTATATGTAGCACTTAAAATGCACGCCGACCCAACATCTTGTATTTATCGTCTACTATTCCAACAACAAGACGGCGCTTACGCTGGCCGGAATTGTGGATAACACGAGCTGGGAACGCGGGAAGTCATTGGCCCGGCGGGAAATACGCCCGGTGAATACTTCTCCACCTCTGTGGATAACCTGTTTTCAAAAAATGGAGTGATCATGACACCGCATGTGATGAAACGTGATGGCTGTAAAGTGCCGTTTAAATCAGAGCGCATCCAGGAAGCCATTCTGCGTGCAGCTAAAGCAGCGGGAGTCGATGACGCAGATTACTGCGCCACCGTCGCAGAAATCGTTAGCAGCCAGATGAACGAACGCCGCCAGGTCGATATCAATGAGATCCAGACCGCGGTTGAAAACCAGCTGATGGCGGGGCCTTACAAGCAGCTGGCGCGCGCCTACATTGAGTACCGACACGATCGTGACGTGCAGCGCGAGAAGCGCGGCCGTCTGAACCAGGAGATCCGTGGCCTGGTCGAGCAGACCAACTCCGCCCTGCTCAACGAAAACGCCAATAAAGACAGTAAAGTGATCCCGACCCAGCGCGACCTGCTGGCCGGTATCGTCGCCAAACACTATGCCCGTCAGCATCTGCTGCCGCGCGACGTGGTGTCGGCGCACGAGCGCGGTGAGATCCACTACCACGACCTCGACTATTCGCCGTTCTTCCCGATGTTCAACTGCATGCTGATCGACCTGAAAGGCATGCTGACCCACGGTTTTAAAATGGGTAACGCCGAGATTGAACCGCCTAAGTCGATCTCCACCGCCACCGCCGTCACCGCGCAGATTATCGCTCAGGTTGCCAGCCACATTTATGGCGGCACCACCATTAACCGCATTGATGAAGTGCTGGCCCCGTTCGTGACGGCAAGCTTCAACAAGCATCGTAAAACGGCCGAAGAGTGGCAGATCCCGGACGCTGACGGCTACGCGCACTCCCGCACCGAGAAAGAGTGCTACGACGCCTTCCAGTCGCTGGAGTATGAAGTGAACACGCTGCACACCGCCAACGGCCAGACGCCGTTTGTGACCTTCGGCTTCGGTCTGGGCACCAGCTGGGAATCGCGCCTGATCCAGCAGTCTATCCTGCGTAACCGCATCTCCGGCCTCGGCAAGAACCGCAAAACGGCGGTGTTCCCGAAACTGGTGTTCGCCATTCGCGACGGCCTGAACCACAAGTTTGGCGATCCGAACTACGACATCAAACAGCTGGCGCTGGAGTGCGCGAGCAAGCGCATGTACCCGGACATCCTGAACTACGATCAGGTCGTCAAAGTGACCGGTTCGTTTAAAACGCCTATGGGCTGCCGCAGCTTCCTCGGCGTGTACGAAGATGAAAACGGCGAGCAGATCCACGACGGGCGCAACAACCTGGGCGTCATCAGCCTGAACCTGCCGCGCATCGCGCTGGAAGCGAAAGGTAACGAAGACGCCTTCTGGACGCTGCTGGACGAGCGCCTGCAGCTGGCGCGTAAAGCGCTGATGACCCGCATCGCGCGTCTCGAAGGGGTGAAAGCCCGCGTCGCGCCCATCCTCTATATGGAAGGAGCCTGCGGCGTGCGCCTGAAGGCGGACGATGACGTGTCCGAGATCTTCAAAAACGGTCGCGCGTCCATTTCGCTGGGCTATATCGGTATACACGAGACCATCAATGCATTGGCGGGCGATACGCATATGTACGACAGCGAGGCCCTGCGCGAAAAAGGCATCGCCATCGTTCAGCGCCTGCGCGACGCGGTAGACCAGTGGAAAGAGGAAACCGGTTACGGGTTTAGCCTCTACAGCACGCCGAGCGAGAACCTGTGCGACCGCTTCTGCCGTCTGGACACTGCCGAGTTCGGCATTGTGGAAGGCGTGACCGACAAAGGGTATTACACCAACAGCTTCCACCTCGACGTGGAGAAAAAGGTGAACCCGTACGACAAGATCGACTTCGAAGCGGCCTATCCACCGATCGCCAGCGGCGGCTTCATCTGCTATGGCGAGTACCCGAACATTCAGCACAACCTGAAGGCGCTGGAAGACGTGTGGGATTACAGCTACCAGCACGTGCCGTATTACGGCACCAACACGCCCATCGACGAGTGCTACGAGTGCGGCTTTACCGGTGAGTTCGAGTGTACGAGCAAAGGCTTCACCTGCCCGAAATGCGGCAACCACGACGCAGCGCGCGTCTCCGTGACCCGTCGCGTGTGCGGCTATCTCGGCAGCCCGGACGCGCGTCCGTTTAACGCCGGGAAACAGGAAGAGGTGAAGCGCAGGGTGAAACATCTGGGGAATGGGCAGATCGGGTAAGTTCTGCGCAGGGTTCTCCCCCTCACCCTACCCCTCTCCCTCAAGGGAGAGGGAACCGATCGAGCACATTGTTATTCCGGCCACCGGTTTTCTCCCTCTCCCTGTGGGAGAGGGCCGGGGTGAGGGCATCAGGTTAACGCTATGAATTATCATCAATACTACCCCGTCGACATCGTCAACGGCCCCGGCACCCGCTGCACCCTGTTCGTCTCAGGCTGCGTCCACGAATGCCCCGGCTGCTACAACAAAAGCACCTGGCGTCTGAACTCCGGCATGCCGTTTACCGCTGAAATGGAAGACCGCATTATCAACGATCTCAACGACACCCGCATCAAACGCCAGGGGATTTCGCTCTCCGGCGGCGACCCACTGCACCCGCAAAACGTGCCGGATATCCTGAAGCTGGTGAAGCGCATTCGGGCAGAGTGTACGGGAAAAGATATCTGGGTCTGGACAGGCTATAAGCTGGATGAGCTGAACGGGCAGCAAATGGAAGTGGTGGATCTGATTAACGTCCTGGTCGACGGCAAGTTCGTGCAGGATTTAAAAGACCCGGCGCTGATCTGGCGCGGCAGCAGTAACCAGGTTGTGCATCATCTGCGGTGAGCGTTAGAGCCGTTTGTTTGCATCATGATAAACGGCTGCTTTCTCTCTCTTACCAATAGCGATAACAAATACTGTTACAACGTTGTCCTGAACCTGATAGACCAAACGATAACCCTGCGATCTGAGTTTTATTTTGTAGCAATCCGGTAGACCATGCAGGCGGGCCGATTCGACCCTGGGGTTCACCAACACGTCCGCAAGTTTCTTCTTAAACTGGTCTTTTACAGTCTCCCCCAGCTTGCTCCACTCCTTTAACGCCCTCGGATCAAATGCCAGTTCATAAGTCATCCAGACTAACCTTAATTCCCTTTTGCGGATTAGCCAGCCGATCCCGGACTGCCTGTATCAGTTCATCTTCACTGTCGCTAATGGTGACCGTTTTCACGGGCATGCGTCCCGTCTCCGCGACGTACTGAAACAGTAATCGCACAGCTTCCGTTGGGGTGATATTGAGTTTTTCCAGCACGGCATAAGCCTCGTTTTTGAGTTTGTCATCCAGACGGACGTTCAGCGTGGCCATTATGCCTCCGGTAAAATCGAATGTGTAATGCAGTTTAGCATTACATTCGCATTACATCGAATTCTGGATAACGCCTCTCAAAACCGGCTCAAACTCTCCATTGCCACCGCCTTAAACTCGGCAAAATCTCCGCAGCTACAGAGCCGTGCCATCGCCCGTTCACGCAGGAAAGTGACAAAGATATCGTAAATCGCCATCGCCTCTTCGTACTCGCTTTTGCTGATGGCGAGCAGGAAGATGACGTGCGCAGTTTCGTCGCCCCACGGGACGCCGTGCGGGGCGAGGACGGTATAGACTACCGTTTTCTGCGCCAGCAGGCCGAGTGAGTGCGGCAGCGCAATGCCGTCGCCGAGCATGGTGCTGACGATGGCTTCACGCTCGACGACGGAATCCAGGAACTCCGCGCCGACAAATCCCTCGCCTTCAAGCTGCGCGCACAGTTCCCGGAACAGCGTTTGCTGATCAACGGGCGTGTCGATAATGCGGAAATGGGCCGCATCGAAGTATTTATCCAGCATCCACGGGCGGGTACGGTCCACCAGCACCAGCTTGCCGATCTGCTCTAACTGATAGTCGGTCGGGAACGGGGCGATCGTCACCACCGGTTTCGACTTTTCGCTGACGCGGGCGGTGGCGATCACAAAGTCTTCGCCAATCGTTTCCGCCAGCTCGTACTCGCGCAGGGTGAGCGTGCGCGTAACCTCAATTTGCGGGTATTTACGCTGCAGCACCGCTTCAATCATGCGGACCATGGCGTTACCGGCGTCGCACACCAGCAGCACGCGCGGCTGGCGCTGGTAGCCAATGTTGTAGTGACGCTCCAGCCCGACGCCGATATGCAGCACCAGGAAGCCAATCTCGTTTTCGCTGATCACATACGGCGTGTATTTGCCCCAATTCGATACCGCTGCGAGGGTCATATCCCACGCCATCGGGTAGTGCTGCTTGATGTTATCCAGCAGCGGGTTGGGGATCATAATTTGATACCGCACGCGGGTGATCATGGTTTTGATGTGCGTGAGCAGGTCAGCGTGAAGCTGTTCGTCGCTGAGCAGGTTGTAGTTATAGTGAGTGTTGATGTAGCGCAGGATGTAGTTGACCAGCGCTTCATCGTCGTCTGCGTTAATCGCGCTCGGGGCAATCTCCTGGATCTGCCGCGCCGCAATGTGCACGCACAGCCAGCTCTCCTCCGAAGGCGAAAGCGCTTTGCCCGCCAGCTGCTGGATAGAGACCGCGATATCTTTCGCCGCCTCGCGCACGTTCTCTTCTACGTCTTCAGCGTGGAATTCCGGCAGCGGAAAGCCCTCGCTGATGCGACGTACCGACACCGCACAGTACAGACGCAGGAACAGCTCGCCTTCGTCGGTCAGGCGGATGTGATGTCGCGTTAGCGCATCATGCAGTACGGCCACCATCTGCTCCGGCACACCCGCGTTGAGAGCAACTTCGGTCACCAGCGGGTTGAGACTGTCCTGCTGCGCCAGCTCCCAGAGCAGGTCGGTCAGGCACGCGCGGGTCGACATCTCGCTGCCAAACAGCTTCATGCCGTGGCGCGGACGCGTTTCCAGGGTCAGGTTGTAACGGTGGAACCACTCGCGCACTTCCACCATGTCGCTTTGCAGCGTGGCGCGGCTGACAAACCACTCATCGGCCAGATCTTCCAGCTTGAGGGAAAACGCTGAGGTGAGAAAACGCACCACCAGATAGTGCACGCGCTCGGGTCCGGTCCGCGGAATACGCAGCGCGCGCGGGTGGGATGCCTGCAATTGCTGATAACGTTCAGCGTCGTCAATTTTGAGCTGATAGCCATTGCCACGGCTCAGAACAAACTGCGCGCCGTGGCTTGCCAGCAGCGCGTTCAGGGCGGTGATATCGGCACGGACGGTTCGCGTGGAAACCGACAGCCGCTGCGCCAGCTCGTCCTGCGGCAGCGTCTCGTTTTGCAACAGATCGAAAAGTTGCGCTAAACGTTGGTTCGGAAATCGCACGTCGTTGTCCTCTTACGGCTTAAGGTGAAATGACCATCTGGGATGGACTGCCGACCGGGGTGTAGTCTGGCTCGAAGCTCAATTTGCCGTCCTGCGCCACGCGGAAACGGGTGATGTTGTCGCTGCGCTGGTTCATAACGTACAGCCAGCGTCCCTGTTTATCGAGCGTCAGGGTGCGCGGGTAGTCGCCGCGCGTCCACACGTCGTCCTGATGGGTCAGCGTACCCTCCGCTGTTACGGTAAAGTGCCCGATGCTGTTATGCAAACGGTTAGCCACATACAGCTGTTTGCCGTCGGCGCTTAATGCCAGCCCGGCAGCAAAGCTGGTGCCTTTGTAACCTTCCGGCAGGGCTGAAAGCGTTTTGCCCTCTTTTAGGGTGCCGTTGGCGTTCACGGTATAATGGGTGAGCGTAGACGCCTCTTCGTTAATCAGCCACAGGGCATCGCCTTTTGGCGTAAAGACAAAGTGGCGCGGNNGCCCGGCGCCTTTTGAGGAGGCGCTGATAAACGGCGGATCGTTCGGCGTCAGCTTCCCGGTTCGATCGTCAAAACGGTACTGGTAGAGGCGATCCAGCCCAAGATCGGTGGAAAATACGTATTTCCCGCTCGGATCGGCGGCGATCATGTGCGCGTGGGGGCCGTTATGATCGCTGATGGCAAAGCTGCCCTCCGCAGCCGCTTCCGGCTTCGCCGCCCCCGGGTCGCCTTGATCCTGATGAGTATCCGTGGCCTCACCCAGGCTGCCGTCTGCGTTAACGGGCAGCACTGCGATAGATCCGCTGACGTAGTTCGCCACCAGAAGATGGCGACCGTTCGGCGTCAGCGACAGGTAAACCGGCCCCGCGCCGCCGGAGGCTACCTGATTCAGCTCGCTCAGCGCGCCGTTATCCCCCACCCGCAGCGCCTGCACCACGCCCTGCTCCACTTCGCTTGCCAGGTACAGCGTTTTGCCGTCGCGTGAGACGGCCAGCTGCGCGGCGTTCGGCAGCTTGCTGACCAGCGTTTTATTCGCCAGCGCGCCGTTTTGCGGGTCAACGGTAAAGCGGTACAGCCCTTCGCCGTTGGGGTTGTAGGTGCCCACCCAGGCGTATTGCGTCTGGGCGATAGCGGTGGTGGCGAACATTGAGAGTGAAGCGACAAGCAGGGTACGGGTGTGCATGGTGGCTCCTTTGGGTTTGTGCGGTGTGTTTCCCCTCACCCTAACACTCTCCCCTTTGGGGAGAGGGCCGGGGTGAGGGGCAGGTTTTACTTCACCAGCTTCTTCGTCATCTCCAGCAGCGTACGCACATCCTCCGGACGCGTATCGCCGCTGGCTTTGTCGATAATCGAGCTGTAGATATGCGGGATGATTTTGCTCACGCCCGCGTCGAGGGCGATCTGCAGGATCTCCTCATAGTTTTCCAGATCGATTCCCCCGGTAGGCTCCAGCCAGAAGTCGTGACGGGCGCAGGCTTCCGCCACCGCTGTGTACTCGTCACGGCACTTCAGGCCGCCCATCGGGAAGTATTTGATGGAGCTGCCGCCGAAATCCTTCAGCAGGGCAATCGCGGTTTCAACCGGCACGATGCCGTCCGGGGCCGCACTACTCAGCGGCCCGGTGGAGATTTTCACCATGCCAACGGTGCCGGTCGGCGAGACCAGACCGTTGACCACGGACTCGTTCTGCCCCAGCAGCGCGCGGCTGGTGGCCACGCCGGTGAAGACCTGATTGACGTGCTGCGGCTGCACCTGGCGGGAGATTTCACTCACCATCGCCGACTGGTTCGGATCCCCTGCGCCCAGGCCGACGGAGAGCGCGTTATCAATCAGCGCGGCGTATTCGCGCATATCGGCAACGGCGCTCGCCACGTCCGGATAATTTTTGGAGAGCACGCCCACCAGCACGTGACCTTCCGCCGCCTCGTAAATGGCGCTGGCGTTGGCTTTCGATCCTGCCAGCACGTTCAGGCAGACGCGGTCACGGTAAAAGTTGGGGGTCAGTTTCATGCTTTTTTCTCCTGTCCTAATACTTCGCTAATGCGGCGGTAGACGATGTTCAGCTGGTCAGCATTCACGCTGCGCACGTCCGCCTCGATAATCCCTTCGTTGGCCTTGTAGCCACGGAAGTAAATGGCGTATTCGCCCTGCTTCAGCTTCGCCACCAGATCGCCGGTGCCGACGCCGGTTGCGGCTTCGTCGAACTTAATCTCGGTGCGGGCGATATCGCGACCGGCGCTGTCCCAGACCACGCGTGCGGTGACGCCACTCAGGGTGTTGAGCGCGTCAATAAACGGCGTCATCTTCGCCACCATCTCAGCGCCGCTCTCTTTGGTCGCCGTCAGGTAGTGTTCGATGGCGCAGGTCAGGCCGAGAATGCCCTCTTTGCCCACCTTCATCGCGCGGCCAATGCCCGCCGTCTGGCGTTTTACCCACTCAACATACTGGGTTTTACCGATCACCAGCCCGCTGGTTGGGCCTTCGATCGCCTTCGCGCCGCTGTAGATCACCAGATCGGCGCCGGAGCGGTAGTAGGCGTGAAGATCTTCTTCCGCTGCCGCATCGACGATCAGCGGCAGATCGTGCTTGCGCGCCACGACCGCCGCCTGCTCGACGCTGAGCATGCTTTTCTGCACGCAGTGGTGCGATTTGATGTAAAGGATCGCCGCCGTGCGTGAGGTGATCGCCGCCGCCAGCTGATCGGCAGAACATTCGTTGGCGTAGCCCGCTTCCACCAGCTTGCCGCCGCCCAGCGCCACCATGGTGCCCACCGGCGCGCCAAAGTTGACGTTGTGGCCTTTCGGCAGGACGATTTCGTTGTTCTCAATCGGGGTCACGTGCAGGTTTTCCAGCAGCCAGTCGCTGTCTTTCACCAGCACCGCCGCCACGGACTGGGCAATGCCCGCCGACGCGCAGGAAACCACCGTCGCGCCTTCCACATCCAGCAGCTTCGCGATGTATTCACCGGTTTTATTAACCAGATCCTTCATCTCGAAGTACTCATTCATACCGTCCATTGCCGCCTGCACCACTTCCGGGCGCGGCGTGGAGACGCCCAGCGCCGTCATGCGGCCAGAGGTGTTGATCACCTGCTTTAAGTTGTACTTCTCATAAATCGAAGGCATGTTCCGTGCTCCCTTGTTCGGTCATGTAGCCCTTGCCCGCGCGGATCGCGGCAAGCGGCACCAGAATGTGTTCAGCCTGCAGGCTGTCGTTTTCGGCATCCGTCAGCACCGTTGGCTGACGTTTAAAGGTGAACAGCGTCAGGTCGGCATCGAGACCCGGCTGAATGCGGCCCTTATGCGCCAGGCGCAGGCCGTCGGCGGCATTGGCGGTCACGCAGTCAATCACCTGCGGCAGCGACATGCCGATGGCGAGGAATTTCGACATCACGCTTGCCAGCGAGCCGACCGGACCGTTGATGCGGTTGCGGCAGTAGATATCCGAGCTGATGGTGTGCGGCAGAATGCCCATCGCGATGGCGCGTTTCGCCACCTCAAAGCTGAAGCTCGCCGTACCGTGGCCGACGTCCAGACGCACGCCGCGCTTCAGGGCGGAGGTGATGGAGGCGCGCAGCTCGCCGGAGGGCGTCAGAATGCGGTTGGGTTTGCCGTTATAGCAGTGGGTGATGATATCGCCGGAGCTCAGCAGCTCGGCAATTTCGTCGAGGTTCGGCGGGTTGTTGCCGATGTGCACCATCAGCGGCAGGTCGCCGTTCTCTTTCTGAATGGCTTTGGCGCGCTCCAGCGGCGTAATGCCGTTTTCACCGACCACGCTGCTGCTCATACGCGCCTTCAGGCCGACGATAAAATCAGGGTGGCGCTTCACCGCCTGCTTCACCGCGTCGGCGTCGATATTTGCCATGTTGGCCAGTTCGTTTTGGGCAATCAGCCCCACGCGGGAGATGTTCAGCAGGGCAAACACCTCGGTAGAGGCTTTGCGGGTGATGTCGTAGAAATCGTCCACGTCGTCGGCACCGGTACTGCCCGCGTCCACCACGGTGGTGACGCCGGTGGCAATGCCGACGCTGTCCGGTTCGTCGTGGTAAATCGGGGAGTTCGGGTAGCAGTGAACGTGGGAGTCAATCCAGCCTGCGCTGACGAATACGTCGCCGTTCAGCTCAACCGTTTTATGCGCGGGGGCGTCAATGTCGCCCAGCGCCGCGATCTTCCCGTCCTGAATGGCGATATCGGTCAGGGTATCGTCGGCAAGGCGCGCACGGCGCAGGAGTAAATCAAACATGAGGATCTCCTGATAAGGCGGGCGCCTGAGCGCCCGCGGGTATTAAAGGGCGACCGGGAACAGCCAGCCCAACAGCATCGCGCCGAGGATCGCGCCACCGGTGATCGGCTTCTGCCAGATGTAGAACACCAGCGCACCCAGCAGGGAACCGACGCCGATAGGAATGGAGGCGGTCATGGCGCTGAGGATAATCAACGGCCCGAGGAAGCGGCCGGAGGCGTTACCCGCGCCCATCATCACGTCTGCACCGTAGGTGGAGTTGCTCTGGTTGATGGTGAACTTACGCGCCAGGATGATGACGTAGCCAATCGCCAGACCAATCACCAGGCCGGTAATCAGCGCGGCAATGAAGTTGGTCACCGGGAACATGATCCCCGCGCCCAGCAGCAGCGCCGGCACGCCGAGACCCACGCCGGTCTGGATCGCCCCGCCGATATCAAGAATACCGACCAGCGAGCCTTCGATAATACGGGCGAACAGGAAGCTCGCGCCGAACGCCGCCACCGCGCCGTAGACGCCGGTATCCATCCCCGCTTTCAGCATCGCCACGAAGGCCACTTCGTTAAACGCGCCGATGCCGTAGAGGTAGTACATGTGCGTTCCGGCGAAGACGCCGGAGGAGAGCAGGCCAACGAAGATCGGGAACGACCAGTCGGCATACCAAAAACCTTTATTCTGTTCCATGTAGAGGCTCCTGTTATTTACCGCTGAGCGAGTTGTGGATCATGTCGAGCCAGTTCGGCACGGTCAGATGGAAGGATTCGATCATCTTCATGTCGAAGCCGCGGAAGAAGCCGCTCAGCACGAAGAGCAGGACGATGGCCGCCATCATCACTTTGGTGACGTGGTTCCAGCCGCTCTCTTCCACGCCTTTACCGATCAGGATCCCCAGCACCAGGCCCGGTACGGCGTTGCCCATGATCAGCTGCGCTGCGCCGCCGAAAATGGTCGCCCAGAAGCCCGATTTTTTACCCGCGTCGATGGCCGCCAGCCAGAAGATCACCGGCATGACGGTGTTCACCAGCAGGTTAGCCGCAGGCACCAGCACCTTCACGGCGGTGACCTGAAGCGCTGCTGGCACGGAGGAGGCGGTAAGGTTAAGGAAGGTCACGACGATCATGCCGATCACACCGCAGGCAATCGCCATTTTGCGGGGATCGTGCAGCGTTTCACCGACGTTACGGTTTTTAATCATCAGTGCAGCAGCACCCCAGTTCGGGATGATGCGGTGGTCAACGTCCTGTGTGAAGGCACCTGCGGCCACGGAAGAGGCCCAGGCGTTAAAGAAGAAACCTAACCCAAAGGAGAAGTGGGACGCCGGATCCCCTTCACAGGAGTTCAGTTCCCCCAACGTACGAAACGCGCCCATACCCTGTGTGGTAGGCGCATGAAACATGCGTGCAGCCCCGGCCCCCACACCGACGCCAACCAGGCCGCCAATGATGAGCGATTTTATTAATATAATTAAGAACATCAGTCTGCCCTTTTATGAATAATCAACGTTGCGTGACGAAATCCACCTGGTCAAGATTGATAGCGGTCACGTTGACGGTCACATCCAGCTCCACGCTGTAGGTGCGTCTTTCCCGGCGCAAAAAGAAGAACAGAAACGCTTCTTTACGCACCTCTTCTTGCGCCTGAACAACCTGCACATCCTGTGGCTCAATACGCAGTAAGATATGCGGTGAGGCTTTCATCACCGCGGCCTGTACGTGGTTGAGCGCGTCGGCAAAGGCGCGCGCTTTGGCGTCGCCTTTTCCCTTCACTCTCACCGTGGTTGAGAACTGTTCTTTCATGCTTATGCGCCGTATTTCTTCTGCCACGCCTGTACCAGACGCTCGCCCAGCTCTTCTTTATCCATAAAGCCAAAGCCCAGCACATTGCAGCCTTCGTTGATGGCGGTCACGCCCTCTTCCACGGAACGCATGCCGTATTTTGCTTTGTAGCCATATTTGGTTTGCGCCGTGATGGCACCCGCGCCGCCGCTGCCGCAGAAGGAGATACCGAAGGTGGCGTTTTCCGCTTTCATCATGTCGCCAAGCTTCATGTCCGCGGCCATGCCCGGTACGACAACCGCGCGTCCACCTGCTTTTTCCACACCGGCTGCCACTTTCTGACCTTTGCCCAGGCGATCGCCAATCACGACTGTAATCTGTTCCATGTGTTGCTCCTTAAAGGTTGTCTTTCGCGACTTCGAAGTGAACGGAGAGCAGCCAGGCTTCTTCATCAGGAAGGTTGCCAAACTGCGCTACCACTTCACGGGCAAGTTGCATTGAATCTGGTGAAATTTCGTCGAACAGCTCCGCTTCAACCTCCGGCAGCGGCTCGCCGGTCACGGACCGGTGCGCCATCGCGCGAACGTGGGAGGTCAGCATCTGCTCCTGCACTGCGTTAGGGATGATGTCGTGCCGGGCCAGCAGGGCATAAACCTGCTGCAGCATGGTGTTCGCGAGCTGTTCTGTTTGCTCCGCCTGTTCCCCAACGTCGTTCATTACCGCTCCGTTAATCACTGGTCTTACCCCGTTAATGGCTCTGGAATAAAACTAACGTTGCAGGGGAATGGTTTGTAGCGAGTTGTTTTCCACTTCGAAGTGGAAAGGCGAGCAGCAGCAGTGATCTGTGCCACATAAATGCGGTGAATCTGGATAAACCGCTGTATTTACGTGATGAATATCACGCTATTCAGCGGCAATGAACAGGTCAGCGAAGTGGAAAAGATTACGAGCGGGCTCGTAGAAATGTGACGTGGATAAGGTTTTCTTATGGGGATTCGCTAGAGTGGCGACGGGTGCTTGAGACTGACCGTCTCAGGCATGGGACGGAAAGTGGAAAGCCCCTACCTGAATTTAAATCAGGACGGGGCTGTAAACGACACGTCTAGCCACGTGATGTTTGCTACCTCGCCCGCTTTACAGCAAGGAGGCATCCATGAAACGCAGAAACCCAAGTATCGGGGTTTTGATGATTATTTCTTTGACGATAATCATCTTAACGCTGGTGACGAGGAAAACACTGTGCGAGATCCGTTTTCGAAACGGCTCGCTTGAAGTGACCGCGCGGATGGAGTGTCGCTCCGGCAAGTAGGGAGCAAAGATGCGGGGGCGCGTAATGCGCGCCTCCGCATACGGAGGAAGGACGTACAGCTCAGGCACCCAATTAACGATACTTTTTATGATAGGTGTTGCGCGTCGCCACAAACTGGTCGGCCGCCGCCTGGGCTTCCTTCACCTTGCCTTCGTTAGCCAGCTTCAGCGCACCGTCGATCTGGCCGACCAGCACGTCAAAGCCGTGGCGATAGTCTTTCATCTCTGCACTGTCTGCGGCTTTGCTTTCCAGCTTCGGCGGGGTTGCTTTTTGCGCATCCAGCGCCGCTTCACGCATTTTGGTCAAGGCGTCTTTCATGTCCGCCGCATTGTCCGTTTTCTGCACTACCTTCAGGTTTTCACTGAGGATGTCCATGTTGTCTTCGAGATCGGCGGCAAACGCAGACGAACCAAGAACCAGCGTTGAAGCCGCGACGATCGCTAACAGATGTTTACGCATTGCTCACTTCCTTTTTTATTATTAACAAAACGCTATCTTTATTGACCCGCAATTTTCATTTCGGGCAGAAGAACTGAACCACACTGTATATTGCTACGTGTTTCAATATCGTTACCGACCGTAACGATGTTGCGCCACATATCCTTCAGGTTACCCGCGATGGTGATTTCGCTCACCGGATACTGAATTTCGCCGTTTTCGACCCAGAAGCCCGCCGCGCCGCGCGAGTAGTCGCCGGTGATGCCGCTTACGCCCTGGCCCATCAGTTCCGTGACGACCAGGCCGGTGCCCATCTCTTTCAGCATCTGCTCAAAGTTGAGGCCCTGGCCGGCAATGCGCCAGTTGTGGATCCCGCCCGCGTGACCGGTGCTTTTCAGCCCCAGCTTGCGCGCGGAGTAATTGGTCAGCAGCCACTGGGTCAGAATACCGTCTTTGATAATATCGCGACGTTCGGTGCGCACGCCTTCGCTGTCGAACGGCGTGGAGGCCAGCCCCTTCAGCAGGTGCGGATGCTCTTCAATGGTCAGCCATTCCGGCAGGATCTGCTTGCCCAGCGAATCGAGCAGGAAGGTCGATTTACGGTACACCGAGCCGCCCGCGATAGCGCCCACCAGATGGCCAAATAGGCCGGTTGCCACTTCATTAGCAAAAATGACCGGGGCTTTCATGGTGGAGAGTTTGCGCGGCGACAGGCGAGACAGCGTGCGTTCGGCACACTCTTTACCCACCCACTCAGGAGACTGCAAATCCCCCAGCGCGCGGCCAATGGTGTAGGCGTAGTCACGCTCCATGTCGCCGTTCTCTTCGGCGATGACACAGCTGGAGAGCGAGTGGCGGGTAGAGCAGTAGCCCTGCAGCATGCCGTGGCTGTTGCCAAAGACTTTGATGCCGTAATGGCTATTGAAGCTGCCGCCTTCGGTATTGGTGATGCGCTTATCGGCCTGCAGGGAAGCCTGCTCGGCGCGCGCGGCCAGTTCGATGGCTTCGTCCGGGGTCACTTCCGCCGGGTGGAAAAGATCGAGATCCGGCGCATCAAACGCCAGCAGCTCTTTATCCGCCACGCCTGCGTAAGGATCAGGAGAGGTATAACGGGCGATATCCAGCGCCGCCTGCACCGTTCGGGCAATGGCATCCGGACTGAGATCGGTGGATGACGCGCTGCCTTTGCGATTCTGGTGATACACCGTGATCCCAAGCGCGCCATCGCTGTTAAATTCGACATTCTCCACTTCGCCATAGCGGGTGCTCACGCTGATGCCGGTGGTTTTGCTGACCGCCACTTCGGCGCCATCTGATTTTTCTGAAGCAAGCATCAGCGCGGTGGAGACGGCTTCTTCCAGAATCTTACGCTGCGCTTCAACTTGTGAGGTTACTTTCATCGCAAATGCCATACTGTAAGAGAGAGTTATCTGAAGTCTAACAGAGAACCGTTTTTCAGTGCGCGTCTTAACTGGTAACATTAGCCTCTTTTTTTAAGGAGCCTGACATGACTAAGCAGCCCGAAGACTGGCTCGACGACGTTCCCGGTGATGACATCGAAGACGAAGATGATGAGATCATCTGGGTCAGTAAAAGTGAAATTAAACGTGACGCCGAAGAGTTAAAACAGCTTGGCGCAGAATTGGTAGAACTGGGTAAAAACGCGCTGGATAAGATCCCGCTCGACCAGGATCTGCGTGATGCCATTGAACTGGCACAGAAAATCAAAAAAGAAGGCCGTCGTCGCCAGCTTCAGCTTATCGGGAAAATGCTGCGTCAGCGCGACGTCGATCCGATCCGCCAGGCACTGGACAAGCTGAAAAACCGCCACAACCAGCAGGTTGCGTTTTTCCATAAGCTTGAGCAGATCCGCGATCGCCTGATTGAACAGGGTGATGACGCCGTACCGGAAGTGCTGAACCTGTGGCCGGATGCCGACCGCCAGCAGCTGCGTTCTTTGATCCGCAACGCGAAGAAAGAGAAAGAAGGGAATAAACCGCCGAAGTCTGCGCGCCTGATTTTCCAGTATCTGCGCGAGCTGTCTGAGAACGACGAGTAATCCGTGCGGTTTTGCGCCGGATGGCGGCGTAAACGCCTTATCCGGCCTACAAGGTCGTGCAAAATGTAGGCCCGGTAAGCGCAAGCGCCACCGGGCTTTTTTTTACTCTGCGGCCGCTTCCGCTTTCTTCGCCAGACCGTCCAGCAGCTTCTGATGGATCCCACCAAAACCGCCGTTGCTCATCACCAGAATGTGATCGCCAGGCTGTGCGGCTTTCACGACCATATCCGCTAAGACATCCACATCCGCACTCCAGTGCGCAGGCTGAATGCAGGCGTCGGCCACTTCGGCTACCTGCCACGGAATATGCTGCGGCTGTAAGAGGAAGACTTCATCGGCACGTCCTAACGACGGCGCGAGGTCATCTTTGCAGATGCCCATTTTCATGGTGTTCGAGCGCGGTTCCAGCACGGCCAGAATGCGCGCGGTGCCGCCAACCTTACCGCGTAACGCTGCAAGCGTCGCCAGAATGGCGGTTGGGTGATGCGCGAAATCGTCATACACCGTCACGCCATTCGCTTCGCCGCGCAGTTCCAGACGGCGACGGGCGTTAATGAACGAGCCCAGCGCATTGGCTGCATCCGCAGGCAGCACGCCCACGTGACGCGCCGCAGCAATGGCCATCAGGCCGTTGTGCATGTTGTGCTCGCCCACCAGGCCCCACTTCACCTCACCCACTTTTTCACCGTCGATCAGCACTTCCCACTCGGAGGCATCGGCGTTGAGTTTCTTCGCCTGCCAGTGACCCTGTTCGCCCACCAGCTCCTGCTCGCTCCAGCAGCCCATTGCCAGGGTTTGCTTCAGGTTGATGTCGTTCTCCGGCAGGATAATGCGGCCCTGACCCGGAACAATGCGCACCAGGTGGTGGAACTGTTTCTGGATCGCTTTCAGATCGTCAAAGATATCCGCGTGATCGAACTCAAGGTTGTTGAGGATCAGCGTGCGCGGGCAGTAATGCACAAACTTGGAACGCTTGTCGAAGAATGCACAGTCGTATTCGTCGGCTTCGATCACAAAGAACGGGCTGTCACCCAGACGTGCAGAAACGTCGAAGTTGCCCGGAACGCCGCCAATGACAAAGCCAGGCTTATAGCCGCAGGCTTCGAGGATCCAGGTCGCCATTCCGGCGGTGGTGGTTTTGCCGTGGGTACCGGCAACGGCAACAACCCAGCGGTCGCGCAGCACAAAATCATGCAGCCACTGTGGGCCAGACATAAACGGAATATTGCGTTCCAGCACCGCTTCAACACATGGGTTACCACGGGTCATGGCGTTGCCAATGATCACCAGATCCGGTTCAGGATCCAGCTGGCTGGCCTCGTAGCCCTGAATCAGCGAGATGCCCTGCTTCTCCAGAAGCGTGCTCATCGGCGGATACACATTGGCGTCCGAACCTGTTACTTCATGGCCCAGTGAGCGCGCCAGCATTGCCAGTCCACCCATGAAAGTGCCACAAATCCCCAATATATGAATGCGCATACGTCACTATCCTTCTTCAATGTGGCGCACATTTTACTCACATGTTAGCGGCTGTGAAACGCATTTCAGGTAAATCC
Source organism: Enterobacter sp. JMULE2 (assembly GCF_013337145.1). Lineage (NCBI taxonomy): Bacteria > Pseudomonadati > Pseudomonadota > Gammaproteobacteria > Enterobacterales > Enterobacteriaceae > Enterobacter > Enterobacter sp. JMULE2. The sequence continues at coordinate 348,355 of NZ_SGWD01000017.1, forward strand.
GTATTTGCTGGCGCGATTCACCAGTGCGCTACTATTTGAATATTTGTTAAGATTGTTGGGCTTTAGTCGTTTTGGTGAACATACAATCGCTCTACTCACATAAGATGCAGGGAAAGTGTTATGAAAACGTTAGGTGAATTTATTGTCGAAAAGCAGCACGAGTTCTCTCATGCTACCGGTGAACTCACTGCTTTGCTGTCGGCAATAAAGCTGGGCGCTAAGATCATCCACCGCGATATCAACAAGGCCGGTCTGGTCGATATCCTGGGTGCCAGCGGTGCCGAGAACGTTCAGGGCGAGGTTCAACAGAAACTCGATCTGTTCGCAAATGAAAAACTGAAAGCTGCACTGCGCGCGCGCGACATCGTTGCGGGTATCGCCTCCGAAGAAGAAGATGAAATTGTTGTTTTCGAAGGATGCGAACACGCGAAATACGTTGTCCTGATGGATCCGCTCGACGGCTCCTCCAACATCGACGTTAACGTTTCTGTCGGTACCATTTTCTCCATCTACCGCCGCGTCACGCCTGTTGGCACGCCGGTCACCGAAGAAGATTTCCTCCAGCCGGGCAGCAATCAGGTTGCTGCGGGCTATGTGGTGTATGGTTCGTCCACCATGCTGGTGTACACCACCGGCTGCGGCGTTCACGCCTTTACTTACGATCCGTCGCTGGGCGTGTTCTGCCTGAGCCAGGAACGTATGCGCTTCCCGGAGAAGGGCAACACTTACTCCATCAACGAAGGCAACTACATCCGATTCCCGAGCGGCGTGAAGAAGTACATCAAATTCTGCCAGGAAGAAGATAAAGCCACCCAGCGCCCGTACACCTCCCGCTATATCGGTTCTCTGGTCGCTGACTTCCACCGTAACCTGCTGAAAGGCGGCATCTACCTCTACCCAAGCACCGCAAGCCACCCGGACGGGAAGCTGCGTCTGCTGTACGAATGCAACCCGATGGCATTCCTCGCCGAACAGGCGGGCGGCAAGGCGAGCGACGGTAAAGAGCGTATTCTGGATATCGTGCCGGAAAGCCTGCACCAGCGCCGTTCGTTCTTCGTCGGCAACAACCACATGGTTGAAGACGTTGAACGTTTCATCCGTGAGTATCCGGACGCGTAACCCCTTTCTCCTGGGAAGCCGCCCGGCTTCCCAGTCATTTATATATTTTACCGTATAAGTGTTTATAAAAAAGACGCTTTAATCTTCATCCCTGCTCCTGCATTATTTCCATAACAGTTTGACAATTATTTCCTGGAGCCTATTCGTGATGAAAAACTATTCTCGTGCCAATACCGGCATTGATTTAAATCTTATTCCTGTCTTTATTGAAATTGTTCGCTGCGGCAGTATGGCGAAAGCCTCTGTGCGCCTGGACATGTCCCGCCCGGCGGTAAGCCTGGCGCTAAAGCGTTTTAATCAACTTTTTGATGAGCCACTGTTTTACCGTAAAGGTTTATATCTTGAACCCACAGAAAAAGCGTTAGCGTTAACCAGCGCGCTGGAAATATTAATGGGGAATATTCACGATAATATTAATGCGTTAAATTCATCGACAAATAAAACCCTGGCACAGCACGTACCAGGGATGAATATGATTATGCAGCAGTCTGGGTCGTCAGCTTAAACGAGGACATGGCTTCCATCAGTTCGCGCGACTGCTCTTCCAGCGAGCGTGTCGCGGCGGATGACTGCTGTACCAGCGCCGCATTTTGCTGCGCCGTTTCGTCCATCTGGTTCACCGCAATGTTCACCTGCTCAATGCCGCGACTCTGTTCCTGAGACGCGGTCGCAATTTCACGCATCAGTTTGGTCATTCGCAGCACTTCTGTTGCGATCTCATCCATCGTTTCGCCGGCCTGCTGTGCCAGTTCGCTCCCCTCATTCACATGAGTTTGTGAATCGCTGATAAGCGATCGGATCTCTTTCGCCGCGTCGGCACTGCGGCTGGCCAGGTTTCGCACTTCGCCCGCGACAACGGCAAAACCCCGTCCCTGTTCGCCCGCGCGCGCGGCTTCAACGGAGGCGTTCAGCGCCAGAATATTGGTCTGGAAGGCAATGCCGTCGATCACGCTCAGGATGTCGGCGATCCGCGCCGAGCTGCCGGAGATATCGCGCATTTTCTCAATCACGTAGCAGACCATTTCGCTGCCGTGATCGGCCGTGTCGGAAACGGACTTCGCCAGCTGGTGCGCCTGCTCGGCGTTGTCGGCGTTGAGTTTCACCGTGGCGGTGATCTCTTCCATGCTGGCCGCCGTTTGCTCAAGTGAGGTGGCGGTAGATTCCGTGCGTTGGGCAAGGTTCATGTTACCCGCCGTCAGCTCCCGGCTGCCGGTATCAATTTGCGAACTGGCATCGCGCACCCGCAGAACCGACCCCATCAGCGACTGACGCATCGCTTCAATGGCCGCGTTGAGCCGGTTAAATTCCTGGCTGGCCGTCGGATCCAGGGTATGGGTTAAATCGCCTGCCGCGACATGTTCAAGCTGAGCGATCGATGCCGAGAGCGGCTTCAGCAACATATGGCGCAGCACCAGCCAGGCGAGGACGATAATACCTGCCGTCAGCAGCGCGGCGACAACGATCAGGATCAGTACGCGGGTTTTGCTCGACTGCACGGCACTGACTTCCGCTTTGCCACGCGCTTCGCTCCACGCCTGGAAAGCCTGCATATCGTTATCAAACTTGTTTGCCACCGGAATCAGCGCGTTCTCAATCAGGTCGTAATAACCGTCCGCACTCTGGTCGTTCAGGGCTTTCAGCATCGGGTTGATACCCTGCCGGGTATACGCCGCCAGACTCGCCGCCACGTTATCCAGCAGCTTTTGCCCCTGCTCGTCAGCCACCCCGCCGTCGATCACGGCTTTCAGCGTTTTCTGCGCCTGGGCAATTTCCTGATTGATGTTTTTTACCGATTTGGATGCATCGTCCAGCAGACCAATTTCCATCATTCGGACGGCCTGGCCCGCCTCATTGCGCGCGCGGAGGATCAGCGTATAGCCAGAATTAAGCTGCACCATTTGCTCACCCTGAAGGTGGTTGATGCGCTGGAGTGAAGAAGAACTCTGTGTGAGGGCATAAATACCAATGCCGCTGACAATCAGCAGCAGCAGGGTCATAACGGCCAGTAGAGAGAGCAAGCCGGTACGAATCGATAGCGTTTTCAGCATGATGTTATTTCCGGTAGCGAGATATTTCTTGGCGTAAAAGAAGAGTATCGGCCGCTACCGGAAAATGTTTAGAGTTTAAGCAATTTCAGCGTGTTATGGCTCTGTTACCGATGTGTTTACGCGGGTAACAGGCGAGCTTTGACGGTTCTCCCAGAGCACCGTCAGACCGCGCTGCAGGGCAATAAAAATAAACAGCAAAATGCCGATGGCGATCTTCGTCCACCACGAGCTGAGCGTGCCGTCGAAGTTAATGTAGGTCTGTATCAGCCCCTGGATTGCCACGCCGAACAGCGTGCCCAGCACCGTGCCTACCCCGCCGCTGAGCAGCGTGCCGCCGATTACCACAGAAGCAATCGCATCCAGCTCAACGCCGACGCCCGCCAGCGCGTAACCGGCCTGGGTATACACAGAGAAGACGATCCCCGCCAGCGTCGCCAGCCCGGTCGACAGCATATAGATGCGGATGGTGGTGCTGCGGGTGGAGATCCCCATCAGGTTGGCCGACGTGGCGTTACCGCCAATGGCGTAGACCTGATTACCAAACCGGGTGCGGTGGGCGAGGAAGATGCCAATCACCACCACGCCCAGCATCAGCAGCCCCATCGCGCTCAGGCGGCCGCCGCCGGGGATTTTCCACGCCAGGCTGGAGAGCGTGTCGTAGATGGGGTGGTTAATCGGGATCGACTCCTCCGACACCAGATAGCTCACGCCACGCAGGAAGAACATCCCGGCGAGGGTGATGATAAAGGCAGGAATTTTCAGCGCGTCGATCAGCAACCCCATAAAGGCACCAAACGCACAACCCATCGCCAGCACCAGCGGGAATGCCACCAGCGGAGAGATGCCCCAGAACCCAATGGCTTTCGCGAGGAACACGCCCGTAAACGCGATCACCGAGCCGACGGAGAGATCGATCCCGCCGGAGAGGATCACAAAGGTCATCCCGACGGCGATGATGCCTAAAAAGGCGTTATCGGTCAGGATATTGCAGATCACACGCGTGGAGGCGAAACCGGGAAACTGGGTGAGGCAGTAGAGATACCCCAGCACAAACACGCCCAGCGTGATCATCAACGGCAAATTACGTTTTATCATGGCCACGGATCCCCTTAATGATGCTGACAAAGCGCGGCGACTGGACGATCAGCACGCAGAGCACGACCACCGCTTTCACCACCTGGTTGAGTTCCGGCTGGAATCCCGAGAGCAGGATGCCAGTGTTCATGCCCTGAATGATCAGCGCCCCCACCACCGAGAGCAGCAGGTTAAAGCGTCCGCCCATCAGCGACCCGCCGCCGATCACCACCGCGAGGATCGCGTCCAGCTCCAGCCATAACCCGGCGTTGTTGGCATCAGCCCCGCGAATATCCGCCGCGACGATGACCCCGGCAATGGCGGCACAGACGCCGCTCAGCACGTAGGTCAGCATCACCATCAAGCGGGTGTTGACCCCAGCGTTGCGCGCGGCGCGGATGTTGATCCCCACCGCTTCAATAAACATCCCGAGCGCCGTTTTGCGGGTAAAGAGCCAAAAGATAAGCAGCGTCACGAGGGCAATAATCACCGGCGTCGGGAAGAACAGAAGGTTGCCGCTACCGAGCCACGCCAGGCTCGGGGAGTTAAAGGTGACGATCTGCCCGGACGTAATCAGCTGCGCCACGCCGCGCCCGGCCACCATCAGGATCAGGGTGGCAACAAAGGGCTGAATTTTCAGCACCGCCACCAGAATGCCGTTCCAGAGCCCGGCTAATACCCCGGAGCCCAGTGCGGCCAGCAGCACCACCGGCAGACTGTGCCCGGCCACGGTCATCGAGGCGGCGGTGGCCCCGGCGATAGCCATGACCGCGCCGACGGAGAGGTCAATCCCGCCGGTGGCGATCACCAGCGTCATACCAATCGCCAGCAGCGCCACGGGCGCGGCACGGTTCAGGATGTCAATCGGGCTGCCAAACAGGCGGCCATCCTGCACGATGATCTGGAAGAAATGCGGTGCGACCAGGCTATCCACCAGCAGTACCACCAGCAGCGCCGCGATTTGCGGCGTACCGGTCGGCCAGCTGAAGCGGCGCTTTGACTCACCGGTTTGCGAAAGTGAACGGGGCATCACGATTAGCTCCTTACGCCGCGATGGCATTCATGATTGCCGGAACGGACAGCTTATCCAGCGGGATCTCTGCCACCTGCTTGCGATCGCGCATGATAATGACGCGATCGGCATAACCCACCAGCTCCTCAAGCTCGGACGAAATGACCAGCAGCGCGAGACCGTCCGCGCACAGCGTTTCGATAAGCCGGATAATTTCGGCGTGCGCGCCTACATCAATGCCGCGCGTCGGCTCGTCGAGGATCAGGAACTGCGGTTTGGTCAGCAGCCAGCGCGAGAGGAGAACCTTCTGCTGGTTACCGCCGGAGAGAAATTCAATGGGCTGTTCCGCGCTCGGGGTGCGAATACCAAGCTGACGGATAAAGCGCTCGGCAATGGCGTTTTGTTCTTTACGCGGAATGGGACGCAGCCACCCGCGCTGCGCCTGTAGCGCCAGAATGATATTTTCCCGCACCGAGGCCGCGGCAATAATGCCGTCCGTTTTCCGGTCTTCCGGGCAGAAGCCTACGCCCAGACAGGACGCCTGATGCGGCGATCGTAGGGTTTGCGGTTTGCCCTTGATCAGCGCCCTGCCGCTGTCGGCAGGTTTGATCCCGAAGATCACCTCGGCGGTTTCGGTTCGGCCTGAGCCTAGCAGGCCCGCCAGGCCAACAATCTCACCGGGGCGAACCTCAAGGTTAAACGGCGAGATCACCCCTTTTTTGCCGTAATCGCTGAACGCGGCGACCGGTTTTTCGCTCAGCAGCGTGCGCCCTGCACGCTGAAGGGCGTTGGTTTCCAGCTCTCGGCCCAGCATCATTTTCACCAGCTCAATCTGCGGTAGCTCGCGGGTCTCGCGGCAGCCGACAAAGCTGCCGTTGCGCAGCACCGTGATGCGATCGCTCACTTCATACACCTGATCGAGGAAGTGCGTAACGAAGATCAGGCTCACGCCCTGATCGCGCAGCTGGCGCATCAGGGTGAAGAGCATTTCGACTTCCTGGGTATCCAGGCTGGCGGTGGGTTCATCGAGGATCAGCACCTTTGCCGAGAGATCGATAGCCCGGCAGATGGCGACGATCTGCTGCATCGCTACGGAAAAGCGGTTCAGCGGCTCGCGGACGTCGAGGGAGAAGCCGTATGATTCCATCAGTTTTGTCGCCCGCGCTTCCATCTCTTTGCGGCGCAGCAGGCCAAAACGGCGTGGCTCACGGCCAATAAACAGGTTATCCGCCACCGACATGTTCGGCAGCAGGTTGACTTCCTGATACACCGTCCCGATCCCCAACTGTTGGGCATGGGCGGTATTTTTTGGCGAAATGGCATTACCTTCCAGCCAGATGGTGCCGCGATCGGCGTGATACACGCCGGTCAGCGCTTTAATCAGCGTCGATTTACCCGCCCCGTTCTCGCCTAGCAGCGCCATGATCTCACCGCGACGCAGGCTGAAATCGACGTTATCCAGCGCCTTTACGCCGGGGAAGAATTTACTCAAGCCCTCTGTGCGGAGGATTTCCTGGTGTTGTTCAGTGGTCATATGTCCTCCCCTCACCCTAACCCTCTCCCCATAGGGGAGAGGGGATTGATCGTGCCAATTGTTAATATCCAGCTCTGCCCTGCCTTTCTCCCTCTCCCCTCCGGGGAGAGGGCTGGGGTGAGGGGCGCGGGTCTTAATAGCCCATATTTTCTTCTTCTCTAACTCTTCTTTCGCCGTATCCGGCAGGTAGAGCGTGGACTTGGTGACCGTCACCTTCTCAGGCATCGTGCCGTCTTTCTTAAATTTCTCCAGCGCGTCGAATGCCGGGGCCCGCCATGTTCGGCGTCAGCTCCACGCTGGCGTTGGCTTCGCCGTCGATCATCGCTTTGTAGATGTCCGGCACGCCGTCGATAGAGCCGGTGAGGATATCTTTGCCCGGCTTCAGACCCGCTTCTTTAATTGCCTGAATCGCACCGATCACCATGTCATCGTTGTGGGCGTAAACCATGCAGATGTTTTTGCCGTTGTTTTCAGCCTTGATAAAGCTTTCCATGACCTCTTTGCCCTTACTGCGGGTAAAGTCACCGGACTGAGAGCGGATAATTTTAATGTTTGGCGCTTTAGCGATGGCTTCAGCAAAGCCTTTCTTACGGTCGATGGCCACGCTCGCACCGACGGTGCCCTGCAGTTCAACGACGTTACACGGCTTGCCGTCGACCTGTTTCACCAGCCAGTCACCAATTAACTGTCCTTCAAGAACGTTATTGGCCGTCACGGTGGTCATATAGAGAGATTTGTCTTTTACATCAATGGAACGATCGAGCAGGAAGACCGGGATCTCCGCGTCTTTCGCTTCCTTCAGCACGGGCTCCCAGCCGGTCGCCACGACGGGCGCAATAAAGATGGCATCTACGCCCTGGGCGATAAAGGAGCGTACGGCTTTGATCTGGTTCTCTTGTTTTTGCTGACCATCGGCGATTTTCAGCGTGATCCCGCGTTTCTGAGCCTCGCTTTTCGCGACGTTGGTTTCTGCCGCGCGCCAGCCGGATTCAGAGCCGACTTGCGAAAAACCTACGGTTAAAGGTGCGGCCATCGCCATAGACGACATGGCTGCCGAAACTGCTGTGACAAGAAGTAAGCGCTTCCACATATGAACGTCCTCGTAGGGTGAGTTATTGTTGGTTAAAAGATGTTCTGCGAAATGACTATAGCCAATGAAATATGTAACGAATTGCGTTACATCACACTTCAGAAAAGTGAATAAAACGTTAATCACAAGTTTGTAATCGCTTTCATTTCACCATTAAAAATGCGGCTGAGTTTATGGATTTTCCTGTCATGGAAACGGTCTGAAAAGTGGGGTCAACGAGGGAAGATGGCGAAAACAGGCGGAGACATTCAGCGCGAGTTGGCTATAATACCTGCCACTTGTTTACCATCCATTTTAAAGGACACCGACATGAGCTTACTCAACGTCCCAGCGGGTAAAGAACTGCCAGAAGACATCTACGTAGTTATCGAAATCCCGGCTAACGCAGATCCGATCAAATACGAAGTGGACAAAGAGAGCGGCGCCCTGTTCGTAGACCGTTTCATGTCTACCGCGATGTTCTATCCGTGCAACTACGGTTACATCAACCACACCCTGTCTCTGGACGGTGACCCGGTTGACGTGCTGGTCCCAACGCCATACCCACTGGAGCCAGGCTCCGTCATTCGCTGCCGTCCAGTTGGCGTGCTGAAAATGACCGACGAATCCGGTGAAGATGCGAAGCTGGTTGCGGTACCGCACACCAAGCTGAGCAAAGAGTACGATCACATCAAAGATGTGAACGACCTGCCAGAGCTGCTGAAAGCGCAGATCACTCACTTCTTCGAGCACTACAAAGACCTCGAAAAAGGCAAGTGGGTTAAGGTTGACGGCTGGGACAACGCTGAAGCGGCGAAAGCAGAAATCATCGCCTCTTTCGAGCGCGCGGCTAAGAAGTAATTCTTACTGCCTGTCGATAAAGCCCCGCATGTCGGGGCTTTTTTGTGGCTGGAGAGTTTTGCCCGGCGGCGCTACGCTTGCACGGGCCTACATGTTCATTGCAGGCCAGGTAAGCGCAGCGCCACCCGGCAAGAGTCGCAAAAAAAGCAACGCCACCTTTCGGTGGCGTTGCTTTTTTTTCAGTACTGGTCTCTGTCTAACCAGTTACCGCTTTCAATCCGCGTTAGCCCATCAACAGGACGCTGATAAACGTACATCCACGCACTTCCGTATGGCGTCTGGATCAACTGGCGAGCGTATTCACCGCCCCTGGTGCGCAAGGCATCAAGTTCGGCAAGCGTAGCATTGTCAATACGATAAACTTCACCCTGTACTGTTCCTTCCCCCGGAACCGCGCCTGGATAGTGGCCCAGACTGTACAACTGGTAGTTCTCGATATTGTAATTCCCCAGCAGCAGGGCATTGGTCATCCAGTGACTGTTGCCTTGCTTGGTTCGTAAACTGCCGTACACAAATATTCGCATTGCTAAAACTCAAACTGATAGAGCAGATCAAGTGCCTGGTCTACGCCGGACACTGCTTCCAGATATAGCTTAGGCATCAGGCGATAGCGTAGCGTGAGTGTTGCCAGTGAGTCAAAGATCCCCACACCATATTTTACCTGCAGACCCGGCAGTACATAGCCGCTGACCACCACCTGCGAGGAGTCGCCCACGCCCTGGGTGTCCAGCGCCAGATTGCTTACGCCGAACGTCTCGCCGATTTTACCCACAACCTGACCACTTTGTGCAACCCCCAGACCCACTAACATTGATGTCATCGCAGCACCATCGCCTTGTGCGCTATCCAGTCCCTGTCCACGCAGGAGATAAGAAAGTGCTTCTTGCTGCGACATGGCCGGGTCGGAGAAGATCTCCGCTTTGGGTTCGTCGGCAGAGCCGGTGACACGCACGCCAGCAATCACATCGTTTTCAGTCGCTTCAGGGTTACGAATGGCTTCGATATTGAGCACCGGCTGATCCGGTGGACCGGAGAACAACAGCTCGCCTTTACGCACAATCAGATCCTGACCGTAGGCGTGGAAACGCCCATCAGGAATATTGATTTGCCCGTTGAGGCCCAGCCCTTGACTGTCCTGCGCCACTTTCAGATCGCCCGTGAGTCTCGCCTTCAGCCCAAACGCATCCAACCGCACGTTATTCCCCACGTGCACGATAAGATTACTATTGATTGGTATGCCTGCGCTCTGTTGTTCAACAGGTTTCAGATTTTCACTGAGCATAACTTCATCGCTGGAGACGCCGACTGCACTTTCCGGTACCTCGTGAACCACGATACGCGCCCACGGCACGTCGACACGACCGTCCAGAGTGAACAGGCTCGGTGTCGCCTCAAAGACGACGTCAGGTGAGACATCCAGACGCACCATCGGCGGTACGGTGATGCGTACCCGGCTCCCCTTCGCCGCGATGCGTGCGCGCCAGTTATCAAGCTGGCTCCAGTCAGCATCACCGCTCAGATTAATTTGCCCCTGCTGGGTCAGCACCGAGCCATTCAGCGTCGAACTCATGCCGTTGAAGTTCAGTGCTATCTGGCTCGGCTGCATGTCGAACGGCATAAAGTTACCGTCAATATCGAGCCCGCTGAGCCGCATCTGACCAAACAGCTGCGGGCTTTCCGCGTTGCCAGCCAGACGCAGATTGGCATTGAGCAGTCCCTCGGCTTTTTCCCCGCGCGCGAAAATGGGGTTCACCATCGCCAGGTTGAAATTGCGGATATTCACGTTACCGCCGAGATTACGCCGCCCTTGCGGATCGGTAATCTGCACCTGCCCGTCCAGCTGACCGTTGTTGGTCAGGCGGATCGTCCATCCCAGCTCAGCACGGTTGTTATGCAGATCGGCACTCAGGTTCAGGGTGTCGAACGCCACCGGCAGCGGCGCGTCGTTGACTTCTTGCGTCACCTTCACGTTACGCCCGGAGAGCGTCACGCTGCCCTGCGGCAGCCCCTCTTTGGTGGTGTCCCATGCGACATCCGCTTTACCGCTAAAGACGCCGCTGGCCTGGGTCGTGTCCGGCATAAACGGCTTTAGCATCGCCAGATCGAAGCGGTTGAGATTAATCTGCGCGCGCCCTTCTGCCCCCGCATCAATAGTCTGCGGTACGCAAAGTTCTGCGTTAGGGTTGGTCCAGCAGTGCGGTCCGATGCTGATCTTCTGCTCGGCGTTGCGGTAGTCCAGCGCAATGGAGCGCGACAGCGCCAGCGGCCCAACCGGCGTGCTGAAGCGGGTGTTATCCAGTTGCCCCTTCCAGCGTTCCGCTTTGCGGTCGAAGCTTCCCGTCAGATGGAGCTGGCCGGACACCGGTTCGCCCTGCACGCGCAGCTGGAGGTCATGCTGCTTCTCGTTGCCTTTGGCTTCCAGCGTCACCAGATTGATGTTCACATCCGGCTGGGAGATTCGCTCCACGCGCAGGTTCAGATTGCCGCCGATCTGATCGGTGGATTTTACATCCCCTTCAACGCGAACGCGGGCGACGGACAGCTCCTGCCAGCGCAGGTTATTGGCGGTGATATCCGCCAGCAGCTGCGGCGCCTCCACCGTACCGCGCACCTTCACCAACCCTTTCGCCGTGCCGCCAAGACCCGGCAGGGCGTTATCCAGATTCGGCGCGTCGATGGTGGCATCCAGGTTGAGATCCTTCACACCCAGCTCGCCTTTGATATCCGCCGTGTTGCGGCCCAGCGCCACGTGCAGCCCCGGGATGATCCACTGCAGATAGCTGTTGCCTTTCAACGAGCCTTCAACGTTAACCTTGTTCTGCTTCACGTTCCCGGTGAGCTTAATTTCCGGTACGTCCATCTGCCAGGTGCCGCCGTACAGGCTGCCGCGGGTTTTAATCAGACCGTCCAGTTTCGACGGCCAGTCCGGCACTTCTTTGGCGGTGTTAATGCCCGTCAGCTTCAGCTCGCCGCGCCAGCTGATTGCCTGCTGCCAGTCAAGCAGCGCGGTCAGCTCGGTTTTGCCTTCCAGCGCCGCGACGGTCAGCTTGTCGAGGTTAACCTGCTGTTCGTTGCCTTTTGCATCCAGCGTAATGTTCGCGGGCGGCACGCCCTGCCCCTTCACCGCGGTGCGGAACGACAACGTGTAATCGGTCATCTTGCCGCTCAGCTTCAGTTTCAGGTCATCGGCCTGGAACTGTTTTTCGCCGGTGAAAGGCCAGTAAAGCTGTTTGCTGACAATCTCCAGGTTGAGCGGTAAACCGACTTCTGCCAGCTGGGTTTGCCCACGCAGCACCATATCCACCGGGCCGGAGAGGTTAACGCCAAATTCCAGCTTCTCGCGCAGCGCCCCGCCTACTTTGACCTTCACCTTTTCGCCCTTCAGCGGGTCGATGTTCAGGGCGCTGTTGAGGGTGATATCCACCGGCCAGTTGTCGCGCAGCAGGGCATTCCCTGACGCATTGACAGAGCCCTGATTGGTGTCGATATCCAGCGCGTCGAGCTTCATGTTGCCGTCAATGCTGCTGACTTTCAGCAGCATGTTATAGACCGTCAGGTCGGTATCGCCCGTCAGACGCAGCTGTTCGCCTTTGAATTCCTCAATGTTGAGGTTCAGCGGCAGATGCACGTCGGTCATCTCCGGCAGAACCGGTTTCGAGAAGAGATCTTTCAGCGTTTCACCCAGCGGCTTTTCTTCCGGCTGCGGGTTTTGGATCTTCGGCTCAACAATCTCTTCCTGCGCCACGTCGGCCACTTTCGGTAGCGCAATCAGCAGCCCCTGCAGGGACGTTGGCGTCAGGGTAAGGTTTTTCTCCTGCCAGCGCAGGCCGGAGGTGAAATCCATCACGGACACGGTGGTGTCGTCGATTTTGATATTGACGTTATCCAGCGCCACCCGATAGAGCGCAATCGGGTACGGTGTGGACAGTTTCAGCGGGCCGCTATTCTCTTCCTCGACCGGCGCAGACTTCGGCATTTTTTTTGAATCTATCGCCACGTTCACATCTTTTAGCGACAGATCGTTCACGCAGAGCTTGCTATCCCGCAGGCAGCCCAGCTTCACGGCCAGATGGAATTCGCCTGCATTAACGGCCACGCCCGGCTGCTCATAACGAATGTTCTTCAAACGCAGGTCGCGCCAGCCGCCCGTCACCTGGCCAATTTCCAGCCCCGGCACCCAGCGGTTAGCCGCGTTAAACAGCAGATGCAGGCCGGTGGTGGTGCCCACCAGAAACGCCACCGTACCGAGCAGCAGCACGATAAAAATCAGTACGCCGAGGCTTATCTTCTTCCATAAACTCATAATTCAGGCCCCAGACCGATGTAAAACTGTAAACCGTGTTCGTCTTTGTCGCCCACCGGAACGGCGAAATCGAGCTTGATGGGCCCGACGGGAGACTGCCAGCGCACGCCTACGCCCGCGCCGGTTTTGAAATCGCTGCGGCGGATATCGTTCACCGCTTCACCGCCGTCCACGAACATGGCTCCCCACCACTTGCCGCTGACGTTGTACTGATACTCCAGCGAGCCGGTCGCCAGTTTTGATGCCCCGGTCAGCTGGCCTTTTTCGTTTTCAGGTGAGATCGATTTGTACTTATACCCGCGAATGCTGCGGTCGCCCCCGGCGAAGAAGCGCAGATCGGGCGGCACGCGTTCGAAATCGCCCGTTTCAATCCAACCCAGGTTGCCGCGCATCACAAAGCGGTGTTTGTCGTACAGCGTGCGGATCCAGACGTTTTGCGCCTGAAAGACGGAGAAGTCCACGTCGGAGCCCCAGGCGGTGTTGGAATAATCGATGGAGTAGCGCTGTGAGTCGCCCCAGGTCGGCATCAGGCCCCCGCGCGAGCGGGTGCGGCTGATCATCACGCCCGGATAAAGCAGCATGGTGGTGTTGGTGACGTTGGCCTGGGTAAAGTGGTCGAGGCTCCAGCGCAGGTTAATGGCGCGCTGCCAGCCGCTTGAAAGATCCCAGAAACGCGATACGGCAAGCGTCGTTGAGTCCTGCTCGGTGTCGTTCAGGTCGGTGCGCTTAAAGCCGCCCTGCAGAAGGTAATACTGCTCAAGCGGATTTTTCAGCAGCGGCATTTTGTAGCTGAAATCCAGCTGCTGCTCAGGCGCAGAGAGGCTCAGACTGGTGGTCAGGCTGTGGCCGTAGGAGTTCATCCACGGTTTTTTCCACGAGGTTTTCACGCGTGGGCCAACGTCCGTCGAATAGCCCACACCGGTTTCAATGGTGTTCTCGGTGCGCGGGGAGACCACGCCGTGCAGCGGCAAGACTTTCGTTTTACGGGACTTTTCAAATTCCGGCGCGACAATCACCGAGTTAAACCAACCGGTTGCCGACAAACGGCGGTTGAGTTCGCCCAGGTCGCTCGACTGGTAATAGTCGCCTTTTTTAAACGGTACCAGGTTTTGCAGGTACTCCTCGCGGATCTGCGATCCTTCAAACGTCACATCGCCAAAACGATAGCGTTCACCGCTGTCGTAGTCGATGTCCCAGAAGGCCTGACGCCTCTCCAGCGCTACGCCAAGCTGGCTTTTATTAAACTGGCTGTCGAAATAGCCTTTACGTAGCGCGACGTTGGTTAAGGATTTTTTAAAATGATCGTAGTCGCCGTGATTCAAAACGGTGCCAACTTTAGGACGGGTACTCAGCAGATCCAGGTAATCCCGATCCGTACGCGCGCCGCCGCGCAGCACCACGTTGGTACCGCCAATCAATACCGGCTCACCCGCTGAGACGCGGGCAATCAGCACCTGACGCCCCTTCTTTGGTGGCGGGCGGAGGTCGAAATCAATGGTGGGTTCGTAATACCCCAGCGCTTTCAGTCCTTCGCGGATCGCGTCATCCACGCGCGCGCGAAAACGCCGGTCCGGCGTCACTTCGTCACTCTGGATCGTCGATAACTGCGCGCGCACGTTTTTTTCCAGCGCCCCGGATAACCCCTCAACCTGCAAACGGACATTCGCCGCGCTGGCAACCCCGCTTGTCAGCAATACACTGACCAAACATAACTGGCGGATTTTTGTCACGTTTTCTCCTGAATATCCCTGTTTCCACCCTGGAAGCAAATGAAATGCCGCTCTGCGGCAAAAAAACGGCCTGTTAGCCAAAAACCCAAATCGTGGGTTGAAAATGGGTGTAACACCCAAATATTTCTTATGATTAAATCTAAATAGCTGCGCCGAATAGTAGATCACTTAAAGGGAACTCAGCCCGAATTGTGCGATCTGATCAATCGCCAAATCAAAACAAATCACCAACCGGACTGAGCGATGCCGATCATAGCACCAATACCCCGCGACGAACGCCGCCTGATGCAAAAAGCTATCCATAAAACACGCGATAAAAATTATGCCCGCAGACTCACCGCTATGCTGATGCTGCACCGGGGTAACAGTGTTAGTTGCGTTGCCAGAACGCTCTGTTGCGCCCGTTCATCTGTTGGGCGCTGGATTAACTGGTTCACGTTATCGGGTGTGGAAGGCCTCAAATCCTTACCGGCAGGACGCTCCCGACGCTGGCCTTTTGAGCATATTTGCACCTTGTTACGTGAACTGATAAAGCACTCTCCCGGCGATTTTGGTTATCAACGTTCACGCTGGAGCACCGAATTACTGACAATAAAAATCAATGAGATAACCGGGTGTCAGTTGCATGCAGGCACTGTGCGTCGCTGGTTGCCCTCTGCCGGACTGGTATGGCGCAGGGCTGCGCCAACGTTGCGTATCCGCGATCCGCATAAGGACGAAAAGATGGCGGCAATCCATAAAGCACTGGACGAATGCAGCGCAGAACACCCGGTCTTTTATGAGGATGAAGTGGATATCCACCTTAATCCCAAAATCGGTGCAGACTGGCAGTTGCGTGGACAACAGAAACGCGTGATAACGCCGGGGCAGAATGAAAAATACTATCTGGCCGGAGCGCTGCACAGCGGCACGGGCAAAGTCAGCTATGTGGGTGGAAACAGCAAGAGTTCGGCACTCTTCATCAGCCTGCTGAAGCACCTGAAAGGCACATATCGACGGGCAAAAACCATCACGCTCATCGTGGATAACTACATTATCCATAAAAGCCATGAAACACAGCGGTGGCTGAAAGGGAACCCGAAGTTCAGAGTGATTTATCAGCCAGTTTACTCACCGTGGGTAAACCATGTTGAGCGGTTATGGCAGGCGCTGCATGACACGATAACGCGTAATCATCAGTGCCGTTCAATGTGGCAGCTACTGAAAAAGGTTCGTCATTTTATGGAAACCGTCAGTCCCTTCCCGGGAGGACAGCATGGACTGGAAAAAGTGTAGCGGTATTAGGCGCAGCTATTTAGACTCATTCAGCGCATTTATTGTGTTCAATTAAACGCTTCGTGACAACCTTAACCGAAACATCGCTACCCGGGAGGCACCATCGTGAGTTTATTCGACAAAAAGCATCTGGTTTCACAAGCAGATGCATTACCGGGACGCAACACCCCTATGCCTGTGGCGACCTTACACGCCGTAAACAACCATTCAATGACAAACGTTCCTGATGGAATGGAGATCGCCCTGTTCGCCATGGGCTGCTTCTGGGGAGTTGAACGTTTGTTCTGGCAACTGCCCGGCGTTTACAGTACCGCAGCAGGCTATACTGGCGGTTACACGCCAAACCCAACCTACCGCGAAGTGTGCTCTGGCGATACCGGTCACGCGGAAGCGGTTCGCGTGGTGTATGACCCGGCCATCATCAGCTACGAACAACTGCTGCAGGTGTTCTGGGAAAATCACGACCCGGCGCAGGGCATGCGTCAGGGTAACGATCACGGCACCCAGTACCGTTCGGCCATTTATCCGCTCACACCCGAGCAGGACGCTGCCGCGCGCGCCAGCCTTGAGCGTTTTCAGAAAGCCATGCATGACGCGGGCGATACGCGCGAGGTGACCACGGAAATCACCACCGCGAAGCCGTTCTATTATGCCGAGGACGATCACCAGCAATATCTGCATAAAAACCCGTATGGCTACTGCGGAATCGGAGGCATCGGCGTCTGCCTGCCGCCACAGCTGGCCTGATCACTGGTCTAGCGCCACGCGAGCCGCGTGGCGCGTCGCATTACTCACCGAACCAAAATCCATCACCTTCCCCTGCAACAGCAAATTATAAACCGGCGCCTGAGGTCGGTTGAGCCGTGTTTGCAGCAAATGCACCGCTTCTATCCCGAGTTCACGACAGGGCACCGTGACGCCGGTGACCGGTTTTTCCAGGCGGTGCGCTAAATTCCAGGCAAAATCGGTGGTGATGAGTGAAATGTCTTCCGGGATACGAAGCCCGTGACGCGTCAACGCGCTGATCACCCCCTCCACCATGCTGGTACTGTTGGGGAAAATCACCTCCGGCCACTGCGCTTTATCATGACTCGACAGCCACTCGTCCAGCGCCTGTTCGGCCTCCTCCGCGGTAAACCACTCCGTCACTAACAAATCACGTCGTGGCTCAAAGGCAATGTGAAAATGGCGGTACGCCTCTTTGATACCATCCAGGCGAGCATAGAGCGTATCCCGCCGCAGACACGTTAAGGTCAGCACCCGGCGGTGTCCCTGCTCAAAAAGGTGCTGCATGGCGGTAAAACCAATGGCCCGATGGTCGGGCGAAACGGAGTCCAGCACCCGATCCCTGTCGACGGAATTAATTAAAACGCAGGGTTTATTGAGCGTGCTGGCCAGTTTAAATATGGTGGAATCATCCGTGCCAATGATAATTATCGCGTTGATATTTTTATGACTGGCCTTTTCCAGAAACAGTTTTACATCGGCGTGCTGTTCTTCTAATCCGCAATAGCTGACCCAGACATTATGCGGCGCGCTGGCTTCGGCGATTCCTTTGGTCACTTCGAGATAAAAAATATCGCCGCGGCCCTGAAAGGTTCTTTCCGGCGCAAAAACAGCGATACCGTTAATTAATAGCCGCCCGCTTGCCATGGATTCAAGGACACCTAATTCCCGCGCGGTGCGAACAATCGCTTCCCGGGCCTTATCGCTGGTATACGACTTCCCGCTTAGCACCCTTGAGACAGTGCTAACGGAATAGCCCGTCAGGGAGGAAATTTCCTCCATTTTTAACTTACCCGCCATAGTGTGACCTCGCTCCCAATCAGTTTTTGCAAATATTTGCAGAAACAGCGCATTGATTTTAAAACTAAATTTCAAAATGGTTAGAGTTTACTTATTGACCTTGCGAGTATTCTCACAAAAACACATTGTCGCTGCGCCTGAGCTTTCCTATTTTCCGGTCATCACTCTTTTCGACTGAAATTAAGGTGAGACATGGAGAAGGTACGTTTTGGCATTATTGGTATAGGTAATATTGGCACGGTCCACGCGCGCTATTTACTGGCAGGTACCGTCAGCGACGCCTGCCTGGCGGCAGTTTGTGATAACGCGCTGGAAAAGCATCCTGCCATTCGTCAGATGGTCGGCACCCTCCCACTGTTTAGCGATGCGCAGGAGATGCTCCAGAGCGGGCTTATCGATGCGGTCATTGTCGCCACGCCGCACTATGAGCACCCGCGCCTGTCGATGCTGGCGATGCGCAACGGCATCCATACCCTGTGTGAAAAACCGGCGGGCGTGTACACAGCGCAGGTTCAGGAGATGAACGCCTGTGCCCAGGCGTGCGACGTGGTGTTCGGCATCATGTACAACCAGCGCCCGAATCCGCTCTACCAGAAAGTGAAAGACCTGATCGACAGCGGCGAGCTGGGTGAAATCCGCCGTTCAAACTGGATCATCACCAACTGGTATCGCTCGCAGAGCTACTACAACTCCGGCGGCTGGCGCGCCACCTGGAAAGGTGAAGGCGGCGGCGTGCTGCTCAACCAGGACCCGCATCAGCTCGATCTCTGGCAGTGGCTGGTCGGCATGCCGGTCCGCCTGCGCGCGTTCTGCCAGTTCGGTAAGCATCGCGATATCGAAGTGGAAGACGAGGTCACCGCCTACGCCGAGTATGCCAACGGTGCCACCGGCGTGTTTATCACCACCGTCGCCGAAACGCCGGGCACCAACCGTCTGGAAATAGCGGGCGATCGCGGCAAAGTTGTCGTCGAGGAGGGGAAACTGCGCTATTGGCGACTGCGCGAATCCGAAACCGCCTTTAATGCCCGCTGGGAGAACGGCTTTGGGGAGCCTGAGTGCTGGGAAGTCTCGATCCCCGTCGCCCCTGAATACAGCGAACATCACGTTATTACCGCCAACTTCTGTGCGGCCATCCTGCGCGGCGAACCGCTGATTGCGCCGGGTCTGGAAGGGATCCATGGGCTCACGCTCTCTAACGCCATGCACCTTTCCACCTGGACGGACGACTGGGTCGAGCTGCCGCTCAACGAAAAACAGTATCTGCGTCTGCTTCAGCAACGCATCAGCACCTCAGTGGCTAAAGAGACAGCCAGCGTCACGCTGGACGCCTCTGGCACCTGGTAACTCCGGAGAAGAAACGATGTTAAATGTCGCCATTGTGGGAACGGGGAATATCTCGCATAACCATATTCAGGGCTATTTGCAGTTTGGTCAGCGCTGCCGGATCGTTGCGCTGGTGGATATCTACCCGGAAAAAGCGGAAGAGAAAAAAGCGCGCTACGGCCTGACAGATGCCCGCGTGTATGAAAGCCACCGGCAGATGCTGGAATCTGAGCCGAATGTCGACATCGTCGACGTCTGCACGCCGCCCTACGTCCACGCAGAGATCGGTATCGACGCGCTCAACGCCGGTTGCCACGTGCTGTGTGAAAAACCGATGGCCGCCTCGCTGGAGGAGTGCGACGCGATGATCGCCGCGCAGCGGGCCAGCGGTAAAACGCTCTCCATCATTGCCCAGAACCGCTTTACCGATGCCTTCTGGCGCTTAAAAGCGGCGCTGGACTCCGGCCTTGCCGGGAAAGTCTGTCATGCGCAGGTGGACTCCTTCTGGTGGCGCGGTCACTGCTACTACGACCTGTGGTGGCGCGGCACCTGGGAAAAAGAGGGTGGCGGCTGCACCCTTAACCACGCGGTGCACCACATCGACGCCATTCAGTGGATGCTCGGCTTCCCGTCCGAGGTGGTGGCGATGATGACCAACGTGGCGCACGACAACGCTGAAGTCGAAGACCTCAGCGCCGCGATCTTCAAATACCCCAGCGGCGCGCTCACGCAGTTGACCGCCTCGGTGGTACACCACGGCGAAGATCAGAAAATGATCATTCAGGGCGATAAAGCGCGCATCTCTGCGCCGTGGCAGGCCTTTGCCAGCGTCAGCGCCGATAACGGCTTCCCGCAGGAAACCCACGACCAGCAGCGAGAAGCACAGCTCAACGCCGTTTTTCAGGAGACGCCAAAGCTCGAGTGGACGCTGCACACCGGGCAGATCAATGACCTGCTTTATGCCATTGAGCACGGCACGGCGCCGCTGGTAGACGGCGTGCAGGGCAAACGCTCGCTGGAGCTGATTACCGCCATTTATAAATCAGCCATCACTCGCGCTGTCGTCTCATTGCCCATTGGCCGCGACGATCCGTTTTACCGTACCGGCGGGACCGACGCCCTCGCCCCCCGTTTTTATGAAAAATCCGCAAGCATCGCCAACTTCAGCGAAGTGGGTGCGATTCCCCTCGGCAAAGATCTGGATTAAGGAGTGACACCATGAACAAGAATGACGGTATGAACTACGCCCCGGTGGGCAAACCGCAGCCGGTTGTCCGCGAGGGTGAATTCGTCTTCGCCGCCGCCGCGCTCGACCACGGCCATATCTACGGGATGAGTAACGGCCTGATAGAAGCCGGAGCCACGCTGAAATGGGTGTACGACCCCGATCCGGCCAAAGTGGATAAATTTATCCAGCAGTACCCGCAGGCAAAAGTGGCAGAGTCGCTGGAGGTGATCCTTAACGACGACGAGGTGCGCCTGGTTGCGGGAGCAGCAATTCCTTCCGAGCGCTGCGCGCTGGGGCTGAAAGCGATGGCGGCGGGAAAAGATTACTTCACCGACAAAGCGCCGCTCACCACCCTTGAACAGCTGGCGGACGCCAAAGCGATGGTCGAAAAGACCGGCAAGAAATATGCGGTGTACTACAGCGAGCGTCTTCACGTAGAGAGCGCGGTTTTTGCCGGGCAGCTGGTGCAGCAAGGCGCCATTGGCCGCGTCGTGCAAACCCTGGGTACCGGGCCACACCGGGAAGGCACGGGCCGTCCGGACTGGTTCTACGATCGTCGCTACTTCGGTGGGATCCTGTGCGATATCGGCAGCCACCAGATAGAACAGTTCCTGTTTTATACGGGCAACAGCGATGCCACCGTCGTCGCCAGCCAGGTGCGCAACGTTAACCACCCGCAGTATCCGGCGTTTGAAGATTTCGGCGATGCGATGATCAAAGGCGAAAACGGGGCCAGCGGCTATTTCCGCTGCGACTGGTTCACGCCGGACGGACTCTCCACCTGGGGCGATGGCCGCCTGACGCTACTTGGGACCGACGGGTATATCGAAATCCGCAAGTATGTCGACCTCACCCGCGGCGAGCAGGACGTGGTGTATCTCGTCAATAAAGAGGGGGAGTTCCGCTATCCGGTGGCCGGGCAGGTCGGGTTCCCGTTCTTTGGCGAGCTAATCCTCGACTGCCTGCACCGCACCGAAAACGCCATGACGCAGGCACACGCTTTCAAGGCTGCCGAACTGTGCGTGAAGGCTCAAATGCTGGCCAACGCAGCCGGATAAGGGGAACGACGATGACGATCCTGAACACGGCAATTATTGGCGGCGGCGCGATCCACCGTTGCCATGTGAATGCTCTCCGCCAAATTCCTAACGTGGCGCTACGCGCGCTGGTGGATATCGACAGCGTAAAAGGGTTGAAGCTGGCGATGGGCTATCAGTGCCGCTTTTATCAGGATTACCGGGAAATGCTGCTGGATGACAGCATCGACGTGGTGCATATTTGCACGCCTCACTTTGAACATAAAAGTATGATCCTGGCGGCGCTGGCCGCCGGGAAGCACGTTTTCTGTGAAAAGCCGGTGGGCATGAACGGCAGCGAGCTTGTCGATATCGCCCGCGCCGTTGAGCAGGCGAAGGGACAGTTTGGCGTCTGCTACCAGAACCGACTCAACCCCACCAGCCTGCGCGTGCGTCAGGAGTTAGCCCATGGCGGGCTGGGTAAGATGCTCAGCATCAAGGCGGTGCTAACCTGGTCACGCTTCGGCACCTACTACACCGACAGCCCGTGGCGTGGGCGACTGGCGACCGAAGGCGGCAGCCTGCTGATCAACCAGGCAATCCACACCCTCGACCTGATGCAGTGGTTTGGCGGCGGCGTGACGCGGCTGAAAGGCGTAGTCGATAGCGGAGAACTGGCAGACGTGACCGAAGGGGAAGACAGCGCGATGGCGACGCTGCATTTCGCCAACGGCGCGCGCGGCCTGTTTTATGCCACTAACTGCCACACCACCGATTCCCCTCTTCTGATGGAGATCCACTGTGAACACGGTTCACTGCTGCTGGAACACAACGTTCTCTGGCGTATCACGCCCGGTGAACGCCTCAAACTGACAACCGACGATTCACCCGACGGCTCGGTCAAAAGCTACTGGGGTCTGGGTCATCAACAGGCGATCCGTCGCTTTTATCACGCCCTTATTCATCCGGAAAACAGGGATTACACCGATATCCATGAAGCCGGCAAATCACTCACCCTTGTGGAGGCCATTTATCGCTCATCTCAATTACGACAATGGATAGAGATCAATAACTAGAACGTAATGTGCAATCCAGACGTTAATAAAAACACGACCTGACATACAGGTTAAACATTACCCTACACTGGATATTATTATGGTCAAACCAACTGAACGTAGAGTTGGTTATGGCGTAGCGCTTGGCTACGGCATAACCGATCTGTTTGGCGGAGGCGCTTTCGCCATTATCGGCACCTGGCTGTTATTTTTTTACACCACCTATTGCGGACTCTCTGTGATTGAAGCGGGCTCAATATTTGCCATTGCCCGCGTCATTGATGCGTTATTAAGTCCGATTATGGGTTATATCACCGATAATTTCGGGGATACCTGGCTTGGACGAAAATTTGGTCGTCGCCGCTTCTTTTTATTACTCAGCTCCCCGTTAATGTTTCTGTACGCCCTGCTGTGGATGACGGACATGGGATACTGGTACTACCTGGGCACCTATCTGTCTATCGAACTGCTGTCGGCGATGGTGTTAGTCCCCTGGGAAACGCTGGCGGCAGAAATGACCAACCGCTACGAAGAGCGCAGCCGCCTTTCGGGCGTGCGGATGATCTGCTCACAGCTGGGCGGTTTTCTTGCGGTATCGGTCCCCGGTGTGATTATGCAATTCACCGGCAAAGATAATCCGTTTACCTATACCCTCACCGGACTGATATTTTCCTGCGTGTTCTGCCTGGCGGTATTTATTACCTGGTACACCACCTGGGAAGCAAAAGATGTCCATCAGGAATCGAACTTCAAGGTGGATAATCAGCGTAAAGGCGGCCTGGGGAATCACTTAAAATATCTGGTGCTCGATCTCTTTTCGTCATTCCGCATCCGTGCGTTCCGCCTGCATATACTCATCTATATTTTTCTTTTACCGCGATGGATGTATTCGGTTCAGTCTTTACCTATTACGTGGTTTATTGCCTGAGCCAGGATGCCTCTGCGGTTTCCGGCTGGCTAAGCATTGCGGCCTTTGCCTCGGTACCGGGCACGTATGGGTTTATGCTGCTGTTGAACCGGCTGAACATGACGCCTTCTGCCGCCCTACGGCTCTCGTACGGCTGTATCTTCCTGGTGCTGGCGTTTCTGTTTACGGTCTACCTCACCAAAACGCAGGTGCCGACGCTGCTCTTCTCAGCGGTCTTTATCCTGCTCGGTGCGGCACGTTCCGGCCTGTATTACATCCCCTGGAATATTTACAGCTTTATTCCGGACATTGACGAGATGGTCACGCAGCAGCGCCGCGAAGGGATTTTTGCCGGGGTGATGGTTCTGACCCGCAAAAGCACCGTGGCGATTGCCATCATGATTATCGGCCTGGTGCTGCAGGAGTCCGGTTTCGTGAAGGGCAGCGGTGCGCAGCCTGAAAGCGCGCTGGGTGCCATTATCGGGCTGATGATTTTCGCCACGGCAGCCCTGCTGACCGTTAGCTTCTTCACGACATACAAATTCAAGCTGACCCGTGAGACACACAAGGTACTGCTCAAAGAAATTGCCCGCCGCAAGCTGGGCGGCGATTATCGCGACTGCGACGAGAAAACCCGCGTGGTGATCAAGCAGCTGACGGGCTACGAGTATGACCAGGTGTGGGGAGGCGATGCAACGCGCCGTGCAGTGGGTAACGTCCCGCTGTCGACCGTCAAATAGCGACATATGCCGGGCAGGTTACCCACCTGCCCGGCCTTTTTTTGCCCAAAATGTGACCTCTGGCAGATTTACATCTCTTTACGCTATACTACCCGCTGAAATAATCGGCTCAACGCTACGAGCTGACGTTCAATGTGTCTTCACACAAATGGTATCAACTCCCCTTCTGAGGATCTGGCGAGAAGCCGGATAAACTATGTTAAACAGTATTTTAGTAATACTTTGCCTTATTGCCGTCAGTGCATTTTTCTCGATATCCGAGATCTCGCTGGCCGCGTCCCGTAAAATCAAACTTAAGCTGCTTGCCGATGAAGGCAACATCAACGCCACGCGCATCCTGAAAATGCAGGAAAACCCCGGCATGTTCTTCACCGTGGTGCAGATTGGCCTAAACGCGGTCGCCATTCTCGGCGGTATCGTGGGTGATGCGGCGTTTTCCCCGGCGTTTTATAGCCTGTTTGTGCAGTACATGTCCGTTGAACTGGCCGAACAGCTGAGCTTTATCCTCTCCTTCTCGCTGGTGACTGGCCTGTTCATCCTCTTCGCAGACCTGACCCCGAAACGCATCGGTATGATTGCGCCAGAAGCCGTGGCTTTGCGTATCATCAACCCGATGCGCTTCTGCCTGTACGTGTTCCGCCCGCTGGTGTGGTTCTTTAACGGCCTGGCAAACGTGATTTTCCGCATCTTTAAGCTGCCGATGGTGCGTAAAGATGACATCACCTCTGACGACATTTATGCGGTTGTAGAAGCCGGGGCGCTGGCCGGGGTGCTGCGCAAGCAGGAGCACGAGCTGATTGAGAACGTATTCGAACTGGAATCCCGTACCGTGCCGTCTTCCATGACGGGCCGTGAGAACATTATCTGGTTCGATTTACACGAAGATGAGCAGAGCCTGAAGAACAAAGTGGCGCAGCATCCGCACTCTAAGTTCCTGGTCTGTAATGAAGATATCGACCACATCATCGGCTATGTCGACTCCAAAGACCTGCTGAACCGCGTGCTGGCCAACCAGAGTCTGGCGCTGAACAGCGGTGTGCAGATCCGCAATACCCTGATTGTGCCGGACACTCTGACGCTCTCAGAAGCGCTTGAAAGTTTCAAAACCGCCGGGGAAGACTTCGCGGTGATCATGAACGAATACGCGCTGGTGGTGGGTATCATCACCCTGAACGACGTGATGACCACGCTGATGGGCGATCTGGTGGGCCAGGGGCTGGAAGAGCAGATTGTTCAGCGTGACGAAAACTCATGGCTGATCGACGGCGGTACGCCGATTGAAGACGTGATGCGCGTGCTGGACATCGACGAGTTCCCGCAGTCGGGCAACTACGAAACCATCGGCGGCTTTATGATGTTTATGCTGCGTAAAATCCCGAAACGTACCGACTCGGTGAAGTTCTCCGGCTACAAGTTTGAAGTGGTGGATATTGATAACTACCGCATCGACCAGCTGCTGGTGACGCGCATCGATAACAAACCGACCGTGCTGGTGCCGAAGCTGCCGGACGCGGAAGAGAAGGTGTCGGCGTAAAGTCCCTGCCCCACATACATCAACGGCTCCCATCGGGAGCCGTCTTTTTAACTACTGCATAGCACGTTGGTTAAGCCATCTCAGTCTGCAGACGCATAACCTGACGGTTGACTTCGGACATCACAGACAGGTGCTGTTTGTCCTTCACTTTTGGGATAAGGATTTTGCCCTTATCAAATTCAAAAGCGCCTACATCCTTGATATACAACCGTCCACGGAACAGGATCTTCACGTACTTCGCCACCTGAAGCGGGTTGTAGCGTTGGAAAATTTTCATTCTTGTATCTCCTGCGAATCATACGCTCTTGCGGTGCCACAATCGGCCCGACTGTCCTGAGCGCAAATTTTATTGCCCAATGACTATAGACCAGAACTACGTTGTTACCCAGTGTGCATAAGTTTATTTACCGTTTGATTACAATTATTCAGAATAATCTTTGCAAACCGTGACTCAGGGCAGTATAAGCCGTCGTTTTTTCATGGATATGTGCGTTCACCCGCAAACTGGCATCGGGATTGCGGGAAAACCCCATTGATCGCACTTATGATTAAAAGCGTAAGACCAAGTGGTCGGATCACCTGCTAACAAAAAAGGAAACACCATGACCCTACGTAATATCCTTGCAGCAGCCTGCCTGCTGCTGCCCCTGTGGGCTTGCGCTCACACGATTGAAAAAGGACAACGCGTACCGCCAGTCGGCATTGCTGACCGGGGAGAATTGATTCTCGACAATGATAAGTTTAGCTACAAAGCCTGGAATAGCGCGCAGCTTGCGGGCAAAGTGAGAGTTGTACAACATATTGCCGGTCGTACATCCGCGAAAGAGAAAAACGCTACCCTGGTGGAAGCGATCAAGGCCGCAAAATTCCCGCACGATCGCTACCAAACCACCACCATTGTGAACACCGACGATGCCATCCCCGGCTCCGGCATGTTTGTGCGCTCGAGCCTGGAGAGCAACAAAAAGCTCTACCCGTGGTCGCAATTTATCGTCGACAGCAATGGCGTGACGCGTAAGGCGTGGCAGCTTGACGAAGAGAGCTCTGCGATTGTGGTGCTCGATAAAGAGGGACGCGTGCAGTGGGTGAAGGACGGCGGATTAACACAAGAGGAAGTGCAGCAGGTGGTTGCTCTGCTGCACAAGCTGCTGGCTCAGTAAATTGAAACCCGGAAGCCAGGGTTGAGGAATGATTCGCGCGGGGTATAGTCCAGCGGCTTACCCTGCCAGTCATGAACATGCGCACCGGCCGCCGCCGCTACCGCGTGCCCTGCCGCCGTGTCCCAGACGTTGGTTGGCCCAAATCTCGGGTAAAGCTGCGCGTGTCCTTCCGCCACCAGGCAGAACTTGAGCGATGAACCAATCGACGTCGTCTGGTGTTCACCCAGCTGCTGCAAATACTCCTGCAGTTCGCTGTCGCTGTGGGAACGGCTGATCACCACCAGCGGTGGACGCGCATCACGCACCTGAATCTGCTTACGCACGCCGCACTCTTCCTTCCAGGCTTTACCTTCCGCAGCGCTGTACATGACTTTCATCACCGGCGCGTAGACCACGCCGAGCACCGCTTTTCCCTTCTCAATCAGGGCGATGTTGACGGTAAACTCACCGTTGCGCTTGATGAACTCTTTCGTTCCGTCCAGCGGATCCACCAGCCAGTAACGCTGCCAGTGCTGGCGCTCGTCCCAGCCCTGCGGCGCTTCTTCTGACAGGACGGGAATATCCGGCGTTAACGCCTGCAAACCTTTCAGGATCACGCCATGCGCCGCGATATCCGCCGCCGTGACCGGGGAGTCATCCGCTTTGCTGACAACGTCCATCGGCTTCTCGCCGTCGTACACTTGCATAATGGCATCACCCGCATCCCGTGCGAGCTGACAAATTTTATCTAACATTCTCCACCTCTTCGTTAACGCAGTGGTCATAACTCGTTGTTTTATTTATATCGTAATGTGAACAATTCTGCTATCTGTGAAGCAATTCCGGTTTCACTACCCTTATTTCTGGCAGGATTCACACTTCTGTAAGCAACGCGATATACATACATAATCTTTTGTGGCTTGGATCGAAAAAAGGACTCTTCTGATGATTAAGTTTAGCGCAACGCTCCTGGCGACGTTGGTGGCCGCCAGCGTTCAGGCGGCAACGGTGGATCTTCGTATTCTGGAAACGACCGATCTTCACAGTAACATGATGGACTTCGATTACTACAAAGATACGCCTACCGAAAAATTCGGACTGGTACGCACAGCAAGTTTGATTAACGCCGCCCGCGGTGAAGTGCAAAACAGCGTGCTGGTCGATAACGGGGATTTAATTCAGGGTAGCCCATTGGGCGATTACATGGCCGCGAAAGGGCTGAAAAAGGGCGAAATTCATCCGGTTTATAAAGCGATGAATACCCTCGACTATACCGTCGGCAACCTCGGTAACCACGAATTTAACTACGGTCTGACATACCTGCACGATGCGCTGGCCGGTGCGAAATTCCCGTACGTTAACGCCAATATCATCGACGTTAAGACCCAAAAGCCGCTGTTCACTCCTTACCTGATTAAAGAGACCGAGGTTGTCGACAGCGAAGGTCATAAGCAGACGCTGAAGATTGGCTACATCGGCTTTGTGCCACCGCAGATCATGACGTGGGATAAAGCCAACCTCGACGGGAAAGTGACCGTTAACGACATTACCGAAACCGCGCGCAAGTATGTGCCGGAAATGCGCGAGAAAGGCGCTGACCTGGTGGTGGTTGTCGCCCACTCGGGTCTCTCCGCTGACCCGTATCAGGCAATGGCGGAGAACTCCGTTTACTACCTGAGTGAAGTACCGGGCGTTGACGCGATCCTGTTCGGCCACGCTCACGCGGTCTTCCCGGGCAAAGATTTCGCCAGCATCAAAGGCGCGGATATCGAGAAAGGGACGCTCAACGGCGTGCCGTCGGTGATGCCGGGGATGTGGGGCGATCATCTCGGCGTGGTGGATCTGGTGCTAAATAACGACGGCGGCAGCTGGAAGGTGACGCAGTCAAAAGCCGAAGCGCGTCCTATTTACGACGCTGCGGCCAAAAAATCGCTGGCAGGTGAAGATAAAAAGCTGGTCGACGTGCTGAAGCATGACCACGATGCGACCCGTGAATTCGTTGGCAAGCCGATTGGGAAATCCGCCGACAACATGTACAGCTTCCTGGCGCTGGTGCAGGATGACCCAACCGTTCAGGTGGTCAATATGGCGCAAAAAGCCTATGCCGAACACTTTGTTCAGGGCGATCCGGATCTGGCAAAACTGCCGGTGCTTTCAGCCGCTGCACCGTTCAAGGTGGGCGGACGCAAGAACGATCCGGCAAGCTACGTGGAAGTCGAAAAAGGCCAACTGACGTTCCGTAACGCCGCCGATCTCTATCTTTATCCGAATACGCTGGTCGTCGTCAAAGCGACGGGGAAAGAGGTGAAAGAGTGGCTGGAATGCTCCGCCGGGCAGTTCAACCAGATCGACCCGAACAGCAGCAAGCCGCAGTCGCTGATTAACTGGGACGGGTTCCGCACCTACAACTTCGACGTGATCGACGGCGTGGAGTATCAGATTGATGTTACTCAGCCAGCCAGATACGACGGCGAGTGCCAGACGATTAATCCGCAGGCTGAACGTATCAAAAACCTGACCTTCAACGGCAAGGCAATCGACCCGAATGCCACCTTCCTGGTGGTGACCAATAACTACCGCGCCTACGGCGGTAAGTTTGCCGGAACGGGTGACAGCCACATTGCTTTTGCTTCACCGGACGAGAACCGCTCGGTGCTGGCGGCGTGGATCAGTGCGGAATCGAAGAAGGCGGGCGAAATTCATCCGGCAGTGGATAACAACTGGCGTCTGGCGCCGATCCACAGCGATACGAAACTGGATATCCGCTTTGAAACCTCGCCGTCCGATAAAGCTGCCGCGTTCATTAAGGACAAGGCGCAGTATCCGATGAAGAAGGTCGCAACGGATGATATCGGGTTCGCGATTTATCAGGTGGATTTGAGCAGGTAGCGGTGATTGTGCCGGGTGGCGCTTCGGTATGAACCGGAAACATGGGTAACACTTTAGACCGGATACATGGGTAACAGTTATAACTGGCATAGAAGAGGAGACTCGCTATGCCCTGGACTGAGACCCGACCTATGCAACGCCTTGATTTTATCCGTGCCTGCCATGCAGGTACGGACTCCTTCTCCGCGCTTTGCCGTCTTTTTGGCATCAGCCGTAAAACCGGCTATAAATGGCTTCAGCGTTTTGACCCCGCTGACCTGTCATCTCTCTCTGACCGGTCGCGCGCGCCACACTCCCACTCCCGGACGGTTCCTGATGATATCGCCGGACAGCTTACGGCCCTGAGGCAAAAACACCCTGACTGGGGCCCCAAAAAACTGCGGATGTGGTTGCTCAATCATCATGTCGATTTTACCGTACCTGCTGCCAGCACTATCGGCGATATCCTCAAGCGTGAAGGCCTGGTTCCGGATAAAAAGCGAAAACGCAGGGCCCCGGGCAATCGCCGGCCCCTGACCACCATCAGTGAGAACAACCAGGTCTGGAGCGCTGATTTTAAAGGCAAGTTCAGGTTGCTGAGCAGAGAGTACTGCCATCCCTTCACCCTGACCGACAATCACAGCCGGTATCTTCTGAGCTGCCGGGGAACGGACAGGGAGAGCGAGCCCTTCGTCAGACAGTGCCTGACGGATGCGTTCCTGGAATACGGTCTGCCGGAAGTGCTCAGAACCGATAACGGTCAGCCCTTCGCGGGAACAGGGATAGCCGGACTAAGTCGTCTTGCCGTCTGGCTAATCAAGCTGGGCATCAGGCCTGAGCGTATCAGGAAGGGGCATCCGGAAGAAAATGGCCGTCATGAGCGAATGCACCGCTCCCTGAAAAGTGCGGTGAAACAGGGCAACACCTTCATGACGATGGAAGAACAACAGCGGTGGTTCAGTGGCTACCGGGAAGAATTTAACCACGAAAGGCCGCATGAAGCCCTGGCGGGTGCAACGCCCGGAACGGTATGGCACCCCTCGAACCGACACTGGGATGGCCGTGTTCCTGAATACGCGTATCCGGAAGGCGGTACGGTCTACAGGGTAAAATCGCGGGGGACACTCTATATGGGGAAAAAGGGGACGGTGTTCCTGAGTGAAGCGCTGACTGATGAGTACATCATGCTGGAAGAACAGGATGATGGCCTTGAGGCCATCATCTTTAACGGAATAACGCTTGCGTACTACGACCGAAAAACCGAGAGTGTGCTCCGGATAGACTGAAAAGTGTTACCTATGTTCCCGGTCTGATCTGTCACCTATGTATCCGGTCATACACTTCGCTTACCCGGCCTACGAACTACGGGTAGGCTGGGTAAGCGAAGCCGCCACCCGGCGTTTACGCCGCACGCTCGTCCCGGTTCGCCAACACCTGCGGCGTATTCAGTTCAATCCAGTCCGCCAGCGCGGCTACTTTCTCGCTCACCTCAACGCCCAGCGGCGTCAGGCTATACTCTACGTGCGGCGGCACAACCGGATATGACACGCGATCGACAAATCCGTCCTGCTCCAGCGCCTGAAGCGACTGGGCCAGCATCTTCTCGCTCACGCCGCCCATCTTGCGGCGCAGGTCGCTAAAGCGATGCGTACCCTCGCTTAACGCCACCAGGATCAGCACGCCCCAGCGGCTGGTGACGTGCTTAAGCACGTCTCTTGAAGGGCACTGTTCCGCGAAGAGATTGCCATCGCGCATTTGCTCGCTGAGTGTCGGAATGGTCTTTTTCATACTTACCTTTTTGTACGTACTTACTAAAAGTTAGCTTCAATGTTAGTGTGCCACAACACCAGACAAACACGAAGGAGATTCATCATGATCGCGATTACCGGCGCTACCGGCCAGCTTGGCCAGCTCGTTATTGAAGAACTGCTGAAAACCGTTCCAGCCAGCCAGATCGTGGCTATTGTGCGTAACCCCGCGAAAGCTGAAGCGTTGAGCAACCAGGGTATTGTGGTTCGTCAGGGGGATTACACCGACCAGGCGGCGTTCACGACTGCGCTGAACGGCGTGGATAAACTGCTGCTGATCTCCTCCAGCGAAGTGGGCCAGCGCGCCACGCAGCACCAGAACGTCATTAACGCCGCCAAAGCGGCAGGCGTGAAGTTTATCGCCTACACCAGCCTGCTGCATGCGGACACATCGCCGCTCGGCCTTCACGTTGAACACGTCGAAACCGAAAAAGCGCTGGCAGAGTCTGGCGTACCATATGCCCTGCTGCGCAACGGCTGGTACACCGAAAACTATCTGGCGAGCGCACCGCCGGCGCTGGAGCATGGCGTGTTTATTGGTGCTGCAGGCGAAGGCAAAATCGCCTCTGCGACCCGTGCAGATTACGCGGCGGCTGCAGCCAAAGTCGTTTCTGAGGACGGTCACGCAGGTAACGTGTATGAACTGGCGGGCGACAGCGCGTGGACGCTGAGCGAACTGGCGGCTGAACTGAGCAAGCAGAGCGGTAAGCCAGTGGCGTATCAGAACCTGAGCGAAGCCGATTTTGCCGCCGCGCTGAAAGGCGTTGGCCTGCCTGCCGGGCTGGCGGATATGCTGGCGGATTCAGACACCGGCGCATCCAAAGGCGGCCTGTTCGACGACAGCCGTACCCTGAGCAAGCTTATCGGTCGCCCAACGACGACGCTGGCGGAGAGCGTCAAATCCATACTGTAAATGTTACGGATTGGTTATTTTTTGTGGCATCCCCTCGGGTCATCTCTGATAATGAAGCGATGACCCACGAGGAGGCTCACCGTGCAAGGCGTACCGGAACAGTTCATTGATGAGAGAGACAGCGCGCGCTTTCGCCATCTGGCGCAGCTGCCTGGCCTGGAACTCTATCACGCACATATCTCTGATTACGCCTTTGAGCCTCACACGCACGAAGCCTTCGGCATTGGCACCATTGAAACCGGCGCCGAACGCTTCCGCTATCGCGGTACCCAGCACCTCGCCTCCGAGAAATCCGTTGTCACCATGAACCCGGACGAGATCCACACCGGGGAATCCGCCACTGAAGACGGCTGGCGCTACCGGATGGTCTATATCGAACCCGACCTGCTGGAAGAGGTGACCGGCCTGCGTCACTGGTGGTTTAGCGACGTCACCCGCTACGACCCGCAGCGCTCGCTGCAAATCGGCCAGCTGATTTACGGCCTGTGGCATACGAACGACCCGCTGGCACAAAAAGGAATGCTGCTGGATCTGATTGAGACGTTCCGACCGTTAGCCCATCACGCGCCGGTGATTCAGGAAGGCGCACACCGGTTCGAACGTGTTCGCGAGTATCTGCACGATAACTATATGCACCCTCTGACGCTGGACGAGCTGGCAAACGTTGTCTCGCTCAGCCCGTACCATTTCCAGCGCCAGTTCAAGGCCCATTTTCACATCACGCCGCATCAAATGCTGATGGCGATCCGCCTGTGGCGCGCCAAAGCGTTTCTCACCCACGGCATGCCCGCCGCCGAAGTGGCTGCCGCAACCGGGCTGACCGACCAGTCGCATCTGACCCGCGCCTTTACCCGCCGCTACGGCATTACGCCAGTGCGTTATCAAAAGCAGGTTGCGCAGCGCTAATGCGCAATCTCATACAATACGCACGTATTTCGCCCTCCTACACTGAGTGCAAAGTAAATCAATGTGGATGGAAAAATGATTAGCGGCGTGTTGTATGCCCTGCTTGCAGGTTTGATGTGGGGGCTGATTTTTGTCGGCCCGCTGATAGTGCCGGAATACCCGGCGATACTGCAGTCCACGGGGCGTTATCTGGCGCTGGGGCTAATTGCCCTTCCTCTGGCCTGGCTGGGGCGGGCGCGCTTGCGCCAGCTTAGCCGCCAGGACTGGCTGACCGCGCTGGCGCTGACCATGATGGGTAATCTCATCTATTACGTTTGCCTGGCAAGCGCGATACAGCGCACCGGTGCACCGGTGTCGACCATGATCATCGGCACGCTGCCGGTCGTTATCCCCGTCTTTGCGAACCTGCTCTACAGCCACCGCGATGGCAAACTGGCGTGGTCAAAAATGGCGCCGGCACTGATCTGCACCGCCGTGGGTCTGGTATGCGTCAATATTGCCGAGCTGCGTCATGGGCAGGCGGAAGTTGACCTGTGGCGTTACGGTTCTGGCATTGTGCTGGCGTTCATTTCCGTGGCGTGCTGGGCGTGGTATGCCCTGCGCAATGCGCGCTGGCTGCGGGAGAACCCGGACAAGCACCCGATGATGTGGGCGACGGCGCAGGCGCTGGTGACGTTGCCCGTCTCGCTCGTGGGGTATGTCGGCGCGTGTATCTGGTTAGGTCATCAACAGCCTGACTTCGCCCAGCCCTTCGGGCCAAGGCCGTGGGTGTTTATTGGCCTGATGGTGGCGATTGCGGTGCTGTGCTCATGGGTGGGCGCGCTGTGCTGGAACATTGCCAGCCAGAAGCTGCCGACGGTGATTTTAGGGCCGCTGATTGTTTTCGAAACTCTGGCCGGACTGCTTTATACCTTCCTGATGCGACAGAGTGTGCCGCCGTTATTCACGGCCTGCGGGATCGCGCTTCTGGTGGTGGGGGTGGTGATGGCGGTAAGAGCGAAGCCGGAAAAACCGAGGGTCGTTCCGGCGTCGGAGATGTGATTTTTGCCCAGCGGCGCTGCGCTTGCAGGGCCTACAAAACCGTAGGCCCGGTAAGGCGTAGCCGCCTCCGGGCAAGCCGTTAAAACGTTTCCCAGTTCCCTTCAGACGCCGCCGCTACGGGCTGCGCTTTTGGCACGTAGGTTTTCACCGGTGCCGCTTTGACCGCCTGGTTGCGGGTGATTTTAAACACCGCCACCGCTTCGTTCAGGCGTGCAGCCTGATCTTCCAGCGCCGCCGCGGCCGCCGCAGACTCCTCCACCAGCGAGGCGTTCTGCTGGGTGACGCGGTCCATCTCCGCCACCGCCTGACCGACCTGATCGATACCGCGGCTCTGCTCGTCAGAGGCCGAGGCAATTTCACCCATGATGTCGGTGACGCGGGTGACCGCATTGACGATCTCGGCCATCGTCGCGCCCGCTTCGTTCACCAGCTGAGAACCCGCATTCACGCGCTCGCCGGAATCATCAATCAGCGCCTTAATCTCTTTCGCCGCCTGGGCGCTGCGCTGGGCAAGGGTACGCACTTCGCCCGCGACGACCGCAAAGCCGCGCCCCTGTTCGCCCGCGCGCGCCGCTTCCACCGCCGCGTTCAGCGCCAGAATGTTGGTCTGGAAGGCAATGCCGTCGATCACGTTGGTAATTTGCGCAATTTTGCTGGAGCTGGTGGCGATTTCGTCCATCGTACGCACCACGCCTTCCACCACGTTGCCGCCCTTCTTCGCGGTTGAGGAGGCATCCAGCGCCAGCCGGGAAGCCTGACGCGCGTTATCGGCGTTCTGCTTCACGGTAGCGGTCAGCTGTTCCATGCTGGCAGCGGTCTCTTCCAGAGACGCGGCCTGCTGCTCGGTACGGGAAGAGAGATCGTTACTGCCCGCAGAGATTTCGCCCGCGCCGGTGTAAATGGTATCTGCGCCTTCACGCACCACGCCCACCGTGTTCGCCAGCGAGGTTTGCATCTCCTGAACGTTGCGGGCCAGGATCGCCATTTCGTTTTTACCCTGTGCCTGAATCGGCTGGGTCAAATCCCCTGCAGCGATGGCGCGGATATGGTTGATGACGTCCTCCAGAGGCAGCAGCAGCACGCGACGCATCGCAATCCAGCTGGAGATAATCACCGCAATGACGAGAATCATGACGGCAGAAAGGATCCACAGGATGCGCTTATAGTCGCTTTCGTTATCCTGAATGCCTTTATCCGTGAGCGCGGCCTGCGCCTCGCGCCACTCGCGGTAGACCTTTTGCATCGCCGTCTGCTTCTGCTCGGCGTTCTGTTTAAACATATCTTCCAGATTGCCCTGGCCCAGCAGCACGTTCATTTGAGTCAGCGTGGCGGAATATATGCGGTACTGCTCCTCCAGCCGATCGGCCAGTTTTTCATCCAGACCCGGGGTTTCCGGCAGCGCGTAGTATTTATCGTAATGCGCCTGGGCATCGGCCAGCAGGTTTTTCGCGGTGTTCACCAGCTCGTTCAGCTGACCGCCGTTGATCTGCGACGCCATGCTGCTTTGCAGGCGCAGCATGCCGCGGTTCAGGGTCACGCGCGCCTGGTTCAGGCTGATCCAGGCGTCGGTAAATTCCGCGACGTTCTGGCTGGAAAGCTGAGAAACGGTGAAGTTCTCTTTGTCGTTATTCAGCGCATTGATGAAAATGCCGGCAGAGATCAGCTGCATGATCCCGAGCACAAGCAGCACCGAAATCAGAAGGGTAATGACTTTTATACGTTTAAACATGCGTTGCCTTTTTTATATGCAGGTATTGTCTGACGTGTATCTATCGGCAGGCTCGGCGCGTTGTTTACTGTTTCTACACCTTTAAAAACTTTCTAAAGCACTTTCTTATGTCCATTCAGGGAGTTAAATGAGACATTTTTTTGTGATCCACCTCTCATTCTCTCCCTTCCCTCTAAAGGGTTATAGCCTCGCCTTAAAGATGCATTTAATATGCATCTTATATTATTCATGACGAGGTAACTGCTATGGCCTTCCGCGACCAACCCCTGGGCGAGCTGGCGCTCTCCATCCCTCGCGCTTCTGCGCTGTTTCGTAAATACGATATGGATTACTGCTGCGGCGGTAAGCAAACGCTGGCGCGCGCCGCGTCGCGTAAAGAGCTGGATGTCGAAGTGATTGAAGCCGAGCTGGCACAGCTGGCCGAGCAGCCCATCGATAAAGACTGGCGCACCGCACCGCTCGCGGAAATCATCGACCACATCATCGTGCGTTACCATGACCGTCACCGTGAACAGCTGCCGGAGCTGATCCTGCAGGCAACGAAAGTTGAGCGCGTTCACGCCGACAAACCCTCCGTACCGCGCGGTCTGGCAAAATACCTGACCATGCTGCACGAAGAGCTGTCCAGCCACATGATGAAAGAAGAGCAGATCCTCTTCCCGATGATTAAACAGGGCATGGGCAGCCAGGCGATGGGGCCTATCAGCGTGATGGAAAGCGAGCACGATGACGCGGGCGAACTGCTGGACGTGATCAAGCACACCACCCACAACGTCACGCCGCCGCCAGAAGCGTGCACGACCTGGAAAGCGATGTACAACGGCATTAACGAGATGATCGACGACCTGATGGAACACATCAGTCTTGAGAATAACGTGCTGTTCCCGCGGGCATTGGCCGGGGAATAAAAAAGCCCGGTGGCGCTAGCGCTTACCGGGCCTACAACGTCCACGAACGTAGGCCGGGTCAGCGTCAGCGCCACCCGGCAACATGCTTAACGCATGCGAGCCATACGTTTCTTACCGATAAACATCCAGCCCAGCCCCAGCGCGATAAACCACAGCGGCGTGACGATCAGCGCCTGACGGGTATCATCTTCCAGCGTCAGCAACACCAGCACGAAGACGAAGAACGCCATGCATACCCAGCACATCAGCTTGCCCAGCGGCATCTTGTAGATCGATTTCTCATGCAGGTGTGGACGCTGTTTGCGGTACACCAGGTACGAGCACAGGATGATGGTCCAGACGAACATAAACAGGATCGCAGAGACCGTGGTAATCATGGTGAACGCGCCAATCACGCTCGGGTTGACGTAGAGCATCACCACGCCGCCCAGCAGGCAGATGCACGAGAAGGTCAGCCCTTTCGCCGGTACTGCACGTTTAGACAGCTTGGCAAACGCGCTCGGGGCAACGCCCTCCTGCGCCAGACCAAACAGCATACGGCTGGTGGAGAACACGCCGCTGTTTGCAGATGAAGCCGCTGAGGTCAGCACCACGAAGTTAATCAGGCTCGCGGCAGCAGGCAGACCCACCAGCACGAACAGCTCAACGAACGGGCTCTTGGTTGGCACCACCGAACTCCACGGCGTCACGGACATAATCACGATCAGCGCGAAGACGTAGAACATGATGATACGCACCGGAATGGAGTTAATGGCGCGCGGCAGGGATTTCTCCGGATCTTTGGTTTCCGCAGCCGTGGTGCCCACCAGCTCAATCCCGACAAACGCAAACACCGCTATCTGGAAGCCCGCGAAGAAGCCGCTAAGGCCTTTCGGGAACCAACCGCCGTCATTCCACAGATGGGTAAATGATGCCTGAACGCCGGTTGGCGACTGGAAGTGCGTCAGCACCATCACCAGGCCCACAACAATCAGCCCCACGATAGCGACGATTTTGATCATCGCGAACCAGAACTCCATCTCGCCGAACATTTTCACGGTGGCGAGGTTCAGGCTCAGCAGCAGGACAATCACCGCCAGCGAAGCCACCCAGTCCGAGAGGCCGGGGAACCAGAATTGCGCGTACGCCGTGATGGCCACAACGTCAGCCATACCGGTGACAACCCAGCAGAACCAGTAGGTCCAGCCGGTAAAATAGCCCGCCCATGGCCCCAGAAGGTCGGAAGCAAAGTCGCTGAAAGATTTGTATTCGAGATTCGAGAGCAGCAATTCACCCATTGCGCGCATCACGAAGAAAAGCATAAAACCGATGATCATATAAACGAAGATAATCGACGGTCCGGCAAGACTGATGGTTTTGCCTGACCCCATAAACAGCCCGGTACCGATGGCACCCCCGATAGCGATAAGCTGAATATGACGGTTTGTGAGATTGCGCCGTAGCGACTGTTCAGACGACGCCTCTTCGTCGGCGACGACTTTGACCTGATCTACCATGTGATATTTTCCTGTTTATGCCTGTCTGTGTTGTTAAGGCTCTTCTGGCCTTTAAATACGTCAAAGAATGACGGTCCCTTGTAAGGGCTAATCGATATTAGGTAAGAATCGGCGGGATGAATACTATGATTTGAATATTATGTTAATAATATGTTGAAAGTGAGTGTCATATCACTCATACAGCGCGAAACAGCTCACAAAAATACACGCAACAGTTTAGTTTGCAAGATAAAATGTTGATTGCGTCGTAACTATAGGTTTTATCACTATTTTCCTCTCCCCGGACGGAGAGAGGAAATAAGAAAAGCCGATTACAGAATTTCCAGCAGCTCGACTTCAAAGACCAGGGTGCTGAATGGCGGAATGGACGCACCCGCGCCACGCTCGCCATAGGCCAGGTTCTGAGGAATGGTCAGTTCCCATTTGGAGCCAACAGGCATCAGGGTCAGCGCTTCGATCCAGCCCGCGATAACGCCGTTAACCGGGAATTCAGCCGGTTCGCCGCGTGCAACAGAGCTGTCGAACACGGTACCGTCAATCAGTTTGCCGGTGTAGTGAACGCGAACGTGGTCGGTGCGTGCCGGGATCGCGCCGTCACCCTGGTTGATCACGCGGAACTGCAGGCCCGATTCGGTGCTGTTCACGCCTTCGCGCTCGCGGTTCTCTTCCAGGTATTTTACGCCTTCTGCTGCCATCTCTTCGAAGCGCGCGCGACGCACGGCGTCAGCACGTTCGTGAATTTCACGCAGCGCGCGGTGCACCACGTCAACCGGAACAGCCGGATGATTGCCTTCCAGCGCGTCAGCGATACCCGCCACCAGCGCTTCCGGTAACA
Source organism: Enterobacter sp. JMULE2 (assembly GCF_013337145.1). NCBI lineage: Bacteria > Pseudomonadati > Pseudomonadota > Gammaproteobacteria > Enterobacterales > Enterobacteriaceae > Enterobacter > Enterobacter sp. JMULE2. Next base: position 387,632 of record NZ_SGWD01000017.1, read on the forward strand.
GACCTTCCAGGCCGGATTCGCTCAGCTGCTGTCCTACCTGCAAGCCGATGCCGTAGCTTGCCTGCGCTTCGATAGTGTCAAAAGTCGGGGTGGTCATGGGTTTTCCTTCCATCACATTTAAAGTAGCGGGCAGCATATCAGCCATGCCCTTATGGGTAAAACTTTGTCTTAAGTAAAGGTGACAAACTGCGGCGAAACAGAAACAATAGAGCCAGTCAGGATTTTCCCAAATATGTGTCACGAAAGCTGGCTTTGTTACGCCCATCAGGCAGTTAGCAAACTACACTTCTCAGGACAGGATAAAAAAGACGCGGAGCAGGAGGAGAGCCATGCCCGGGCGATTTGAACTGAAACCTACCCTGGCGAAAATCTGGCAGGCGCCAGACAATTTTCGCATTATGGACCCGCTGCCCCCTATGCACCGCAGAGGCATTATCATTGGCGCGCTGCTAGTGATCGTGGGCTTCCTGCTTCCTTCTGGCGGGGACGACGTTGATACCGCGCCGGTGACCCGCAATGCGCAACTGGATATCCAGTCGCAAACGCGACCGCAGCCGGACGCGCAGCCCATGCAGACGCAGTTGGTGACGCCATCCAACGATCCAGGCCAGGTCGCACCTGTAGAGCCTGAACCGGTTCAGGAAGAACAACCGCAGGAGCAGGCCGCTGCGCCACAGGTTCAGCAACCGACAGGCATTGAACAGCAGTGGCGTTCCTATCGCGTTGAGCCGGGTAAAACGCTCGCGCAGCTGTTCCGCGACCACAACCTGCCTGCTACGGATGTCTATGCTATGGCGCAGGTGGAAGGCGCAGGCAAGCCGCTGAGCAACCTGCAAAATGGACAGATGGTGCAGATCCGCCAGAACGCCAGCGGCGTGGTGACCGGCCTGACGATCGATACCGGTAATGGCCAGCAGGTGCTGTTTACCCGTCAGACCGACGGCAGTTTTATTCGCGTACGCTAGTTCTGCAGGCCGGGTAAGGCGTAGCCGCCACCCGGCACACTGTTCTCAGGCACTCCGCTTATTCACCCACCAGATCCCCGAACAGACCAATACCAGCGCAATCGCATATTTGATATCCAGAATATTTTCCCCGAGGAAAATAGCGGATAAGACTGTGCCTGCCACCGGCACAACGAAGTTAAACGGCGCAATCATACTGACGCGGTTGACTTTCAGCAGCACGCTCCACAGCGCAAAGGCGACGGATGAGAGCAGCGTCAGATACCCCAGCACGGCGATGGCCTTCATACTGTGCACTTCCAGCGTTCCGCCTGTTGCATATCCTCCACCCACCAACACCAGTCCACCGATAGCCAGCTGCCAGCCGGTCATCACCGTGGGATCGACGGTCTGGGAGATACGTTTTCCGTAAAGCGTGGCAGCGGAGAGAATAAAAGCAGCCAGCACCACAAACCCGTCACCATTCCAGACAAACTGGAAATCGCTTAACCCGCTGTGGAAGTTCACCAACATCACTCCGGCAAACCCGAGAATACAGCCCAGCGTTTTGTTATAGCTGAGTTTGTCGTTGTGGTAGATAAAGTGCGCCAACAGCACGCTGAAGAAGGTTCCAGTGGCGTTCATGATTGAACCATTCACCCCCGTCGTGTAGGCCAGGCCTATATAGAAGAAAGTGTACTGAATAGTCGTCTGGGTCAGGCCGAGGATGGTGAGCTGGCCAAACTGCGTGGGCGTAAGCCTGCCAATCGGTTTTCGCTGGGCCAATGCAAACAGCAGCAGCAACACGCCGGCAAACAGGAAACGGTATCCGGCAAACACCACTTTCGATGGAATATCATCGGTTGCGATCTGGAAAAGCTCATAACCACTTTTAATGGCCGGGTAGGAGCTACCCCAGAGCAGACAGCAGAGCGTGGCACAGGCATAGGCCACATTTCGGCGAGCAAAGACAGGCGTAGGCAGAGCGGTATCCATGACAAATCTCATAAATAAAATTGCGTTTCAATTTATTATCAGAGAATGCGACAGGAATAGCTACCATACAAGAAGAAATGATGAATTCTGGTCCCCCACAAAAGCAAAACGCCGGCACAAGGCCGGCGCTTCGACGTGAGCAGAGTAAAAAATTACTCAGCTACTACGTTAACAACCAGTTTAGCGAACACTTCGCTGTGAACCTGGAAGTCAACTTCGTGCTCACCAGTGGTACGCAGAACGCCGTTCGGCAGACGAACTTCGCTCTTAGCCACTTTAACGCCTGCTGCAGAAACTGCATCAGCGATATCGCGGGTACCGATGGAACCGAACAGTTTACCTTCGTCGCCAGCTTTAGACGCGATGGTAACAGTGCCCAGTGCGTTGATTGCTTCAGCGCGAGCGTTAGCAGCCGCCAGAACGTCAGCCAGTTTGGCTTCCAGTTCAGCGCGACGTGCTTCGAAAAACTCAACGTTTTTCTTAGTAGCTGGAACAGCTTTACCCTGTGGAACCAGGAAGTTACGTGCGTAACCCGCTTTAACGTTAACCTGATCACCCAGGCTGCCCAGGTTTGCTACTTTATCAAGCAGAATAACTTGCATTACCTTATCCTCTTAAAGTCGTATTAATGGACCGTGCCCGATTACTGATGACGATCAGTGTACGGCAGCAGGGACAGGTAGCGAGCGCGTTTGATAGCGCGAGCCAGCTGACGCTGGTATTTTGCACGAGTACCGGTGATACGGCTTGGGACAATCTTACCGCTTTCGGTGATGTAGTTTTTCAGCGTTGCGATATCTTTATAGTCGATCTCTTGAACGCCTTCCGCGGTGAAACGGCAGAACTTGCGACGACGGAAATAACGTGCCATATGGCTAGTCTCCAGAATCTATCAAATCAATCTGCTCGGCATGCAGAACCATTTTGCTCAGGCCGTTCTTTGCCTTGTGGCAAGAGATGAACCCCTGAACGATTACTGCGCTACCGACCGTTAAACTGTGAGTAATGGCCTGGTTTTCGTGTCCGCTAATAATAACGGGCATTTGGCACCACGCCTGCCGGTGAAACCCGGCTTCCTCTTGCACAGAACGATGCTCAAGCACGAACTGGCAATGCGGAATTCCTGATGGACTGACCTTTCGAAGGGGAGCCCTGCATACGATGCCGGACAACGCCAGACGGTTGGTCATCAGAAATTACTCTTCAGAATCCCCAGCATCAGAATCATCTGCGGTTTCGTTTGCGAAATCATCGCGACGCTCACGGCGCTCGTCTTTCGCTTTAACCATCGGAGATGCTTCGGTAACTGCGTTTTTGGTACGCATAACCATGCTGCGGATAACGGCATCGTTGAAGCGGAAGGTAGTTTCCAGCTCATCGATCACTTCCTGCGGCGCTTCAACGTTCATCAGAACGTAGTGTGCTTTGTGCAGTTTGTTGATCGGGTAAGCCAGCTGACGGCGGCCCCAGTCTTCCAGACGGTGGATCGTACCTTCTGCACCAGTGATGGCAGCAGAGTAACGCTCGATCATACCCGGAACCTGTTCGCTCTGGTCAGGATGGACCATAAAAACGATTTCGTAATGACGCATCGAATTGCTCCTTACGGATTATTCAGCCTCCTGTCTGGGTCAGCCGAGGCCCGGGGAGGCAAGGAACGTGTTAAAGGTCGGCTGAAAAATTGACGCGTCATAATACTTGCGCGCCCCTGGAAACTCAAGCTGATTGCACAAATAATTCGCACAAAGCGCGAAGCGGGTCTAAGTCGGTGATTTAAAATTAATCACACCGAGAAGCGTTGTTTTTTTGAACAACACCATCAGAAATGGTCACTCATCGCGCAGCGATAAGGGATTACACTTTTATCAGAGCCCATCTAAACCGAGAAGGAGCAGGACAAACCGTCACACAGCACGCAGTCGTGGAGCGCATATCATGAAAAAAATCGCATTAGCTATAATGGCGGCGCTTTTGCTCAGTGCAAACGCGATGGCAGCCATCAAGATAGACAGCCGACAGGCCAGAAACATGGATGATGTGCAAAGCTTGGGCGTAATTTACATCAATCATAATTTCGCCACGGAAAGTGAAGCAGATCAGGCATTAAACGAAGAAACCGATGCCCAGGGCGCAACCTATTACCACGTGATGTTAACCCGTGAGCCCGGCAGCAACGGCAACATGCACGCCAGTGCAGATATTTACCGATAACGCTTTAACGCTAGCACCAGGAAAGCCAACAAAGAGAACATAGCCATAGTTTGACTTGCCCCCTGCCCGGGGGCTTTTTTTTGTGAATGGCTCCGGAATACCACCGGTTACAACTGTTTTTGGTATTCCAGAGCACTTATTCACTTCTGCCCGTAATAGGCATTCGGGCCATGCTTACGCATAAAATGCTTGTTCATCAGGTAATCATCAATGCCCTGAAGCTGTGGATTGATGTCGCGGGCAATCCACGCCATTTTGGCCACCTCTTCCATCACCACAGCATTATGTACCGCGTCGTGAGCATCTTTACCCCAGGCGAACGGACCGTGCTGGTACACCACAATCCCCGGCGTATGCAGCGGTTCACTTTCGCCCAACGTTTCGATGATGACCTTCCCGGTGTTGAGCTCGTACTCGCCTTCCACTTCAGCCTGCGTTAATGCGCGCGTGCAGGGAATGTCGCCAAAGAAGTAGTCCGCATGCGTCGTTCCAAGTGCCGGTATGGGCAGCCCCGCCTGTGCCCAGGCAGTCGCGTGCGTGGAGTGGGTATGTACCACGCCGCCAAGGGACGGATAACACCGATACAGCGCCAGATGGGTTGCGGTATCTGATGAAGGCCGCCATTTGCCGTCAATGACACGCCCTTCGAGATCCACCACCACCATATCTTCAGCTTTCATGGTGTCATACGCCACACCGCTCGGCTTGATCACTACCAGACCCTGCTCGCGGTCGATAGCGCTCACGTTGCCCCAGGTGAACGTGACCAGGCCATAGCGCGGCAGATCCATGTTGGCTTCAAAGACCTGCTGTTTAAGCTTAAGCATGTTCAGCCTCCAGCAATCCCGCCCGCGCCATACGTTCGCGCACCCAGTCCCGCGCGTTTGCCACTTCAGCGGCCGGGTCGTCCGACGTTTCACTCCACATCTCAATCAGGTAAGGCCCGCAATAACCCGTCTGTTTGAGCGTTTCGAAGCACCGCTCGAAATCCACCACCCCGGTGCCGAACGGAACATTTTTGAATACGCCTGGACGGGTATCTTTGACGTGCACCGCCACGATATGACCGACGCCCGCCTGCAGCTCCATCTGTACGTCGTTATCCCATGCCGACAGGTTGCCAATGTCGGGATAAAGCTGGAACCATGGATTATTGAGATAGTGCGCGTAGCCCAGCGCCTTGCTGATGGAGTTCATCAACGGGTAGTCCATGATCTCCATCGCCAGCGTGACCTGCGCGCGACTTGCCATCTCAACGCTCTCTTTCAGACCATCGCGGAAACGACGGCGCGTTTCATCGTTGGCTTCCTGATAGTAAACGTCATAACCCGCCAGTTGGATCACGCGGATACCGACATCCTGCGCAAAGCGAATGGCTTTACGCATGATCTCCAGCCCCTGCGCGCGTACGGCATCATCTTCGCTGCCGAGCGGAAAACGACGGTGGGCACTCAGACACATGGACGGCACGCGCACGCCCGTTTCAGCAATGGCGCTCACCAGTGCGAGCCGCTGTTCACGGCTCCAGTCGAGGCGAGAGAGGCGCTCGTCTGTCTCATCCACGGACATTTCGACAAAATCGAAGCCCAGCTGTTTTACCAGCTGCAGCCGCTCCAGCCAGCACTCCCCCGCGGGGAGTGCCTTTTCATAGATGCCAAGCGGGACCTGTTTTGACAACATACCCGCTCCTTAGCCCCAAAGCTGAGCGATTGAGCGTTTAAACTGACGCGCCGCTTCCACCGGAGACGCCGCATCACGAATGCTACGACCGGCAATAAAGACGTGAATTGGAATGCCCTGGAACAGCGGCAGATCTTCCAACGCCAGGCCGCCGGTAACGGTGACCTTGAAGCCCATATCCGCCAGACGTTTGATGGCGCTGATATCCGCTTCCCCCCACGCCACGCCTGCAGCCTGCGCATCACGGCTACGGTGGTAAACCACCTGCTGAATGCCCGCGTCGCGCCACTCTTGCGCCTGCTCCCAGGTCCAGAAGCCGGTCAGCTCAATCTGCACGTCGCCGTTAAACTCTTTTGCCACGTCCAGCGCGCCTTTCGCGGTGTTGATATCCGCACAGCAGATCACGGTGACCCAGTCAGCATTCGCTTCAAAGCACATGCGGGAAAGGATTTTGCCTGCATCGGCGATCTTGGCATCCGCCAGCACGATTTTATGCGGATATAGCGCCTTCAGGTCGCGAACGGCGCGAACGCCCTCACCCACGCACAGAATGGTACCCACTTCGATGATGTCCACTTCTTCCGCGATCAGACGGGTAGTTTCGTAAGCGTGGGACAACGTTTGGTTATCCAGCGCAACCTGCAACATTGGTAATGACATGTTCAATTCCTCTTAGACTGCCGCCGTAGTGGCGTTATCAATTAAATCCAGCACGTCCTGCTCGGTACGGCAGGCGCGTAAACGGTCAAAATTGGCCTCATCATCAAACAGATTGACGATCTGCATGATGCCCACCTCCTGGTGGGTGTTGGCATCCACGGCGGCCATGGTGATCAGGATGTCGACCGGGTCGTTATCTTCATGGTTAAACACCAGCGGCGTTTTCAGCGTCACAAGGGCAAAGCCGGTTTTTTTCACGCCCTCTTCAGGGCGGCCGTGCGGCATTGCCAGGCCAGGCGCAATCACAAAGTAAGGGCCGTGCAGCGCCACGCCATCAAGAATGGCCTGGTAGTAACGCGGCTCGACAACGTCAGCCTTAACCAGCAGATCCACGCTCAGCTTCACCGCCTCCTGCCAGGTGCTGGCCTCCGCCTGCAAAAGGATGGAGTTATTTTCTGCCAGCGAATCACGTAATTTCATGTTTCGTCCTTACTTCACGTCTTGAGGGAAGTGCTCTTTGATCACTTCCAGCAGTTTTGGGCCGAAATCCGCAGGCGACAGCATGTTGCGCACGCCCACCACATATTTGTTGCCCGTCACGGTGATTTCACCGGCGATATGGGTAGAGGCGATGATGATGTCTGCGCCGTTCAGCTCACTTTTGTATTCGCCCACTGCGCAGCTGTTCACCGTGTGGTCGATGTTTGACTGGGTTAAAAACTGGTCCACTTTCATCTTCATGATCATGGAGCTGCCTTGCCCATTGCCACATACAGCCAGGATACGTACGGTCATAATCGAAACTCCTTAATGAGCAGACACTTCTGCTGTTTGTTTTTCCGCATCTTCTTCAGCTCGCAGCGAACGGCCAGCGAAGAACATATAAACCAGTGCAATCAGAATGATGACGGCCATAAAGACCAGTCCGATGGAGGCAAAGCCCTGCATCATCGGCGGGGCCAGAATTGACCAGTCCGCCATGCCCATCCAGGCGCTCATACCGGTGAGCTTGACCGCCCACACGCAACCGAAGATTTCAACCATGCCCATGACCAGGCAGATCTTGAGCGCTGCGCGCCAGCCGCCGAAGTGGTTAGCGAAGACGCCGATGGTGGCGTTGGAGAAGAACATCGGGATAAAGCCAGGAATAATCAGGATTGACGAGCCACAGCCGACCAGGATGCCTACTGCAATCAGCTGGCCGATGGTGCCCCACATAAAGCCCCAGACCACCGCATTTGGCGCAAAGCTATAGATAGCAGCACAGTCAATCGCCAGCACCGCACCGGGGATCAGGCGTTGGGAAATACCGTTGAAGGCTTCCGACAGCTCGGCGACGAACATACGTACGCCCTGAGTGATGATGAAAATGGCCACCGCGAAGGAGAAGCCGGTCTGCAGGATATAGACCGTCCAGTGGGTTTTACCCGCCATCGCCTGAACAACGTCAATGCCGAAGGAGAGCAAAATGGCGCCGAAGAAGATGGTCATCACAATCGCCGTTGAAACGATGTTGTCGTGGAAGATATTCAGCCAGCCCGGCAGTTTGAGGTCTTCAACGCTCTCTTCTTTTTTGCCCAGGTACGGCGCAACTTTATAGGCAATCCATGAGGCGAACTGCTGCTGGTGACCGATGGAAAAGCCGCAGCCGTCAGTCACTTCCTGGGTTGGCTTGTACATCATGTTGGAGGTGATACCCCAGTAGAGCGAAACCAGCACCGCGGTGCAGATAATCGTGGTCCACATTGGGTAGCCGAAGATATAGAAAGAAACCGCAATCAGCCCCGCCTGCTGGAACATGATATGGCCGGTCAGCATGATGGTGCGAATGCCGGTAATGCGGCGCAGCAGAACGTAAATGATGTTCAGGGCCAGGGCGAGCAGAACCGCATACCCCACCCAGCTATAGGCATCACCCATGCGGTCGATGGTCGCCATCATTGAGGCGTAGGTGTCAGAGATGGCACCGTTGATGCCATACACTTCCGACATTTTGGCGACGACCGGCTTAAAGGTGCTGGTCAGAATGCCTGAACCCGCCTGCAGCAACATAAAACCAATAATGGTTTTGATGGTGCCTTTGATAATCACGCTGACGCTTTTTCGCAGCAGGATATAGCCCAGGCACGTCACGATACCCAGCAGCAGCGGGGCGTTGGTCATTACCTGATTAAAGAACACGGTAAAGACGTTGTAGAGGATCTCCATAACTCTCTCCAGAAATGAGAACACGAGGGGCAATCCCTGTGTGGTTGGTGCCATCACTCTAGTAATCACAAATAATCACCACAAGATTGAATTTGATTATTTGTGACGTATCACGCAAATTATTTCCATGGTGTTAGTAATGATTTTCACTACCGTACATGAAAAATAAATTAATCTTTATAATTCATGCAATTAATGATTAATAGTGGATAGTCTAACAAGTAAAAAACGGATAATCCGTGAAGTCGAACAGATAAAATTCACCATATTTACCATTGCAAAACGCGTCAAATGATGCCAGCATCAATCACAACAAATCACATTGTGATTACTTTTGATTAAACCAGGAGTCAAAACGATGAGTAAAGTGAACACCATCACCCGTGAATCATGGATTCTGAGCACCTTCCCGGAGTGGGGTAGCTGGCTGAATGAAGAGATCGAGCAGGAACAGGTTGCTCCTGGCACGTTTGCAATGTGGTGGCTGGGCTGTACCGGTATCTGGCTGAAATCAGAAGGTGGCGCCAATATCTGCGTCGATTTCTGGTGCGGCACCGGCAAGCAGAGCCACGGCAACCCGCTGATGAAAAAAGGCCATCAGATGCAGCGCATGGCGGGCGTAGAAAAACTGCAGCCGAACCTGCGTACCACACCGTTTGTGCTTGATCCATTTGCGATTCGTCAGATCGACGCCGTCCTCTCTACCCACGATCATAACGATCATATCGACGTGAACGTGGCTGCAGCGGTGATGCAAAACTGCGCGGACGATGTGCCGTTCATTGGGCCGCAGACCTGCGTGGATCTGTGGATCGGTTGGGGCGTGCCGAAAGAGCGCTGCATCGTGATGAAACCGGGCGATGTAGTAAAAATTAAAGACATTGAAATCCACGCGCTGGATGCCTTTGACCGTACAGCATTGATCACCCTGCCTGCCGATCAGAAAGCAGCAGGCGTGCTGCCAGATGGTATGGACGAACGTGCGGTGAACTACCTGTTTAAAACCCCTGGCGGTTCTCTGTACCACAGCGGTGACTCCCACTACTCCAACTACTATGCGAAGCACGGTAACGAGCATCAGATCGACGTGGCGCTGGGCTCCTACGGTGAGAACCCGCGCGGCATCACCGACAAAATGACCAGCGCCGATATGCTGCGCATGGCGGAATCGCTGAACACTAAAGTGGTTATTCCGTTCCACCATGATATCTGGTCAAACTTCCAGGCAGACCCGCAGGAAATCCGCGTGCTGTGGGAAATGAAAAAAGACCGCCTGAAGTATGGCTTCAAGCCGTTCATCTGGCAGGTCGGTGGCAAGTTCACCTGGCCACTGGACAAAGATAATCTGGAATATCACTACCCACGTGGTTTCGATGATTGCTTCACCATTGAGCCTGACCTGCCGTTCAAGTCCTTCCTCTGATTGTGAAGTCAAATCGCCAGACCTTGTGTCTGGCGATGTCATATTTCTTTTAGTAATTTCACGCTATTTCAAATATCATCTTTTCAAATCAATTCTTATCGGAATAGCTCATGACGGAAGCGCAACGACATCAAATTTTACTGGAACTCCTGGCGCAAACAGGGTTTATCACCGTTGAGAAAGTGATCGAACGATTAGGCATTTCTCCGGCAACCGCCCGACGGGACATCAACAAGCTGGATGAAAGTGGCAAACTGAAAAAAGTCCGTAACGGTGCGGAAGCCATTAGCCAGCAGCGTCCGCGCTGGACGCCGATGAACATTCATCAGGCGCAGAACCACGATGAAAAAGTACGGATTGCAAGAGCAGCATCACAGTTGGTCAACCCTGGCGAAAGCGTCGTGATCAACTGCGGCTCCACGGCGTTTTTACTGGGGCGGGAGATGTGTGGCAAACCGGTGCAAATCATCACTAACTATTTGCCGCTGGCCAACTATCTCATTGACCAGGAGCATGAAAGCGTAGTGATCATGGGCGGTCAGTACAATAAGAGCCAGTCCATTACGCTCAGCCCACAGGACAGTGAAAATAGCCTCTACGCCGGACACTGGATGTTCACCAGCGGTAAAGGCCTGACCACGGATGGGCTGTATAAAACCGATATGCTGACCGCCATGGCGGAGCAAAACATGCTTAACGTGGTCGGCAAGCTCGTTGTGCTGGTCGACAGCAGCAAAGTGGGCGAGCGCGCAGGCATGCTGTTCAGCCGTGCCGAGCAAATCGATATGGTGATCACCGGTAAAAATGCCAACCCGGAGATCCTCCAGAAGCTGGAAGATCAAGGGGTCAAAATTCTTCGGGTTTAAAGGTGCTGGCGGAAAAAGCTCACCGTGGCATCCAGCGCCGTCGGCGTAATACGGTGACGAACGCCCGCCTCCCAAAGGCAGGTTAAATTGCCGTCCAGCCCTTCATTCTTTAACGCCTGCTGTAAACGGAAAGTTCCGTCAGGCGGAACCACATCATCCGCATCGCCGTGCCACAGCAGCAGCGGGCGATTGGCCAGGTGCGGTAACGCATGGGTGACGTCCCACTCCGCCAGTGCCGCGTCGATATCTTCTGGGTTCTGCGAGGGAAACAGCGTCTTCGAGAGCGAAGTGAAGTAGCCCGACCCCATCAGACAAGCGACGCATTTCACCTCCGAATGATGCGTCATGATCCCCAGCGCCGTCATCCCCCCCATTGACGCCCCAGCAACCGCCAGGCGATCGTTCTCCACCAGCCCGGCCTCAAAAAGCGCATCGCGCAGCCCTGCGAATTCCGTCAGGCTACCGTGCAAGATTTGCCAGAACTGGCCGAGCCGCGCCTGCTCGTTGCCCGAAAATCGCGCGCCATGATCCGGAGCATCCGGCATAACAACGCGGAATCCAGCCTGCGCCAGCGCCACAGCAAAATAGCTATAAACCAGTTTTGACGAGGTAAACCCATGATAAAAAACCACAACTGGCAGCGGCTGCTCACTTTTTCCGGTGGGGAAAGCATGTAATATTTCGCGGTCACCAAGGCGTCGCGTTTCGAGTTCAATCATTGTCGCTCCTGTACTGATGAATGATTCATAATGTTTGAGAGCTGGATTACGGTTTCTGGATATTTTCATTCGAAATCTTCGCCTCAGATAACACTTCGGGAACATTCCCCCAAAACTAAATTTACAGGCAACTACACTATGGCTATCAGGAAACGAGATATGGTTATGCGCAGGTTGGCTGCTTTATTGTTTGTGTTTCTGCTCAGTGGCTGTAGCGCGCTGCAGGGGACACCGCAACCCGCTCCGCCGGTCGCCGATCACCCACAGGAAATTCGTCGTAATCAGACTGAAGGATTACAGCGAATGGGCACTGTCTCCGCGTTGGTTCGCGGTTCCCCGGATGACGCGGAAGCCTCTATTGAAGCACAAGCCGCAGCCGCCAAAGCAGATTATTACGTCATCATTATGATCGACGAAACCATCATTACGGGACAGTGGTACTCGCAGGCGATTTTGTACCGTAAGTAATGGCGATCGTTTGAACGACATTTACACTGCTTTGCGTCCATAGACATTTTCCTGTCCACAATAAACTCCATGCCTGCACCAATGGAAGTGAGTTTATTTGCGAAGGATTGCCCGGCGGATACCGGAGACATGTGAAATGGAGCTGACGATGAAACGAACTCTTGCCTTGACCACACTGTTGCTCTCAGCAGGCCTTGTGAGCACAACCGCACAATCAGCTGAATTCGCCAGTGCTGATTGCGTGACTGGCCTGAATGAAATAGGCCAAATCTCCGTGAATAACATCTCGGGGAGCCCGCAAGACGTTGAACGTGTCGTTGCATTAAAAGCCGATGAACAAGGTGCTTCCTGGTATCGCATCATCCAGATGCAGGAAGATAACCATGTTGATCATTGGCGGGTACAAGCCATCCTCTATGTTTAGCCCCTCCCGATAAAAGCCACTTAATTTTAGTGGCTTTTCGTTTTTGCAAATCTTTTATCTTTTTCAAAACCATCCAAAAACAAACAAATAACATTTTGTTACATTAATAGCATAAATGTTATCGCTGCTCTGCCGTTGAACAGGCATACCTTTTCAATGATGAGCAATTTATGATCAATTCTTTCCGCCGTGCGGGTCTGGGCACTAAGCTATCGCTACTGACCGGTATGAGTGTCGCCATTCTGTTTCTGCTTTTCACTTTTCTGCTCAGCCATAAAGCCAACCAGCAGCTTGAAGATCTTGCCGTCGAAGATTTGCATAACCAGTCCACCGGCATGGTCGATATGGTGCAAATGTTTAATACCAGTCTGAGCGAAGAGGTCGAAAGCTATACCCGACTGTTCACCACTTTCCTGCCTCAGCCATTTACGGTCGATACGAGTCAGACCCGCACCATTAGCGGGATCAATGTGCCTTTGCTGAAAGGCGGTGAATCTGAACTGCATGAAAACAATGCTTTTTCTGACGACTTTCTGAATCGTATGGGCGCAATCTCCACGCTGTTCGTTCGCAGCGGTAACGACTTTATTCGCGTTGCCACCTCTCTGCGCAAGGAGAATGGCGACCGGGCGATGGGAACCCTTCTGGATACCACCAGCCCGGCATTTGCGGCCGTCACCAGGGGCGAAGTTTACCGTGGCCTGGCGCTGCTGTTTGGCAAACGCTACATCACCCAGTACCAGCCCGTTAAAAATGCCGAAGGACAGGTCATTGCGATCATCTTTGTTGGGGTAGATATCACACACTCCTGGAACGTTATGCGAGAGAAAATCCTCAACCGTCGGCTGGGTGAGAGCGGGCACTTCTATGTGCTGGATCGCAGCCACGGCAAAACGCGCGGGCAGTTCCTGTTCCACGGCAGTGAAGAGGGGCAACTGCCGAAGTGGGACAGCGCCACCCAACAGCAGCTGCTGAGCGATGCCTCCGGCACGCTGGAGCGCGTAAGCGACGACGGCCGCACGCTGAAAATGGCCTATACGCCGCTGCCGGGCTGGAACTGGACCATCGTGGGTGAAGTGGATAAATCGGTCCTTCTCGCAAGCGTCAACGCCATGCGTGACCGGTTCTTGCTGGCGGGCGTGGTGATTTCCGTGCTCTTCGCGGGCCTGTTTGTGATGCTCATTCGCCGGATGCTGACCCGCCCGCTGCGTAACGTGATCGAGCTGGCCCGCCAGTATGCCGCAGGCGATCTGCGCGCCAGCCTGCCCGTAACGCGTCAGGATGAGGTCGGCCAGCTGGTTGATGCCATCAACGGTATTGGCGATGGGCTGCAAAAAATTGTCCTGCAGGTGCGTGAGGCCGCGGGCGAGATCCATTTGGGCACCAATGCGCTGGCTTCCGACACCGGAGAAATCTCGGAGCAGATCAACAAGCAGGCCAGCAGCGTGGAAGAGACTTCCGCCAGCATGGAGCAGCTGGCCGCCACCGTGCAGCAAAATGCCGCCAACATGGAGCAAACGCAGCAGCTGGTGGGTGAAACCTCGCTCGCGGTTCATCAGGGCGGTGAGACAGTCACCCACGCGGTGTCGACTATGGATGATATCCGCGATGCCTCTAAACGCATTGAGGACATTACCCGCGTGATTGAGTCCATCGCGTTCCAGACTAACATTCTGGCGCTGAATGCGGCGGTCGAAGCGGCTCGCGCGGGCGAACATGGCAAAGGCTTCGCCGTGGTGGCGCAGGAGGTTCGCGCCCTGGCTGCACGCAGTGCCAACGCGGTGAAGGAGATTGAACACCTGATTGGCGATACGCTGAGCAAGGTAAGCGAAGGCCACGCGCTGTCAGAAAAGACGCGTCTGGCTATGGACGCCATCATTGTTCATATCGATAACATCAGCCAGCTGGTTACCGAGATCAACCACGCTTCCCGCGAACAATCCGCGGGGATTGGGCAGGTGAATCTTGCCATGACGCACATTGGCGAAGCGTCGCACATCAACGCCGACCGCGTCTCGCGCAGCGAGCAGACCGCGCACACGCTGCGCGAGAAAGGCTCACACCTCACCCAACTGGTCAGCCTGTTCCAGCTAAAAGGCTAACCGACTCTGCCCGTGGCGCGCAGCAGAAGGTCATTTTGCACCTGCTCGCTCATTAGCGTTCCGCCACGGGTATCCAGCATCATGCGGCACCACGCCTGCGCCACGGGCGGTGAAGCGTGTCGCAGCATCTGGCTTCCGGCACCCAGTAAAAAGAGCTGTTGAGCAATCTCCCGGCCCTGTGCCTCCTGCGGCTTACGCAGTTTTTGCTGCAGCTGGCGCCAGCTGCGGTCGAAGTGTCTGTCCTGCCCTTTTACCTGCGCAAACTCGTCTGCAAGCAGATCGTGGATCCCCGGCTGCTTCGCCAGCACGCGCAGCACGTCCAGGCACATGATATTGCCCGATCCTTCCCAGATGCTGTTGACCGGCATTTCACGGTACAGACGGGGAAGTTCGCTCTCTTCGCAATATCCGATCCCCCCCAGCACCTCCATCGCCTCCGCGACAAATGGGATGCCCGCTTTACACACGCTAAATTTCGCAGCCGGGGTAAACAGCCGCGCCCAGGCGGCCTCTTGCGGATCGGCACGCTTGTCCCACGCGCGGGCCAGGCGGAACAGCAGCGCCGTGTGCCCCTCCATCACCAGTGCCATCCGGCTTAACACCTCACGCATTATCGGCTGGTCGATAAGATTTTTACCGAAGGTTTGCCGCTGATGGGCATGATAAAGCGCCACCGACAGCGCCCGACGCATCAGTCCGTGGCTGCCCAGCGCGCAGTCGAAGCGCGTCAGACCGCCCATTTTGAGTATCTGCCGTACCCCTTCACCTTCTTCCCCCAACAACCAGCCGGAGGCATCGAGGAATTCCGCCTCGCTGCTGGCGTTGGAGCGGTTCCCGAGCTTGTCCTTGAGGCGTTCCAGGCGGACGGCGTTGCGTTGTCCGTCGGGCAAAAAGCGCGGCACAAAAAAGCAGGATAGCCCGCCCTTAGCCTGGGCCAGCACCAGATGTGCATCGCTTTGCGGCACGGAGAAAAACCATTTATGCCCCACCAGCCGGTAGCTGCCGTCGCTGCATTTTTCCGCTTTGGTGGTATTGCTGAGCACGTCTGAGCCGCCCTGCTTTTCCGTCATCCCCATACCGATCAGCAGACCGCGCTTTTGCGCGCCGGGGGCCAGATGCGGATCGTAGCGATCGCTGAGCAGCGGCGTGAGCCAGTCATGAAATATTTTGGGGAGCGCCTGCTGCAGCAGCGGCGTGGCGGCGAACGTCATGGTGACCGGGCAAAGCGTGCCCGCCTCAACCTGAGCATGAAGCACAAAGCGCGCGGCGCGAGCGACAAACGACCCTTTACGCGCCTCCTCTTCCCACGCCAGGTTATGCACGCGGTTGGCGCAAAGCCCCTGCATCAGCAGATGCCATGCCGGATGAAAACGCACGTCGTCCAGCCGCTCGCCCGTGGCGTCATAGCGTAACAGCTCGGGCGGGTTGACGTTTGCCAGCCTGCCAAGCTCCAGCGACTCCGCGGTACCTAATTGCTGCCCGATACTGGCGAGCAACTCAATATCCCACTCGGCGCCTTCACGCGTAACCGCATCGCGCAGGGCGCAGTCTGAGAGAAAAAGGTTGCTGTTGGAAAGCGGTGCCGGTTGATTGAAAACGGTGTGGGTCTGCCAGTGCATGCTGTCTCCCTCCTTCAGTGGCAATGACGATAAGTATGGACAGACCGCGCGCACGCTGCATGGGAGGGGAATCACACGTTCACGATCCCGCTGATATCATTCGTGAAATAGCTCACATAACATAAGAATAAACTATTTCATCACTTCGCTTTTGTTGAATAATTTATTCTTACCCCTTTCAGTGAGGATCGTTATGCAACGGGACGCGCACAAGCGTGCATTAATTGCAGGCTCCATTGGCAACTTTATCGAGTGGTATGAGTTTGCGGTCTACGGTTTTCTGGCGACCGTTATTGCGAAAAACTTCTTCCAGCTTGAAGGAGAAGCGGGGCTTACCAGCCTGATCCTCACCTACGCCTCGTTTGCCATCGCCTTCTTCTTCCGCCCGCTGGGTGCGGTGGTGTTTGGCCGCATCGGCGACCGGATTGGCCGTAAACCGACGCTAATCATTGTGCTGGTGCTGATGACGCTCGCTACCGCCGCCATCGGCATTGTGCCGGTCTACGCCAGCATCGGGATTGCCGCCCCGCTCATTATT
This sequence comes from Enterobacter sp. JMULE2, assembly GCF_013337145.1. Lineage (NCBI taxonomy): Bacteria > Pseudomonadati > Pseudomonadota > Gammaproteobacteria > Enterobacterales > Enterobacteriaceae > Enterobacter > Enterobacter sp. JMULE2. Next base: position 404,490 of record NZ_SGWD01000017.1, read on the forward strand.
ACGCTGCTTCGCATCCTGCAGGGGCTGTTCGCGGGGGGCGAGTACGGCGGTGCGGTCTCGCTGATGACGGAGTTCGCCCCGCGCGGCAAGCGTGGACTCTATGGCGCGTGGCAGTCCTTTACCGTGGCACTGGGGCTGTTAGCGGGCGCAGGCATCGTGGCGCTGCTCTCCGCCCTCCTCACGCCGGAAGCCCTCCACGACTGGGGCTGGCGCATTCCGTTCTTCCTGGCGCTGCCTATGGGCGTCGTTGCGCTGTGGCTTCGAGTCAGCATGGAAGAAACGCCCAGCTTTGTGCAGCAGCAGGATAAACCGGCTGTCGCTCAGGCGGATACTGCCGCCACGCTCCGGGCCATCGTGATGGGGATTGGGCGGGTGATGGTCTGGTCTGCTGCGGGGTATACCTACCTGGTGATTATGCCGACCTATCTGCAGTCGGCGCTGCACACCGGGTTTAACCAGGCGCTGCTGATAGCGGTGATTTCCAATATTGGGTTTGCGCTGACGATTATTCCGTCGGGGATCCTGAGCGACCGGATCGGGCGCCGCACGGTGATGATTATCGCCACCGCGCTTTTGCTGATCCTCGCCCTGCCGCTGCTGAAAATCCTGCAGGCGGAGTCGAGTACGCTGGCGGTGAAGGCTGTTGTGGTGTTGATTGCGGGCGGTCTGGTCGGGATGCTGGCAGGACCAGGCCCGGCAATGCTATCTGAGATGTTCCCGACGCGCGTGCGCTATACGGGGCTGGGGCTGGCCTACTCTTTGTCGAACGCGATTTTCTCGGGATGTGCAGGGTTAATCATTACCGGGCTGATTAAGCAGACGGGCAACCTGGATATTCCGGCGTATTACGTGATGGCGACGGCAGTGGTGAGTATCTTTGCCCTGATGACGCTGAGAAAGGATGACCATTTGCGGTCGCTGGAGGAGTGAGGTTGTTTTGCCGGGTGGCGGCTTCGCCTTACCCGGCCTACAAAACCGTAGGCCCGGTAAGCGAAGCGCCACCGGGCGAAAATCAGCTACGCTGACGCACCGCTTCAAACAGGCAGATACCCGTCGCAACGGACACGTTCAGGGACGACACGCTGCCCGCCATCGGGATGCTGATAAGCTCGTCACAGTGCTCGCGCGTCAGACGACGCATACCTTCGCCTTCCGCCCCCATCACCAGCGCCAGACGGCCGGTCATTTTGCTCTGGTACAGAGTATGGTCCGCTTCACCGGCAGTACCGACGATCCAGATGTTCTCTTCCTGCAGCAGACGCATGGTGCGCGCCAGGTTAGTCACGCGGATCAGCGGAACGTTTTCCGCCGCGCCGCAGGCCACTTTCTTCGCCGTCGCGTTCAGCTGCGCGGAGCGATCTTTCGGCACAATCACCGCATGTACGCCCGCCGCATCGGCGCTACGCAGGCAGGCACCGAGGTTGTGCGGATCGGTAACGCCATCGAGGATCAGGAAGAACGGGTTATCCAGTTCGGCAATCAGATCCGGCAGATCGTTTTCCTGATACTGACGGCCCGGCTTCACGCGGGCAATAATGCCCTGGTGTACCGCCCCTTCACTTTTCTCATCCAGGAACTGACGGTTTGCCAGCTGGATCACCACGCCCTGCGCTTCCAGCGCGTGGATCAGCGGCATCAGACGCTTATCTTCACGCCCTTTCAGAATAAAGACTTCCTGAAAACGCTCCGGTGCGCGCTCGAGAAGGGCCTGCACCGCGTGGATGCCGTAAATCATTTCACTCATTGATGGTTCTCGTAATAAGTATTTCCCCTCCCCCCGTAGGGGAGAGGGTCAGGGTGAGGGGAGAATTTACTCCGCCTGCTTTTTCTTGGCCGCACGCTTCGCTTTGGTCGCGGCAGCTATTTTCTGCGTTTTAGCGGACGGTTTTTTCGCTGAGCGAGCTTCTTTCTTCGCCGCCTTCGGCTTCTGTTTCTTCTCGCCGCGGAACGCGCTGTCCGGCTCGAAGTTTACCTTCTTGCCCGCCTGACGACGTTTACCGCCGCCCGGTTTACCGTTACCGCCTTTTTTCGCTTTCTCACGCTCGGTTTTGCCGACGTTACGCGGCGCGCGCTCGCTGGAGATCAGGCTGAAGTCGATTTTACGGTCGTCCATATTCACGGCTTCGACCTTCACTTCCACACGGTCGCCCAGACGGTAAGTCTGGCCGCCAGACTCGCCAATCAGGCGTTGTCCGACCTGATCAAAGCGGTAGTAGTCGTTATCCAGGCTGGAGACGTGCACCAGACCGTCAATAAACAGCTCGTCCAGACGAACGAAGAAACCAAAGCCGGTCACGCTGGCAATCACGCCTTTGAAAACGTTGCCTACCTGATCCAGCATAAAGTCACACTTCAGCCAGTCCGCCACGTCACGTGTTGCTTCATCGGCACGACGTTCGGCCATGGAGCAGTGCTGGCCCAGCTGCAGCATCTCTTCCATCGAATAGTGGTAGCCGCCAGTTTCGGTGGTGTTCCCTTTGTGGCCCTGCTCCTGCGCCAGCAGATACTTGATCGCACGGTGCAGGGAAAGGTCAGGATAACGACGGATCGGCGACGTGAAGTGGGCGTAAGACTGCAGCGCCAGACCGAAGTGGCCACGGTTTTCCGGATCGTAGATCGCCTGCTTCATGGAGCGCAGCAGCATGGTCTGCAGCATTTCTGCATCAGGACGATCGCCGATGGATTCCAGCAGCTCGGCGTAATCGCGCGGCTCTGGCTTGTTGCCACCCGGCAGCTCCAGGCCCAGTTCAGCCAGCACAGAACGGAATGAGGTAATGGCTTCCGTGGTCGGCTTATCGTGAATACGGAACAGCGCTGGCTCTTTGGCTTTCTCAACGAAACGTGCCGCCGAGATGTTCGCCAGAATCATACACTCTTCGATCAGCTTGTGGGCGTCGTTACGCTGGGTCTGCTCAATACGCTCAATGCGGCGTTCGGCGTTGAAGATGAATTTCGCTTCTTCGCTCTCAAACGAGATCCCGCCGCGCTCTTCGCGCGCCTGTTCCAGCGTTTTGTAGAGGTTATGCAGCTCTTCGATGTGTTTGACCAGCGGCGCGTACTGCTCGCGCAGATCCTGGTCGCCCTGCAGCATATGCCAGACCTTAGTATAGGTCAGACGCGCGTGCGAGCTCATCACCGCTTCGTAGAATTTGAAGCCGGTTAAGCGCCCTTTGGTCGAGATGGTCATCTCGCAGACCATGCAAAGACGGTCAACCTGCGGGTTCAGGGAGCACAGACCGTTAGAGAGCACTTCCGGCAGCATCGGCACAACCTGAGACGGGAAGTAGACTGACGTACCGCGGCTGCGCGCTTCGTTATCCAGCGGCGTATGCGGACGGACATAATAGCTTACGTCAGCGATAGCAACCCACAGACGCCAGCCGCCACCGCGTTTTTTCTCACAGTAAACGGCGTCATCAAAGTCGCGGGCGTCTTCGCCATCAATAGTGACCAGCGGCAGGGAGCGCAGATCCACGCGGCCCACCTTAGACTCTTCCGGCACTTCTTCGCGCAGGCTTTCGATCTGATCTTCAACCGCTTTCGGCCAGACGTAAGGGATCTCATGGGTACGCAGCGCCATATCAACGGCCATCGTGGTGCCCATGTTATCGCCCAACACTTCGACGATTTTACCTACGGCTTTGGTGCGACGGGTTGGGCGCTGGGTGAGTTCTACCACCACCACAAAGCCCATGCGTGCGCCCATTACCTCTTCAGGTGGGATCAGAATGTCGAAGCTCAGGCGGCTGTCGTCCGGTACCACAAAGCCCACGCCCGCGTCGGTAAAGTAGCGGCCAACAATCTGGCTGGTTTTTGGCACCAGCACACGCACCACGCGCGCTTCGCGGCGGCCTTTACGGTCCGCGCCCAGCGGTTGCGCCAGGATCTGATCGCCGTGGATACACATCTTCATCTGCTCAGATGAGAGGTACAGATCGTCTTTGCGGCCTTCCACGCGCAGGAAGCCGAAGCCATCGCGGTGACCAATGACGGTCCCTTTCAGCAGATCGAGGCGTTCTGGCAGCGCGTAGCACTGGCGGCGGGTAAAGACCAGTTGCCCGTCACGCTCCATCGCGCGCAGGCGGCGGCGAAGGGCTTCAATTTGCTCTTCACCTTCAATGTTTAATTCAACGGCAAGTTCTTCACGATTGGCGGGTTTTTCGCGTTTTGTTAAGTGTTCAATGATGAACTCGCGGCTAGGGATAGGATTCGCGTATTTTTCGGCTTCGCGTTCCTGGAAAGGATCATGTGACATGTCGGTTCCTCCGTTGTCAGCTCCGGTGGAAATTTTCTTCATTCCACCAGCAATAATTTATAAAGCGGTTGATTCTCTTCAACCAAATCGGCCAGCGTGTAGTTATCCAGCTCCATGAGAAAACTTTGCACGGCCTTAGAAAGCGCCTGTTTCAGGCGGCAAGCGGGGGTAATGTGGCAGAACTCGCTGCTGCAGTTCACCAGAGACAACGGCTCCAGTTCACGTACCACATCCCCAACGCGAATACTCTGTGCCGGTTTACCGAGACGGATCCCACCATTCTTCCCGCGGACGGCAGCAACGTATCCGGCACGGCTAAGTTGATTGATTATTTTGACCATATGATTACGGGATACACCATAGACCTCTGTTACCTCAGAGATGCTGGTCATCTTTCCATCGGGTAACGACGCCATGTAAATCAGGGCGCGTAAGCCGTAATCGGTGAAACTCGTTAACTGCACATCAACCTCAGGGAAAAAGGGAAAACGCGGTGAAACCGCAGAGATATTCATTAATGATGATAAACCAGCCAGATAGTTAGGGGCTAATTTATTTGACAGACGGGGCGAAAAAGCGGAGATCCAGGAGCGGTCGCCGGATGGCGCTACGCTTATCCGCGCTACGGGTCTCCCCGCAGGCCAGCAGTCACGAAGATTATGCGTCGAACGGGTCGCGCAGGATCATCGTTTCAGTACGATCCGGGCCGGTAGAAATAATATCGATCGGCACTTCGGTCAGTTCTTCAATGCGCTTGATGTAATCCAGCGCCGCCTGCGGCAGGCCGCTACGCTCTTTCACACCGAAAGTGGTCTCAGACCAGCCCGGCATGGTTTCGTAGATTGGCTCGATGCCTTCCCAGTCGTCAGCAGCCAGCGGAGTGGTGGTCACTTCGCGGCCATCTGGCATACGGTAGCCAACGCAGATTTTCACTTCTTTCAGGCCGTCCAGTACGTCCAGCTTGGTCAGGCAGAAGCCAGACAGGGAGTTGATCTGCACTGCACGACGCACTGCGACCGCATCCAGCCAGCCGGTACGACGACGACGACCGGTGGTCGCGCCAAACTCGTTACCCTGCTTGCACAGGAACTCGCCAGTTTCATCAAACAGCTCGGTCGGGAATGGACCGGCACCCACGCGAGTGGAGTACGCTTTGATGATACCCAGAACGTAATCCACATAGCGTGGACCCAGGCCAGAGCCGGTTGCCACGCCACCCGCGGTGGTGTTAGAGGAGGTTACGTACGGATAGGTACCGTGGTCGATGTCCAGCAGCGTACCCTGCGCACCTTCGAACATGACGAAATCGCCACGCTTGCGCGCCTGGTCCAGCAGATCGGACACATCCACAACCATACCGGTCAGAATGTCAGCCACCGCCATGACGTCATCCAGCACTTTCTGGTAGTCAACAGCGTCAGCTTTGTAGAAATTCACCAGCTGGAAGTTGTGATATTCCATCACTTCTTTCAGTTTTTCAGCGAAGGTCGCTTTGTCGAAGAGATCGCCCACGCGCAGACCGCGACGTGCAACTTTATCTTCGTAAGCCGGGCCGATACCACGACCGGTGGTACCGATCGCTTTCGCGCCACGCGCTTTTTCACGCGCAACGTCCAGCGCCACATGATAATCCAGGATCAGCGGGCAGGCTTCAGAGAGCAGCAGACGCTCACGAACAGGGATACCACGGTCTTCCAGACCTTTCATCTCTTTCATCAGCGCAGCAGGAGACAGCACAACGCCGTTACCGATGATGCTGGTGACGTTTTCGCGAAGAATGCCTGATGGAATAAGATGGAGGACGGTTTTTTCACCGTTGATTACGAGAGTATGGCCTGCGTTGTGACCGCCCTGGTAGCGTACAACATATTTAGCCCGTTCAGTCAGAAGATCAACAATCTTCCCTTTACCTTCGTCACCCCATTGGGTGCCCAGTACGACGACGTTGTTACCCATTTTTTTCAAAATCACCGTTTGCTTAAAAATGGATTCTACCATCGCTTTTTCAGATATACAGCACTTTTTGACCTCAAAATACGCCGATTGCGCCTACTTTTTGATCAGCCAATCGTTTTCTTCAACATGTAGTAGATAACGATACCCGCAACCACAAGACCGCCGCCAAAACGACGCAAAATATTATCCGGCAGTTGGCTCATCGTCGCGATCATTCGACGCCAGGCGCGCGGATAAAGCATCGGTCCAAGACCTTCAAGCACCAAAACCAGGGCCAGCGCGAGCCAGATCGTTGAATTCATTTTTAGTCCTTATAAAAGAAAACCACCGCTCCGTTGAGAGCGGTGGTTTGAATACTCAAACGGACCTGAGTTTATCGCGTTGCGTTAGTCGGCGTCTTCATATAACGGAAGAAATCGCTGTCCGGGCTGAGCACCATCACATCCTGGTTGCTCTGGAAGCTATTCTCGTAAGCACGCAGGCTACGGATAAAGGCATAGAAGTCTGGATCCTGACTGAAGGCATCAGCAAACAGCTTCGCCGCTTCGGCATCGCCTTCACCGCGCAGGATACGACCCTGACGTTCAGACTCTGCGAGCGTCTTGGTCACTTCGTAGTCCGCAGCGGCACGCAGCTTCTCAGCCTCTTCCTGACCCTGTGAACGGTGACGACGGGCTACCGCTTCACGCTCGGCGCGCATACGGTTGTAGATCGCCTCGGACACTTCCGCTGGCAGGTTGATTTGCTTGATACGCACGTCAACGACTTCGATACCCAGCGCGGCCATACTGTTCGGGTTGATCACCGGCACTTTACCGTTGGTTTCAGCCTGAACGCGTTCAGCGGCTTTAGCAATCGCGTCATCCGCTGCTGGCGTTTCCACTTCGTCTTCCGTGCCCGCTGTACCGGAGTTCAGCGCATCACGTACTTCCAGCGTCAGACGGCCGCGGGAGTCGGTCACGATGTCTTTCACATCCAGACGACCGATCTCAGAACGCAGACGGTCAGAGAACTTACGTTTCAGCAGCACTTCTGCCTGAGAAACATCGCCACCGCCCGTTGCCAGGAAGTAACGGCTGAAGTCGCTGATACGCCATTTGATATAGGAATCAACGATCAGGTCTTTCTTCTCTTTGGTCACGAAACGGTCGGCCTGGTTATCCATGGTCTGGATACGCGCATCAAGCGTTTTCACTGACTGAACGAAAGGCACCTTGAAGTGCAGACCCGGTTCGTAAATCACCGGGCGTTTGTCACCATCACGCACGACGCTGCTGAACTGGAATTTGATCCCACGCTCGCCTTCTTTCACCACAAAGATCGAGGTATACAGCACGACCAGTACGATGACGATGATCGCAATAACTGACTTACGCATCCTTATTCCCCCTGACGCTGGTAGTCGTTACGCTGCGCGTTAGCACGGCGTTGGTCCATAATGTCACCATCGTTCGAAGAAGGCGTTGTGTTCGCGCTGGCGCTGCCTGAAGAGGCTGGTGGCAGACGCAGCAGGTTATTCGCACCGCTGGTGTCTTTCGCAGCCGGTGCAGAACCGCCTTTCAGCATCTGATCCAGCGGCAGGACCATCAGGTTTCCGCCTTTGCTGTCGTTAACCAACACTTTGCGGGTGTGGCTCAGCACTTTTTCCATGGTCTCGATATACAGACGCTCGCGGGTTATTTCCGGTGCCGCTTTATACTCCGGCAGGATCTTCGCGAAGCGAGCCACTTCACCCTGTGCTTCCAGGATGGTCTGCGTCTTATACGCGCGTGCTTCTTCCAGAATACGCTGCGCCTGACCGTTAGCACGCGGCTGAACCTCGTTGGTGTACGCTTCAGCTTCACGGATGTACTGCTGTTCGTTTTCACGTGCAGCAATCGCATCGTCAAATGCGGCTTTCACCTCTTCCGGCGGACGCGCCGCCTGGAAGTTGACGTCCAGCAGGGTGATACCCATGTTGTATGGACGAATGGTCTCTTCCAGCTCGCGCTGGGTATCGCTACGAATAACGGTACGACCTTCGGTCAGAATACGGTCCATGGTGTACTTGCCGATCACGCCACGCAGGGCGCTGTCGGTCGCCTGACGCAGGCTGTCATCAGCGCTGGTCACGCTAAACAGATAACGCTCAGGATCGGTTACGCGGTACTGCACGTTCATCTCAACGCGAACGACGTTCTCGTCAGAGGTCAGCATCACGCCAGATGCCGCCAGTTCACGGACGGACTCCACGTTAACCGCGGTGACGTTGTCAACGAAGGTCGGTTTCCAGTTCAGGCCCGGTTCAACCAGATGGCTGAACTTACCGAAACGAGTGACCACGCCGCGTTCTGCTTCTTTAATGGTGTAGAACCCGCTGGCTGCCCAGATGATTACCACCGCAGCGGCCACAATGCCCACTACGCGGCCACCCATTGGCGGGCGCGGACTCTGAGTGGAATTACCACCCGAGCCAGAACCTTTTCCTCCGCCAAGGCCACCGAGCTTTTTGCTCAGCTTGCGGAAGATATCATCCAGATCCGGCGGCCCCTGCTCGCGACCACCTTTGTTGCCATTTCCCCCAGAGTTGCCGCCTTGATTATTGCTGCTTCCCCACGGGTCGCGGTCTTGTCCGTTATTACCGGGCTGATTCCACGCCATGTATATGCTCCATATTTGTTATGCAAGGGCGAATTATTCAGGCTTCCCCTTTCTGATCAGACGATATAGTCTGCCAGCGCAGGTTCTTGTTTACAGAGGCGACGCCAGTCAACGATCGGCATACGCACCTGCATCCCCACGCTGCCGTCATCCTCCATCCACTCTTTTTCTATCGCCTGAAGCTGATAAAACCGGCTGCGCAGCCTGCCTTCCTGTGGCGGCAATCGCAGCGTGTGCTGGGCGACCTCACCGGAAAGACGTTCTGTCAAAGCCTGGAAAAGCAGTGGCACACCGATACCGGTCTGGGCAGAAAGCCAGACCCGAATCGGTTTGTTCTCTTCATCTCTGTCGATACGCGGTTCGAAATCGTCCAGCATATCGATCTTGTTCATCACCAACAGCGTTGGGATTTCGTGGGCGTCGATCTCTTCGAGCACCACGTTCACCGCGTCGATGTTCTCCTGCACGCGTACGTCAGCCGCATCAATCACATGCAGCAGCAGGGTCGCCTGACGCGTCTCCTGCAACGTTGCTTTAAACGCCGCCACCAGGTCATGCGGCAAATGACGGATAAACCCTACGGTATCCGCCAGCACCGTCTCACCGACGTCTGCAACGTCAATACGGCGCAGCGTCGGGTCCAGGGTCGCAAACAGCTGGTCTGCGGCATAAACCTGGGCCTCGGTGATCTGGTTAAACAGGGTGGATTTACCGGCGTTGGTATACCCCACCAGCGACACCGTCGGGATATCGGCTTTCGTTCGCGCCCGACGTCCCTGCTCACGCTGTTTCTCAACTCTTTCCAGACGTGAGAGGATCTGGGTAATACGGCCACGCAGCAAACGACGGTCGGTTTCGAGCTGGGTTTCACCCGGGCCGCGCAAACCAATCCCGCCTTTTTGTCTTTCAAGGTGTGTCCAGCCACGCACAAGACGCGTTGCCAGATGGCGCAACTGCGCCAGTTCAACCTGCAGCTTACCTTCGTGGGTACGCGCACGCTGAGCAAAAATATCTAAAATCAATCCCGTGCGATCGATAACACGGCATTCGCAAAGGGCTTCCAGGTTGCGCTCCTGGGCTGGAGACAGCGCATGATCAAACAACACGACTGACGCGCCGGTTGCTTTTACGGCATCCGCAATTTCGACTGCTTTACCTTCACCAACAAAATACTTTGGGTGCGGCGCTTTACGGCTACCGGTAATCACCTGCATTGCTTCGACACCGGCAGAAGAGACCAGAGATTCAAACTCCTGGAGGTCTTCCATATCTTTGTCTTGCGAAAAATAGATGTGTACCAGCACCGCCTGCTCACCGGCATCATAACGGTCAAACAAGCGTAAACCTCTCTAAAAAGATCAGCGGGGAACGCAGGATCCCTGGCTCCCCGTGTGGATAACAGTGCGAAACCTTATTCGGTCTCGTCGCTGTCCTGCGCCGGCGTTGAAGAACCCTGCGCGTTGCTGCCATGATGGTAGTTACTACCAGTGCCGCCGCCAGCGTTATTGCTGTGATGAGATACCGGACGGGACGGAACAACAGTAGAAATAGCGTGCTTGTAGACCATCTGACTGACCGTGTTTTTCAACAGAATCACGAACTGATCGAAAGACTCAATCTGACCTTGCAGCTTAATACCATTCACCAAATAAATAGAAACTGGAACACGTTCCCGACGCAATGCGTTCAGGAACGGATCTTGTAAAGATTGCCCCTTAGCCATTCTATCTTTTCCTTATATGCTTGTTTTGTACTTAGAACCTTGCGATTCTGAAAAATTGCGCACGATACGTCTCAATTGTACACATTCAGTCAGCGATATCACCAACAACCTCAATCACTTCGTTTAACGCCTGTTGCGGCTTTTCACTGTCTAACCAGTGAACGCCCTCCCAACCGCGCAACCAGGTGATCTGGCGCTTCGCTAACTGCCTCGTGGCGCAAACACCTCGATAAACCATTTCATCGTATGAAATCTCACCTTCAAGATATGACCACATCTGGCGGTATCCCACACAACGAACGGAAGGCATATCCGTATGCAAATCTCCACGGGCAAATAGCGCCCGCACTTCTGCTTCAAAATCTGAAGCCAACATCTGATGAAAACGCTGCTCAATTCGTTGATGGAGCAGTTCACGGCTCGCCGGGGCGATGGCGAACTGATGCACCTGATACGGCAGAGCGTCTCCTGACGTTTGCGTCAGTTCCGTTAAAGTTTTACCCGAAATGAAAAAAACTTCCAGTGCCCGGGAAAGCCTTTGCGGATCATTCGGATGGATTCGCGCTGCAGCAACCGGGTCAATCTCCGCCAGTTGCTGGTGCAAAACGTCCCATCCCTGCTCTGCCGCCTGCTGTTCAATCCTGGCTCGTACGTCCGGATCTGCCGATGGCAGAGGCGATAACCCCTCCAGCAGCGCCTTGAAGTAGAGCATGGTTCCGCCAACCAGTAGCGGTATTCGTCCCGCAGCGGTAATGTCGGCCATCTCGGCTAAGGCATCGCGGCGAAAGTCTGCTGCGGAGTAGGCCTGAGCCGGGTCGAGAATATCCAGCAAACGGTGCGGTGCCGCGCGCAGTTCGTCTGCGTCTGGCTTCGCCGTGCCGATGTCCATTCCTCGATAAATGAGGGCGGAATCGACGCTAATCAACTCTACAGGCAAAACTTTACGTAACTCAATGGCTAACGCTGTTTTACCGGAGGCCGTCGGGCCCATTAAAAAAATCGCCTTAGGCAGGCTCGCCTTTCTTACGTCAATCATGTCTCAGGGCGGTCATCGCCGTTTTTAAATCAACAGGTTGTAATAATCCACCCGGCGGCGTTTTCACCAGATGTGGGCAAAGGCGTTCAACCTCTGCCAACACGGTAATCGCCTGCGCCATACTCCACGGAGAGTGTTCGCTGGCCAGATGGCGAGCGATCCACTGCGCGGTGTTGGCGGCATCAAACGACGTTTGCTGCGCCAGGTAGCCTATCAGTTCAGGAATCAAGTTTTGTAAATTTTGTTGGCGTAAGGGTAAAGGCACTGCGCGAATTGTCACATGCTGCGCTTCCAGCACGATTTCTATGCCCATTTCGGCAAGAAGCGCCTGTGCACGCTGCAAAACCCCTGTTTCTTTAGGGGTTATCTTTAACCGGACCGGGATCAGCAACGGCTGTGCGCAGGCGGCGTTTTCCCCCGGCGTCAGCTGCGCCTGTTTAAGCCAGCGTTCCGCCACCGGCAACGCCAGTAGCATCAGTTTCCCCTCGCGTTCGAGCAATGCCATATCCGGAGCAACAATCGTCAGTACACGACCAAAGCTCTGGCTATGCCCGTCCAGTGAAGGTTGCGACACCTCGATATGCTCTTTACGTTCCACGGCGGGCGTATCAAGCAGTTTGCGGTACAACGCCCCCTGCTGCTTCTGATAACCCGGCTGAGCGTTGGGGTAGTTCGCCCCCGTAGGGCGAGGTGCGCTGCCCGCCGCGGAGAAACGCGGAGCCGACGGTTCGCGGGCAGCAGCGGGTTCAGCAAAGTGGTTGCGGCCTGCCGCCACCCGGTTTTCCGGCAGCGGACGCGGTGCCGGGGCGTCGTTTTCCAGCGGCAGCGTTGGCTCCGCCTGCTGCTGCAATACCGTGACAACACCCTGATAAATAAAGTCATGAACCAGACGTGACTGGTGGAAGCGCACCTCATGCTTCGCAGGATGGACGTTCACATCCACCTGATGGGGGTCGATCTCCAGATAAAGCACAAACGCGGGCTGTTGATCCGCGCCGAGTTTATCTTCACAGGCCTGACGAATGGCGTGGTTGATCAGGCGGTCGCGCATCATGCGGCCATTCACGTAGCAGTATTGGATCTCAGCAAAGGCGGCGCTGCTCGCGTTCGGATCGGCCACCCAGCCGCGCAGCGCCAGATCGCCATGCTGCCACTCTATCGCCAGCGCTTTTTCAAGGAACGGCGTGCCGCAGATAGCCCCTAACCGGCGTTCCTTCTGCCCACCTTCCGCCACCGCACGATACTGACGCATCACCTTGCCGTTATGGCTGAGGTTGATGGTGACATCGAATCGCGCCAGCGCGATGCGGCGAATGATCTCATCGATGTGTCCGAATTCGGTCTTCTCGGTACGCATGAACTTGCGTCGGGCGGGGGTGTTATAGAACAGGTCCAGCACTTCGAGCGTGGTACCGACAGGGTGCGCCGCAGGTTTGACCGTGACGTCCATATCGCGCCCTTCAGCGTAGGCCTGCCAGGCCTCCTGCTGTTCCGCGGTACGGGAGGTCAGGGTTAAGCGGGATACGGAACTGATGCTCGCCAGCGCTTCGCCGCGAAAACCAAGGCTGATAATGGCTTCCAGATCGTCCAAAGAGGCAATTTTACTGGTGGCGTGACGCGCCAGCGCCAGCGCCAGCTCGTCTTTTTTGATGCCACAGCCGTTGTCACGAATACGAATAAGCTTTGCGCCGCCGCGTTCGATATCAATATCAATGCGGGTTGCCCCCGCATCGAGGCTGTTTTCCACCAGTTCCTTCACCACCGACGCAGGGCGCTCCACCACCTCACCGGCGGCGATTTGGTTCGCGAGCTGCGGCGGTAGAACCTGAATCGGCATGAATTCTCCTTAATTTGTGGCGGTCATCTCACCCGGCAGCGCGGCACTGGCCGTCTGGCCAGCACCGCTTTGCGGCGCTGACTGAAGCGGATGGGCTTCAAAGTATTTACGCAGACCGTTATAAATCGCTTCGGCAATCTGCTGCTGGTAACTGTCGCTTCCCAGCAGGCGCTCTTCACCGTTGTTGCTAATAAAGCCCGTTTCCACGAGGATCGATGGAATATCCGGCGAACGCAGAACACCCAGGCTCGCATGCTCCGGACGGCGCTTGTGCAATGCCCCGATGCCCTGCAGCTGGTTCAGTACGTTAGTCGCGACATCATACCCGACGCGCTGGGAATGACCGAACTGTAAATCCAGCACCGCCTGGCTGAGATACGGGTCAGACTGGCTATTAGCCAGCACATCACCCGCACCGCCTAACAGTTCAGATTGTTTCTCATGCTCTTCAAGCCAGTTTGCCATTTCACTGTTGGCGCGACGGTTCGACAGCACCCAAACAGAGGCGCCGGTCGCGCTACGATTCGGCGCGGCATCCGCATGAATGGAGACCAGGAAGTTTGCGTTTTGCTTACGCGCCACGTCCGAGCGTCCCATGACGGAGATAAAATAGTCGCCGTCGCGAGTAAGCACGCCTTTAAACATCGGATCGTCGTTTAACAGCGTCCTGAGCTTGCGGGCTACCGCGATTGTCACGTTTTTCTCCCGCGTACCGCCCGGGCCAATTGCGCCCGGATCCTGCCCGCCGTGACCTGCATCGATGGCGATGATCACTTTGTCACCGCTGACCGCCGCGCGTCGTGCGCTGGCCGCCGGACGCGTCACCGTATTACTGCTGGTTGCCGCTGTGATGCGATCGTTTTGCGACTTAAACGGATTACGGGCAGGTTCAGACGGACGCGGGGTATACACAGGTTCTTCCACGCGCTTCGCCACCACCGGTGCAGGCGGTGGAGGTGGCGGCGGTGCGTCGGCATTGATGGTAAAGACCACCGTATAGTTCGCCCCGTTTTGCTGCTTCACCGCTCGGGTTTTACCCTTTTCAGTCAGATCGACAACCAGGCGTAACGACTGGCTATCCTGCGGCGTTCCCGAACGAATACTTTTCACCAGGTTGTTACCGCTGAACCGCAGCGGTAATCCCTGGATTACGCCCGTTTGTTTGATATCCAGCGCCACGCTGTGGCTGTCTGGCTGAGAAAACGCATATTCTGGGTCGCCCATAAAGCTAAACGTGATCCGGGCCTGATTTTCCCCGTTCGACACCTGAATATCTGAGAGGCTCGCCGCCCCGGCCTGCGCGCACAGCAGCACCGTGGCAGCCAACAACCAACCTTTAACGCGATTTTTCATCCCGTCATCCCTACGCTTAACCGGCCAGTCGCGCCAGTAAGGAACTGCCTGATGAGGAAACAGCACTGATGCGTGCCTCACGCCCTTGTGCCTGGTAATCTAAGTGAATTTCGACATCCGGGTCAGGCAGCACACCCGCACCTTGTTGCGGCCACTCCACCAGGCAAATGGCGTCGTTGGCAAAATAATCACGGATCCCCATAAATTCCAGCTCCTCAGGATCCGCAAGGCGGTATAAATCGAAGTGGTACACCATGAGATTTTCAAGGGTGTACGGTTCTACCAGCGTGTAGGTTGGGCTTTTCACATTCCCGTTATGGCCTAACGCCTGCAAAAAACCCCGGCTGAAGGTGGTTTTCCCCGCACCTAAATCACCATAAAGATAAATGACGGTTGCCCCCTGACAGGCCTGCGCCACGCGCTTGCCGAGATCTAAAGTGGCTTGTTCATCAGGTAAAGGAATCGCTCGATTAGTCATTTTCTACGTCAATCACATCCGGGTTAACAACACGCCGTAGCGTGCAAAAAAGATCGGTGGCCAGCATACCGCGCGTACCATAGCGTGCAGCAAGCTGGTCAGCCGCTGCGCCGTGGGCCACACAGCCCGCACAGGCTGCATCATAAAGGGGAAGTTTCTGTCCGAGCAATGCGCCAATGATGCCAGACAACACATCACCCATGCCCCCGCTCGCCATGCCTGCATTTCCGGCATCAATAATACCCAGCGCATCCTCGCTGGCGATAACGGTTCCCGCCCCTTTTAAAACAGCAACACCTCCGTAACGTTTTACCAGACGCTGGGCAGAAAGTAAGCGATCGCTTTCAATTTCTGCCACGCTGCAGTTAAGCAGCCGCGCGGCCTCGCCGGGGTGTGGCGTCAGGATGCGATTGTGACGCTTATCCGGGTTTATTGCCAGAAGGTTAAGCGCGTCGGCATCCCACAGCATCGGTTTACGAAAATTCTCGACCTTTTGCAGGGCTTGTTTACCCCATGCCTGCTGCCCAAGCCCGGGGCCAATCACCACAACATCGGCCCATTCGAGGCTCTCTTCCAGCGTCTGCGGCGTGAGTTCATGCACCATTAACTCTGGTCGGGCGGTAACGATCGGGATGATATTGTCACTACGCGTTAACACCCGCACTAAACCGGCACCACAGCGCAGAGCCGCCTCGCCGGTCATGCGGATAGCGCCCGCCGTGCCGTGGTCACCCCCGACTATCACCAGCCTGCCGTGATCGCCCTTATGGGACGTTGGACGGCGCGGCGGCAGCCATCCGGTCAACTGTGAGGCGTCATATCGTGAAACTTGCGTATCCTGTCCCGCCAGCCAGCGTTCAAGCCCCAGCGCGTTGTGATGCAGTTTCCCCACCACATCCCGCGCTTTTCCGGTTAGCAGACCCGGTTTCAGGGCAATAAAGGTGACAGTATGTGACGCCTGAATCACCGCCCCCGGCGTCGCACCGGTTTGCGCGAGCAATCCAGAGGGGATGTCCAGCGCCACCACCGGTGCGGGATGCGCGTTAGCACGCTCAATCAGCGCGGCAATGTTGTCGCGGGGCGCGCGCATCAGACCGGTGCCCAGCAGACCATCAACGACCAGATCCACATCTTCCGGCCAGAGGATATCTGACGCATGAATCACACCGCCTGCGTTCAGCCAGGCCTCTCGCGCCGCACTGGCTTCTTCCGGCAGCGGATGTTCGCTCTCAACGGCCAGTAACGTGACGCGAAGACCTGCCGCCACGGCCAGACGGGCGACGACATAGCCATCGCCGCCGTTATTACCGTGTCCACATAAAATGAGCCAGTGAGCGGCCTGCGGGTACGTGCGGCGGGCAACGTTAAACGCCGCCTCACCCGCGCGTAGCATCAGTTCGTAAAGGGTAATGCCGAGACTATCTGCAGCCTCTTGTTCGGCACGTCGGAGCGCATCCGCATGCCAGATGGAATGTGGTATACTTGCGGGGTTTTTCTTCACCGTATGGTCCGTCATGTCACAGCCCCTCGATCTCAATCAGTTAGCGCAAAATATAAAACAGTGGGGTGCTGAGCTTGGCTTCCAGAAGGTGGGCATCACCGACACCGACCTCTCCGCCAGCGAGCCCAAACTGCAGGCGTGGCTGGACAAACAGTACCACGGCGAGATGGAGTGGATGGCGCGTCATGGCATGATGCGCGCTCGTCCACACGAGCTGTTGCCGGGCACATTACGCGTCATCAGCGTGCGCATGAACTACCTGCCCGCCAATGCGGCCTTTGCGCGCACGCTCAAAAATCCCTCTTTGGGTTACGTCAGCCGGTATGCTCTGGGGCGTGACTACCATAAGCTTCTGCGCAACCGTTTAAAAAAACTTGGGGAAATGATTCAGCAGCACTGTGTTTCGCTGAATTTTAGACCCTTTGTGGATTCCGCGCCTATTCTTGAGCGTCCGATTGCTGAAAAAGCGGGGCTTGGCTGGACAGGTAAGCACTCACTTATCCTTAGCCGCGACGCCGGTTCGTTCTTTTTCCTGGGTGAACTGCTGATAGATTTACCGCTGCCGGTAGACGGCCCGGTAGAGGAAGGCTGCGGACGGTGTGTAGCCTGCATGACCATCTGCCCGACAGGCGCTATTGTCGAGCCTTATACCGTTGACGCACGCCGCTGCATCTCCTATCTCACTATCGAACTGGAAGGGGTCATTCCTGAGGAATTTCGACCGCTTATCGGCAACCGGATCTACGGTTGTGACGACTGCCAGTTGATCTGCCCGTGGAACCGCTATTCGCAGCTCACGGACGAAGAGGATTTCAGCCCACGTAAGGCGCTGCATGCACCACCGCTTATTGAGCTGTTCGCCTGGACAGAAGCCTGGTTCCTGAAAGTGACGGAAGGTTCGGCCATTCGCCGTATCGGTCATTTGCGTTGGCTGCGAAACGTTGCCGTTGCGCTGGGCAATGCCCCGTGGGATGAAGCGAATATTCAGGCACTCGAAAGCCGTAGAGGTGAGCACCCACTACTCGATGAACACATAGAGTGGGCGCTTGCACAGCAAATTGAGAAGCGAAATGCCTGCGTGGTCGAAGTGCAGTTACCCAAGAAACAGCGGCTGGTGAGGGTGATTGAAAAAGGGCTAACGCGGGATGCCTGAACTATTCACAGCCTGTGTATAAAATTACAAACTCAGGCGCCATCAGGGCTGGCAAAGAGGTCAAGTGATCTCACTAACATTTTGAAATGATATTTTCTTTTTATAAATCAGAATGTTATAAAGATACTATTCACCCTGCGAAGCGTTTGGCACTAACAGTTCAGCGGCAGCTTCTGTGGATAACTCTGTTTACAAGAGTATTTCAGATGAAATAGAAAACGTCCCCAACGGAGCATTCCGCTGTGGATAATTTGAATATGAAGAAGAATTTGGAGCGGGAAACGAGACTCGAACTCGCGACCCCGACCTTGGCAAGGTCGTGCTCTACCAACTGAGCTATTCCCGCTTGGGTGTTCTGGTGCTGTGCGTATCTTGCGATACTTTCAAATTTTGGAGCGGGAAACGAGACTCGAACTCGCGACCCCGACCTTGGCAAGGTCGTGCTCTACCAACTGAGCTATTCCCGCTTGGGTGTTCTGGTGCTGGCGTATCTTGCGATACTTTCAAATTTTGGAGCGGGAAACGAGACTCGAACTCGCGACCCCGACCTTGGCAAGGTCGTGCTCTACCAACTGAGCTATTCCCGCAAATCTGTACTGCTTTTGTTGCTGTCGTAACGTGTAATTCTCTGTCGTTACGGGAGGCGTATTATACGAGAAATCCTTTTAGCTGCAACCCCCCTTAAAGCGATTTTTTTGAAAATCCGTTCAAATGCTTAATTAATCGGCAAGCTGAACAATTTAACGACAAAAACCCGGCCACGCAAGGCGCCGGGTCGCAAAATCACAGCTTTATAAAGTTTTCGCGGTAGTACGCCAGCTCCGCAACCGACTCGCGAATGTCGTCCATCGCCTGGTGTGTTCCCTGCTTTTTAAAGCCGTCGAGAATTTCCGGTTTCCAGCGACGTGCCAGCTCTTTCAGGGTGCTGACATCCAGATAGCGGTAGTGGAAATACGATTCCAGCTCCGGCATGTACTTAAACAGGAAGCGACGATCCTGACCAATGCTGTTACCGCAGATAGGCGATTTGCCCGCCGGAACCCACTGTTTCAGGAATTCAATGGTTGCCAGCTCTGCTTCGCGGTCGCCCTGGGTGCTGGCCTTCACGCGCTCTACCAGCCCGCTGCCGGTATGGGTACGCACGTTCCATTCATCCATCAGCGCAAGTTGATCGTCAGACTGATGTACCGCGATGGTTGGCCCTTCCGCCAGAATATTCAGGTTGGCATCGGTGACCAGCGTTGCAATTTCAATGATGCGATCGCGCTCGGGATCCAGCCCGGTCATTTCAAGATCGATCCAAATCAGGTTGTTTTCATCCGCGCTCATGTTATTTTCCACCCTTCTCGCATAACCGGCAGTAGCAGGTTAACTAGTATTAATTAGAGTGTATCATAGAGGTTTTGCCCCTTACGGGCGACCAGGAGCCAGCGCGATTGAGTAAAAATAAACTCTCCAAAGGGCAGCAGCGCCGCGTAAACGCCAACCACCAGCGCCGTCTTAAAACTACTTCGGAGAAACCGGATTACGACGACAACCTGTTTGGTGAAGCGACAGAGGGCGTCGTGATTAGCCGTTTTGGTATGCATGCTGATGTCGAATCCGCCGACGGGGATATCCACCGTTGCAATATCCGTCGCACTATCCGTTCACTGGTAACCGGCGATCGCGTTGTCTGGCGTCCGGGTAAAGAAGCCGCTGAAGGGGTGACGGTTAAGGGCATCGTTGAAGCCGTGCATGAACGCACGTCGGTGCTGACCCGTCCTGATTTCTACGACGGTGTTAAACCCATTGCCGCCAATATTAACCAGATCGTCATCGTTTCGGCGATTTTGCCTGAGCTTTCGCTCAATATTATCGACCGTTATCTTGTCGCCTGCGAAACGCTGCAGGTTGAACCGATCATCGTGCTGAACAAGATCGATCTGCTGGATGACGACGGCATGGCCTTCGTGAATGAGCAGATGGATATCTATCGCAAGATCGGTTATCGCGTGCTGATGGTCTCCAGCCACACCAAAGATGGCCTGAAGCCGTTAGAAGAAGCGCTGACTGACCGAATCAGTATCTTTGCGGGTCAATCTGGCGTAGGTAAATCGAGCCTGCTGAACAACCTTCTCGGCCTCCAGCAAGAGATTCTGACCAACGATGTGTCCAACGTTTCGGGTCTGGGGCAGCACACCACCACCGCCTCGCGTCTTTATCACTTCCCGCACGGTGGCGACGTGATTGACTCGCCGGGCGTACGTGAGTTTGGCCTGTGGCACCTTGAGCCGGAACAAATCTTCAACGGGTTTGTCGAATTCCATGACTATTTAGGCGCTTGCAAATATCGCGACTGTAAGCACGACAACGACCCTGGCTGCGCTATCCGCGAAGCGGTAGAGAACGGTGAGATTGCGGAAACTCGCTTCGAAAACTATCACCGCATTCTTGAGAGCATGGAAGACGTAAAAACGCGTAAAAACTTTTCTGATTCTGATAACTGACAACTAAGCTAAGCATCGCTAAAATCGTCCCCTTTTTTTCAGGTTCCGGCGCTTTTCCGCCGGATCAGGAACGACAAAACAATGGCCTGGAGGCTACCTTGTTAAACTCATTCAAACTTTCGCTTCAATACATTCTGCCAAAACTGTGGCTCACTCGCCTGGCGGGCTGGGGCGCGAGCAAACGAGCGGGCTGGCTGACCAAACTGGTCATCGACCTGTTCGTGAAATACTACAAGGTCGACATGAAAGAGGCGCAGAAACCGGACACAGCCAGCTATCGCACCTTTAACGAATTCTTCGTGCGTCCGCTGCGCGACGAAGTGCGCCCGTTAAATACCGATCCTAACGTGCTGGTGATGCCTGCGGACGGCGTGATCAGCCAGCTCGGTAAGATTGAAGACGACAAAATTCTGCAGGCCAAAGGCCATAACTACACCCTTGAGGCGCTGCTCGCAGGTAACTACCTGATGGCAGATCTGTTCCGTAACGGTTCCTTCGCGACCACCTACCTGTCGCCGCGCGACTATCACCGCGTACACATGCCGTGTAACGGTATCCTGCGTGAGATGATCTACGTGCCGGGGGATCTGTTCTCCGTGAACCACCTGACCGCACAGAACGTTCCGAACCTGTTCGCCCGTAACGAGCGCGTCATCTGCCTGTTTGATACTGAATTTGGCCCAATGGCACAGATTCTGGTGGGTGCTACCATTGTAGGCAGTATCGAAACCGTCTGGGCGGGCACCATTACCCCGCCACGCGAAGGCGTGATCAAACGCTGGACCTGGCCTGCCGGTGAAGCGGAAGGCTCTGTGGCCCTGCTGAAAGGTCAGGAGATGGGTCGCTTTAAGCTGGGCTCTACCGTGATCAACTTGTTTGCACCGGGTAAAGTGAACCTGGTTGAACAGCTGGAAAGCCTGTCGGTGACCAAACTGGGCCAACCGCTGGCGGTGTCTACCGAAACCTTCATCACGCCGGACGCAGAGCCTGCGCCGCTGTCTGAAGAAGAGATCAACGCCGAGCATGACGCCAGCCCGCTGGTTGACGACAAAAAAGACGAAGGCTAACAACAGAAGGATCGCTGACGTGCGCCCGATTATCGTTCTACTGATGGCCTGGTGCCTCAGCATGGGGGCGTACGCAGCGACAGCCCCCGACGCCAAACAGATAACCCAGGAACTGGAGCAGGCAAAAGCGGCGAAACCCGCTCAGCCAGAGACCGTCGAGTCGCTCCAGTCTGCCCTGAACGCGCTTGAGGAGCGAAAAGGCTCCCTTGAGCGCGCTCAGCAATATCAGCAGGTTATCGACAACTTCCCCAAACTCTCTCAAACGCTGCGCTCACAGCTGAATAACCTGCGCGATGAACCGCGCGAGGTTCCTGTGGGCTTAACGTCGGATGCGCTAAACCAGGAGATCCTCCAGGTTAGCAGTCAGCTTCTGGAAAAGAGCCGCCAGGCGCAGCAGGAACAAGAGCGCGCACGTGAAATCGCCGACTCGCTCAGCCAGCTGCCGCAGCAGCAGACCGATGCCCGCCGTCAGTTGAACGAGGTCGAGCGTCGCGTCGGCACGCAAGCCGGTAATACGCCACAGAGCCAGGCGCAAAATCTTGGGCTACAGGCGGAATCCGCCAGGCTCAAAGCGCTGGTTGATGAGCTGGAGCTGGCGCAGCTTTCTGCCAACAACCGCCAGGAACTGTCGCGCATGCGCGCTGAACTGGCGCAGAAGCAGAGCCAACAGCTGGACGCGTATCTGCAGAGCCTGCGCAACCAGTTAAACAGCCAGCGCCAGCGCGAAGCCGAACGCGCGCTGGAAAGTACAGAACTCCTCGCGGAAAACAGCGCAAATCTGCCTGTCGGCATCGTCGATCAGTTCAAGGTTAACCGCGAGCTTTCAGCCGCGCTGAACCAGCAGGCGCAGCGTATGGATTTGGTTGCGTCGCAGCAGCGACAGGCGACCAATCAAACGCTACAGGTACGTCAGGCGCTTAACACCCTGCGTGAGCAGTCCCAATGGCTGGGGTCCTCCAACCTGTTGGGTGAAGCCTTACGCGCCCAGGTTGCCCGCCTGCCGGAAATGCCAAAGCCGCAGCAGCTTGATACCGAGATGGCGCAGTTGCGCGTCCAGCGCCTGCATTTTGAAGACCTCCTCAATAAACAGCCGCAAATCCGCCAGATCCGTCAGGCCGATGGACAACCGCTTACCGGTGAGCAGAACCGCATCCTTGAAGCCCAGCTGCGCACCCAGCGTGAGCTGCTGAACTCTCTGCTGCAGGGCGGCGATACGCTGATCCTTGAGCTAACCAAGCTGAAAGTGTCGAACAGCCAGCTGGAAGATGCGCTGAAAGAGGTCAACGAGGCGACGCACCGTTATCTCTTCTGGACGTCGGACGTGCGGCCAATGACCTTCTCGTGGCCAATAGAGATTGTGCAGGATCTGCGCCGCCTGATTTCGCTGGATACCTTCAGCCAGCTGGGCCAGGCCAGCGTGATGATGATTACCAGTAAGGAGACCATCTTCCCGCTGCTGGGCGCGCTGATTCTGGTGGGCTTCAGCATCTACTCCCGCAGGCACTTTACGCGCTTCCTCGAACGTTCCAGTGCGCGCGTCGGGAAAGTGACGCAGGATCACTTCTGGCTGACGCTGCGTACCGTATTCTGGTCGATTCTTGTTGCTTCACCGCTACCGGTGCTGTGGATGACGCTGGGATACGGCCTGCGCGAGGCCTGGCCCTATCCGCTTGCGGTGGCGATTGGCGATGGCGTCACCGCCACCGTGCCGCTGCTGTGGGTAGTAATGATTTGCGCCACCTTCGCGCGTCCAAACGGTCTGTTTGTCGCCCACTTTGGCTGGCCGCGCAGCCGCGTCGCGCGCGGCATGCGTTACTACCTGATGAGCATCGGCCTGATCGTGCCGCTAATCATGGCGCTGATCATGTTCGATAACCTCAATGACCGGGAGTTCTCCGGTTCGCTGGGCCGTCTCTGCTTTATCCTCATCTGCGGCGCGCTGGCAATGGTGAAACTCAGCCTTAAACGCGCCGGCATTCCGCTGTATCTCGATAAGACGGGCAGCGGCGATAACATGCTCAACCGCATGCTGTGGAACCTGATGCTCTCCGCACCTTTGGTGGCCATTCTGGCCGCAGCCGTGGGGTATCTGGCGACCGCGCAGGCGCTGCTGGCACGTCTTGAAACCTCCGTCGCCATCTGGTTCCTGCTGCTGGTGGTCTACCATGTCATCCGTCGCGGAATGCTGATCCAGCGTCGTCGTCTGGCGTTTGACCGTGCCAAGCATCGCCGCGCCGAAATTCTGGCCCAGCGCGCACGCGGTGAAGAAGAGCCAAACCACGTCAACAGTACAGAAGGGACAACGGATGCCGACGATGTCGAAATCGATCTGGATACCATCAGTACCCAGTCATTGCGGCTGGTGCGCTCCCTTCTGATGCTGGTTGCCCTTCTGTCGGTGATCTTCCTGTGGTCGGAAATTCATTCCGCGTTTGGCTTCCTGGAGAACATCTCTCTGTGGGACGTGACGTCCACGGTACAGGGTGTTGAAAGTCTGGAGCCGATCACCTTAGGCGCGGTGCTGATTGCCATTCTGGTGCTGATCATCACCACGCAACTGGTGCGCAACTTCCCGGCGCTGCTGGAGCTGGCGCTGCTGCAGCATCTGGATTTAACCCCCGGCACGGGCTACGCCATTACCACCATCACCAAGTATCTGATCATGCTGTTTGGTGGGCTGGTAGGTTTCTCGATGATTGGTATTGAGTGGTCAAAACTGCAGTGGCTGGTCGCCGCCCTGACCGTGGGGCTGGGCTTTGGCCTGCAGGAGATTTTTGCCAACTTCGTTTCCGGTCTGATCATTCTGTTTGAGAAGCCGATCCGTATTGGCGATACGGTGACCATCCGCGATTTGACCGGTAGCGTCACGAAGATCAATACGCGCGCCACCACGATCAGCGACTGGGATCGAAAAGAGATCATCGTCCCGAACAAGGCGTTTATCACCGAGCAGTTTATCAACTGGTCGCTGTCAGACTCCGTCACCCGAGTGGTGCTGACCGTACCGGCACCGTCTGACGCCAACAGCGAAGAGGTGACGCAGATCCTCTACACCGCAGCAGAGCGCTGCTCGCTGGTGATCGATAACCCGGCACCGGAGGTATTCCTTGTGGATTTACAGCAGGGTATTCAGATCTTCGAGCTGCGCATCTACGCCGCCGAGATGGGGCACCGTATGCCGTTGCGCCATGAGATCCACCAGCTGATTCTGGCTGGCTTCCGCGAGCACGGAATTGATATGCCGTTCCCACCGTTCCAGATGCGTCTGGAAAGCCTCGGCGGGAATAAAACGTCAAGAACGCTGTCATCAGCGGGACGCAAACGCCCGGCGGGAAGTTTGTAATACTCCGCCCCTCCCTGTGGGGAGGGGCGTTTCACCCCTACGCGACTTCCGCGACGTACGCCACCGAGCGACGACGATAGTTCTCATAAATCCCCATCGCCAGCAGCGAGAAGAAGATCGGACCGCCAACCATCCACAGCGCGCTGTTCCAGTCATTTGCCTCAATGATGGGCTGGATCACGGTGAATATGTTGGCAAACGCCACCACCAAAACGACCACCGTGGTTGCCAGCAGCGTTGTTGCGCGGGTGTTGAAAATCACGAACGGACGTTCCAGCCCCTGCTTCGCCTTAAAGAACGGGAACGCGAGCGTCAGGAACAGATACGGTAGCGTCATTGAAACGTTCGCCATCAGAGTCAGCTTGTTGTAAAACGCTGACGCAGTGTCACCACCAAACGACACCAGCAGAATGAACACGCATACCAGCAGACACTGTATCCACATGGCGTTAGCGGGCATGCCGGTGGTATTCAACTGCGTCATGCGCGCTGGCCACAGCGCTTTTGGCGTGCCCTGAATAATGGCTTTCAGCGGAGAGTAAATCAGCGTGAAGAACGCGCCCGTATAAGCAAGGAACATCGACAGCCCGGTGATGCGCGCAAACCAAACGCCCATCGTAGCCGCCGCGTCCGGCGTCAGGTTCATCGCCTGCCCCAGCGTCATGCCCAGACTTTTCATCAGAACATAGGTGATGTTCCCGAGGTTCGTGGTGTTGTTGCTCAGTACCTGCTGCCAGTTAGTGCTGACGCCCCAGAGGAAAATCGCCAGCGAATAGCCAATCGAGATGACGATGGCGGCAAAAATAATGCCTTTGGCAAAGTTCTTTTCCGGGTTCTCGGTCTTATCGACCAGGCCGCCTACGGCTTCAATACCGCCGTAAGCAAAGATGGCAAAGACCACGAAGGAGAGCATGGCGAGGCCGGACTGATAGCTCGGGTTAGGGGATGAAACAAAATTCACCTCCTGCGCGAAATGGCCGCCGTTCAGACACAGAATGGCGATACTGACCACCAGCAGCACCAGGTTCAACCCCATGACCGAAATACCGCCCACAGCGGTAATCCGGGCTATTTTGTTGATGCCTTTAGACGCCACCAGCGTTACAACAACCATCCAGCAGACCGCCAGAATACCCACCACCTGCGTAGAGCTGAGGCCCGCCAGCGACCAGACCTGGGTTTTATCGGCACCGAACACAAACGTCGAGAACGGAACCCACACTTTCGCGGCCGTACTGACCATCCAGACGACGTAAGAGGAGAACCACATAAACGTGCCGATAAACGCATAGCGCGGGCCAACGCTGTTGTTCATCCACGAATAGATCCCGCCCTCTTCTTTGCGATAGGCCGATCCCATTTCCGCCATCATCAGCGCAAAGGGAATGAAGAAGAATAGCGCAGAGACGATATAAAACGGCGTCGCGCTGTAACCCATCAGGTAGAAGGCCGACGGGCTGTTGGCAAAGCCAAAGACCGAGGTAAATATCATCAGGATGAGCCCGGTGAGGGTCATCTTTTTGAGTGAGTGAGACATATAACCATCCGAAGGAGAATTAAGCTGCGCGGATGGTAGCAGATGACCAGACAGAAATTGCGGCTATGCGAGGCAAACTAAGAAAAAGACCCGTGTATAGAGAAATTGGCAGTTTTTAATGTTGTTGTGCGGAAATGGAAAGGTTAATTGACAGGAATGGTAGGCCGGGTAAGCGCAGCGCCACCCGGCACTTTATCAGGCGCGATCGACCGTAAAGGCAATCACATCGCCAAGCTGCTCTGCGCCCAGCGCCAGCATCACCAGACGGTCAACGCCCAGCGCCACACCAGAACAATCCGGCAGGCCAGCTTTTAACGCCTCCAGCAGGTTGGTATCAATCGGCTGCTGCGGCAGACCGCGCGCTGCACGCTTGCGGTTATCCTGCTCAAAACGCTGCTGCTGTTCGCGCGCGTCAGTCAGCTCGTGGAAACCGTTCGCCAGCTCAATACCTTTATAATAAACCTCAAAACGCTCCGCCACGCGGTGGTCTTCGGTGCTGATCTGCGCCAGCGAAGCCTGGCTTGCCGGGAAGTGATAAACAAACGTCGGACGATCCTTGCCAATCTGCGGTTCCACGCCAAAGGTAAAAAGCAGTTGCAGCAGCGTATCGCGATCTTCCTCGTTATCCGCCACATTGCTCAGATCCAGTTTTGCCGCCACTTCACGCAGTTGGGCTTTATCCGCTGAAAGAGGATCGATTTCCAGACAACGCTGGAACGCCTGCTGATAGGAGAGCGTCTCCGCTTCTGAACAGTCCAGAACCTGTTGCAGCAGATCGTCCACCTCATTCATCAGGCGATACATATCATAATGCGGGCGGTACCACTCCAGCATGGTGAATTCCGGGTTGTGGTGACGACCCATCTCTTCATTACGGAAGCTGCGGCACAGCTGATACACCGGACCACATCCCGCCGCCAGCAGGCGCTTCATGTGGTATTCCGGGCTGGTCATCAGATACAGATTCATACCCTGAGAATGGCCTGGGCCAACAAAACGGGTTTCAAACGGCACCAGATGAATATCCGTTACCGTTGCCTGACTCATGCACGGCGTTTCCACCTCCAGGACGCCGCGGTCAGCAAAGAAGCGGCGGATCTCCGCCATTACTGCTGCGCGTTTTAACAGGTTTGGGATGGATGCGCTCGGCTGCCAGGTGGCCGTTTCGCTCATGAGTCATTCTCCGATTTCAGACAAGGGCACGAAGTCTACTCGTAAGCCGGGGCGGAGACAAATTTTGCGCGGTAAAAGCGCCTTTTTCATAACGAAGAAAAATAACGTAACGGAATTCATCAATAACGATGATAAATCACCGCACTGAACAGCAAAAAAATCGAACACGTCAAATTTCCCTCACATCCATACGGTTATACTGTTTTACCCATAAAGGAGCAGTGGAATCGCTTTCGCAATTTCCCGTTCGGACAGGTGAGCTACCTTTAGTTCAACGCGTTGCGGAAAAACAAAAATCTGGAGGAATGTCGTGCAAACTTTTCAAGCCGATCTTGCCGTAATAGGCGCTGGCGGAGCGGGATTACGCGCTGCAATTGCTGCAGCACAAGCTAATCCCAACGCTAAAATCGCACTGATTTCAAAAGTCTATCCTATGCGTAGCCACACGGTTGCTGCAGAAGGAGGATCCGCCGCTGTTGCGCAGGATCATGACAGCTTCGAATACCATTTCCACGACACGGTTGCAGGGGGCGACTGGCTTTGCGAACAGGATGTCGTTGACTACTTCGTGCACCACTGTCCTACGGAAATGACCCAGCTTGAGCAGTGGGGATGTCCGTGGAGTCGCCGTCCTGATGGCAGCGTCAACGTTCGCCGCTTCGGCGGAATGAAGATTGAACGCACCTGGTTCGCCGCCGATAAGACCGGCTTCCATATGCTGCACACCCTGTTCCAGACCTCCCTTCAGTTCCCGCAAATTCAACGCTTTGATGAACATTTCGTTCTCGACATTCTGGTCGATGACGGCGAGGCGCGCGGCCTGGTGGCGATGAACATGATGGAAGGCACGCTTGTCCAGATCCGCGCGAAAGCCGTGGTAATGGCAACAGGCGGTGCGGGTCGCGTTTATCGCTACAATACCAACGGCGGCATCGTCACCGGCGACGGGATGGGCATGGCGCTCAGCCACGGCGTGCCGCTGCGCGATATGGAGTTCGTGCAGTATCACCCAACCGGTCTGCCGGGCTCCGGCATTCTGATGACGGAAGGCTGCCGCGGTGAAGGCGGTATTCTGGTCAACAAAAACGGCTACCGCTATCTGCAGGATTACGGCATGGGCCCGGAAACCCCGCTCGGCGAGCCGAAGAACAAATACATGGAACTCGGCCCGCGCGACAAAGTGTCTCAGGCCTTCTGGCACGAGTGGCGCAAAGGCAACACCATCTCCACGCCGCGCGGCGATGTGGTCTATCTCGACCTGCGCCACCTCGGCGAGAAGAAACTGCTGGAGCGTCTGCCGTTCATCTGCGAGCTGGCAAAAGCCTACGTGGGCGTTGACCCGGTGAAAGAACCGATTCCGGTGCGTCCAACCGCGCACTACACCATGGGCGGTATCGAAACCGATCAGCAGTGCGAAACCCGCATCAAAGGACTCTTCGCCGTGGGCGAGTGTTCCTCCGTGGGCCTGCACGGTGCGAACCGTCTGGGATCGAACTCGCTGGCAGAGCTGGTCGTCTTTGGCCGCATAGCAGGCGAACGCGCAATGGAGCGGGCGGCTACTGCAGGTGAAGCCAACGGTGCCGCGCTGGATGCGCAGGTCGCAGACGTTGAAAAACGCCTAAAAGATCTGGTGAACCAGGAGGGCAATGAGAACTGGTCGAAGATCCGCGACGAGATGGGCCTGTCGATGGAAGAAGGCTGCGGTATCTACCGTACCCCTGAGCTGATGCAAAAAACCGTCGACAAGTTGGCGGAGCTGCAGGAGCGCTTCAAGCGCGTGCGCATCACCGACACCTCCAACGTATTCAACACCGACCTGCTCTACACCATCGAGCTGGGCCACGGTCTGAACGTCGCGGAATGTATGGCGCACTCCGCGCTGGCGCGTAAAGAATCGCGCGGCGCGCACCAGCGCCTTGATGAAGGCTGTACTGAACGTGATGACGTCAACTTCCTGAAACATACCCTCGCCTGGCGCGATGCGGATGGCACTACCCGTCTGGACTACAGCGACGTGAAAATCACCACGCTGCCGCCGGCGAAGCGCGTTTACGGTGCAGAAGCAGAAAACGCCGAGAAGAAGGAGAAGGCGAATGGCTGAGATGCAAAAACTGAAAGTTGAAGTGGTGCGCTACAACCCGGAAGTGGACGCCGCACCGCACAGCGCTTTCTATGAAGTCCCTTATGACGAGCAAACCTCCCTGCTGGATGCGCTCGGCTATATCAAAGACAACCTGGCACCAGACCTGAGCTATCGCTGGTCCTGCCGCATGGCGATCTGCGGCTCCTGCGGCATGATGGTTAACAAGGTGCCGAAGCTGGCCTGTAAAACCTTCCTGCGCGAGTACACCAAAGGCATCAAGGTTGAAGCGCTGGGCAACTTCCCGATTGAGCGCGATCTGGTGGTCGATATGACCCACTTTATCGAAAGCCTGGAAGCCATTAAGCCGTATATCATTGGCAACCCGCGCACGCCCGATCAGGGGCCAAACACCCAGACCCCAGCCCAGATGGCGAAGTACCATCAGTTCTCCGGCTGCATCAACTGCGGTCTGTGCTACGCCGCCTGTCCACAGTTTGGCCTGAACAAGGAGTTCATTGGCCCGGCCGCCATTACCCTGGCGCACCGCTATAACGAGGACAGCCGTGACCACGGTAAAAAAGAACGTATGGCGCAGCTAAACAGCCAGAACGGCGTCTGGAGCTGTACCTTTGTGGGCTACTGCTCCGAAGTCTGTCCGAAGCACGTCGACCCGGCCGCCGCTATTCAGCAGGGTAAAGTGGAAAGCTCGAAAGACTTTCTTATCGCTACCCTGAAACCACGCTAAGGAGTGCATGATGACGACTAAACGCAAAGCCTATGTGCGGCCAATGCCGTCCACCTGGTGGAAAAACCTGCCGTTTTATCGCTTCTATATGCTGCGTGAAGGCACGGCGGTACCTGCGGTCTGGTTCAGCCTTGAGCTGATGTACGGGGTTTTCGCCCTCAAACACGGTCCGGAAACCTGGTCCAGCTTTGTCGGTTTCCTGCAAAACCCGATCATCGTTGTGCTGAACCTGATCGTGCTCGCGGCCGCGCTGCTTCATACCAAAACCTGGTTTGAACTGGCGCCAAAAGCGGCGAACATTATCGTTAAAGGCGAAAAAATGGGGCCAGAGCCGGTGATTAAAGGGCTCTGGGCAGTGACGATTCTGGTCACTGTGGTCATTCTGTTTGTCGCACTGTTCTGGTAAGGAGACACCTGTGATCAATCCAAATCCAAAACGCTCTGACGAGCCGGTCTTCTGGGGCCTGTTCGGTGCAGGCGGCATGTGGAGCGCCATCATCGCGCCGGTCATTATCCTGCTGGTCGGCATTATGCTGCCGCTGGGGCTGTTCCCGGGCGATGCGCTGAGCTACGAGCGCGTACTGGCCTTTGCGAGCAGCTTTATCGGTCGCGTGTTCCTCTTCCTGATGATCGTTCTACCGCTGTGGTGTGGCCTGCACCGCATTCACCATGCGATGCATGACTTGAAAATCCATGTACCGAGCGGTAAATGGGTGTTCTACGGTCTGGCAACCATCCTGACCGTGGTGACGCTGATTGCGGTAGTCACCATCTGACGCGTCAGGCCCGCCATCCGGCGGGCCTGTTATTTCTGCATTTTTCCCACCAGCCACTGCGCAAACTCACGCATTGCGGGGGTTTCTGCCCGCGACTGGAGTCGCGTCAGCCAGTAACTGCCCAGGTCAATCTGCGTCGCAAACGGCTGCACGATGCGCTCGCTGTTCAGCAAATGGCTAAACATATCAACAGGTGCGATGGCAATTCCCACGCCCGCCTGAGCCGCCTCAAGCATGGTCACAGACGAATCAAACACCATCACCCGGTGCGTCGGTGAAGGAGGATGCTCACCCGCCGCCTGCATCCAGGCAGCCCATTCGTCGCGTCGGTAAGAGCGCAACAGGGTAAATTTAAGGATATCTGCCGGGTTTTTTAGCACAGAGGCGATATCCGGCGTGCAAAGCGGAGCCAGCGGCGCAGGGCAAAGAAACTGCGCCTCGGTACCATGCCACGCGCCTCCACCATAGCGGATGGTGTAATCCAGTCCTTCGGCGGCAGGATCGACACGGTTGTTATGCGTGGAAAGCTGCAGATCAATGTGCGGATAGCAGCGACGAAAATCCTCCAGCTGCGGAAAGAGCAACCCCGTCGCAAAGGTACCCACCACGCCGATCTTCAGCTTCTCCATGGCAAGATGGTGAGTAAAGCGATCGAGCAGACCGGCGATACGATCGAACGAATCGTTCAGCACCGGCAGTAAATTCTCGCCTTCCGTGGTCAACGTCAGCCCACGGGAAACGCGAACGAACAGCTGGCAGTGCAGGTGCTGCTCCAGCGCCTTCACGTGTTGGCTAATGGCAGAATGGGTCACATTGAGCTCAATGGCGGCATGCGTAAAACTAAGATGCCTGGCGGCCGCTTCGAAAGCACGAAGCGAGTTAAGAGGAAGATAGCTTCGCGTCATCTGTCGTTCCGTTAGAAAAATTAACAGCTAATGCTAAATTTAACCGTTTGTCAGCCACAGTCAAATCCCACAGACTACGCTCGTCTGATGGGCCCGGACACTCCCCTGAACCGTGATTATGGAAGATAACTGATGATCAAAAAATCCCTTTGCTGCGCCCTGCTGCTCGGCGTGTCATGCTCCAGCATTGCTGCGTCGATGACAGAAAAACAGCTGGCTGACGTGGTGGAAAAAAGCATTACCCCCCTGATGAAAGCGCAGTCCATTCCGGGCATGGCGATTGCCGTGATCTACCAGGGCCAGCCGCACTATTTTACTTTTGGTAAAGCCGATGTTGCAGCGAACAAACCTGTTACCCCACAAACCCTGTTCGAACTGGGTTCTATCAGTAAAACTTTCACCGGCGTATTGGGCGGCAATGCCATTGCCCGCGGTGAAATATCGCTGGGCGATCCGGTGACCAAATACTGGCCTGAACTGACGGGCAAGCAGTGGCAGGGGATTCGTATGCTGGATCTGGCGACCTATACCGCGGGAGGGTTACCGCTCCAGGTGCCGGATGAGGTGACAGACAGCGCCTCTCTGCTGCGCTTTTACCAGACATGGCAGCCGCGGTGGAAACCTGGCACCACGCGATTGTATGCGAACGCCAGCATCGGTCTGTTTGGCGCACTGGCGGTTAAACCTTCCGGCATGGGCTTTGAACAGGCCATGACGACGCGGGTCTTTAAACCGCTCGGGCTCGACCATACGTGGATCAACGTTCCGAAAGCAGAAGAGGCACATTACGCCTGGGGATACCGTGACGGTAAAGCGGTCCACGTGTCATCGGGGATGCTGGACGCCGAATCCTACGGCGTGAAAACCAACGTGCAGGATATGGCGAGCTGGGTGGTGGCCAATATGGCTCCGGATAACGTTCAGGATGCATCGCTTAAGCAAGGCATTACGCTGGCACAGTCGCGCTACTGGCGCGTGGGGGCCATGTATCAGGGATTAGGCTGGGAAATGCTTAACTGGCCGGTCGATGCCAAAACGGTGGTTGAAGGTAGCGACAACAAGGTCGCGCTGGCACCCCTGCCTGCGAGAGAAGTGAATCCTCCGGCGCCGCCGGTAAAAGCCTCATGGGTACACAAAACCGGCTCCACCGGCGGATTCGGCAGCTATGTGGCCTTTATCCCGGAGAAGCAGCTTGGCATCGTGATGCTGGCGAACAAGAGCTATCCGAACCCGGCACGCGTTGAGGCGGCATACCGTATCCTCGACGCGCTGCAGTAAAACATTGCCGGGTGGCGGCTTCGCCTTACCCGGCCTACAAAATCCACGGTATGACGCCGCACAAAAGCCACATTTTCCTTGCTGTCATCTACACTTAACAGAAAACAGTAAGGAAACACCTATGCGCATTCTGCCTGTTATCGCCGCAGTGACAGCCGCGTTTTTAGTGGTTGCCTGCAGTTCCCCTACCCCGCCACCCGGCGTCACCGTCGTCACGCCTTTCGATTCACAACGCTTCCTTGGAACCTGGTATGAAATCGCCCGAATGGATCATCGGTTCGAGCGCGGTTTAGAAAAAGTCACAGCCCATTACAGTTCAATGGATGACGGCGGTATTCAGGTCGTTAACCGTGGTTACAACCCGGACCGGGCGATGTGGCAACAGTCGGTTGGCAAGGCGTACTTCACCGGCGACGCGAGTCGTGCTGCGTTGAAAGTCTCTTTCATCGGCCCGTACTACGGTGGATATAACGTGATTGCACTCGACAGAGAATATCGTCACGCGTTAGTGTGCGGGCCGGATCGCGACTACCTGTGGATACTCTCCCGCACACCGACCATTTCACCTGAAATGAAACAGCAGATGCTGGACGTGGCGACCCGGCAAGGGTTTGATGTAGCGAAATTAGTTTGGGTTGAACAGCCGCATTAATGCGTGCTGAGCTTCAGGCCAACGATCCCGGCAACAATCAGGGCGAGGCTGGCAATACGCGCCAGACTCGCTGACTCTCCCAGCAACAGAATGCCGGTGATGGCCGCCCCTACCGCTCCAATTCCAGTCCAGACCGCATAAGCCGTCCCAACAGGCAGGGTACGCATTGCCCATGACAGCATGACAATACTGACAATCATTGCGGTAACGGTAATGACGCTGGGCGTCAGGCGGGTAAAACCGTGGGTATATTTCAGACCAATTGCCCAAACCACTTCGAGCAAACCGGCAATGAAAAGAATAATCCAGGACATTTCAGGCTCCTTAACTTAAGTACAAGTTGGGGCCGTCCCCGGTGAAAAAAGCGCTTACGGGTCGTCCCGAAAGGCAGAGATTACGCTCAATATTGTGGATAGAGTGCGCTTTTTTTTCAATCCCTTTGTGCTGAATATGTTAAGGCAAGAAATAGCCGCAGTATGGCGCGCAGTTCAGGCATTTATCACTCATCCGACTTCTCTATGATGATGTGCTTTCTGATGGCAGGAAGCCAAACCACTAGCCGACTGCGAATCCACTATGTTCAAAATTCTTTTGATTGACCGTTGCCACTTCACCCGTACGGGTTTTGAAGCATGGCTCAATCATTCTGGTCTTTTTCCGGGTCACTTCGTCGTGACCGGGTTGAATAACCTCTTCCTCGCCAGAGAGCATATCCTGCAGTGGAAACCGACGCTGGTTATCGCTGACTTACACGGTTTTCGACACGATTTTCATCATTTTCAGCAACTCTCTTCCCTGATGATTGCCAGCGAAACGCAGCCCTTTATTTTACTCCAGTCGGGCGAAGAACAAGACATGACAAACTACCTGACACAATTCCCGGTATGGGCTTCGCTGTTGAAAAATGCCGATTTAGAAGAAGTGGCGATGGTGATTAATGACGCGCTGACGTCATGCGCAAGCGTTGAAATGCCGCAGATTGCCGCCCCGCTGCTGACTCGTCAGGAGGAGAAAGTGCTAACGCTGTGGATGGACGGCGCGAGCAACCAGAAGATTGCCAGCCATTTAAGTATTAACGGAAAAACGGTTTATACCTACAAGCGTAATATCAGGATGAAGCTGCATATGGACACGCGCTATTCCCCGTTTTTATCCCTGCAGGAAGCAGAGAATTGACGGTACGGTAAGAGTGGTGCGCCGTACCGTCAGTGCGTCATTAGTTCTGAGCTTTAGTGGCTGCACCAGAAATAGCATTGCCACCATCGGAGATATCTTCCCCTACACCGCGGGTGGTATTACATGCAGTCAGTACAGAAGAGAGCACCAGAACAGAAAAGATCGCTGCAATTGTTTTCTTAACCATAATATCTTCCTTTTATAGCCAAAGTTGTTTTGTGTATAGCAACTTAAGGATAGACAAGATCCCGTCATTTGACGGCACAGGAAGCATTTTTAAGAAAATTAGACGAAATTAGCTGGCTGCATTAGAAATGACGTGGCCAAGATCTTTGATGTCTTCACCCACGCCGCGCGCGGTGTTGCATCCAGAAAGGATTGCGCTGGTCAGCGCTAACAGAAGCAGAATTTTAACGGTACGTTTCATCATCCCTGCCTGCAAAAATCAGGCGCAGCGGGCGCTGCGCCTTCAATCATGACGTAAATTACTTCACGCGGGACACGTATTCGCCGGAGCGGGTATCCACTTTGATCACTTCGCCAGTCTGGACGAACAGTGGCACTTTAACCACTGCGCCGGTAGACAGTTTAGCTGGCTTACCGCCGGTACCTGCGGTGTCACCTTTCAGACCTGGATCGGTTTCAACGATTTCCAGTTCAACGAAGTTTGGTGGGGTCACAGCGATAGGCTGGCCGTTCCACAGGGTCACGATGCACTCAGCCTGATCCAGCAGCCATTTCGCGCTGTCGCCTACTGCTTTCTCATCAGCAGACAGCTGTTCGAAAGTAGAGTTGTTCATGAAATGATAGAACTCACCGTCGTTGTACAGATAGGTCAGGTTCATATCAACAACATCAGCGCCTTCAGCGGAGTCAGTAGACTTGAAGGTTTTCTCAACACGGGTGCCGGTCAGCAGGCGGCGCAGCTTAACGCGTGCGAATGCCTGGCCTTTACCTGGTTTAACGAATTCGCTGGCTTCAACCGCGTACGGTTCGCCGTCCATCATGATTTTAAGACCAGCACGAAAATCGTTGCTATAGTACGTTGCCATAAGGCCCTCTAAATTTGTTAACTGGTAGCTAAGCCACAAAATGGCGCATATTGTAACCCTAAACACCCCGTCCAGAGAAGATTGGTTATCGCAACTTGCCGATGTAATCACCAGTCCTGATGAATTGCTGCGTCTTTTAGACCTCGATCAACACGAAGAGTTGCTTGCAGGCCGCGAGGCAAAGCGCCTTTTTGCCCTGCGCGTTCCCCGTGCGTTTGTGGCACGGATGGAGAAAGGCAACCCCGACGATCCGCTATTAAAACAAACACTTACTTCGCAGGATGAGTTTGTCACCGCGCCGGGTTACAGCACCGATCCGCTGGAAGAGCAGAACAGCGTGGTGCCGGGTTTACTGCACAAGTACCTCAACCGCGCCCTGCTGCTGGTAAAAGGCGGCTGTGCGGTAAATTGTCGTTATTGCTTCCGTCGGCACTTCCCGTATGCCGACAATCAAGGCAATAAACGCAACTGGCAGGTTGCGCTGGACTATATCGCCGCCCATCCCGAGCTTGATGAAATTATTTTTTCCGGCGGCGACCCGCTGATGGCGAAAGATCACGAGCTGGACTGGCTGCTGACGCAGCTGGAAGCCATTCCGCGCATCAAGCGTCTGCGCATTCATAGCCGTTTGCCGATTGTTATTCCGGCGCGGATCACCGATGGGCTGGTCTCACGCGTTGAGCAGTCCCGTTTACAGGTGCTGCTGGTAAACCATATCAACCACGCGAACGAAATTGACGATGAATTTCGGGCGGGGATGGCGCGTCTGCGTAAAGCGGGCGTGACGCTGCTGAACCAGAGCGTGCTGCTGCGCGGCGTAAACGATAGCGCCCACGTGCTGGCAGATTTGAGCAATGCGTTGTTTGATGCGGGCGTGATGCCCTATTACCTGCATGTGCTGGATCGCGTTCAGGGCGCGGCACATTTCATGGTGACGGATGAAGAAGCCCGGCAGATTATGCGCGAACTGTTAACGCTGGTTTCAGGCTATATGGTGCCGAAGCTGGCGCGTGAGATTGGCGGTGAGCCGAGCAAGACGCCGCTGGATTTGCAGCTGCGGCAGAAGTAAAAAGGCAGGTGGCGCTACGCTTACCTGCCCTACGGGCTCCGGGCGCAGCGCCATCAGCAAGTTAACTCAGTTCGGGCACTTGTAGACCTGGCCATTCATCTGGCTGGCGGTCGGCACGAAGCTGGACAGCATCCCCTGCGTTGGGCTGCTCACGCCGTAAATCACGTTTCCGCCCATTGCCGCAGCCTGGTTACGCAGGGCATTCGCCGCACCGCGCATAGAGCCACCTTCTTCGCCATGCTGACCTGACATCCAGTTACTTTGCTCACCGGTTGCCGTGCCTAACAGCTGGCATTCACTACCCGGCTTATCTTCCACAAAGCGAACGCCCTGGCCCGCTGCCGACAGCTCATTGCTGGAGCTACACCCCGCCAGCAGCAATGCTGCCCCTACAATCCCTGCACAGACTTTTACGCGCATGTTATTCCTCGTTTTCAATAAGCTGGACAGTAGTTGTCCGTGTGTAAACCTTATACCTAAAAGATGACCAAAAGAAAAACCCCCGAGCATTTCTGCCCGGGGGTTTTTCACATTCTAAGAGGTAAAGCGCACGATTACATCATGCCGCCCATACCGCCCATGCCGCCCATGCCAGCAGCACCTAAGTCAGGCGCGTCGCCTTTTGGCAGGTCGGTCACCATGCACTCGGTGGTGATCATCAGGCCAGCAACAGAAGCCGCGTACTGCAGAGCAGAACGGGTTACTTTTGTTGGGTCCAGGATACCGAAGTCGATCATGTTGCCGTATTCTTCCGTTGCCGCGTTGTAACCGTAGTTACCTTCGCCCGCTTTCACGTTGTTGGTTACAACAGATGGCTCTTCACCGGCATTGGACACGATCTGACGCAGTGGCGCTTCCATCGCGCGCAGCGCAACTTTGATACCCACGTTCTGATCTTCGTTTTGCGCGGTCAGGCCAGCCAGTTTAGCGGCAACACGCACCAGCGCAACACCACCACCAGCAACCACGCCTTCTTCTACCGCAGCACGGGTCGCGTGCAGGGCGTCGTCAACGCGTGCTTTTTTCTCTTTCATTTCAACTTCGGTCGCCGCACCGACTTTGATTACCGCAACGCCGCCAGCCAGTTTCGCTACGCGCTCCTGCAGTTTTTCACGGTCGTAGTCAGAAGTCGCTTCTTCGATCTGCTTACGGATCTGACCAACGCGGCCCTGAATAGCGGCTTCTTCACCCACGCCATCGATGATGGTGGTGGTGTCTTTGTTGATCACAACGCGTTTCGCCTGGCCGAGGTCTTCCAGGGTCGCTTTTTCCAGCTCCATACCGATCTCTTCAGAGATTACGGTACCGCCAGTCAGGGTAGCGATATCCTGCAGCATTGCTTTACGGCGATCGCCGAAGCCAGGTGCTTTAACCGCAGCCACTTTCACGATGCCGCGCATGGTGTTAACCACCAGGGTCGCCAGCGCTTCGCCTTCAACGTCTTCAGCGATGATAACCAGCGGCTTGCCTGCTTTCGCAACGGCTTCCAGCACTGGCAGCATTTCGCGGATGTTGGAGATTTTCTTGTCAGCCAGCAGGATGAACGGGCTTTCCAGCTCAACAGCGCCAGTCTCTGGCTTGTTGATGAAGTATGGGGACAGGTAACCGCGGTCGAACTGCATACCTTCAACCACGTCCAGTTCGTCTTCCAGACCGGTACCGTCTTCAACGGTGATCACGCCTTCTTTACCGACTTTATCCATCGCTTCTGCGATCAGTTTACCTACGGTTTCGTCGGAGTTAGCGGAGATGGTACCAACCTGAGCAATAGCTTTAGAGTCAGAGCACGGTACGGACAGCGCTTTCAGTTCTTCAACAGCGGATGCGACAGCTTTGTCGATACCACGTTTCAGATCCATTGGGTTCATGCCCGCAGCAACGGCTTTCAGACCTTCAGTGATGATAGCCTGCGCCAGTACGGTCGCGGTGGTGGTACCGTCACCTGCAGCGTCGTTCGCTTTAGAGGCCACTTCTTTCACCATCTGCGCGCCCATGTTTTCGAACTTGTCTTCCAGCTCGATTTCACGTGCAACAGAAACACCATCTTTGGTGATGGTTGGCGCGCCGAAGGATTTGTCCAGCACTACGTTACGACCTTTCGGACCCAAGGTCACTTTCACTGCGTCTGCCAGTACGTTTACGCCGCGGAGCATTTTTACACGAGCGTCGTTACCGAATTTTACGTCTTTAGCTGCCATGTTCTTATTTCCTCAAATTCGTACAGTTTCGTGCGTAAATTACGCTTCAACAATTGCCAGAATGTCGCTCTCGGACATGATCAACACTTCTTCATTGTCGATCTTCTCGGATTTCACGCCGTAGCCATCGTTGAAAATGACGATGTCACCAACTTTAACGTCCAGCGGCTGCACAGTTCCGTTTTCCAGGATGCGGCCCTTACCGACAGCGATGATTTCGCCACGCGTTGATTTGGCTGCCGCAGAACCGGTCAGAACGATGCCGCCAGCAGACTTGGTTTCAACTTCTTTACGTTTGACGATCACACGATCATGTAACGGACGAATACTCATTGATAGCTCTCCTTTGAGAAAGTCATTATCAGTTATGGATGACGCCGGGCCGCACGCGGTTTTCCGGCTAGTGCCCTGAGAGATGGGGATAGCTTTTTCCCCCTTCAAGGGGGAATCGAAAAAAAATTTGCGAAAGTGTTACCATCGCCTCTCTTTTGATGGTGGCAGGACGATGGAAATGAGTGGACTCAAGCAGGAGTTGGGGCTGGCACAGGGCGTTGGCTTACTCTCCACCTCCTTGTTAGGCACGGGCGTGTTTGCCGTACCCGCCCTGGCCGTGCTGGTCGCGGGGAATAACAGCCTGTGGGCGTGGCCTGTGTTGATTGTGCTGGTTTTCCCGGTGGCAATTGTCTTCGCCATCCTCGGGCGGCATTTTCCCAGCGCGGGCGGCGTGGCGCATTTTGTCGGCATAGCCTTTGGTCCGCGCCTTGAGCGCGTCACCGGCTGGCTGTTTCTCTCCGTCATTCCGGTTGGTCTTCCTGCGGCGTTGCATATTGCGACCGGCTTTAGTCAGGCGCTGTTTGGCTGGCATAACGCGCAGTTGTTGCTGGCCGAACTGGGCACGTTGGCTATCGTCTGGTGGGTGGGCTCGCGCGGCGCCAGCTCCAGCGCCAATCTGCAGACGCTGGTTGCGGTGCTGATTGTTGCGCTCGTTGCCGCTATCTGGTGGGCGGGCGATATCACAATAAAAGAAATTCCCTTTCCCGCGGTAACAGACGTCGACCATTCACAGCTTTTCGCCGCCCTCTCCGTCATGTTCTGGTGTTTTGTGGGCCTGGAAGCCTTTGCCCATCTGGCGTCGGAATTTAAGCAGCCTGAACGTGATTTTCCCCGCGCGCTGATGATTGGCCTGCTGCTGGC
The DNA here is from genome assembly GCF_013337145.1 of Enterobacter sp. JMULE2. Taxonomy (NCBI): domain Bacteria; kingdom Pseudomonadati; phylum Pseudomonadota; class Gammaproteobacteria; order Enterobacterales; family Enterobacteriaceae; genus Enterobacter; species Enterobacter sp. JMULE2. The sequence goes on from NZ_SGWD01000017.1 coordinate 445,159, forward strand.
GGGTACGGTCTATTGGGCGTGTACCGTGCTGGTATTACACTTCAACGCGTTCGGTGCGGATCTCGCTGCCGCTGCATCGCTGCCGGGCATTGTGGTTGAACTGTTCGGTGTGAAAGCGCTGTGGATCGCCTGCGTCATCGGCTATCTGGCCTGTTTTGCCAGCCTGAATATTTATATCCAGAGCTTTGCCCGGCTGGTGTGGTCGCAAGCGCTCGACAAACCTGAGAATCGCCTCGCGCGCCTGTCTAAACGCCAGCTTCCGCTGAATGCCCTGAATGCCGTGCTGGGCTGCTGCGTCCTGAGTTCGCTGTGTATTTACGCGCTGGATATTAATCTGGACGCGCTGATCGTTTACGCCAACGGCATTTTCATCATGATCTACCTGCTGTGCATGCTCGCGGGTTGCCGTCTGCTGAAAGGTCGCTACAAAGCGCTGGCGGTCGTCGGGGGTGTGCTTTGCCTGCTGCTGGCGATGGTGGGATGGAAGAGCGTGTACGCCATTGTCATGCTGGCAGGGCTGTGGCTGTTTTTACCTAAACAGCAGAATCCGTAGGCCCGGTAAGCGAAGCGCCACCGGGCAAAAACCTCACCGATCGTCTTTATGATCTAACCGGTCGCGCTGGTCGTCCTTACGCTGGTACTCCCCTTCAAACGTATCGCCCGGCCCGGTGCTGAACCCGCCACCCGGCATGCGGCTGAAACGCAGATGCGGCAGCAGCTTCATGGTCAGGTGCTTCTGCACCGGCGGTAACAGCAGCAACAGGCCGAGGAAATCGGTAAAGAACCCAGGCAGGATCAGCAGCAGGCCCGCAATAATCAGCGACACGCTTTTGATCATCTCGGCTGCCGGACTTTCGCCCGCGGCCATCTTCTGCTGCATTAACAGGAAATTTTTGAAACCCTGATTACGCACCAGCGACATGCCGATGACGGAGGTGAAGATCACCAGAATCAACGTCAGCAGCACGCCCAGCACGTGGGCAACCTGAATGAAAATCGAAATCTCAATGTAAACATAGAGAAAGAAAGCAATAAACGGTATCCAGCGCACTGGCATCTCCTGTAGGGCAGGCGCCATCTGGCCCCTGTCTGAATGTGTTCGCAAAGCGCGTTTTTTAGAGATGGCGACGGTTAGCCAAAATTCAATCGGTTTGCACGGATATTTTTTTTGGAAATATTAAAGCGGTGACACATTTCACAGATTAATAATTATCATGGAATCGGGTCGATAATAAGTGATCCAGCTTACGGCAATTCGCTATCATCAGCATATGATCTCGAACATCAGGCCGATTGAGGGAATAATCGTCGGTCAGAAAATATTCAAAACCACATATATACTGTGTGTTTAGTACAATCCATCGGCAGCTTGAAAAGAAGGTTCACATGTTAAACAACATTCGTATCGAAGAAGACTTGTTGGGTACCAGGGAAGTTCCAGCGGATGCCTACTACGGTGTTCACACTCTGAGAGCGATTGAAAACTTCTACATCAGCAACAGCAAAATCAGCGACATCCCTGAGTTTGTCCGTGGCATGGTGATGGTGAAGAAAGCCGCAGCACTGGCAAACAAAGAGCTGCAAACCATTCCTAAGAGCGCTGCAAATGCGATTATCGCTGCGTGCGATGAAGTGCTGAACAACGGCAAATGCATGGATCAGTTCCCGGTTGACGTCTACCAGGGCGGCGCGGGCACCTCCGTCAACATGAATACTAACGAAGTGCTGGCAAACATTGGCCTGGAGCTGATGGGCCACCAGAAAGGTGAATACCAGTACCTCAACCCGAACGACCACGTTAACAAATGCCAGTCCACCAACGATGCTTACCCAACTGGCTTCCGCATCGCGGTCTATGCCTCTGTAGTGAAACTGGTGGACGCGATCAACCAGCTGGGCGATGGCTTCCAGCGTAAAGCGGTTGAGTTCCAGGATATCCTGAAGATGGGTCGTACCCAGTTGCAGGACGCAGTTCCCATGACCCTCGGTCAGGAATTCCACGCGTTTAACGTGCTGCTGAATGAAGAGACCAAAAACCTGCTGCGCACCTCTGAGCTGCTGCTGGAAGTGAACCTGGGCGCAACCGCCATCGGTACACGCCTGAACACGCCAGACGGCTATCAGCAGCTGGCGGTACAGAAGCTGGCGGAAGTGTCTAATCTGCCGGTAGTGCCAGCAGAAGATCTGATTGAAGCGACGTCCGACTGCGGCGCATACGTCATGGTTCACAGCGCCCTGAAACGTCTGGCGGTGAAACTGTCCAAAATCTGTAACGACCTGCGCCTGCTCTCCTCGGGCCCGCGCGCGGGTCTGAACGAGATTAACCTGCCAGAACTGCAGGCGGGTTCGTCCATCATGCCAGCCAAAGTTAACCCGGTTGTGCCAGAAGTGGTGAACCAGGTTTGCTTTAAAGTCATCGGTAACGACACCACCGTGACCATGGCCTCTGAAGCCGGTCAGCTGCAGCTGAACGTGATGGAGCCAGTGATTGGCCAGGCGATGTTTGAATCTATTCACATCCTGACCAACGCCTGCTACAACCTGCTGGAAAAATGCATTAACGGCATCACCGCGAATAAAGAAGTGTGTGAAGGTTACGTCTATAACTCCATCGGGATCGTCACCTACCTCAACCCGTTCATCGGCCACCACAACGGCGATATCGTCGGTAAGATTTGTGCCGAGACCGGTAAGAGCGTGCGTGAAGTCGTGCTTGAGCGCGGACTGTTGACCGAAGCGGAGCTGGACGATATCTTCTCGGCCCAGAACCTGATGCACCCGGCGTATAAAGCGAAACGATATACCGATGAAAGCGAACAGTAACAGTTCAGGCTAAGCTTCCGAAAGGCACGTCACTTGTGACGTGCCTTTTTTCTTTTTAAGCATTACCAATTACACAACATTTCAATATCAACTTGTTAATAAACAAGGAAGGCACTTATGTTTGGAGCAGAACTCGTCATCGTCTTGTTGGCGATTTATTTGGGTGCACGACTCGGGGGGATCGGCATCGGTTTTGCCGGCGGTCTCGGGGTGCTCGTTCTTACCCTTATCTTTCAGATCAAACCCGGCGCAATCCCTTTTGACGTTATCGAAATCATCATGGCAGTTATTGCGGCTATCGCGGCCATGCAGGTCGCAGGCGGTATGGACTACCTGGTGAGCCTGGCGGAGCGTATGCTGCGCCGCCATCCAAAATATATTACCTTCCTTGCCCCGCTGGTGACCTGGTTTATGACCATTCTCGCCGGTACGGGCCACACCGCCTTCTCTACGCTGCCAGTGATTACTGAAGTGGCGAAGGAACAAGGTATTCGCCCGTCGCGTCCGCTCTCTATTGCCGTCGTCGCGTCCCAGATTGCGATTACCGCCTCGCCGATTTCCGCTGCGGTGGTCTTCTTCGCCGGTATCCTTGAGCCGATGGGCGTGAGCTACCTGACGCTGCTGGCGATCTGTATTCCGGTGACGCTGATTGCGGTCATGATCACCGCCGTGCTGTGTAACTTCCTTGGTGCCGAGCTGAAAGACGATCCGGTTTACCAGGAACGCCTGGCGAAAGGTGAAGTGAAGCTGCGCGGCAGCCAGGTCTTCGAGCTGAAGCCACACGCAAAACGCTCCGTGCTGCTGTTCCTGATCGGTATTGTCGCCGTGATGTTCTATGCGACCGCCATCAGCGACACCGTGGGCCTGATCCAGAACCCGGTCCTGCCGCGTAACGAAGCGATTGTGGTGTTCATGCTGACCATCGCAACGCTGATTAGCATCACCTGTAAAATTGACACCAGCGAAGTGCTGAACGCCAGCACCTTCAAGTCCGGTATGAGCGCCTGCGTGTGCGTACTGGGCGTAGCCTGGCTCGGTGATACCTTCGTGAAAGCGCACATCAGCGACATCCAGACCGTAGCCGGTGACCTGCTGCACAATTACCCGTGGCTGCTGGCGGTCGTGCTGTTCTTTGCTGCGACCCTGCTCTACTCTCAGGCCGCCACCACCAAAGCGCTGATGCCTGCGGCACTGATGCTGGGTGTGACGCCGCTGACGGCAATTGCCTCTTTCGCGGCGGTTTCTGCGCTGTTCGTATTGCCAACCTACCCAACCCTGCTGGCGGCGGTTGAAATGGATGACACCGGCTCAACGCGTATCGGTAAGTACGTGTTTAACCACGCGTTCCTGATCCCGGGCGTCGTCGCCATTACGCTTTGCGTGATCCTCGGGTTTATCATCGGCGGCATTGTGCTGTAAACGGATTGCCGTTGTAAAAATAGTTAAAATCGGGCCGCTCTGCGGCCCGTTTCATTAATGACCAACTGCCTTGCGTGATATAGTGAAGACTTTCGTGATGAGGAGGTCGACTTGTGAACACGCCTGATGCTGTTGTCGTACTGTGCACCGCCCCTGATGAAGCCACTGCCCAGGATCTCGCCGCCAAAGTGCTGGCCGAAAAACTGGCTGCCTGCGTGACGCTCCTCCCCGGTGCCACCTCCCTTTATTACTGGGAAGGCAAGCTGGAGCAGGAGTACGAAGTCCAGATGTTGCTCAAAACCAATCCGGCGAATCAGCAGGCGCTTCTCGACTGCCTCAAATCTCATCATCCTTACCAAACTCCGGAACTGCTGGTGCTGCCAGTGGTCCACGGCGATAACGACTATCTCTCATGGCTCAACGCTTCCTTACGCTGATCCTGCTGCTGTGCAGCACGTCAGCTTTTGCCGGGTTGTTTGACGCACCCGGCCGTTCGAACTTTATTCCTGCCGACCAGGCGTTCGTTTTCGACTTTCAGCAAAACCAGCACGATCTCAATCTTGCCTGGCAGGTGAAAGAAGGTTACTACCTCTACCGCAAGCAGGTGAGCATTACGCCTGCCCAGGCTAAGGTGGGCGCTTTGCAAATGCCCGCGGGTGAGTGGCACGAGGACGAGTTCTACGGTAAGAGTGAAATCTACCGCCAGCGCTTAAGCGTGCCCGTTACGGTGAATCAGGCCGATAAAGGTGCAACGCTGACGGTGACGTATCAGGGCTGCGCCGATGCGGGATTCTGCTATCCGCCGGAAACGAAGGTCGTGCCCCTTAGCGAAGTTAATGCTGCCGCCGCTATTCCCCCTCTCCCCTCAGGAGAGAGGGCCAGTGTGAGGGGTGAAGGCGAAGGCGAAGCCGCGTCAGACCTTCCATTCTCTGCGCTGTGGGCCTTACTGATTGGCATCGGCATTGCCTTTACGCCGTGCGTCCTGCCAATGTACCCGCTTATTTCGGGCATCGTACTGGGCGGCAAACAACGCCTCTCCACCGCACGTGCACTGCTACTGGCCTTCATCTACGTGCAGGGTATGGCGCTGACATACACCGCGCTCGGCCTCGTCGTCGCCGCTGCCGGATTACAGTTCCAGGCGGCGCTTCAGCACCCTTACGTGCTTATCGGCCTGTCAGCGGTGTTTATCCTGCTGGCGCTGTCGATGTTTGGCCTGTTCACGCTGCAGCTGCCCTCCTCGCTGCAAACCCGCTTAACGCTGATGAGTAACCGTCAGCAGGGCGGATCGGCAGGCGGGGTATTTGCGATGGGCGCGATAGCAGGGCTGATCTGCTCCCCTTGCACCACCGCGCCGCTGAGCGCCATCCTGCTGTACATCGCCCAGAGCGGCAACATGTGGCTCGGCGGCGGGACGTTGTACCTCTATGCACTCGGCATGGGCCTGCCGCTGATTCTGGTGACGGTATTCGGCAACCGTCTGTTGCCAAAGAGTGGTCCGTGGATGGAGACGGTAAAAACCGCGTTTGGATTTGTGATTCTGGCGCTGCCTGTGTTCCTGCTGGAGCGCATCATCGGTGATGTCTGGGGCATTCGCCTGTGGGCAATGCTCGGCGTGGCCTTCTTCGCCTGGGCATTTATCGTCAGCCTGGGCGCAAAAAAAACGTGGATGCGCCTGGTGCAAATTCTTCTGCTCGCCGCTGCGCTGGTGAGCGTGCGTCCGCTACAGGATTGGGCGTTCGGCTCATCCGTTAGCGAGACGCAGGCGCACCTGAATTTCACGCAAATTAATAGCGTGGATGAACTCAACGCCGCCCTGACGCAAGCCAAAGGCAAACCGGTGGTGCTCGATCTCTATGCCGACTGGTGTGTCGCCTGTAAAGAGTTTGAAAAATACACCTTTAGCGATCCGCAGGTACAACATGCTCTGAAAGAAACGGTTCTGCTCCAGGCGAATGTGACAGCCAATAATGCGCAGGATAAAGCGCTGCTAAAACAACTTAACGTTCTTGGGCTGCCAACGATTCTGTTCTTCAATGAGCAGGGCGAAGAGCAGCCGATGCAGCGTGTAACCGGGTTTATGGATGCGACGGCGTTCAGCGCGCATTTGCGCAATCGCCAACCGTAAACAACACTTTAAACGGGACAAACCGTTGGGAATAACGGAGGAGAAAACCGTGCAACGTGAAGACGTACTGGGACAAGCCCTGCAATTACTTGAGATTCAAGGGATCGCCAGCACCACGCTTGAGATGGTCGCCGACCGTATCGATTACCCTCTGGACGAGCTTACCCGCTTCTGGCCCGATAAAGAGGCTCTGCTCTATGACGCCCTGCGCTACCTCAGCCAGCAGGTGGATATCTGGCGCAGGCAGCTGATGCTGAATGAAGAGCTCACGGCAGAGCAAAAGCTGCTGGCGCGTTATACCGCCCTGACGGAATGCGTCAGCAACAACCGCTATCCGGGCTGTCTGTTCATCGCCGCCTGTACGTACTTCCCCGATCCTGGCCACCCCATCCATCAGCTGGCGGATCAGCAAAAACGTGCGGCGCATGATTTTACCCACGAACTGCTGACCACGCTTGAAGTGGATGACCCGGCGATGGTGGCGAAGCAGATGGAGCTGGTGCTGGAAGGTTGCCTGAGCCGCATGCTGGTGAACCGTAGTCAGGCGGATGTGGATACTGCTCACCGTCTGGCGGAGGACATTCTGCGCTTTGCCCAGTGCCGTATGGGCGGGGCACTGACTTAAGCCAGCATTCTGCGTCGACGCACAAACCGACAGACTGCCGCAAAGTTAAGCAGTTGAATCGCTTTTCCCGAAATAGTGTTGACGATCGGGCGGGTTTGCGGTTTAATGCGCTCCGTTGCCCGGATAGCTCAGTCGGTAGAGCAGGGGATTGAAAATCCCCGTGTCCTTGGTTCGATTCCGAGTCCGGGCACCACTTTCACTTCTGCAGTACTCTCCCAAACTCCTCGAAACTCAAGTACAATCAAACATATACAACCTTAAAGAACGCTTTGAACTCCACCAAAGTCAACCTGACTCTCCCTTAATCAAGGATCAGCCGGGGGCTTACCTGGGGGCTCAATGTGTTCAATCAGTTTTAGGGGCCCCCTTATGGCACTCACAGCCAGGCAGGTAGAGACTGCCAAGCCGAAAGAGAAAGACTATAAACTCAGTGATGAGCGAGGATTGTTCTTGCTGGTCAAAACCAGTGGTGCACGCTACTGGCGTATGAAATACCGTATCGCAGGCAAAGAGAAAAAACTGTCGATTGGTGTCTATCCTGAAATCACTCTCGCTGAAGCCAGACTCAAACGTGACGACGCACGCAGGGTTATCGCTGAAGGCGGAGATCCCAGTGAGAAAAAACAGCTCGAAAAGCTCTCACGGAAAATCTCCGTCGTAAATACGTTCAGGGCGCTTGCTATGGAGTGGCATACACACAAGCAGGCTTCATGGTCCGAAAGCTATGCAGAGAGCGTGCTTGAGGCGCTCGAGAAAGACATTTTCCCTCACGTGGGTAAACGCCCGGTGGCTGAAATTCTTCCTCTGGAAATGCTGCAGGTTCTTCGCCTGATTGAAAAACGCGGTTCGCTCGAAAAACTTCGTAAGGTCCGACAGTTCTGCAATCAGATCTTCCGTTATGCAATTGCAACAGGCCGCGCCACCATCAATCCCGCCTCTGAATTAACCAGTACACTGACCGCGCCAAAAACAAAGCACTTCCCTCACCTTCTGGCACATGAACTTCCAGAATTGCTCGTAAAGCTGGCCGATTACCACGGCAGCCCTGTTACCCGTATGGCAACCAGCCTGTTGATGTTAACAGGCGTAAGAACCATTGAGTTAAGGGCTGCTGAGTGGTCTGAATTTGATTTAGACAATGCCATCTGGGCGGTACCGGAATCGAGAATGAAGTGTGGACGCCCCCATCTGGTGCCTCTGTCAAGACAGGTCACGCAAATTCTGCAGGAACTTCGCGCACTTACAGGCCAGTATCGTCTGGTATTCCCGGGGCGTTGCGACATCAACAAACCCATGAGCGAAGCAAGCATCAATATGGTGCTCAAACGCATTGGTTACGACGGCAGAGCAACAGGCCACGGTTTTCGCCACACCATGAGCACCATTCTTCATGAGAAGGGCTTTAATACCGCCTGGATTGAGATGCAGCTTGCCCATGTGGACAAAAACAGTATTCGCGGAACCTATAACCATGCGCAGTATCTGGAAGGCAGACGGGAAATGATGCAGTGGTACGCGGATTACATCGACAACCTGAAGCAGCAAAGTAAGGTTCTTACCGCGCCAGAACGTTAACCCTCATATCAGCAATATCATCACATGTCCCTGCCCGGAAACGGCGGGGACGTGATTTTTTCTTTTTTTTAACCGGACTACTCCTGTGTTTAGCCTCAGGGGTGACAGATGGCGCATGAAAGGAATGCAAATGTACGCTTAGCGCATGATTTTTATGATACCTTTCACAAATTTAACATTCAGCATCTGCTGATACAAAATAAAATCAGAATTCACCTATATTAACTTCCTGTGCGCATTAACCACACAAAGCAAGATGTTATCCGTTCAGGGTAATGATTCTGATTTGCTGATGCGCCAGACTGAATAAAACACAGAAAGCGTCAGCGCATGAACAGCCTCGCCTGTGACCAGGGCCGTGCATGCTTTTTGAAAAATCTGTAAAAGCAGAAGGGTGATTTCACGCTGTTTTGCTGAAATATTAATGTGAGTCACAGGGAGAGACTTTCCTTTGCATAAGAAAACAACAGCCACTCTGGCGCTTATATTCACGGCCGTCGTTACAGCCACCGTCGCAGGCTTCACGGCTGAAGATAAACCTGTTTATGTATCAGATGCAGAAGCGCGGACGGCATCATACCTGACGAGCAGTTACGGCCCGGCACGGTGCATGACCTCCCGCACACCTGAAGGGAAATGGGAGATGCGTTGCACCACCGGAGATAAAGGACTGCAGTTTGAATGCCAGGTACTTGCGGCAGAAATGGCTCCCGGCAGGGTATCCAGAAGCTTCTACCTTATTGCCCTGAATGAATATGCGCGGCAAAGCGCTCAGGAAGGACTTATGAGATTTCTTCAGGTCGATACCGGAAGTCGCTGATGCCATTCATGGTAACAGGCAGTATGACACCAGGGTAACAGGATTATTCGCTTAAACATTATTCTCTGTCCGGAAATGCATACGACCTGTACCCCGGGCAGGAGTACCGGCTCAGTTTCGCCCTGAAGTCCGGCACTATTTTTATTTTTTTCAGGCCGCTATTTAATTAATGAAAATGTGAATGGACAACCCGCTGGTGAATATCTGGGCGACGGTTAGGCACATTTTCAGCGCGAGCAAAGTCGCTCAAGGAGAGGCGGTAATGATTCTTTTATTCCGGGACAGGCACCACAGGGCGGTGGTGAGTACCGATAATTTATCATACTTTGTATTTTGACTGGCGTGCAGAAGACAATTTATTAACAACGCACCTGTAAAACCTTCTCAGGTATTCAGGAGCTGTGTATGCAAACGAATGTGATGTGCATCGTATTTCAATGCCGGCATGTTGATATGGTTTAAAAAGGGAAGCCATAATGAAAAATAGCTTCAAAAGAAGTGAGCTTGTCGCTGTCTCCGAAGTTAATAAATACAAAAGCTATGGTCTGGCAGCAAAGAACCTCAATATCGCCCAGGCCAACCTGAGCAGAACAATAACTACTGTTGAGGAACGAATCGGGCTGAAGATATTCGAAAGAGACACGAGGCCAATCAGAACGACTCATTTTGGCAGCGAATTTATTGACCACATTAAAAAAACGCTCGACGTAATGGAAGAACTGTCGTCTTTCGCAGAAAACTACAAGCAGTCATTAAATGACAGTGTGAACATTTGCGCCCCCACCGGTATCCTCATCTATCTGGCGAGGCATATTTTACCAAAGGTCAGGGAGGCCAGGCCAGAAATCGGTTTTCGTTTGACCACGCATAACACTACAGCAACGACCGGCATAACCGTCCGGGAGGATGCAGACATCACGTTCACTTATTCAGCCCCCACGAATGAGCTTCTCGTGGCAAAGCGAATTGCCGCAACAGCTCTGGATGTTTACAGCACGGCAGAGACGCTCATGAGGTATCCTGTCTCGGATATAAGGGATTATGAACGCTATCCCTGCATCAGGCTAACCGAAAAGGCTGAACAGCCCGACTGCTGGTGCCTGTATGATAAAAATGAAAGTAAGGAAATAAGACTCAGCGTAAACGGAAACTATGTGGTTGATAACTATATGACAGGTCTGGAGCTTGCCAGAACCAGCAATCATTTTTTCATGGCGCCAAAAATACTCGTAAATGAGATGAACGCTCTGAACCTCAAACCAGGCCTGCCTTCACATACAGAAGCTTTCGGCTCTGTATATATGGTTTACAGGCCAAAAGCTTATTTACCCTATCGCATCAGCGTTGTCACGGCACTGATAAGCAAACTTCTGGGGGATGATTTTTCAATGTGATACCAGAGCAGGGCTTGTGAAAAAACCAAAAAAAAGACACTCTGCCATATGAAATATAATATATCACAGACTGACTTGACAGAGCGAGCGGAATTCAGGCCGGCCTGGGGCAGCATCTTTACCCATCCTGAAAATAAACAATCGGTTTAATTATGCAAAATGCCATGAGGTGATATAAAAAATACGCTTTTCTACACAGTTTACGGGCAAGTAAAAATCGTGTATTTTGCGACAAACGTTGCTTTGGAGAGTAAAATTCAGGATACTTTGAAAAGTATTAAACTGAATGCCATAGCAGCATATTACATTCCATAATTACTCCGGGGAAGATTCTGAGTGACTTTCCTGTCTGATTGATGGACAACTGGCTTTTATTTTAAGGTATGAACCTCGTACGGCTCTTCTGAATGAAGAATATTATAAAATGCAAACAATCCAACTCCCAAAAGGTAATAATAAAACATCACTTCATAATTCATTTATCGCTTTTTTACGGTATCATACAGCAATCTAAAATTAGACAAGGAAGGTTTCAATGACTTACTCTGAAAACAGTTCTGATAGTTATCGCTATGACAGACTTAGCCGGGCGTTACACTGGGGTGTTGCAGCCGGAATAATATGGGTCATGGTGGCTGGATATGGATTGCACTGGATAAAGGATGTTCAGGCACATAGACTTATTTCAAATTTGAACGCGTCTATAGCTACATGTATTACTTTTTTAATGATTGTGCGTTATGTGTGGCGTTTTTTCAGGCCTTTCGAAATTATAAATCATCATAAAAACCAAAGATTAGTAACAATGATCCACGATATTTTCTACCAAGTGATTTTTGTTGTATTAATCAGCGGTTTTTTGATGATGAAAGGACCTTTCTATTTCTTTGGGATTTTCCATATTCCAGCAATCATCAACAACCCTATAGTTAATGTGTTTTTCTTTAATGTGCATCGTTACAGTTGTATGGCTCTGGGCACTATGCTTTTACTTCATGTGCTTGCAGTTATAAAACATCATATAATTAACAAAAGAAAAGTTCTTTTACGGATGTTGTAGCTTTTACGGACGTTAAAATTTTTAAATAAAAATGGGCCCTAACTAAGGGCCCATTTTTTTATACTCCCGGAGTATAATTAAAGAGTGTCCAGACCCTTACTGCGGGAACAGGAGATCATAAGTTTGATAGAATGCGTTACCTGTGTCAGCCACAACCCACATTAAAACAACTACATGATACCCTCTTTTATTCGCTGGGAGTGGTAATGCATGAACCTCAACCGGCTCAAGCGGATAATTCCAGTATGGTTCATCACCTGAAATATTTTCATAAAAGGGTTTTGTTTCAAGTTGTTCACGTGTCACTTGCTTTGAAGGATCCCAGCCATCCTTCGTAATGAACGCGATGTATCCGCGCGTTTTATGGGTTGCAGAATATTTCCAGTTAACTTCAATTGTCTGTGATGGCGTTACCTCCAGTCTTGGCCATGGAGCAAGCCCCTGCTCTATTAGCTGAGCATCAGTATAATTGAGTCTGATACGATCATCTCCTTTTCCCCCACTTAAAATCAAACCATCCGCAGGAGGAGTATTACTGGGTGCATCTGATGTGCAGTAGTGTGCAGGTCCTGCTAAAGTATCAGGAAAGTTTTTACCGCCTTCGAGCTCAGCCGCGTCCCACTCCATAAAATCCTGGGGCCAGAAATTCATTGCATGAACAGCACGGCTGGCAGGTTCATATGCATATCCGTGCAAAGGCGTCACTTTTTTCATAAAACAATCTCCTTATTTTTAAATTAAGCTGAGAAAAAACAAATACTCTCACGCCCGATAACTGTATATGCATACAGGCTTATTTAAAAGGAATTCAGTGATATAAAATAAGTAACTTTTTGATATATTAATCTGAGCCGCTATTTCCGGAAAGTTCTTGTAACTTAATTTAACAGTGTCTCCTGCACCGGTATTCCCTCGGAGAGGGATGTGCTAGCACGTACATAACTACAAATGAAGATTACTGATGCTGGCTGGATTCATTCAAGACGGAAGAGTAGAAAGGGATGTTTTCCGGAATATTTTTACATGCAATGCCGGATTGCTGAAAGCACTCCCCCTTGTGCATGGCTCTTAAGCCACTGCACCTCCCATCACCAACAATTCAAAGCCAAGATAAAAGTCAAGTCATTTAATCGCACAATAAAATACACAAATAACAAAATAATTATTCTTGCGTGCATTTCATTCCACTTTAGAGGCAGTTCATTCCCTTAAGAATTGATACGCCCAAAAAATAAAATATAATGTTCTCAGCCGATTTACCTTAGGTTTTAAAAATGCATTATTACCTGCTAGCTATTAACATCCTTGTCAATGATTTGAAATTAAAACCTGACGAAGCCATTAAGCGATTACGCCTTCCTCCGGGTACCGCGAGAAAGGTTCATAAAACATTTATCGAAATTAAATGCTGAGAGCTTAATTATCTTTCCAGAGTATACTCAGAAAAATACAGCGCTGAAAAATAAAACTTCCAGGATTAAACCGACATCATGAATAAAAAAAGTTTTGTTATCATTGTAACGCGCATTATCATCATATCAGAAATGTCTGCATCAAGTGTAACCGCACAGATACGCACCGCCTACATGTAATCTGGAAGATTTTTTTCTTCTCCATAGTTGTTTTTGCAGAACTTTATTTTTTCGAAATATTGAAAATATAGTTTATTTAACAAAAAGCATTTAACTTTTCATCCTGATAATAAAGAGGCTCTTATGCATAACTACTATATTGCGATAGATATGTTAACTAATCATTTAGGATTGTCTGTTGATGAAGCGATTGAGTCGATTAATCTTCCACACGATATGATGAAACAACTGAAGCAAGCCTACTTAGAACACAGGATTGGATCAGATGAGCAACAGGATTGATTGGTTTATAGTAACTCAGTTAAATATTGGCTTATTAGAGGCATAATCTGAAGTGGAGAAGTTTGAGCTGTCAGAGCAAACCCACGAACTGCCTGACGGCAGGCTGCTGAGACGTATCCGGGCTCTACAAAATATTGGGTCATTAACAGCAGGTACGTACGGTGGTTTTGTTGAAACGTCAGAAAATCTAAGCCAGAACGGGGCATGTTGGATCTGGCATGACGCGAAAGTATTTGGAAATGCACGTGTTTGTGATAATGCAAGAGTTCATGGCTGTGCTGAAGTATCCGGCAACGCAATAATATCCGATAATGCGCTGATCTTCGGAAGATATACCGGACCATGCCTTCAGGTTTCTGATCATGTAAATGTATCAGGCAATGCTTTCATAGGAGACAATGCACAATTATCAGGAAATGTTAAGGTAAAAGATCATGCTAAGGTTTTCGGTCATGTCAGAATATATGATCATGCGCAGATAAGTGGGCATGCAATGCTCTATGACAATGCGAAAATCTGGGGAAGAGCGGTTATTAATGGCTACGCCCAAGTGTATAAAAATGCTATTGTGAATGATGTATTGATAACGGGATTTACGCGGCTGGCTGAAGTTTATCACATCTATCAAACTTATTAAGCAAACACGACTGTTTTAGTATCGAAATCAACAGGATAAAGGGTTATACTAATATAGATTAAATAACCCTCATGCTGATTACTGGTTTTGTCAACCAAAAGATACTTCGACGCCACATATAACTATATATTCAGTTAACTTAAATGTAAGGAGAGTGTAAACAATGTGGGATACAGAGCAAACAGCTATGCCGAGAGAGTCCGCAAGAAAAATGCTACAAGAGATGACAGGGCATGAGCGATTTTCTAAAAATACTGAGTTCATCTTAAAACTAAGGAAGAAAATAAGCGTTCATAGTCTGTCCAAAAACCCCACGAGAAGTTTTATGTTAAGAGGGGGGGTTGACCTGGAAGGTATTAAAAAAATACATCTGGAATATCGATATGCAATTGTTCAGCCATTCACGGATGCGCTATGCGCAGCACAATTCAGGTCTTATCAGCTGGAAGATAAAGGTTTATGTCCTCCTGGGGGTAAGCTTGTACCACGTTTTCTGCTAAATCTGAATTGTCTGGATGAGTTTGGCTTTACACCAACATGCAATGATTTAAAATATTATACAGGCAATCCTAAGTATGCTCATTACCCTTTATTTGAAGAGGTAATGAAAAAAATAGGAGTTAACCCTTCTGAATACAATAAATTCATTCCCAGCCCGGAAGCTCAGAAAGCCAAAGAATTACTTTTATCATCATTTGAAAAATTTGAAGAAATCATAACACTGCTCGCCGTCGGTGAGATTCAGGTTATTCTTTTTTCAAATGCCCTCAAAGTAAATACGATTAAAAAAGGTGTAGATGTATCGCAAGGATATTATCAGGTGCATGGAACCGAAGCTCTGGGAGAGACAAATGCACATGATGACGATCATGAAGATGATTGTTGGGCAATTTTAGCATCAGCAATTACAGAGGATGATTATAAACGCATTGAAACGCTCGCCATGACTTATCTTGATGCATGGGATAACTTCTGGATAAAAATGAAAGACAAATACGCCACTCCCGTTCAAGGCTAAAAAACACATAGTGATTTACACTTAAATCTAACAATAAAAAAACCATGCTTAAACTTTACACTATCAATTATGCATTACACTGTAAAGATTACATGAGAAAAAATACCGTTTAGATAATTTCATTAGATATTATCAGGAGGCTTTTATTTAGCCTCCCTCACACAACTTTAATAAATATTATTTTCTCCCGCCTACTCAGTTTTGTGATGTAAATCAATTATGAGGTTACTAAAATACTCTTTTCTTTTAAGCTCACGAAAGAGATGTAAAATCCCCCAGAATAATGCTCCCCGAAGCTCATGACTTTCGTGAATATGATACTGATTCAATATGTTAAACCATTCATTCACATCGCTTCTGAAATCGGCATTATCTAAATATGTAGTTTCTGAACGAAGCCTCTCGACCAGTTCAAGTAACACAAGAACATCTTCATCAGATGCTTTCTGAACGTTATTAAGTCTTTTCACATGCTATTCATATTTATCAATAATTGAATTCATTCCTGGATTAATTTCCTTTTTTTTAAAGAATTGTATAACGAAGATGTTTTTCTGCATTGTTAAGTCAAAACCTGAATTTATGATACCTGACAATTATTGCAATCCGTACCGACTCTCAGGGGCTTTGTTGAATAAATCAGAGTTAGAGCCTGTCTCAATTTTATTTTGTTCCAGACGATAAGACCACAGGAAAATACAACATGGCCTCGTAATTTCTGTCTTCTTTTCCCATCGGGTCAGGACACGGCGAAAGCGATTATCCAGCTATGAGTTCTCTTGACGACCCTGCGATGGGCTTTAAAGTTCGTGTCTTTACTCGCGTCAGACTCCTCTTTACGAGACTGAATATGCGGCTCGTAGCAGTGGCTATGTAGATATGTTTTCAGCCAGCCGGCATCGTAACCTTTGTCCAGGCAGAGCCTGAGTTTTTGCCCCGGACGACCCGTCTGAAAGGCATCGGGCGTATCCGCAACCAGCTTGTGTCGTGCGTGTTTGCAGCTGCAACGACCAGCGACAGAGGAAGCCCGATGGCGTCCGTCAGCAGGCTGCGCTTTACGCCTTGTTTCCCTCTGTCCGTAGGGGGGCGGCCCGTTTTTTTGTTCCTGACAGCGGCGATTTAGTCATACAGCCGTCCATCGACAATCAAGACCAGTCAATGCCGCCCAGATGCAAACCGTTCTGCAGAAGCGCTCGAAGACTCCTGTATTGCGCCATTCCTGGAAGCGTCGGTGTGCACAACTTGATGAGCATATCCCGGTGGCCTTCAGGGCGTTCCACTGGCAACCGGTCCTTAGGACCAAGAATATGGCGTCCATGGCAGCACGGTTATCAACGCGTTTACGGTGAGTACCTGGCGGATGATTGGTTTTATGTTCAGGGATAAGCGGTGCCATTTTCTCCCAAAGCTCATCGCTGAGCTGCCATTTTCTGCCTGTCATATTTTCGCATTCATAAATTACAAGTTACGACATTCTGACAATCCCTTCTGGCCTTCTGGGATAGGCTCTTAGTCATTGACTTAAGACATCACTCACCCCTCTTACAAAATATTATAAAAACAATGGAGAAATAATTACCACCGGGTTTATTTTATTTCACGCAAAAGCGTCACTTCTTTGGTCATAATGTAGAAATATGCAAAGATTTGTTCGTCGTACGAAGAAGTTTCTTCAGCGCCTCCGGATCGCTGAGTGCCGAAGTGTCTCCGAGATTGCTGGTTTCTCCTGCCGCGATTTTGCGCAAAATTCGACGCAGGATTTTGCCGGAGCGGGTTTTCGGCAGCTAGTCGGTCCAGTGCAGCACGTCCGGCGTCGCCAGCGGGCCAATCTCTTTACGCACGCAGTTACGCACTTCGGTGTAAAGCTCTGGCGAAGATTCTTCACCGTGGTTCAGTGTGACATACGCGTAAATTGCCTGGCCTTTGATGTTGTGCAGGCTCCCCACAACCGCCGCTTCGGCAATCTTCGGATGCGACACCAGCGCCGATTCAATCTCAGCGGTGCCCAGTGCGTATTCCGCTCTATTCGATCACGGATTGGCATTGAAGTTGGATCAGCGATTCGCCTCCATTCGATCAACCGGGAACTTAACTTTTCCTACTGCTTTTTAACCTGTTTTTTCGTCGCTTTCCACTGCCGGTTTATTTTTCCTCATTGACTCACCCTGGAGTACCAGCCTGTGCGCGTTATGCACCAGCCTGTCCAGGATCGCATCTGCCGTTGTCGGGTTCTCCATCAGGCCGTGCCACTTGTCTACCGGGAACTGGCTTACCACGATTGTGCTGCTTTGTCTGTAGAGACCCTTTTACGATCGCCAACATGCTACTGTTATCCCAGATAAAACCCGCCAGTTCTCGCGCAACAGCAACAATCGTTATATTGACATGCTTCCCCTTTGCCTGAAGTTTTCGATACCTTCTGCAAAGCCTGACCTGAGCATCCCATGCCCTGTCAATGACGGGGCGGGGTAAATGTTCCTGACGATTTTGTATTGCCGGACTGATACGTGCCGGATGCCGGTAACTCCACGCAGCTTCAACCAGCAGTTTCCTTGCAAAGCTGTTCCCGGCTTTAGTAATGCTGCCCTGATGTCTGTTTCCACCTGACGAATATTCCGATGGAGTGATACCAAACCATGACATTAGGCTGTGTCCCTTAATCACCTGAGCTATAGTAACTACCTGTTTCCACTACATATTGAAATATGGCTCGCTACGATCTTCCCGATGAAGCATGGGCTATCATCCAGCCCTTATTACCTGCGAACCAGCAACACCACGGGCCGGACGTCCATGGGCAGAACATCGAATGATCATCAATGGCATGTTCTGGGTGCTGTGTTCAGGTGCGCCATGGCGCGATTTGCCTGAGCGATACGGTCCATGGAAGACCGTTTACAACCGCTTTAACCGGTGGTCAAAGTCAGGAGTGATTAACATTATTTTTAACAAGTTACTTTCATCTCTTGATGCCTGTGGTCTCGTGGACTGGTCAGCTACTGCGCTGGATGGCAGCAATATCCGGGCGCTCAGGTGCGCCGCAGGCGCGCAAAAAAACATCCCGATATCACCGGAGATAACAGCCTGGGTCGCTCTCGCGGTGGTTTTGGCACCAAAATCCATCTGGCTACAGACGGCAGCGGTCTTCCGTTAAATATCGTGCTAAGCCCCGGCCAGGCTCACGAAAGCCAGTTTGCACAACGTCTTCTGGATGGTATTGGCGTTCAACGCCAGAATGGCAGCATGAAGCGCCGTGGTCACGCAGTACTGGCAGATAAAGCCTACTCCGGGCATGCGCTACGTAACGAACTGAAAAGAAAGGGTATAAAAATAGTAATACCCAGAAAATCCAATGAAAAAATGGCAACAGATGGACGTTCACAACTCGATCGTGATGCCTACCGCAATCGCAACGTTGTTGAGCGGTGCTTTGGTCGCCTGAAAGAATACCGCCGCATTGCCACACGTTACGACAAAACGGCGAGGAGTTATCTGGCGATGGTGAAACTGGGTTGCATCCGATTGTTTTACAAAAAATTATGCAATTAAGGGACACAGCCTAGCTGTCGAGGATGTTCGAAACGGGTCAGGTCGCCCAGTTCAGAAATCAATCCAATTGCCGTAATAAACTGAATTCCCCGCATCGCCTGCAGAGCTTCCACCACAGGGTAAAGTCTCCATTCGGTAACCGCCTCCCTCAGGGCTGACTCCAGCCGTTCGCATTGTGCCAGCCGGTCTTCTATTGTGCGGCGGTGCTCGTCGAAAGCTAATTGCCGCCAGGGACTCTCGAATGAGTATTTGCTGAGCCAGCGTCGGTGCGCTGGCCCCCAGTCAGCCCGTCCGACATAATGGATCCCATGGACCAAAAGAAACGGCTTCAGTCGTTGTCGGGCATGCCGTAAATCATCGCGGGCAGATGCCCATGCCCGGGCCAAATCTCTGAATGCCTCATCTTCAATACCGGGTACGTAGACAGCAGAAAGATCTCCGGCACGCAGTGAGCGCACCAGTCTGATGGCATCACGCCGGTCAGTTTTGATCCGTTCGCCCGGTTTTTTTGGCATAAGCGAAGGGGCACAGACCATGCAATCAAAGCCGAACTTCACCAGTCGCCGATAAAGGCCGTAGCCGCAGGGGCCGGCCTCATAAACGATACTTACCTGAGATGACTTTGACTGCAGGCGCTTGCAAAGACGTTCAATCTCAGTGGGTGTCGAGCTAATTTTACCCATAAATTCAACTTGTTCTGAATTGATGGCATAGGCAACAGAAATGGATTCTTTGTGAACATCTAATCCGACGTACAACGTGCTATTGTTGTTCATGCAGGCCTCCGTGATGGAAATACCGGGGTGTAGCAACAGCTCAGCCATGCGGCACTGGCAACGATGTTAACCCGCGTTCAATATCCCACGTTGGCCAGCGCCTGTCTCACGGAAAGTCATTATGTCTTACTACTTAACTAAAAAAATTAAACTGTAATTGGTCTTCCCTGGGAAAAGAACTCCCCAGGGAAAACGTTTAGGATTATAAAATTGATTCCAGTCTTTGTTTTGCCTGGCTGGTTAATCGCTTAATTCCCAATGTTCTGGCCATATCTTGGATAATATTGTCTCCTCCAATATTCAAAGCCAAAGCGCGTAACTCCTCACTTGGGATCGCATCCACCTGACGAATATCAGAATCTGTAGCAGGCAGTCGGAATGAACACCAGTCGGCGCGATGCGCCTCTGATAGCCAGATAAAATCATCACCGGACAGATCTGTCGCAACATGATACTGCTGATCCACAATTTCCATGACGCGTTCACGAATCAATCTTCCTGCACGGCTAAAACCATGCACTCGTGCGATTCTCTGGACAAGAGTGGCTTCAAGTAACGGAGATTCGACATTAAGCACATCAGCAATAAGTGCTTTCAGTGTCTCATCATATCCCCCTACATAGAACTGCTCAGGATCTGTTTTTCCACGCCAGTCTTTGAGTTCATTGACAACATATTTACCAGCGCCCCCTGATAAATGTGCTGCGCCAGTGGTTAAGCAGGCATACTTCAGATCAGGCAAAATTTTATCATCCTCATCTTCGGTCATTGGGGACATCACTGCGGGTTCTATTTTCTCCGATAAAGTTGAGCGCTCTTCGTTTGCAGCAACAACCATCACATGTTGTTCACCAGCAGCGCTCTCATTACCGCCGGACGGCTCATTTAACTCCGGCACCTCTTCTGCAGGAACCACAACATCAGCCGCCCTGGAGTCTTCCAGAAGCTGGTTAATTGCGCTATCTAGCCTTTCCAGCGCGCCAGCTTTATCAACCCACCATTCTGTTGACCACAAACGAAGAAGTTTCCAGCCCAGCCCCTGTAAAATAGCACTGCGAACTTTATCACGATCCCTTGCAGTTGCTGCACTGTGGTAAGTAGCACCATCGCATTCGATCCCAACCAGATAATCACCGGTTTTATCCGGATGCACAATTCCCAGATCAATTCGGAAACGTGACACACCAATCTGGGAAACAACTTGCCAGCCTTTGTTTCTTAGCCCATTTGCAACGGCTTCTTCAAATGGCGAATCATATCCGCCCACCGAACCGCGAACAGCCTGTGCCAGCGCCATTGGGCCACGTTGAGCAAACTCGATAAAGTGTTTAAGGTCAGCAACCGCACGCGCGCTGGTACGATTAAGATCAATAAGAGAGGGCTCAAACGAACTAAACACCATCATTTCCTGACGTGCGCGAGTAACAGCAACATTAAGACGACGCCAGCCACCTTCACGGTTTAGCGGCCCGAAGTTCATTGACATCGTGTTAGCTCCCGGCTCGGTCGGACCATAGCCAATACCGAGCATTATCAGATCTCTTTCATCCCCCTGGACAGTTTCCAGATTTTTAACGACAACCGGTTCCTCCCACTCAGACTGGAAAAACAGTTCAATTTCAGGATGCCGCTGTCGGGCACGATCCAGCAAATCGTCGATTAGCTTTTGCTGCTCGGTGTTAAGGGTAATAATACCTATCGATTTTCCGGACGCGACAAACGCCTTATCTGTGAGGCGTTTTACTGTCTCAGCAACGATGGCTTCGGCCTCAGCCTGATTATGACGCCCTTTCCCTTTGGAATATACACCTTCAACTTTGCACCACTGGACGGCACTTTGCTTTGTTTCGGAGGCCGGGAAGGTGATCAAATTGCTGTCATAGTACCGGTTGTTCGAGAAAGTAATCAGGCTTTCATGACGGCTACGATAGTGCCAGCTAAGGCTATGGTTATACAGGCCCGCGGCCAGACACTCGTCAAGAATACTTTCCATATCCTCTTCTGTATCATCGGTGTCATTTGCCGCGCGGTTAAAGAAGCTTGTTGGAGGCATCTGACGGGGGTCACCCGCAACAACAACCTGTTTACCACGCGCCATCGCCCCGATAGCATCCCACGGTGAAATCTGGGAGGGCCTCATCAAATATAACGAGGTCAAACAAGGCCAGGTCTGATGGTAAAAACTGAGCAACGGAAAGCGGACTCATCAACATGCAGGGTGCCAGTTTAGACATCGCATCACCCATTTCGGCGGCCATCTGTCGAACAGGCTTATGACGTCGGGATTTCTGCAGTTCATGCTTAAGTAATGCAAAGCCGCCTTGCTTGGTGACCTCATTTTTTGCCGGGATCGCCCCGCAAAGCTTCGCACGAATATAGCGAACAGTCAGTTTAGCCAGACGATCAGTCTGTACCCTGTACGCTTCAATATCGCTCGAATGCTCAGCAGGAACAAAATTATGCAGCAGCGGTTCAGCATCAATCACCCATGAGGCAAACCAGCGGCAATATGCAGTCTCAAACAACTCGCTGGCACTGATATCGCCCGATTCAAGTTGCACAAACACATCCACCAGCGGTAGTAACCCCAGCGCAACGGCTTCCTCCCGAACACGATTCCAGTCATTCCATGCTTTCAGTGCAGACTGATGATGTACAATCCCCTGCGCACAATCACGCAATACGGATATCGTCAGGCCATCTTCTGATGTTTTTATTAACCTGCTAAATCGCACTTTTGCGTCGCTGAACACTGAGATCGAATCGCGCAAATTACGGACCAGTACTGCAATTGTCCCATGAGGGCCAAGCAGCTCATTAGAATCAATCATCAGCGTTTTGACTGCCATTCTGATATCAGCAAGCCGCTGAGGAGAAGAAGCAAATACCGGCAATGCCCCACGAATCGTTTCAGCTATTTCCAGCGTGTTTTGCAGAGCGGAATAATCAGTTTCAAGGCCATTCCACCCTGGTAATCCCGTGGTTAAAGGCACAAGTTCTGACAGCTGTTTACATAACGGCTGAAGTTTTTCGATAACTGAAAGGTCGACAGCAAAGTCAGGCGGCGCACTCAGTGTATGTTGTCGCACGAATTCCACCGTGACTTTTTTACGGGCATTCGTCGCAAAGAACCAGAATTTTTTATCCGCCTCTTCCAGCGCCACTCTTATCTGTTGAACGTTGACGTTATGCCAGTTGTTGTCAGGATAGTTGACCGACAGCTGTGACTTCGCGGTACTGATGTCATTGAGAAGAGCTATTGCTGTTTTCGCAGCATCAATTCTTGTACTGGCATCCGGCGTAAACATAAAATTGAAATCAATACCAGCTGATTTTGATAATAATTCGCAAAGCTCAACCAACTGAAGAAGTTTCTCCGGTTCACCTGAATCCAGAGTCATCCCGGTGGCAGTCAATAACGATTCGGCTGATTTTTCGAGATGCTCAATTTTTACCGGGATCCCCTGCGCCTCAGCCACCAGGGACGTTTGCCAGCCATTTGTCCAGTCTGTCTGATTAATCACACCAAAGTGGCAATCATGCTTTTTAAAAGCATCGCGATTGAGCTCGAGGCGTTTTGCGACCTCTCTGAATACTGTCATTTGCTCATCTGTGTGCAGTATACCCGCAGCCCAGGTGAAGTGTGGCGTTACAGTACTGGCATCTTTAATTACCCGCCCCATCGCCTGATGGAGTGTTAATCCATTTGGCCAGCGTTGGTGCAGCAACCGAACAATACCATTCAGCCTGTCCCGCAGGCGTTGTACCTTACCCGCTTCCTCTTCCCATTCCAGAGCCGTCAACAAATCCCGGGCATCCCACGCCCTTTCCAGTTGTTTGAGGAAATCCATTTTTGACGTTTTGCTGGAATGCAACTCCAGGCAAAACTCGCCCAGCCCATGAGCTTCCAGCCGTCGGTAAACCACATCCAGCGCTGCTTTTTTCTCGGCAACAAATAAGACACGCCTTCCCAGTGCCAGATTATGCGCAATCATATTGGCAATGGTCTGGGACTTCCCGGTTCCAGGCGGGCCGTCGAGGACAAAATCACGACCTTTTGCAGAGGCCACCACGGCGGCTATTTGTGAGGAATCGGCTGGTAATGGCAGGAAAAGTTCTTCAGTATTCAGCGTATCATCAAGCTTATCTGCATCTATAATTTCGCCACTTTTCTCAAGAACCACATCCTCTTTTCCGCGCTCGATGAGGTATTTTACAAGCGGGCTTTGCATCAGTTGTGGGGCTCTGTCGATCAGATCTTTCCACATCAGATACTTAGCAAAAGAGAAAGTGCCGATCACAACGTCCCGCATGACCTCAAAACCGGGAATATCCCGCACTGCATGGCGTATCATATTCCAGATACCATCCACATCGATCCCACTCTCATCCGTCGGTAATTCACCGTCCAGTCCGTTGATTGTCAGAGCAAAATCATTATGAAGAAGTTCGAGCAGAGTCAGATTGAAACGGGGCTCCTCCTCCAGAAGTCGCATTGTCACGCCTGACAGCGCACTTTTCCGATCCAACTGGATAGGCAGTAGGATCAGTGGTGCCGAATAGCTCCTTGGATCATCGGCTGACTTTTTCCATTTCAGGAAGCCGACAGCAAGGAAAAGGGTATTCGCCCCACCTTCTTCAAGATCGCTTTTTGACTTGCGATATAAATCTATAAGCAATGATTCCAGACGATCCTTTTCCAGTAGCGACACAACTTCGCCGCGCTCCAGCGCCTGGCTGGCATATTCTTCACGAAGGTTTTTATTGGTCTGCTGACGATAGAGTTCAGCATCTCGCCCCCCACTTTCAAGATCAGGCAACGGAACAATTCGGATCCGCTTACCCTCGGCCAGTTTATCTTCCAGGTTTCCAGGATTATCGCAAATCAAACGGATCCCTTTTGCACTCTCCGGCATATGTAATAAGCGGTTACGGGTCGTTAAATCCAGCAATTTCCGCTGCCATTGAACCAGCCGCCCCGATGCTTCTTTTTTACTTTCAACTTCAATATCAAGATCAAAAGAAGGAAGTAAAGGGGCATCTTCAAAACCATGTCGAATTTCAGGTTCCGATTCAGTCTGGTTTTCCTGCCGTAAACCGCCCAGAGCCAGCGGGCGTATTTTTTGCATACGAGCGCGGCGAGTATCGATCGCAGCATGAAACTCTTCTTCAGTCAGGTGTTTTAACGCTTCTTCACAAGCCTGCGTAAATGATGGTGGGTGCGCTTTTGTAACAAAAGTCGTTTCAAACACCACCATCTCTTTCAGATCAACACGCTTACGGACCGAAGAGACATCTTCAG
Source organism: Enterobacter sp. JMULE2 (assembly GCF_013337145.1). Lineage (NCBI taxonomy): Bacteria > Pseudomonadati > Pseudomonadota > Gammaproteobacteria > Enterobacterales > Enterobacteriaceae > Enterobacter > Enterobacter sp. JMULE2. The sequence continues at coordinate 470,159 of NZ_SGWD01000017.1, forward strand.
TGACCAGTTGGGCAAACTCCTGCGGCTGGAGCCAGAGGCCCGCAAAAGCATGCCCTTCGCTCAAATAAACCAGAGGGTTGAGTCCCATTTGTTCGAGCGCAGAAGAAAACAATAAGGTTGTATCCAGACAAGTCGCGATCTTGCCTTCCATAATTGCGCCCGGCGTACGAATTTTCTGACCGTTGCACTCGAAGCTTGCAGGGGGCAATGCGTAACTGAGGCTCAGATTACAGACGGCCGTCCATAACGCTGAAGCCATTTCCCAGACGCGGGTTCTGGACTTACTTTCGTAGCCATCCAGCGCATCATTTTTCCCTGCACTACGCAACACTTCCGACGTAGCCTTGAGAATTCGATCAACTGAGGGATCATTTGGCATAATGAAAGATGGCAGGAGCTCCACCATCGAGTTTCCCCCCCACTCATTTTTTGCCAGCGCTTCCAGGGGATAATTTAAGGAGAAAAGTACGTCATCACTCTGTCGTAAACTGAGGGTGACTTCACATGCCACACTCTCTGTAAGCTCAGCCAGCCATCCCGCATTGAGCTTCACATCCCGCTCACGAATATCAACGGACAAGCCGGGAAGCAAACAGTCAATATTCCATTGCTTAGCTTCCAGCACTGCTGGAACTGTCTGCAGATGCAACGTCAGATTTTCAAAGGTTTGCTCTGACTCATTATGCAACGTCAGTTCACGTAACAGAGGGACCGCATTCTGGTGAGACGTAAATCCCAGTTTATGCGCGATGCTAACCTGCGCTTTAATACTCATGACTTCTCCTTAAGAGACATTCTTCTGATGACAAAATGTTTAGAGAAAAAGGTTGTCGACACAGAGGCACAAATCACCCGATGAAGTCGCCAAATTGCAATACCATAAAGTACAGCACGGTCGCGGAATATGAGACAGGAAGGCAACCGTCGAAATAAAAATTGCCTCACAAACCAATTTTTATCATTCTGGGTAATATGCCAAAGACTGTCGCTGAAAATTTAACGTAAATATAACCTTTCCAGGAAATCTTTCGCCGCAGACAAACTGCCTGTGCTTAAACACGACTTCATTTATAGCGTTGTTTCAATAATACAGGATTGAAACTGGTGTAACCGACAGCGCATCAGTGCACCTGCAAAATGGCATTCTGGTCGGGCACGATCTTCCCCTCGTCGGTATTCGCGATTTGGTACCGCTCTTCAGGATACATTTGCACCGCCGGTAACTCGTTGCTGTGGCTCCGTGTCAGTTGCCATGGTTTGCCACAGACAAGACTACATTTCGCCGCCCTTCAGACACAGCGAGGTGAGTCCGCGGAAAAAATCCCCCACGCTGATATCTGCCTGCACCGGCAAAGGCGCGACCCGTAACCGGCACAACACCCATGCGGGTGAGAGCGGCAGGCTATCCTGCAGAGTCAAAAGGTATTCATGTGGCAGGAGGGAAAAGAGCTCCCGAAGGGCATTTTCATCAGATGGAAATTTGACGCCAAAACGCCATTCCGCTTCGTGAAGCAGCTCCTCCATGTCATCACTGCAGAATCCCAGACCTGAAACAAGCCGGGTTTCTGTCGTAATAAAACCCGGGGCACTGTCGCCGCGACTGCGGATCAGATGGATAACCTCCGCGAGTGAAGGGGGCATAAATTTACCTGTACGGGTTGATGTGATGGCGCATAAGCCTGGAGCGTTTTCTGTACGACCTTAACGTGCCCTTTTACTAAGCAGCCAGAAATCGTGCCGCCAGTCCACGCGATCTGCAGAAAGGGCAGTATGTTCGCTGCCCTGTGTCATTTATCAGTGCAGGGCCTCGCCGGCCAGTCCACTTGCGCCCGCCCCCGTGACAGCACCTTTCACCACGCTTTTACCCGTTGCGGCCGCCACGACTGCACCGGTAGCTGCGCCTGCCGCACCGCCCTGTCGGGCTGCCTTGCCTGTGTCACCGCTTTTGGTCATTGCTCCGGTGCCTGCACCGACAACCGCGCCCCCGACGGCTGATTTCACATCCTTCCCGGCAGCAGCGCCGACGGTTGCGCCAACAACGGCACCGGTCGCTGTTTTATCCATTGCCACGGCGGATACGGCAGGTAGCAGCGCCCCCAGTAACACAAACGCGCACGCTATTTTTTTGTTCATTGCTTCATTTCCTTTAGTTCATTGAATCTGATGACACTGTGAATCACACGACAACCGTCTGGTTGCACGGGATGAGCATGGTTCAGTTTCCATGCAGCCTGTCGTCATTTCTGATGCTGACATCCATTTGCGGGCGCGGTGCAGGAATACCGTTGTCGTCGAGCTCGCGCTTGATGGCTTCCGTCAGGTCAAACCAGACATCCCAGTAAAGAGCGGTATCTGTCCAGCAACGCACCACGAAGTTCAGCGCCGGCGGCGCCATCTCGTTCAGTCGTACCGTGATGCCGTTTTCATGGATAATCCGGCTATCGGCCGTAACGACATCACTCACCACGCGCTTCACCTGCTCAATATCGGCAGACCAGGCCACGGACACGGTGATATCCACCCTGCGACGCGGCTCGCGCGAGAAGTTGATGATGTCCCCGGCGATGATTTTGCCGTTCGGTACGATAATGATTTTGTTGTCAGGCGTGCGCAGGGTGGTGGAAAAGATATTCACCCGGTCAACCGTGCCGGCCACGCCGCCCACATCCACAAACTCACCGGTGCGCAGGGGACGCAGCGTCACCAGCAGCACGCCGGCGGCGAAGTTTGACAGCGAACCCTGCAGGGCAAGCCCCACAGCCAGGCCAGCAGCCCCTATCACGGCAATGACCGACGCGGTCTGGACACCCAGGCGGCCGAGTACGGCAATGACCGTGAAGGCAACGATGGCATAGCGGACCATGGCCGCAAGGAAGCCCGATACCGTCACGTCAATCCCGCGACAGGAGAGCACCCGCTCCAGCGCCGTACCGACAAGGCGGGCAAATATCAGTCCGGTAATTAACAGGACGGCGGCCGAAATAATATTGACCGCGTATTCGGTTAATAATCCCTGATTTTTTGCAAACCACTCCCCGGCCTTATTGACTTCATCTGTAATGTTCAGTTCTTTCATTTAATACTCCATTTAAAATTTCACCCAAACGGGTGCTGATTGAAAATAAGCCCAGGCAATAACGCCACCGTCATTCTGTATATGCAGGTCATATATATCACCCGTAAATAGAGGTAAATACGACAAAGCCGGCAAGTAACAAGACACTCAGTATCCACGGAAGTAAATGTCCTGCATGCCTTCCGGAAAAGGGGGTTCTGACATTACAGTGCGTACACCGTGTGGCATCATGTGAAATAAGTGCCCCACAATGACGGCATGGCCTGATGATTGATGGATTCATAATGTTCTCCACATTTAAAAATAAATTTATCCGGAGCGGTTTTCTGTTGTTTACTTTTTTTGATATAACCTTTCACTTCCACACTTCGGATATTACGGGCTACACCGCGCATTGAAGAATGGAGTGAATATGCTCAGTGAAATATGGCAGTTGCTTCCCCGGGCATGTAAATTAATGATGCCTTTCAGCAGACCGTTTACGCAGGTGTGCTTTCTTTAAAATTCAGCGGCAGACGAGTGGTGTTTTTTATTTCCTCAAGCGCCATGGTGGTGGTGAAGCTGCAGAGGGTGCCGGCATGCGATTTAAGCCGGGTAAGAACAGCCGAAAAGTCCTCCATGTCAGCGGCAACCACCTGCAGAATATAGTCATATTCACCGGCAGTGCGGCAGAGGCGAATCACCTCAGGCATTGAGGCGAAGGCCGCGGTCATTGCCTCTTCCCTGCCTGGTGCGTGCTCAAACATCTTTATCATCATAAACCCCGTCATGGCGAGACCGAGCTTCATCCGGTTCAGCAGTACAGCCTGACCCAGGATATATCCCTTTTCGGTCAGGCTGATAAGTCGCTCCCGGCACGGGGTCTGGGTCAGCCCGATTTTTTCACCCAGCGCCCGCATGGAGATGCTGCAGTCATCCTGTATTAATCTCAGCAGCATCTTATCCTTTTCATCCAGCATGATGTTCTCCCTGAGTCCGGCAGTTTATGCCTGTTAAAAATGAGGTTCGGGCTGCTCTTTATTTTTCAGCAGGGCCTCGCGGTTGATAAGCGCCTGCAGATGCCGCTCCGCATCATGCAGGGAAGCGGTTTCCCCGTCGCTGCTTTCGGCCATCCTGCGGAGATGCTCCCCTGCCGGCACGGCAGACTCCAGAGCCCGCGTGATGGCATACACCTCGGTTTTAAGCTCGCTCACCGTCAGATACCGCCCCCGTTTTTCATCCAGCGCCCCGAGCCTGGCGGCGAGCGCCTGCAGGCGGGTCATTCCCTGATGCCAGCCATGAAGTTCACTCAGCGGCAGCGCATCAGCCTCCAGCGTTTTCTGCCGGTTCGCCTGCAGGCTGAGGACGTCAGGATTATCCGGCCACAGGGTGCGGGCCTGACGAATGAGTTCCTGACCGTACTGCCGGGCCCAGTCCGGGGGAAGGGACTGCAGCCAGGCCAGCTGCTGACGGGTCGCGTCAACAAGCCTTTCGCCCTCAGTCTCCGTGAGAGAGGATTCGTACCAGAGCCTGTTCAGCTGCTTCTGAGAGAGGGGCTGAGGCAGCGGCGTCAGGGTGGCCTCAAGCTTAAGCTCTTCGGACATCGGCCTGTTCAGCACATATATTCCCCATGAAAGCAGCCCGCCCAGAATCAGGGCGCTGACGGCCCCCAGGGCAAAACCCTGAAGACGCATTCTGCGGTGCCAGGGGCCGAAAATACCGGCGCTCAGCACGGAATCCCGCTCCGGCTCCGCAGACCAGACAAACCGCACCGGCCCGTCATCAGACTCCGCGGACACCACCGCCTGCAGCGGCAGCACCAGACCGGGTTCATCACCGCCACCATCAGGCATATTTTCCAGACGCGCGATGGCTGAGCGGACCTGCTGCTGCAGACCATCCAGACGACATGCCTGTCTCAGCTCATGGCGCGCAAGGCAGTCGCCGAGTTCAGTGAGGCATTTTTCACTCTGGTACAGGGCATGCAGGTCATCACTGTCCTTAAGCGTCAGCGTTCGCAGAACGTTCTGCAGCCGCTGGCTGAGGCCGGCAAGGATTTCAGCCCGGGCGTATCCACCGGCAGGCCACATCACCGACCACTGATACCGCACCAGCGTGCCGGTGATAAACAGACCGTCATTCATACCGGGCAGCCCGGCAATGTGAATGCGGGCCAGGGTGTACCAGCATGCGCTCTGAAGCTCCACGCCGTTGTGTTCGAACAGGCGCAGGCACAGGGTCTGCACCCTGCGCCAGTCAACATCCGGACGCGCCGGATGCGTCAGTTTGCCCAGCTCATCGCGCAGGGCGGCATAATCCGGCAGCGCCCTGGGGTCGCCGCCGGTTTTGATTTTACGGGGAGTCATGTCATTCATGGCTGAATATCCCTGTGAAAATAGGGGATGTATTTCCTGTTTACGCGGCTTCGCTTTCAGCATATTCGCAGCTCTGCAGGTACTGCAGCGCCGCCGGATCGGCAATATACTCAACGGTCCCGTGATGGCGCTCCACCTCTTCGATAATCCTCCCGAGCTCAACGCGGAAAAATTCCTTGCGCAGGTTGACCCTGTTAATCCGGTAGTTGTCCAGGTGGTCATGAAGCGTTTTTTCAAGCGCCGGGGCGTCATCACAGGTAATCATGGCATGAACATCGAAATCAAACGGCACGGAGGCTCCGCTGAGCTCTTTCACGCGCTCCATAGGCTCAAGGCGTCGGGTCATGCCAATTTTGAAGACGTTTTCACCAAAGGAGCCAATATTCGAAATCACATAGACATGGCCCTGCTTCGTGAGCTGCGCCATCGATTTGGCGCGCTCATATTGCTGATGAACCGCCTCAATTTTTTGTTCCAGCTCCAGGCGCTGTCTCTCCAGCGCTTCCCTGTGGGCGCCTTCTGCCGCCAGAAGGGCCTTTTCCAGTAACCGCTGCTGCTCAGCAAGGCGCTGCTCTTCCTCTTCGGCCTCGCGCTGCTGCCTGTCCAGCTCATCCTGACGTTCTTTTTCTTCCCGCATCTGCCGTTTGAGTTCAGCCTGGTATTCCTTTTCTTCCTGCGCTTTTTCCAGCAGGGCGACCCTGTCAAGAAACTGCTGGTTTACGCTCTCCCAGTCGGCATTATCCTCAAGCTCAAGAAAACGTATTTTGTCGCGGATGGCGGCGTAGGCTTCTTTCTCCTTCCGGAGCTGGTCATATTTGCTCTGCCAGTTATTAATGGTGGTTCCGGCCAGTAATGTTCTGACTTTAAACGTCCAGGCAGAGTCAACAATACGCTGCAGCGCGCGACGGCTTTTATGTTTGTTATTGCTGAATGTTTCCCGTTCAGTTGCCAGCTGCTTCTGCTCAAGTATTACGCCGCGGGAAATACCGGCCCTGATTGTTTCTGCTATGGCTTTTTCCTGTAAAGCCAGAGCGGCCAGCGCATCGTCGAGGGCTTTTGCTTTCTTTCGGTATCCACGAGAGATAAATATCCGGAGTATCAGCGTAAAAGCCGCAAGCAATCCAAAGAACAGTCCGATAATACCGGGGGGATTTGAGACAAAATCGATAAATCGCTCATTGAGATTAATAAGTGCCCGCACAGCAATATATATACCCCAGGCAATAACGCCAATAATAACAAGAATAATACCCGCCGTATTATCATCTTTTTTTCTTCGTGCCATGTTTTATTTTATTCCTTTCCTGTGTATTCATGATGTTTACATTCGACAGTACTTCTCCGGTCCGGCTCAGTACTGATTCCCGGAGCAAATGGGTAAATGCGTAAACCCGGGTTTGCTGGCCATATAGAGAGGCGCACAGGTGGGCTGTCGCGGCTTGCTGTCAACCGTCGCGTCGTTTTCTGTAACACGTTGCTGCTGATGCTTTTTCGCCATTGTCACCTTTTTCGTCTGCGTTTTGCGGGGGGAGGTGGAACGTTTAACCGGGCTGCTGGCTTCCGAGGAACCGTATCCCGAACAGAATCGCGTCGACCGGCTCAGAGTCCCGTCATTACAGGCAAAACGACCATCCGACGTACAGTGTGCGATCCCGCCTTTTGAGCCGGAGCAGGGCTGCCTTCCACGTGCGGCCTCTGCCTGCTGAACACCAGCCAGAGTGAACATCAGAAGGAGGACTATTTTTTTCATTTCAGTATTCCTCGTTTATTTTTGCTCTTTGGGTAAATTTCCCGGGCGATTTAATGGCCGTTTCGTCAGCCAGTAAATATTACGCCAGGAAACAAGCATGACGGCCTCAGCACCGTTCTTGCAGAGGCGCGAAAATAGTGACGTTATTAAATGTACGGGAAAGATTCAGCCGATAATGTGTCTGAGCGCAGCCGCCCCGAGGGCTTTGATGGCATCAAAGGTGAGTTCGATGCCTTTGCTTTTTGCCGTACTCTTGATCGAGTCCCAGACAGGTGAAGATCGCATGGTGTCGAGCAGGTCATGACTTTTCATCGTCAGCCGTGGGGTCGTTATCCCGTGAGAGATATGCCCGTCCGCTCCCCGTAAAACCGTAATACCATCGATATAACCATTCTCAGTCAGTAATTCCAGGTGCCCGAAAAAGCGGGATTTATATTCTTCGTACTCACTGTATTGCCGGAAATACGCGTCTTCAGCCTGCTCCGTCCACTCAGGCTTATCAGGAAAACCGTCAAACAGATCATTTTCCTCCTCAACGTCAATCAGTAACTTGCGCAGCAAATCCCAGTCTCGTTTCATTATTAACCTCCAGGGGGGATATTCACAGATAAGATCCGGCCTCCAGATACTGCTGACTCTTCAGGTGTCGCAGCAGCACGCGACCTTCGGGCATAAATTCAGTGCCGTAGCGCACCAGACCGACACCTTTAAGTTCAGCATCAATCGCGTAGCGCAGTTCACCGGGGACGTTCTGCTCCAGCAGGACCACGGCGATTTTTTTCAGACGCGGCTCATATCTGAGCAGCACGGCAGACAATGTGCCCATCAGCTCATGGGCGGTACCCGGCATTCCCTGCAGGATTTTCGTCATATCAGGCAGGCCATAGTCCGGCAGATGCGCCAGCGTGCCCGCCCGGCAGTTGAGGATGCGCTGCATGTTATCGAGCACCGAGAGAATGACCTGATTTTTTTCATCAACCAGGCTAAGGCTCAGGCCGCCGGTAAAATGACCGGTGAGTATTTCATACAGTGAAGGTGTATTATGTTCCCCGGGCATCATTCATCCTTAAAGGGTTGCAGCGTCAGGTGGTTACTGCCCGCTTCCAGAACGCGCGGCTTATCCGGGTCAAGGTCGTCCCGTCTGATAACCAGCTTCCAGGTGTTGTTCACCATATCCGGATCGCGGAACAGTCCTGCCACGGCAACACATTGCGTCTCTTCTTCCATAGGCATATCGAGGTTAGCATCCCCACCCGGTTTCAATACCACGTCACGACTGGCAAGCAGGTCGGTTTTCAGCAGGGTGTCACCTTCTTTAATCAGTTGCTGATAGACGATTTTATCGAAGGTCTTGCGGTCTTTGAGCTGCCAGACGCGGACCACAACCGGTTCGGATAGCGAGTTGCTCTCACGTGCATCCGTATTCAGCGCTTCACGGGCAGTGAAGTCCAGGCGCAGCACCTTTATCTTCTTGTGGAAAATGGCGGTCCAGGTCGATTTTGTACCATCTGAAATATCCTGGGTTACGCCACAACCGGTCAGACCTAATGCCAGCAGGCAGCATGCAGATTTAATCAAACTTGTACGTAACACGTCGGTTTCCTTGTTGTTGCGTGGCGGGCTCCGGCCCCGTGTAATAACCTAACTCTGTGGTAAAGGTCTGCGGAATGTCTTCCGCCAGCTCTCCTTCTTCCGCGCCCAGCACGCCATTCATACCTAACCAAAACGGACCTTCACCGAGCGGAGGAACGGCCAGCAGGCGGGTACTGGTGGTCAGCGTGATTTTTGCCTTAAAGCGCCAGCCCAGATAAACCCGCAGCATCACCAGAAAATCCTGATACAGCAGCCCGTCCGGCTTCCAGCCCTGCGATTCCATCTCGTCGTCAGTGGCCAGAGCAATGAGCAGCTGACTGCTGGCATCCATCACTTCATCGCCGAGCGGCGTGTTGCCGTCCAGCAGAAAATCCTCATCGCCGTAAAAACCCAGCGGCCGGCTGATTTCTACCGGGCGCAGGCAGTACGGGCTGACCTGAACCCGGGTATACGGTGCCAGAAGGCTGACCAGTGCCTGCATGCCCTGCCGGGTTTTTCCGGGCTGCTGAAGCACGCCGAGCAGCGCCAGAAATCGCGAGACGGGCGTGGCGATATTTCTGGCCGTTCCGGGAATGCCAAGCCCCACCAGACCCAGCAGCGACTGCGAAATGCTGTCGGTTCCGCCGGGCTCAAAGGTGGCCGGGTAAGAGTATTTACGCCAGGTCCTGCCGGGCTCAAAGGTGGCGCGGGGAAGATTTCGTAAGAGTATTTACGCCAGATGCGATAAAACTGAGTCAGAATACGGTGGCTGAAGATATCGAGAAAACTCTGCAGCGCTTCATGCCCTTCCGTACGCAGCGTGATATCGTCGAGATACGCTGTCGGCAGCGGCGAATCCACGCCGTACATGCCCAGAAATGTGGTACGAATAACCGGCGGTTACGTTCGTCATCCTCATCGTATTCGACAGCCTTCAGCTCGCTGGTCGGGAAGCCCATTCCCGGATGCGGGGCAAAGCGCACCGGGTCATCAGCCGGATGGCTGGTTGAGCCCATCAGTGTTTTATCCGGATTCAGCTTCTCCAGCAGCTGACATAACCGGTAAAAGTTTATCCGGTGAAGGTCAGCTTCCAGTCTCGGGGTCAGCCGGGAATGCGGCGATTGTGCTTCTCTTCCCTTCCAGACGCTCTCCGGTCGGTTGCAGAATGATAATCAGACGGTTAAACAGGTAGATATCGGTGTAAAGCGCAAAGAAGCGGCTCAGCATCTCGCCGAACAGGCAGATATCGCCATGCCCGGCGAACCCGTTGCTGTCGAGCGTCACCTCAATCTGCACGCCGCGCACCAGGTAACCCTGCTCAAAACGTTCGGTTTCGCCGTGCTTCACGTCGATAATTGCCTCCAGACGACGGCGGTTCATCTCGCTGTCGGTCCATTCATACAGTGCCAGCGTGCCGCGCAGGACTTCGGCGTTATCCATCATGGAGAGAAAACTGCTGCCGAGGTGGCTGAGCACGCGCCAGTGAAAGCGATCCCGGGCGGGCGGATAACAGGGCTGTGTCGGGCGCAGAGATTACGCACCGTAATACTGGCAGAGGTGCTTTTCATCACTGTATCGAGCACGGTACTTTGCAACGCCCGTCGCGGCAGCTGACCGTTGGTACCGGTGAGCGTCAGAGACAGGCTTTCATCTTCCGGCACCGTATGGTTATCAAACGCTTCACCGCCCACGATAAGCCAGGTGTTATGCAGCCCGGATGGCCCCCGGCGCACGCGGGTGTGGTAGTAATATTCCGGCGCTTCATGGCGCATCATTCCCCCTTTGTGGCGGAAGCTGGAGAACGGCACGTAGGTATGCTGGCTCGATGACGTCACCGAATCCACGGCATATATCTCGGTGTGGCCATCCTGCACGCGCATCGGGCGCAGCATGTACTCGGTTTGCAGCGAGTTGAGCGTCAGCGGGTCAGACTCCAGCGGGAACAGATTAATCACCGGCACACAGTTCAGGCGCAGATGCTTTTCGGTAAAACTGAAATCATGCTCCCAGCGCTCCGCCAGCACCACATCGATTTCAAACCAGGAAAGCTCAGACGGAAAGGCAACAGTCTCCAGCCCGCGCAGATCTGTGAACATGAATTTCTCGCGGAAGGTAAAGTACTCCAGCAGCAGCTGATAGCCGCTAAAGCTGCTGCTGCCCTTCGGCCACAGGTTATCGTCTTCGCCAAATCCCAGCGCGGTGAAATACCCGTCGAGCGGTCTTCTGTCCTTGTCGCCAGGTATCCGCAGCCACAGGCGAGCAACATTCATGGTGAAGGCTTCATGCATGGCACAGGCCAGTGGGGCGTCGGCGTTGAAATAGAACGGGAGATGACTGAGATCGACACGGCTCCAGTCGGCCAGAGGGCTGCAGTTAAAGCGCAGGCTGATAACCGAACGTCCGTCAGCGTCAGTCGACAGGCGGGCGTGATCCAGCGACAGCGGCTGGAGGGTGATTTCTTTGGTTGTGGTGTACCGGCAGCGCGTACTCTTTTCACCGATCGGCCGCGAGTTAATCTCGAAACCTTTGACAATACGCATCTGCTCTTTCATCTCACGCCAGTCGGGGGTGAACTCCACCACCGACATTGACGGAATGGTACGCATGTAATGCGGCCACAGCAGGCTGACCAGCCCTTCGGTCAGTTCAGGCAGGTCGTCGTCGAGCTTCTCGCGAAGCCGCCCTATCAGGAAGGCAAAACCTTCGAACAGGCGTTCGACATACGGGTCGCGCGCGCCCGCTTTATCGAGATTGAGCATTGCCGCCTGCTCGGGGTGAGCACGGGCAAACTCTTCGCCGGCTTCCAGCAGATAGCGCATTTCTGCGTCATAATAACGCAGGGTTAAATCATCCATATTTATTTCTGCTCAATAATTGCCGAATGAATAGTATTATTTAAATAAAATTGTGCCGATGATGTTGCTTAGGACAGTAACATCTTATTAATTACCACGCTGCCCACATACTGATGGTGGTAGTACATACTCAGTGGCCATCCCCGGCATCCATCCATCAGGACGACCGGAGCATTTTACATAGCCTTTACTTTGAAGGGTAGAAGTGTATGCAAAAGCAAAAATCACAGAACTTACGATAAATATGCCTACAAGTCCTATAAAGACTTTATTAACATTTTTGCATTTTTGGATTGCCAATTCCTCCCCATACCTCACAGACATAAACCAGTATATACATGGGAAAAGCAATATAACTGGAATCATTAACAAAGCAGTCGCGTACGGGGAAAATATTATGACTATTTTGAAATCAAAATACTCAACGAATATTTCCTTCGAAAACCACAGTGATCCGAATGAAAAGATACACCAGATAATGACTGTACCAAAAAACCTTCGTTTCGCACTCATAAATCTATCGCCTGAGATGTAAGGTCACCAAGGTATTTTTTTACGTATTGTTTTACTTCCGCCTCGATAACTTGCCGTCCTTTTCTCAGCATGCCATCGACATACATCGCACCTAAGTCCAGGATGCCATCTGAGACCTCCCTGGATTTTTCAACAAATTCTTGTTGTGCCGATTCGATATAAGGTGCAATGAAATTAACTAATCTGTCAGTAATATGATATTTACTGTCCAGATAGTTTAATACGACTGCAATACCAATCCCGGCAATAACAACCACTGCAAGATTCAGCACAACGAACGAAGTCATCGTATAAAGACCCACACCATAAAGCGCGGCAGATGATATACCTACTTTAGCGAGATCAGTAGCAAGTGTTCCAAGGAATTTTGCAAGCGTTGTTTCATCATTTAATATGAAATCAATTGTATCCATTACCGATACATAGACAAAACCGAGAATCGCACCGTCGACAATAGATTTCTGTAAACCAAATTTTCCTACTCCTGCTTCGATGATTTTTGGATTCATTTCACCAAAAACTGGGGTATTGAGTATTTTCCTGACTGCTGCATAACCACTGATTTTTATCAGCCGCGTTCCTTTGTGGTTAACAAATACTGTTGCTGTGATACCAATACTCCCCAATTTGTATACCATCGCTGAAGCATTGCCCACATCATCTATATTCGTTGCATAAGTTTTAACAGTATTCCCGAGAGGATTTGTTGTGGCATCTTTCCATTTCTTTTTAACGAAATCCCAGCCGTCAATAATCCTCTGGCATTCCTCCATCGTCAGCAAGAGGAAATCATGTCTGTTACATCTTAGCATCCCTCGCACATTATCATCCGGAACGGTGTGGGTGTTAATCAACGTAGGATATCCCGGAGCTAATATCGTATCAGCCTGCGCGCCTGCCAGAAAAGCCTGAGAAAGGGCATTCGCTATCGATGTCTTTCCAGGCTCCTCAGCAGAAACAGCTGCTCCTGCTGAACTTTTCTCGTACGTATCATCCATCATCGACGGAATAAACTTCGCCTTACAGGGGCAGGTACTGTAGCTGTCGAGGGTTCCAGCCATTCGCCGGTCATGAATGGTATCGTTGTCGATGCCACCGGCTATCTTGAATAGTCCGGCATGCTTCCCGCAGGTCACACTGTCCTGCTCCCGGGCAACAGGTTTATCAAACAGAGTGTGATCCTCTGCGCCCGTGGTGATTTTCCCGCCGCAGGTCGTCCTGTCGCCCTGCACCAGGTAAAAGCCTTCTGCTGCCATATTTTTCCCTCTGGCTGAATTCTGTCAGGGTTATCCGCAAAGCATTGCACTGCTTGCCGGATCGAGCGCAATCAGACCGGACAGAAGCAAATCCATCTCGGGCTGAAGTCGTGATTTATCGGTTTCACTGCGTGTGGCTTTCATGCGAAGCAGTCTGAGTCGACGCGATTTCACTTCAAACAGCAGTGCCGGTGTCCACTGCGTGAGGGTGATTGACTGTGCGGCACTGTCGAGCTCACCCAGCAGATGCAGCGCAAGTTCATTTTTGCCCTTCTGCTCTGCCACACGGGCCATCAGCAGACGCAGCAGCCATTTGTCTTTCGTGGAATCCGCACCCGGGCGCGTCTGCAGCCAGTGAAGTGTGGCGTCCAGACCGTCAGTGTCCGCTTTCTCCAGCGCTTCCGGCTCGAGAGCCAGGATATCGTTATCTGTTTCACCGGCGGCACTGACCGGCTCATCCCGCCAGCCGGGCATATCATCCAGCACGCTCTGGTTTATCCAGTTCAGCGTGACCTCATCGGCAAACGGCGTACCGTCATTAAAGGCCAGGGTTTCAAGACTGGTAAGGCGGCGCAGCAGTCCTTTCAGATCGGCGGCGATGATATCAGCCAGCACATCCTGCCCCGATTTCACCAGGGCCTGATGGATATACCACTGCAAATCCAGCCAGAGGTGGTTGGCGCCGCGTGAAAAGGCGCTGTCTGCCTGCTCCATAATTTCGGACCAGCTCTGCTGCAGATACAGGCGCTTAAGCATGGCCCGCTGGTCTGCACGCGGCGGTTCGATTCGGGTTTTCCCTTGTGCATCCGGAGCAGGAATACTGTGCAGCGTGTCATGACGCAGGCTTTTCATCAGCCGGTGGGCGGCAAGCCAGCCATCAGGTTGCTCACGCAAATATCCGGTCAGTGTACGGGCCTGAGCCAGCAAATCCTGACCGGAGGTGATGCGACTCAGAACTGGCGCGTCAGGCTCCGTCGTGTGCGTGGAGGTCTGTGACGGTGCCTTGTTACCGGCGTTCTGTGGCACCACAGCATCCACACCCCCGGCCTTCATCAGGCGAGATTCCAGCGCACTGTACAGGGCATTCAGTTCTGGCCGTGACGCTTCCGGCTCTGACTCCAGACTGTCGCAAATAAGCAGCAGCGCACCGGCAGTGCGCAGTACATCGTCGCGTACCACCTCCGGCCAGAGTGACAGGCTGTCCAGAACACGGGAACCTGCGAGCCACTCCAGGGCCGGTTTACGGCTCCGCTCACGCTGAGGATGAAGCTGCGTTCCATAGCGCTGTAGCAATCCCGCCAGCAGCTCAAGCCCTTCAGCAAAGCCAGCCTCCCCGTCCTGGTGCAGACGCGCCCAGCAGTAACAGGTGGCGATCCGGATATCTTTGGCCGTGGTGGTCAGCAGTTTTTCGGCAAGCGTACATATCAGTCCGGTATCAATCCCGGAGAGCTTATTGACCTCTTCGCGGATACGCTGAAAATCATCGTCATAGCCAGGATCTTCTCCGGTTGGACTGGTGTCACTTACCGGAGCAAGCCAGGGCTGCCAGTTTTTCGTGCGCGTCTGCGCCTGTTGCCGCAGCTGCGTGTCGTCAGCCTGACAGGCCACGACCAGATTCTGCAGTGTGCTCATTATTCGACTCCATCCATGTCACTGTTTACGGCACTGGCCATCAGCGCCTGAGCCGTGGCTGCGCTGTCGACGCTGAATATTTGATCCGGCAGCGTGAATCCGCGCAGATCCAGCAGCGCCAGCGGACCTTTTCCAAGTTGTGAGCGCAGCACCCACTGCAGGGTGTGACCGTCCGGAGCGGTAAAGCTCATCATCCACTGGCTGCGATCAAGCTGCTGCCGCTTACTCCGGTCCAGCCAGCGAATAAAGCCCCATGTCCCGCTGTAATCCCCGAACAGACGCGCGCCGGCGTTGACCGTAGTCCAGGTCAGCATCGTCCCCGGCTTGTAAGTGTCTCCCGGCCAGCGGAAGCTCTGCCAGTCAGCCATCTGATTGAAATAGTGCAGCTTTTGTCCATCAACAGTAAGCTGCGTCTCCACCACCTGCGGTACAGGGCGCGCATGCAGATCAAAGCTGATGCCCTGGCTTCCATCGGTGAACATAATGTCTGACAGCTGGCTCAGCTGATTAATCGCCCGCAGGAAAGCCGGGTTGAAACTCAGCCCCTGGCTGTTGACCTTATCCGGTACCCACTGGCTGCCCTCTTTGTGCAGTACCCCGCTAAGCTCTGTTGTCAGGAAGCGTTCGATACGTCCGCTCTCCTTGCGCAAAAACTCAGCCAGCATTGGCAGGGAGGCATCACTGTTGCTCGCCGCAAACGGGAAACGTCCGTCAAAGGCGGTGTGCCAGTTCGCCACCACCGAACGGCTCCACTTGTCATTCAGGCTCGCTGCCGACGGCTGAAGCACGGTCTCCCAGGCCTGGGTCAACGGCTGCACAAACATCGTGCTGCCAAAACCGCTCCACTCTTCGCCAAAGCTTGCCGAAATCAGACTGCCGTACTGCTGGGTGTCGGTGAGGTCCACGCTTTTACCCTGGAACACGGTCTGCGCCAGGGTCTGCATCATCGCCTGTGGGTCAGAAGCGCTTGCCACCTGCTGCAGCCGCAGACGCACGCGGGTGATACGGGTCAGGTACGTCTGCAGACTCAGGGAGTTGTCTGCCGACATGACGTTGCTGCCCTGGTTTTTACCCAGAAGCTGAAGCAGCGGACCGAAAGTTTCATCCAGTGGTCCCTGGGGACCTGTCGCTGACTGGTCAATTGCGGGTTTGTCTTTTCCACCAACCAGCTCTTTGGCCGATTTGATGATGGAGTCCGAAAGACCTTCTCGTTGCTGGCCTGTCTGTCCCTGCCAGGCGAGGGTATTCATCAGGGCAATCAGTGGCGACTGGCGGACATCACTCATCAGCGTGAGCTGGTCGGTCACGTCAGCAATGTTGTTCGCCGGATTAAGTCGCAGGCTGTTGAGGAAGCTCAGCCAGCTGCCGGCAAAGTCGGTGAAGTAACGTTGCGTCAGACGTGCTTTCAGGGCTTCCGCCGACAGGTCTGAGGAGACGGCTTTCCGGCTGTCACTCAGCACCCAGTCAATTTCATCCCGGCGCGACGTTGCCGCCTTCTCAATAGCCTGCTGGATTCCCCCTTCCCAGGCCTGGCGGGTAAACATGCCCGGCACCACTTCGTCGGTGGAGAACAGACGGCGGGCATCGGTTCCACTGGTCATATCCACCAGGGACACATCGGCGAAGTTACGACGCACTGACCTGAGTATATTTTCATAGAGCGTACTTTCGGCGTTGCGTCGGCCAATCTGCTGCAACAGCACCTGTCGACTCTGGCTGACCAGCTGCGCATCCGGCGTGATTTTCCACTGCGGCTGCTTTGGCAGTTCGGAAATGTAGAAGGCCCACAAATCCGGCGACAGACTTTGCCACAGAGCGGTGGACATTCCCGTACGTGTAGGCTGCACGGCTTTCATAGCCTGAGCATAAAACGCACCGTCAGCTTTATCCGGACGTGCCATCATCAGCCAGGCTTTAAGCTGCTCATAGCCGGGTTTAGCAAGCGCAACACGCTGATCGCTGTTGGGGGCTGAATTTGCCAGGGCGCTGAGCTTCTGCTTAAGCGCCTCATTTGCAGGGTCGCGGATCAGGCGGTTGTTCGCCACGCCGTACCAGGGCAGCATGGCGTTGAGCAGCTGCTGGTTATGGTCCAGTCCGAAGCGCTGATACCAGGGCGTGCCCTCCTGCACATTATGCAGCAGGCGACCAGCGTCGTTTCGCAGCGTATGCAGCGCCGTCAGCTGATAATCCGATACGGAAGGATGCTCTACCAGGGCATTAGCCTGCACGGCAACAGAGACTATCTGCATGCGGTTTATCGCAAACGACAGCAACATCCCCGCGCCCCAGATACCGATAATGGCCATCAGCGTCCAGGCCAGCGTCTGTTCCCACGCCATACCAACACGGCGGCCACGCACGCGGGTACAGTCATCCACAATGCCCTGCCAGGTGACCGGCAGGGTCAGCGCATGGCGTTGTGATTCGGGGATATATTTCTCAGGATCGGCTGTTCCCTCAGACATATGAAGAGAATGACGGTCCGGCTGGCTGAACATCAGACCACGCAGCGGAACACGCTGCTGGGAGACAGCCAGCCATGGTACCAGTTGTTGAGTCCAGCGGATGATACCGCCGTCCTGGAGGTGCTGGCCCAGGCGTAGCAGGAAGTCGTGGCCATCGTTCTCAGCGACCTGACTCACGCCCTGCGTTCGCAGGGCCGGCAGCATCAGCTCAAGCTGGCGGGTAATATCGTCGGGCTTAGCACGCAGTGGGAAACTGGCCCCGACCGGCTGCTCAGTACGTTTTGCCTGCGACCAGGTGCTGTCGCACAGCTGCCAAAGCCAGACCGGGGCGGAATAACGGAGCAGTTCGCTGATTTTTTCCAGTCCGCGTAAATCGTTGTCGCTGATTTGTGGGGTCAGATTAAGCAATTGCGGCATGACGCGGACAATACCGTCCAGTGGACGCCCGCGACGCAGTTTACGCAGCGCGGTGTATTTTTCCTTATCGGGCTCAGCAGTCAGACTGCCGCCGTAAATCAGAACGGTACGGTTACCTTCAAGCCACTGGTTTTCCTGCAGGCCAGGTACCAGCAGTTCGATTACCGCCTCATCGCCAGTGATTAACAACAGACGAGTTTTACGACGCCAGTACAGACCAACACGGGAGCGAAGATGTCCCCGGATCTTGTTACACATGGCCACCGCAGGGTGAACAGGCGCTTTATCATTTTCCCGTTTCTTTTTCTCATCATCACCGCTGGTGTTGTCGACAAGCGCATTAAACTCCTGTTTGCCGGCAGTGCGTACCGCCGCCAGAAGCACTACGGATACGATAAGGGCGCAGCCTGAAATACATCCGCCGGCGATAAGCCAGTAAATTTGCTGCTGACTTCCGTCTTCAATCCCGGCTATATCCGGATGCTTCCAGACCATGAACGTCATAACGGCTAACAGCAAAAAGAAAATCAATGCGACAGCAAGATAGCGGCCTTCCGTAGTCTTAGGTGCTAAAGGTAGCTTCACGGATCCATCTCCTGTCGGGAAGCAATCGGGGTAATGAGCGTGCTCCACAGCATATTCTGTGTGGTATCACCGCAGATAATCATCTGTGGTGACTGAGTTTGTCGGACGATTTCGGTGGCGGCAGCGATAGCCAGCCAGGGGGCCGCGGCACCGGCATGTCCCATAGATGTATCGAGCGAAATGACGGCTTCGTCCTCTACAGACTGCGCAGGGTGCACATTCTGGCACTCAATAACTTCTGCACGCTGCTCACCTGTCAGCCCGGCAAGCCATAAATTTTTGACGATATTTTCTTTGAGCGGGACGTTATAGGCAGCCATGTTCATTCCCTCCCTCAGCTCACCGGTTGGAGCAGCATCTGGCCGGTGCAGCAGCGCGAGAGGTTGAAGTGCCTCTTGAGTCAGGCGGTTGCCAAGAAGCAGAGCAACGGCTGCTTCAGCAGTATTGTTTGAAACAACCGGATCAACCTGGAGGCCAACAATCAATAACATCGCATCATCTTTAATGCGGTGATCCAGCCAGTGGTTGACTACCCCTGGCCCATTGCTGTCTGTGTACTCAAGCGCACAGGTTATGCCACTCTCCTGCCAGGCTTCCTGCCAGATACTGCTGACAGCAGGGAGTGGCAGAGATGACGAGACATCGAGGATGACAACAAGCGAAGCGTTCTCAGGAAACTGGTGAACTGGAAGATCGGCAATAAGCTCTGAGAACAAACGTGAGATAACCAATCCAGGAGTATCTTCTGGTTCTGCCGTAATACGGCTCAGCCTCCTGCTTTTTTCGCCTTTCCAGTCCGACTGCGAAATGATAATGCTGTGATTATTGAGCATATCATCAGCGACAGAACGCTGTTCGTCTTCCTGATGGGCTGTAATAAATGTCGTATTCAACACCTGAAGCGCACGACGGGCCCTGCGGGTCTCACTTAAGATCCATTGCTCCCGACGCCGGTCAAAACCATTCGCTTTACTGTCCTGTAATGACCAGGCCCACATGCGAATTGTTAAACACACAATCCACACAACTAATGGTGTGCCAATGGCCAACATCCAAAAGTGACTGTTATCGATGTATCGTCCGAATATCCGCATAAGGATCACGCTGATGACCAGCATCGCCACCAATACGGCAAGCCAACGGGATATTTTAGGTGGAGCTTGCCGGGGATAACATTTCGGAAGATCTTTCAGGGAATACGACATTCACACGCTCATGCTTTAAAATTTCCAAATTTTAACTAAGGCTAAATAGCTGCGCCTAATACCGCTACACTTTTTCCAGTCCATGCTGTCCTCCCGGGAAGGGACTGACGGTTTCCATAAAATGACGAACCTTTTTCAGTAGCTGCCACATTGAACGGCACTGATGATTACGCGTTATCGTGTCATGCAGCGCCTGCCATAACCGCTCAACATGGTTTACCCACGGTGAGTAAACTGGCTGATAAATCACTCTGAACTTCGGGTTCCCTTTCAGCCACCGCTGTGTTTCATGGCTTTTATGGATAATGTAGTTATCCACGATGAGCGTGATGGTTTTTGCCCGTCGATATGTGCCTTTCAGGTGCTTCAGCAGGCTGATGAAGAGTGCCGAACTCTTGCTGTTTCCACCCACATAGCTGACTTTGCCCGTGCCGCTGTGCAGCGCTCCGGCCAGATAGTATTTTTCATTCTGCCCCGGCGTTATCACGCGTTTCTGTTGTCCACGCAACTGCCAGTCTGCACCGATTTTGGGATTAAGGTGGATATCCACTTCATCCTCATAAAAGACCGGGTGTTCTGCGCTGCATTCGTCCAGTGCTTTATGGATTGCCGCCATCTTTTCGTCCTTATGCGGATCGCGGATACGCAACGTTGGCGCAGCCCTGCGCCATACCAGTCCGGCAGAGGGCAACCAGCGACGCACAGTGCCTGCATGCAACTGACACCCGGTTATCTCATTGATTTTTATTGTCAGTAATTCGGTGCTCCAGCGTGAACGTTGATAACCAAAATCGCCGGGAGAGTGCTTTATCAGTTCACGTAACAAGGTGCAAATATGCTCAAAAGGCCAGCGTCGGGAGCGTCCTGCCGGTAAGGATTTGAGGCCTTCCACACCCGATAACGTGAACCAGTTAATCCAGCGTCCAACAGATGAACGGGCGCAACAGAGCGTTCTGGCAACGCAACTAACACTGTTACCCCGGTGCAGCATCAGCATAGCGGTGAGTCTGCGGGCATAATTTTTATCGCGTGTTTTATGGATAGCTTTTTGCATCAGGCGGCGTTCGTCGCGGGGTATTGGTGCTATGATCGGCATCGCTCAGTCCGGTTGGTGATTTGTTTTGATTTGGCGATTGATCAGATCGCACAATTCGGGCTGAGTTCCCTTTAAGTGATCTACTATTCGGCGCAGCTATTTAGTCACCATCAAATGAAATACTCTCAAGCAACTTCAATGTTTCTTTAGATAGATCTTCACCTTTATCATCCGAAGAATTAACACCAGAACCACATAGGGCATTATTTTTATGTATCAAACAAAAATAAACACTCTGGCCTAGCGTTCCATCTTTAAGTTTCGCCATGGCATTGACAGCCATAAAACCAGATGCATCTTTGCTTTTAACTTGAAATAGAGACAGATGATTTGCCTTCCCATTTTTCACATATGTGGCATCCGGAATTGATTTCCACACTTTATTTTTGTAGTCATAAACAATTTTATTATCAGCGGCACTAACACTGACCCCTTTGTTGTTAACTTGCTGTACATCATATCCTGCTTCAAATGCTTCACCAGAATACAGGCAAGTCCACTCCGATATTGGTGATTTTTTTTTGAAGTACTCATCATCAGACAGTGCGGGGTATTTAAAATCACTAAAATGCATATTGCATGCATCAAAACTGGATGACGAAGAAATATCTGCGTTAGAATCTGATGTCAACGCTCTAGTTACTGAGGCACCTTCCACTTTAGCAACTGGTGCTGAAGCCATAGCGAAGGAGCTAACGCTAAGAAAAACTGATATATATAGCAATTTCATAATTTTTACTTCCTATGTTTATATCCTTCCGGGAAGTTCAAAACCAAACTTCCAGAAGCATTCGGGAATTTATTTTCCGTTAAAATTGCAAGGGCAACTCCGTAGGCACAACATCTCGAGTCGAATCCGTTTAGTGAGTGATGATAAAGCGAACCAATCCTACCAGGCAAATTAACTGCGGCACTTGCTTCCCAAAAACTAGGGCTTCGGTAGTAATACTTTGTTCCAAGATTTGTATTAACTGAAACTCTCTCTAAAACATGCTCCTCATCAGCATATTTTGCCATCTTATTTTTCACCCAATAAAACCCCGCACTATCTGCAGCTAGTGTGCTATGTGAATCACTAACAGAATTTCTTAGCTCTATAATTTCTGTTGTAAGCGTAGGGAAATGGCGATCTTGCAATGTAGCATTGGATCTATTCGCAGGAGGTTGTGCTGCAATTGATGCATATGCATCAACCAAACTCTGTTTTAATTGCTCTTGAACTGTTCTACCAATATATTTAAAATAGTTAAGGTAGTTTTCTGGGTTAGTTAATTGCAAAAAGCCACGTCCGTACCATGGGGCGTACCAGAGGTTACTGCCGTTCCCTTCATGAAGCGTACTCAACCACCCGGTCTCTTGTACTGCATTACCTAAAAAACAAGAAACTCTAAATGGAGTATTAATACAATACTTTCTCATGGAGGAGTTTAGATTTGAAATCTGGCTGCTCAAAATCGAGCCCGATGTTCTTAAGTTTGTGTTAATAGCTTCCCAGGCAAACCGATTTCTGCCTGATTGGCGTAGAGCATGGCTAGGTACTATTTGTTTCATTTCAGAGAAGCTTAACCACCCACAATTTCTAAAATGGCTAATTATTGCCTTTGGCTCAAAATGCCACAAGCTTCCGCTGCTAAGTTCCCCAATGTCGAAACACAATGCTTCGGCATGAGCCTTGAATTTTGCATAATCTTCTTCCGTCATCGGATCATGCTCTTCACTTCCCGTTTTCAGCCACGAGAAGCGGGTATCGATCGTACTTTTTTCCCATTCAAACGGGAAATGACAGATTAACTTTCCGCACTGGTTATCGAACTCACCATCTTCCTGCAGCTTCTTGATAATGGCTGAATTACACTGGCTATCGCTATCACTATCGTCATCAACCAACTGCCAGCCTGTCCAATGCGGAAAGTCAGCGTCACTAAACTTTTTAATACTTGGATCGGCAAGATTGACTACCCCCTTTCCCCCCGGGTAATTGACCGTCATCCATAATGGCGCATCTGCCGGTACCAGTGTTTCATGGTCTGTATTGATCACCCGCCCAAAGCGAAGTAATTCGAATCCGGCACTCGGGCTTTCCTTATAATTCCGCATTGCGGTTTTATAGAGATTGTATTCGTAGTCATTACCATCAGCATTAACCAGTGGCTCGCCCAGTAGATCATATTTCCCGTCAACCTGCGTATTTTTCTGCCGCGTTACCATCGTGCAGTTGCCTTGGGCCAGAGTCATGCTGGCATAAAGAGGCGCATTGCTGGTATAGAGCTCAGAAAGTCCGGTGATAGACGTGCTGTTATCTGCGGGGGCCTTGTCATAAAACTTTGTCTGCGGAGGCAGATAAAAGTGAATATCACCGTAAACTGCATCAGTGCGGCCATTCTTCGAAATATCCAGCTCTCCTGATTTCCTGCCCGTCAGCTTGCTGATGTTGTCGTCATCGCAGAAAATCTGGAAATGGAAAGCATTGACTCCATCCACCATGCCCGGAAGGCCTAACGGATCCTTACGGTAAACTTTCTCACCGGCTTTAACAGTTTCAGCCAGCGACTTCAGGTGCATGTATAGGGAGTAGAAAGCCACTTTTGCTTCATCACCGCTACCGATCTCGGTTTCATGCTTTATCAGCACATAACCATCATCACTCCCCTTTGTATTGGGTTTATCGGCGTTGATGTTAAATGGTGCCTGATCGCGCTTGTCTGAGCTTTTGCGGAGTGAAACGACGGTACCATCCGCTATCGCCCGCACGCTCTCAGCAGGTCTCCCTTCGTCAGTCTGACGTATATGTATTCCGCCATGCCACGAACCATAACCGTTAACCGGATACCCACGGCGGTCAACTACGGTCATGACTCTTTCAATCCAGGCCGCATCAGTTTCATGGGCATCTTTCGCTTTCAAAAGCGGTGGGCTGATAATCATAAACTGACTCCTTGTCAGGAAAAGCTGAATTTACTGGAAGGTTCTGTGGTTTCAGGAGCCACATTCGGGAAGTCTTCCGGCTTGTTAGCCTTTTCTTTTCGCCCGTAATGCCCGGCTTTAGTCCGGTACTCCCCCTGTGTGGCTGATTCAATGCCATTGGCATCGAGGGTGATATAGCTTCCACCCCCGTTGATCGTGACCTGCTTCCTGGCAAGAATCTCGATACGATCTTCGGTACTGACGACGCTGATTTCTCCACGAGCAATGAGCTCCATCAGGTCATTCTGTGCCTGGATCCTCACCGGCCCCTGGTTCGCGATGAGCTTGATCCCCAGCTTACGAACAAACACGCTCAGGGCATTACCCACCCCGATGAACAGATTTTTCACCACGCTGACGTCGGCATTTTTACCAGCCGTAGCTATCAGGTTCTGCCCGGCCGATACCTGCAGATGTTGTCCGCTGGTCAGTGCCATTCCATCCGGCGCGCTGAGCAGCAGTACTGATTTTTTGAGGTCCGTCAGTTGCTGTTCCAGCAGTGTGATTTGCGCCTGGAGATCGGCCGGGTTCGCGGTCGCCTTCTGCGCATCATCGGAGATAGACGTCATCTGCTCCCGGGCATCACCCAGATTGCTGACCGCTGGCTGCATCTCCAGCACCTGACCCTGTGCTTTCGTCTGGCCATCAGCGCTGATGAAAATCCCTTTCTGTGCCCGTATCGCACCCCAGCTGTCGGTTCTGAGCTCAAAGCCCTCGCCGCGCTGCTGCTTTTCAGCATCCACCAGATGACCGAGATTCAGCTGACTCTTGCCGCCGTACTCGGTACTGACCTTGATATGCTCCTTCCCGCGCTCGTCGTCGAGGCGGATTTTGTTGTTCGCAGGCGTCCGCAGGACGTTACGTTTGTAGTTGCGGATAGTGACATGGTCACCGTGGGCTGAATCGTGCAGCACGCCCGCAATGTACGGCCGGTCCGGGTTACCGTCCTCAAAGCCAATCGCCACTTCGGTGCCCGCCAGCAGCGGCAGGTGCAGACCGTAGGTGTCACCAGCATACGGGCGTGACTGGCGCACCCACAGGCTCTCAAACCCGGTTTCCCAGTTATCCCGGTCAAACAGCATGTTGACGCGATAGCGTCCGTCTTTATCAATGTGGCCGTAGATGTCATTTTCGGTGGTACTGGTGACGCGTGCCGGCAATGTGCCGGCCATCACGGGACGTGAGCCAGGTTCAGGACGAAAACAAAAATCAGTGCTGTCCGGGATGCCGTCGAAGTTGACGCCAAAGTCTTCATCACGGCGCGCATGGCTGTGTATCGCCGTGACGACCACGCCCTGAGCAAACACGTCTGCCACTTCGTACCCGCCGGTGACTTTCAGTACCTGGCCCGGAGAGAGGGTCGGACAGCTGGTGATGGCATGGGTCTGCGTCTGGCCATTCAGGTAGCGCTCATGACGAATGCGGGCATAAAAGGCGCCGGACTCCGGGGCCGGATTACGGTCATGGGGATTCCCCGCCGTCAGGTAGTTATCTCCCCAGTGGTAAGCCTCCCCACAGGTGGTGGCATCCCCGCGGGTCGCATCGACCTGAGTGTTCATGTCCTGCGTGGCCTGACGGTAGTTGTAGTCCCGGGTGCTGACCTGCTTCTGCACCACATTGTGGTGGCTCTCCATCCCCCACACCGAGTCCCCCCCCTGCGAGTGCTGCCCGGACGGCGGCACCGAGGGCAGGGTCAGGCCTTTTTCATACCCCTGCTGACCGTCATAAAACTCCACCACGTCAATGTTCAGGCGCGTGTCGGTGGTGAAACGGAACCAGATGCCCACTTCACCCAGCAGGCGGGTAATAAAGTGCAGGTCGTCCTCACCGTACTGCATCACCTGTTCACGGCGCGGGTACTCTTTTGACAGCGAGAACAGAAAATCCTGACCGCGCATGTTGTGCCGCTCGCGCAGGATTTTTTCCACGATTTGCGGGACCGACATGTCCTGATAAATGGCGTTCTGATGCGAACGGTCAAGCAGCGCCAGGCGTGGCCGGAGCGTCAGGGCATAATGCGTTTCATCTTTTGACGTGCTGAGGCGTTCAAAGCCGGTCACAATCCCCTGAATAGTGCGCACGGCCTGCTGCATTTTGATGCCGTAACCCTGGTCCACCGGAGCCTGCAGCGTCAGCGAGCCGGGTTTCATCAGCATCATTTCTTTGCTGATGGCATGGTCAGCGCTGGTGAATTCGATACGGTAGCTGAAAGGCCGGCTCAGTGCTTCATCGCCTTCAAACGCCAGTACATCGAGTTCTGCTTCACATCCCTTCACCGACAGCTGGTGATGGTTGTGGCTGAATCTGATTGGGGGATGACTGCTCATGCGTGCACTCCTTGTGTACGGTCAAACTCCAGCCCGATACCCTCTTCCTCACTCCAGCTAAGGCATAGCGACTGTGGTTTCTGTTTCGCCGCCATGTGGGTCAGCAGCCGCTGGCTCAGCACCGGCAGAATTTGCTGATTGAGCAGACTGTCGACGTTGCGCGCGCCGGTGTCCGGCAGCAGGCAGGCGGAAGTCAGCGCGTCATACAGGCTCTCATCAATCTGCGTGGCCAGGCCGTAGTGACGGTGCAGGCACCTGCTGACATGTGCGAGCTTCATCTCCACGATAGTGCGCATGGCGGGCTCACTCAGAGGGCGGTAAATTACAGTCTGGAAGCGGGCCAGCAGCGCCGGCTGGAAGTGGTCGCGTAAAATCGGGCGCAACAGTTCGTGCAGGTCTGCTTCGGTCACCTCCGGCTGTTCGTCGAGCAGCTGCATCAGGTGGTCGCTGCCAAGATTCGAGGTCATCAGGATAACCGTGTTACGGAAGTCGATTTCGCGGCCTTCGCCGTCGCGCATAAAGCCCCGGTCAAAGACCTGGTAGAACAGGTTCATCACGTCGCGGTGCGCCTTTTCCACTTCATCGAGCAGCACCACGCTGTACGGACGCCTGCGCACGGCTTCGGTGAGAATGCCGCCCTGACCGTATCCCACATAGCCCGGAGGGGAGCCTTTCAGCTGCGAGACCGTGTGCGGCTCCTGGTACTCGGACAGGTTGATGGTAATCAGCGATTTTTCCCCGCCGTACAGCTCGTCTGCCAGCGCCAGCGCGGTCTCGGTTTTACCGGTGCCGCTCGGGCCGACCAGCAGAAATACACCCTGGGGCCCGTTTTCAGGCGTCAGGCCGGTCTTTGCCGCGCGCAGGCGCTGAGCAATCGCAGTCAGCGCCACGTCCTGCCCGACCACGCGCTTGCCGATTTCATTTTCCAGACTCAGCAGTTCGGTCTGCTCGTCTTTCATCAGTGAAGCGATCGGCACGCCTGTCCAGTCGGCGATGACCTCTGCGACCGTACGGTTATAAACCTCCACCTGTATCAGCACGTCGTTCTCCTGCTGCAGCGAGAGCTGCTGACGGAGGTCTGCGATGTCCGAATAACGACTGATGTCCTGACGGCAGGCTATCAGCTCGCCGACCATCTGGCGCTCGACGTGAAGACGGGCTTCCTGTTCGTCAAGTTCCGCCTCCAGCTCTGTGCGCAATATTTCAATGACTGCCAGCCGGTCTCCGTGTGACGATGCGCCTGCGGCAATGTCCTCCAGCAGATCCTGTGTTTCCATACCGAGCGCTGTCAGACGGGCTTTCAGACGCACAATGGTGTCCGGTACGGTATCAAGACTCATTCGCACGCGGGCGCAAGCGGTATCCAGCAGGTCAACCGCCTTATCCGGCAGCTGGCGTCCCGTCAGGTAGCGACGGGACAGTGTCACCGCAGCACGCACCGCATCGTCGGTAATATGTACGCCGTGGTGTTCAGCATAGCGGGATTTGAGACCGCGAAGCATCAGGCAGGCTGTGTCGTCATCCGGCTCGTCGACTTTCACCATCTGGAAGCGACGCTCCAGGGCAGCATCGCGCTCAAAATACTGTTTGTATTCAGACCATGTGGTGGCCGCGATGGTGCGCAGTTCGCCGCGCGCCAGCGCAGGCTTCAGCAGATTGGCCGCATCTGCGCCACCTGCCTGGTTGCCCGCGCCAATGATGGTGTGAGCTTCATCAATAAACAGCAAAATCGGGGTCGGTGACTGCTGCACGGCATCGATGACGTTTTTGAGACGCTGTTCGAATTCACCTTTTACGCCAGCGCCCGCCTGCAGCAAACCAAGGTCAAGGGTGCGCAGACTGACCGGCCTGAGGGATTCCGGCACGTTGCCTTCGGCAATACGCAGCGCCAGGCCTTCAACCAGTGCGGTTTTGCCCACGCCCGGCTCGCCAACCAGAATCGGGTTGTTTTTGCGGCGACGGGAGAGAATATCGACCATCTGACGGATTTCGTTATCGCGTCCAAACACCGGGTCGATTTTGCCCTCTTTCGCTCTGGCGGTGACGTCGAGGGTAAATTTGTCCAGCGCGTTCTGCAGCGAAGGATTAAGCTCACCTTCCTTTACGTACGCGCCAGCCGGACGACCGACAAATTCCACTTCACCACCGTGATGTTGTGCGAGCCCGGCCTCCTGCTGAACCTCCGGGCGCTCCTCTGACCGGGTATCCAGCAGCGTGCGAAGGCGCTCAAGCTGGCTCTGACCCAGGGTGAGTAATGGCCACAGGACGCCATTCTGTGCCAGTTTCGGGGTGTCCGTCAGGGCCATCAGCAGGTGAACGCTGCGGATACTGTGCTCCCCGGCCAGGGATGCCCGCAGCCAGGCCTCCTGCATCAGTTGCAGGACCCTTTCGGATAAACGGGGGCGTGCGCGAACTGAACGGGGCTGTTTATCCAGCCAGCCGAGCAAATCCTGCCACAACGTATCCATATCCCACTCGTAACGGTGCGCAAGAACGCTAAGGTCACCCTCACCCTGCTCCAGCAGCTTCAGCAACCAGTGCTCCGGCAAGATTTCGGCGTGCGCCCGGGTCTGACAGAGCGAAGCCGCCCCTTCCATTGCGCGGGCACAGAAAGGATTAAGACGTCGAAGGAGGATTGCCGTTTTTTCCATGTTTGCTTGCTCACTGTTGAGGACCATTCAGGCACGCTACCGCCCCTGGCCGTTACCGAGGCCCATAAGGTCTGTTTCCGGGATATGATGTTTTTGCTGAACACCCACAGCGGCAGACGCTCAGCAAAAAGAAAAGCGGACAGACAAACTCTGCCCGCTTGCGACTTACGCGGTGGCGCGTTCGTTCCAGGAGTCGGAATGAATGATGTTGCCGTCCTTGTAGGTCCAGGTGATTTTTTCGTAACGCAGCTCAATGCGCTCAAGGTGGTTGTGCTTCTCTTTAGAAGGATCCTTGATGTCATACATTTCAGGATTCACTTTCACCACCTTGACGTTTTCCAGTCTGGTGTTGAAGTACTCCACTTCCTGGCCCGCGTCGTTGATTTTGTACCACCTGAATTCCGCAGACTTGAGGGTCTGACCGGTGGTCACCGCCTTGTACAGGTACGGGCTGGACGAGTCGATTTCCTTGGTGAAAAGGAACGGCGTGTGGATACGGGTGCCGGTCAGCTTGCCGGTGTTGTTGTCGGTCGGGATGTACAGGTTATGCTCCTGAGCGACAACTTCGATGCTGCCTTCACGGTCCTGAACGTCCACAGACCCTTTAATGTCCGCGCCGCCGTCGTCTTTCAGCCAGAGATAAACAGGAATTGCCATTGGATTTACTCCATTAATGTTGAGAAACGTCATCATCCTGCGATGACGCAGAGGGTTTGCCCGGTATCTGGCAGGCATCGGCCTGCGGTACCAGACTGATTTCGACACGACGGTTCAGCGCACGGCCTTGCGGGGTGTCATTGGTTGCGGCCGGGCGACTCTCTCCATAGCCCTGCACCGCAAAACAGCTTTCCGGTACATCACCGGTATCACGCATCCAGTTGCGCACCGCTTCGGCACGATTGAGTGAAAGCGTCTGATTGAGTTTTGGATTGCCGGTGTTGTCGGTATGCCCGGCGACCACAATCAGCCAGCCCGGCTTCGCTTTGATACCGACCAGGGAGTTGACCAGCATTCTGGTGGAGCCAGCCTTCAGCACGGATTTGCCGGAATCGAACAGCGACATGCTGTCGAGGCGGACAATTTTAGGTACCGGTTCAGGTTTCGGCTGTGGTTCAGGTGGTGGCGGTGGAGGCACATACGAACGGATCGCATCCAGCACAGGCATTCGCAGACGTTCCCCCTGATACAGACCAAGGCCCATACGCGCCGGTACGCCATTGCGCGCCCATTTATCCAGCTCTGCCGCATCGTCACGCAGGACAGCAACGGCATCGGCTTTGGGTCCGAAATCATGCATCGGGATACGGTCATAGCGGGCAATATCGAAGCTCACACGCTGCAGCAACTGATGATTGTTCCAGCCACTGCTGAGCAGCGCGGCGATGACCGCCAGCGTGAAAATCCCGAGCGCACAACGGAAGGTTCGCCCACGCGGCGTCAGGCCTCGCCCTTCGGGCAGCAGCGGCAGGATAAAATCCGGGAAGGGGGAGATAACCGTACTGTCCGTTCCTGACGGCTGCCAGCCCGCCACCTGCTGCATCGCAGTGTGACGGGAAAGCCATGCAGTCCAGGCTGATGTGGCCAGACTTCCGGCAAGGATCGGCCCCATTCCCCACAGCACCGCGACAGGTGCAATGACAGGAACGTCGGGGTTCTCATCCATAAAGACTGCCTGGACGTGCTGGTGGAACCAGCTCATCAGGCTGTTCATCAGCACCTGTTGCTGCATCGCAGGCGACCCACCGGTGGTAACCCATGCAGCGATTGAACCCGGCGCTGAAGATTCACGCCAGACCCTCACCCCTTCCCCCGGGATAGCTGCCTGCCAGAGCAGATCATTCGTCATCGCGCTGCCAACCAGGCCATTCAGAACCAGCGGCACGGAATGCCCGGTTTCTTTACGCAGCTGGCTGATTTGCCATCGCAGGGCCAGCAGACGGCTGGTAAGCGCTTCGCTGTCGGCGTGTTTCTGCGGGCAGACGCTGACCATCACCGACAGCTGGCGACCCCAGTCAGGCCGCAACCACAGTACCTGGCGGGCGGCCTGTTCCAGATCCTGATGATCCTCCACACGGATCCAGCAACCCTGCGTGACCGTAAGCACCGGTGACTGCTGTGGCCAGGCCAGCGGCAGATCGCCACAGACCAGTACCACAGGCTGGCGGTAAGTGGTTTCAGGAAGGTCATCCAGACGCAGGGTGGCGTCATGCTCCGCACGAGGTCTGCCGATATACCAGAACGCGACGATAAACCCGATCATCGCCAAAAGAACAAGCACTGAAGCCAGCCGGGATAACGGCAGAAAAGCCAGGCAGACCACAGCACTCAGCAGGGCGGCCCACAGCGCAAGCACGCGCTGTTGTGCAGGACTCATTTCACCGCCCCCGGCAACAGGGCTTTCAGGGTGTGGTCAAGCCACTGATCCAGCCCCCACCACAGACCCGCCACCACGAGAAGGCTCAGGCCGATACGCACCGACCAGGAGGCCAGCCAGCCCCCCGCCCCCCGTCCGGCAGGGCTTTCTGCCAGCACCGGATGGGTCTGTGGATAGCTGAAGGGGGCGACATGTTCACTGAGTGCGCTGACGAGTTTCTGGCGTTCCGGATCGTTCAGGGAGCGGTAGCTCCCGAGGAACCCCAGCATCATCACGCGCTGAAAACAGGTCAGCACGGCATTGTCTGGAGCAGGTTCACGCAGCACATCGCGCATCCTGTCACACAGGGTGTCACCGGCGTCCATGGTGCCGAGGAAGTGTCCCTGCAGGGGAATGCCATACCACTGCACACAGGCATCATCCTCCACACCGCGGCCTTTGACAGCCTCATCAAGCAGCGCACACTGTGCTGTGAGAATATGCTGACAGCTGGCTTCATCGAGTTCGCACGCTTTCAGCTCACGCTGTACACGTTCGACATCAGCTATGCAGCGCTCCCACAACGTGCGCCCTTCTCCATCCTGAAACTTCGGACCGTGACGGAGGCTTATCACCTGCAGCCAGGTGTCCTGCAGCAGGGCATCAATATCAATGGACGCGGCCGGGCCGCGTTTGCGCTCACTCATGTTCTCAGTACTGCAAAGAGTTCGAGTTCAGGCTCGCCGAGCATGCCCGGGACGTAAAACATACATGTCCCACTCTGGAGCATCTCAGTCGCCAGAGGATGGGTCAGATCGAGACTGAAATACTGGTTTTCCAGACGAAGCGGTATGGCCGCCGGCACATGACGCATCGGCGTCAGCGGTACGCCCACCCGTGATGAATTGACGATACTCCTGACATGATCGGGACTGCCCGCCTTGCACTGACGCGGGAACTGTTCCTGCAGCTGTGCCACCGGCATCGGTGAACGCACGGAGAGGTAGTAGTCCGCCCCCTCGCGCAGGCGTGGGTCGTGCAGACGGGCCTGCCAGAAGTGCAGACGGGCATCATGCTCCAGCTCAATCGCCACCACCCGCGACGGCAGGCTGGCTTCCAGCAGGTCGCCCAGCAGGTCAAACAGCGGCGGGAAGACGTTGTTCAGTTGCTCATGCTGCCAGACCGGAATGGCGCTCACCTGATGTTCCAGTGAAAAAGTCAGCAGGCTACCGGCCATACGGGCAAGTTCCGGATAGAGACGCTCAGGCGGACTTTGTGGATTACGCTGAAACTGTCCCAGCACGGGCTCAGCGCTGTTCAGGGCATTGAGCAACCAGAACAGGGACACGTCAGCCACGGCAAAATCTGCCATTCGCTCGTTACTTTCACGACGCATGGCCATCAGGCGACTCAGTCGGGCACGCAGTTGCGTCATCAGCTGTTCCAGCTGGGTCACCAGCCAGCGACTGCCCTGGATGGTCAGAAGCGGGGGGAGAAACGTTTCATCCAGCCCCCATGCGCCCTGAGAGTCCTGCTGCAGTCGGGCGACCGGACAGGTCAGATAATCGCTGTTGTTCTGATGCGCAAAGCGCAGGGCCAGCTCCGGCTGGATCACCGCAATCTGACGAGTGTCTTCGCCAAAAGTATTTCGGACATCGCGCCAGCGCTGGCGATAACGAACAGGCCGCTCGGCCACTTCATCAGGTTTAAGACAGTTACTGCCATTGGCCCGAAGCAGAGGAAGTGCCAGAACCACCACCACGTCCTGTAATTCACTTTCAAGAGCCAGCACCGGTGGTAGCTCGTCGGCATTATCCGTGTCGATAAGCGTGCCATCGGAAAAACGGATGTGCAGATGACGGGCCTGCAGGCGGCCCAGTTTCAGTGCATCCGGTTCGAAAGCGACACTTATCACGCCCCAGGGCTTTGATAACCCCATACGGGCGATACATTCGGCAGACCAGGCCGCATACGCGACCTGTTGCTGAAAGTGCTGGGGAGAGACCATCACGCCTCTTCCCCAAAGCGGCTGTTCCGTTTTCATGGGTTTCCTGCCTATGCTTTTGCTTTCGGCATCTGGGATACCAGCGACAGGCTGACGTCCATGCCTTCCACCTGGAAGTGCGGTACGGCGTAGAGCTTCACGCGGAAGAAGCCCGGGTTGTCCTCGATGTCTTCCACCATCACCTTCGCATCGCGCAGCGGGTGCGAGGCCTGCAGGTCATCGCCCGGGTCAGTCATCTCGGTCACCAGGCCTTTCACCCAGGTGTTGAGCTCAAGCTCCAGCAGACGGCGGTCCTTGGTGGTGCCGATATTTTCGCGCTGAATCAGCTTCAGGTAGTGAGCGATACGCGACAGCAGGAAGATATACGGCAGACGGGCGTTGATGCGGCTGTTGGCGGTCGCATCAGCCGTGTCGTACAGGGCCGGCTTCTGGGTGGAGTTAGCGCTGAAGAAACAGGCGTAATCGCGGTTCCTGTAGTAGCTCAGCGGGATGAAGCCCAGGTTCGCAAACTCAAACTCGCGGGTTTCCGGTATCATCACCTCTGACGGGATTTTCACCTGGCTGCCGGTGCCGAGGTCATACAGGTGGATGGGCAGGTCCTGAACGGCACCACCGGCCTGAGGGCCGCGGATTTGTACGCACCAGCCGTTGTTAATGAAGCTCTTCACCATGTTGGCGGCAAAGGCAAACGAGGCGTTGGTCCAAAGATACTTCTCGTGGTCAGGCCCTTTGACGTCCTCAACGTAGTTGAAGCTGCGCACCGGCACGGTATCAGGGCCGTACGGTAAACGCCCAGCACGCGCGGCATCACCAGGCCGATATAGCGGGCATCGTCGGTTTCACGGAAGGATTTCCACTTGATATATTCAGCGCGGTCAAAGTAGTTACCGATATCCTTGATGGCCGCCACTTCTTCCATCGAATCCTTGAGGAAGAATGTCGGGCCGGCCGAGCCGATAAACGGCATGTGCGCGGCAGCAGCGACCTTCGAGATGTTGCGCAGCAGGGCAACGTCCTGCGCGGAGGCATCAAACTCGTACGCGGAAATCAGGGCCGCAACCGGCTCACCGCCCGGAGAATCGTATTCTGAAACGTACGTGTGCTGGTAGAGTCCGCTCTGGATAATCTCCGGCGCGTCCTCAAAATCCTGGCGCAGGTCGTCTTTGGACATATCCACAGCTCAACCTTCACGTTCTGGCGAAAATCGGTTTTATCCACCAGGGACTGTACCCCGCGCCACAGGCTTTCAACGGCCTGGAAGTCCGGGTGGTGCATCACCGCATCCAGCTGGCGGCTAATCTGGTAGTCCAGCTCCGCGATATGGTGGTCGATTAGGTTGCGGTCGAGCTTCTCCACTTTTGAGCCCGCTTTCGTCAGGCACTCCAGAAACACCTGCATGCCGGCGGTCAGCGTTCATCCGCGGTCGCCTCCGACATCGCCTGCGCGTCCTGCCAGATGTCCAGCGCGCTGAGCTCAGAAACCGGGGTCAGGCTGATTTTTTCAAACAGGGAGGCGTACACCCCGCCGGCGGAAGGACGGTCCAGGACAACGGTTTCGCCACCGGTGTTCAATTCATTCTGTACAGACATGAGCATCTTCTCTTTGTTAATCCGTTACGTGCTGCGGGCGTTATGGCTGTTTCGGGGCAAGGGCGGAGAGTTCACCGCGCAGTTCAGCGCTCAGTGACGGGTCGAGGAGGATTTTTTCCAGCTCCCGGCGAAAGGCGTGTTGTCCATCAGGTTGGCCTTCAGGTCGCGGAGCAGGCTGCGCATGGCAAGCATGGCCTTCAGCTGTGGAATTTGACGGGCGACCTGTTCCGGTTCAAAATCCTTCATGTCGCGAAAGGCGAGCGTAATCGCATCTTCGCTGCCGTCGCCGGCCAGGGTATTTTCCACCGCCATGCTGACTGAGGGCGCGAATTCCGCCAGCACGCTGTTCATGTTATTTTTATTAATGTTGACCTTCTGGCGTTCAGAAAGGGACGCTGTTCGGCACCGTTGCTGAAATCACCGGCAACCAGCAGCTTCAGGGGAAGTTCAACCTTCTTTTTAGCTGTTCCCGTATGCAGATCGAGCTTTATGTTGACCCGGGACTTCGGTATTTCTGACTGATAGCTCATTGTCTGTCCTCCTGTTTGTTTTTTATTTACCTTGTTTCAGTCCAGACACCGGAAAAGGGCTGAACTGAAAATACATCAGCCAGAAATACGCCATTCGCGCAAACCTGTGACTCATGTTTTTTTGAGGGTGGGGATATTGTCCCGTGGCATGCCGCATTAAAGCGATTACCAGACACGGGCAAAGACGGAACTGACAGCCTCGTCCACGTCATTACGAATTGTTACATCACATTTGACAAATATTCCGCAAGACCCTGGCGGTTCAGTCTCTGGCGCGAATAAATCAAAATTGTAAACACGATAGCCACGTGACAGGGCAAGGAGCGCGGTTGCTTTGCCTGTACCGCTGGAGCCACCGGTTACAATACAAATCTCAGACATGACGTCCCTTTCAGTT
The DNA here is from genome assembly GCF_013337145.1 of Enterobacter sp. JMULE2. NCBI lineage: Bacteria > Pseudomonadati > Pseudomonadota > Gammaproteobacteria > Enterobacterales > Enterobacteriaceae > Enterobacter > Enterobacter sp. JMULE2. The sequence goes on from NZ_SGWD01000017.1 coordinate 505,772, forward strand.
AAACTATATCAACAGATATAAAAGCATATCTTTACTGCCAGCAATAATCAGTTGCGCTGATTGCCCCTGAATGAAAGAGGCATTGCATAAGCTGAAAAAGGGATGGCGTTACAGCTTTCACAGCCCGACACAAAGATGCTTTTGATTTGGATTTTCACTCGCTCTCGCCGTAACGCCATCTGTATAAGTTTGCATAATTTATAATGCGATGTAAATGGACACCAGCCAAAAATAACCCGCCCCTTCGATGTGTAAAATCACACAAAAAAATAACCACCCAGACTATTTAAAACAGAAAACATATTTATTTTGATATAAAGAAGAACCAAAAATAAATATTGTTATTTTTATTTAATCTGATATTGGTTTTTCAGCAGGCAATGTACTGCATGCAGGGATGGATTAACTCAACGTCATTTTCGCTGTCGCGGGAATATACCGGCAGAGTATCGGCAAAGGATCACAGGCACAGGACAAGGAACCAGCAATGAAGCCATACAGTGAATTCAGCCGCCTGGCAGAACAGGCGGTCAATGCGGAACGAGAAGGGAATTACGACGATGCCGCGCTGTTCTGGCAGGATGCATCAACGGCAGCGCGGTTCAGGGTTAATCTGGAGTGGGCGCAGGCACGTAAGGCATACTGCGAACAGCGCTGTGTTCGTGGCTCAGCACCAGAAAAAATCTGAGGAGAATACCGTCATGGCTGATATTGCAGATGAGGCACAGGGCGCGGAAGAACAGCTCATCGCGCAGGGTTTAACCTCCATTCGCGCGCAGCTTGCATCTTCTGGCACTGAAGAGTGCCGGATTTGTGGCGTCAGCATACCTGAACGCCGTCGCCAGCTGCTTCCCGGCGTCAGTACCTGCGTGGAATGCCAGGAGCGCAGGGAGTTTTATCAGAAAGTCGGCTCCGTCCGCGTTGCTGATAACGACGCAGACTGAGCCGTAAGCGACATTATCCGGCCTTCGTTTTGCCACATGCGCAGCCACTTAAAAATGAGGTTGTGAGCAACCCCGTTTTCTCTCGCGATTTTTGCGACATTGGCTCCGGGGTGAGAAGCCAGTTCAACGATACGAAGTTTAAAGTCGTTGGAATAGACTGTGCGTGATTCAGTTCGCCAGTCGGCAGTGTTTTCCATGAATAGAGCTCCATCTGGTTTAGAAGGAGCTCTAACCTAACGATCCCGGAACCAGAATCACAGGCGGCAGTAGCTTGACGCTTACCAGAGTTCAGACTGTTGCGCGCTTCTTCACAGCATTCACTCAGCTGCGGGCAGGCACGCCCTGCGGTTTACCGGGCGCTCACGGGTACGGTCAACGAAGCGCTTCAGGCACCGTCTGATGAGGGCTTAAGAGTAATGAGGTCCGGCTCTGCGACCTCAGACAGCAGGGCAAATGCCGACAGGGTATCGCGCACCGCATCGGGCTCACCGGTGGTCATGAACGTGACCGGTCCCAGCAGCCTGCCTGCGTCCGAGAACTGGCGCACCAGCTCTGATTTGCGGACCAGCAGTGCCCGCTCCCGGCATACTCATCACGAAGACTCTCCCGCCGCCATTCCTTATCCGTCACCACCGCATTTATCCAGCCCTGCGATTTAAGCCGGTCAATGGCAAACGTCAGGCGGTGCAGTTCAGACTGCGCCTGCACCGGCCCATCGCTGGCGGCAAGCACGCCCTCCAGGCGCTGCTGAAGCTGCGCGCCCGCCCCCTTCTGTCGCCGCACCGCAGCAGGTCCTCAATATCATCGGCGATGGCGCGGGAAAAGCGTTTCTGCCGCTGAGCCGTCCAAGCCAGCGCGTGCGCCATCAGCGGGGACAGCGCCTGACCGTCGCGCTGTGCAAGCCTGAGGGCGACAAGCGCACACCAGGCCAGATGCCCCAGCGCGGCCAGGGTTTCTTCTGCAGTAAATGTGTTGTTCTGTTTCATGGTGCCGGAGTATAAACGGAGCGATAAAAGATGAAAGAGTGTTTTTCTGAAATTACCGCACGAGTACTGAATAAGGCACCCGATTTGACGCATGTTAAACCCGTCTGATGTGCAACAGACCGTTATCTTCTTGCTCTGCAGCCTGGTTCGCTCGCTTCAATCCGCTCCAGGCTGCATTTACCGTTATGCGATAAACATTTCGTATCGCTCTCTGGTGGATTTACCGACGCCTTCAGTTTCAGTCATCACTGCAGATCGAGTGCTTCGTTAAGATACAGGGGGCTTTTAAGACACTCCCCCCAAATGCCTGGCAACCGCTTGTTGATCCAGTGCTCCTTTAACAGGAAGCAATCGTTACTATCCTGACGACTCTCCTCCACGAGATTCTGGATGGTAGCCTCATCCAGTCCGAAGCAATTCAGCAAATTGACTAAACGGTAATCTCTAAAATCCACGCCATCTTTTTCATCAGCAAGCAACTTTTGTCGTATTTTTTCGCCGGTCGCCAGATACCAGCGAAAGCCACGCTCCGGCAGGGAGATCTTCTCAGGCAACATCTTTTTCAGTTCAGTCACAAAATTTTCACATTCTTCAGTTATGCGATTATTCAGTACAGGGAGCAAAGCAGTGTACAGATGCTGGCGTTCTTCCACCTGGGATAAAACCAGGGGAACGAGATAATCCCTGGCATGCTTTCGTATATCCTCGTAAGACTGTTTTACCGTGGTTGCCCTGAGCAGTGGTTTTCCATCATCCTCCC
>NZ_SGWD01000018.1:0-486958 GCF_013337145.1 Enterobacter sp. JMULE2
CGCTGATGAAACTTATGGTTCGAATAAGCATGACCAGTTTCGGCGTATTGTCAGATACCTCAAGCGCTGGAGAAATTTTACATTTGGCGATGATGTGCGTCGTAAAGTCTACTCAATTGGTATCGCGGTCATGGTCAAAGAATCCTTCGACTCCTCCATCAACGATGAAGGCTTCCCGGATGACCTCACTGCACTGAGAAAGACAATCAACCACATGCTTAACTATCGTAGCTATTTCACTCAGGTTGGTGTAGATAAATATAGTGTTAATGTTACGCTTCCAGTGAGCCCCTACAGAGATATTTTTCATAGCAGCAGTATCGTTACGGGAACACAGTTTCGCAATAAGCTGAGCGCACTGTTGAAAACCCTGAATAAGGTTGCTGATGAAGATCAAGAGTCCAAACAGTGCGAGTTGCTACGAAGTGTATTCGGTGAAGATTTTCCTGAGTGCGCAGAAACATCATCTGCATCGTCAACTGCTGTTAAAACTGTTTTCGCATCTGCCGGAGTAGTGGGGACATCGCAAGGCGCATGAATTATTCAGTCATCCTGGCTCACTTGAATGAATGCGGATACAAGGTATCCGCAATTCCATCAAAGACGGCAGAGGTCGGATTTTTAACCGTCGAACTGGAGATAAACGATATGCCAGTTACTCTTTGGCATATCGCTGTTCCTGAACTCACAAAAATGCCCAGTTTTCTCCTGGCCGATCCATCTGCATTGCCCAGACTTGCGCACACTGCGTTCTATCCTGAAAGCAAATTTGCAAGCATTTGTGTGAATGTACCAGACGCAGTATCAGTGAATTTCGAGTGCCCTGAGCTGGCCTTCGAAGAATCGCTAAAACGCCATGTCTCTTTGTTAAGCCAGGCTTTAACCGATAGTGAATGGAATACAAAGGAATTACTTCGGGAATTTGAAGCTGGCTGGTTGAATATCGTAGAGCCGGACACAACCCCTTTTCTCTGTTTAACTGAAAGCGAAACACCAGAAGAATTGTGTGTTCTGAAGCCGAGAAAAGGCAGCGTAGGTCTGGGAAAATATCATTTAGGGTATGCTGAGGGGGCAGTCCAGGATAATATTTTTTCACCTATCAATCAGCTTCTAAAAGATCGTCAGGCTGCAAAAGGTAACGGATTCGTCATACCGTTGAGCGTGACAAAACCTGCACCATGGAAAAAAGATGAACTTACTGATTGGTATCTAGACCTGCTGTCAGATCTACCGACGAATGTTCAAATGAAATTGACTCAAAAATTTGCTCAAAAGCGATCACATGAATTTTGGTTAGTCTTTAATGCCCAAACCCCCTCTGGAATCACATGGTTTGGAATTCATTTTTCCCAAAAGAACTCCAGCAAAGGTCGAAAAACCTTGCCTTTTAAGCATTCACATATGGCTGAATGGACGCTTGAACCGGTCATCGTATTAACTTTTAATAAAGAAAGGATTATGCCCCGGAGTGGAGCGGAACAATCCCTTACTAGCAAAAAAGTTATGCTTGTTGGATGTGGTTCCGTAGGAGGCGATGTTGCAGATAAACTCGCAGCCTCTGGCGTTGGCCATATAGATTTATATGATCCAGAGACACTTTCACTGAATAACCTTTATCGCCACATTCTGCCACCTCAGTATGTCTCATTCCATAAACCGAGTGCGTTATGGCACAGTCTCACCAGCAAGTACCCATGGCTCGAGATTGGAAGCTACACTGGTAAGCTACTTGATTTGAGGCGTCGTGACTTACTAATGAAGTATGATCTAATCATCATAGCGATAGGAGCACCGACCCAGGAACGATTGTTTCATGATTATTTAATTAAAGAAAAAATTAATGTCCCAGTTATTAACACATGGGTTGAAGGGTATGGCATAGGGGGGCATGCCGTTCTGGCGATCCCTGGAACAAAAGGATGTTTACGTTGTTCATATGTTGACCCAGCTGATTTTTCAAGAGGACTAGCCTCTAACTTGAATTTTTTGGCTCCGAATCAAGATTTGACTAAAAATCATGCTGGGTGTGGCGATGCGTTCCTACCTTACTCATACATAGCCTCGACTCAAACTGCTCTTATTACCGCTAATCTCGGGGTCCAATATCTTCTTAATAAAATTAGAGAATCATCCAGAGTGAGCTGGAAGGGGAGCTCTGAGGATGCGATAGCAAATGGATTCAAATTAAGCGGAAGGTATTACGCATTTACCCGTATATTAGAAGTGCTTCCTTTGTTTAATGAAGAGTGTGATATCTGCAATGGATAATGCTGATGCGCTAATTGTCGATACTGAACATTTTAGTCTCCAGATTTCAAAGAAAGTGATTGGGATCTGGCAGGGATTTCGACAGTTTAAACCAATGGATTCCGAGGCATTTGGAGTGCTCGTTGGCGATAAAGAACTTGAGATTGAACGTTACGGATTAGTTGAAATCACGGTTCCACAGAAAGAAGATCGATGTTCAAGAATGAGTTTTACTCTCAGAGATCCCGAACATCAGCGTATTGTTGATCGCTTGTATAATGACTCTGAAGGTCAATTGATTTACTTTGGTACGTGGCATACACATCCTGAAAAAAATCCCCATGCTTCATACATCGATATAAGGGACTGGAAACAATGTCGGTTACGAAATCCTGTACAAAGGCTTTTTTTTATAATAATCGGAACAGAGAAAAACGCGCTTTACTATTTTGAAGGTGAAAATATTTTGCGACAGGAATTCTGAGGAGGGGAAATGAACAATGCAACACTCATGTATCTGATAAAAATTATTTTTAGGCCGAAAGATCAATTGTCCCGACTGACGTTTGGGGTGCTTAAAATTGGAATGGCGGGATTGGTTGGAGGATGGGGAGTAAATCTTGTTTTCTCCGAAGAATTTCTTAAGAAACATGTTAATATAATCGATGGATTAACGTTTACTTATCAAAAATGCTCTGATCTTGCTCTTTTTTTTGGTGTGATTTTTCTGGTTGCTGGGTTTTGTCTTTGGGGAATTTGTGCTTACTTCGCTCTTCGAGATTTGAATAAGCGAGACATTGCTCTTATTCGTGCGTATGGGTTCGAAAATACGGATTCACAAGCTGCGGAGAAAATACTCTCTTCCAGAGAAAAAGCAAAAATATTAAATGTGGACTTTAAAGCATTTGATTCAAGGGACAAAAATAACAATTTATCCAATGCAGGTTTTATTCGGCAGATAATTCAAGAAAGAATATATCACACCGATGCGACAATTGCTTATGTTGCTGCACTTGGCAGTGTGCCATATCTGTATATGGTTGGTAGCTTCATGACGGATGGGCACTTACCATTAAAGTTGTTTGATTTTGACCGGGATAAAAGAACTTTTCACCCTCTTGACGCACCGCCGACAAATGCAAAGTTAGTAAAATGCTACAGCGGTCAGAATATTCATGATAGTAAGTGTGTGCCATCAAATAATGGAAAGGTTATCGGTCTTGCAATTTCATTCACGATGGAAATTTTAGAAAAAGATCTTCCTGTTGAATTTATTGGCCATACTTTACATGTTCAACTGAATACAGGATTCCGATTTGATAATCTCCCTGCGGAGGACGAGCAAGAAAAAATAGTGAAGGAAATTAGCTATATTATCTCTGAATTAAAAAAACAGGCAGACGAAGTTCATCTTTTTGTCTCTGCACAAGCATCAGTAGTCGTTCGGCTTGGTACTCTTTACCAGGAAGGCTTGCATGGTGTTATAAATATTTGGCACTGGAATTCTATTGCTAACCAATACGAGTGGCACCTAAAAGTTACCAGTAAACATATAAATTAATAATTTTAGCAATATTGGCTGATACTTGTATAAAAAGACTGATAAGCCCTAAGGCAATACACTTGAGGATGAAAAAGAGCCCATTTACATGGGCTATTCCTCTGATGAAGCCTCGAGTGTTCTGCCAGGCTATTTATGGCAGAACACAACCGAGGTCATCCGTATGTCTAGTCAAGGTTACATTAGTCTCTTATCTGCCAAATAGCAAGGAGAAGGATAGGGATTTTATGCCTATCTACTGGAATTCCCAACATATTACTGTAGCATCGTATCGAAATACTTCATTTCTTCCTGGTAGCTTTTTATAAGACAGTTGCTGACTTCGGCCGTTTCTGCATCAGTTCCTTTCGAATCAATCGTTTCCAGTTGGCATTTTTTATCAATCATCTCTCCCCATGATTTTTTCAGACCCAGAATCAATGGTTTATATTCTGGGTTGTTACCAATCTGTGCATCAACCGATTTATTCAAACTCTCTAATGCCGCTTTTACTTCCTCTGCGCTCTTTTGATTAATACTCGCAAGCTGGCTATTTTCTTCCCCGGAAAATGCAGCAGCACTTACTTCCGAATACCCAGTGAACAACAAAAGTAAAGCAATGCTATATTTTAGATGTTTCATTACTCACACCCCAAAGCGGAATCTTTATCACAAGCTATTTTTGCCGACAAATCACTAAGACGATCAATGCCAACGGACTTACAATCATAAACAAATTCCTTTTTGCTATTCAGGTTCGTAACACTAACTCCACGGCTTTCACTCTCATTCTCATAGTTACTAAATATCGTGTACTTATACTCTGCATTTACAAACGAGACATTGAAATAATCGGTTTGAAATCGTGAGTAATGGTTGTATTTAAATCCTGAATAATCACTACCTTTCGATTCATAGTTAAATTCAGTTTTGCGGTCTTTCGATAAGGTGTACCGAAGTACACCTTTGTTTTCATCTAGTTTGATTGTTCCTTTTGCTGTGTTGCATACAAAATATGCATCACTCGCAAACGATGAACCACACAAAAGCATTGCAACCAATGCTAAGAACTTATAATGATGCATTGTAATTTCTCCCCATTTTCAAATCATATCCTTTCTGCCTTGGCCCGTTATATCTTTTAGCAAATGAAAGCCAATCTTTAGTCCGAATAGAGCGCAGTAATACTCTATCAGCCTTAATGAAGCTAACGAATGCTTTTAACTGATTTTTCTCAGACTTACTTAATGCAAAAACGAAATCCTCAGGGCTAGCGTAGCCTGCTGTGGCGTAGTTCGACGCTAAAATCTGAAACTTACCCCAGGATGCTGATTTTAAAGCTGCTTTTTTGTCTAAAGTATACGCTTTAACTAGCTTTGCATACTGTATTGATGTTGCACCATATCCACCCGCAACAGGGTTTGATATAACTTCGAACTGATCATACTTTCCATTTGTATATTTATGAAAATGATGCCTTTCAAATAATATCGCTGGAACATAATCATCGTTATCTTCAAATTTAAAATAGGAGCCGTAAGAACCAGTTTCTGTTTTTGCTACAGCTTTAATTGCTGCAACTTCGCATTCTAATTCTTTTGCTGCCTCTTCATAATCAGTATCGTCAATTTTGTCCCCATTATAGAAGTGAATAAATTCTATAGGAGTTAACACCCCATTAACAGGAGTCCTGGGAAACTCTGCACTTCGTAATATTTCCGGAAACTCAAGCGGATGAAAATGCCATACTGACCGCTGGCTGGCGAACGGCGGCACCTTATCCATCCAGCGCGTCGCATCCAGAAATCCCCCGTTGGCCATCTTCACAACCGGGCTTTCATCCCTGACCTTAAATACCGACGACCAGCGTGTATCATCGCGGGTACTGTGCCAGTCACTGTCGTGTTTCACTATCAGCCGCCGCGCATATTCCGGGATGTTCATCTGATTGGTATGCAGCGCACCAAACAAATACTGGTCCTGTGATTTATCGGGATACGGGCTGGGTGGTCTTCTCTTTTCAGCGTTGTGGATCAGGCTGTCATAAAACATTTTTGCCTGCGCGAACTGTGGTCCTTTTTCACCGTCAAAGTGCGAACTGATGCTTTTCAGGGCGTCAATGAGCCAGTGTTCATCCAGCGTGCGGGTATAATCGGTCGTGTGTTCAGCCTCAATACAGTGAAAGTTTAGCCCGGCTAAATCATGCTGGCTGAGCTGCTCCACATCGTCCTGGTGCATCCACGTATGCGGGCGAGTCTGAAAGTACGTGACCCCGGTTTTATCCGTAAACGGATACGTAGCATCACGCGGGATAATTTTTCCGGCATCGGCACGGGTAATGGCGCTCATCTGCTCAAAGGTACTTTCCTCGCCCTCCCCGTTTCTCAGGTACATCGGGCGTTTCAGCTTCAGCTTAATAAACTGTTTGCCCGTTTTAATCCCCTTCACGTTTGCCACGAAATCAGGCACATGCTCGTCGAGGCTCAGCAGCTCGATATGGGCTTTATAGTCTGTGGTGATAATCTGCGGATGGTTATCTTCGTCAGCCAGATCCTGAGCGCCGAGGAACCCGACCGCATCCCCTGCTTTCACCGTCACTTTCAGCGGCGCAGGTGGCACCACCACATCATCAAACACGCCGTGATTCAGGGCGCTGTGCATCCAGTCAGGCAGACACACGTAACATTCGCCGTCAGGCTCCAGATATTCCGGGCGCATCGAGACCCAGAACAGCTTCCCGGCGGGCTTACCATCCTGAAGATGCTGCACCAGAGCGAACGGCTCCTGCCGTTGTTCCAGCAGAAACGATTTTTGTTGCAGTACGGCAAGCGTGTCGCCCTGAACGAGCGTTCTGGCGTGGCCGTGTTTGTTTGCCAGCACGTCCGGCGCAATTTCGCGGCTGTCATCGTGGCGGGAGTGTTTACGCATCCGCACGCCGTGGCCTTTCTGCGTGACCCGGTAAAGCGGGCGTTTCGGAAATTCTGCCAATGGCGCGATGTGCATGTAAAGCTGGTACAGCGTCAGCCAGGAGGATTCATCCTGCTCGTCAGGCTTATACACTGATTTGACCAGCACAAAGGTGCCGGACTGGCGCAGGGGGCGTTCTTGGTAACACTCGATAGCCGCGTAATCCCGGTTAACCCGCCATGCCACCACCTCGCCGTCCATCATGAACTGGAGCGGTACCGATTTTTCCGGCGTGTCCTGACTCAGCACCGAGGCCGGGGACGATGACATCCCGACATGGATCCCCCCGTGCCAGTAACGATTTACGCCGAGTAACCACCAACCGTGGGCGTTTTTGCGGATGTCGGTCAGCAGCTCGTCATAGTTCTTATAGTCCCGTCCGTCGGCTTTCCGTACCGGATAACGAATGTTCATCATCTTTCCTTAAGTTAAATCCCTCAAAACCTCAATCATCGCAGGGAGTTAAGAAGAAAGGGAGTGAAATTTATGCAAATTTTATTACTAAGATAACTCGCACGTCGTCAGATAAGGTATTGATCGGTTTCTAAGAGTATGACGCTGTAGCCGCCATGTTTAACGAACTCTCTGGAATGTAGGGCGCGGTCAGGGGGCGGTCACTAAGCCCAAAGAGCTTCTGGGAATTAAAAAATACAGAATAACGCGAACTGAGTTTTGCTGGCTGCTCTGTATCTCTAATCTGAGTGACAACGTAAGCAATAGAAAGATGATAGGTGGTTCGCGATAGTGTGCATGAAAGTTTATTCTTAATAAGTACCATCACAGCTAATATTCAACTGATGGGGGATATTATAAGAAAAAGGTGGTTGTTGCGCGTAAAGAATTAAATATGCATGTGGGAATAGATTATCATGGTTATATTTTCATTCCGGATTAATGTTCTACGATATAAAGCAAAACCATTTTTCGACCATACTAATCTTATGCTTTATGTTTCTTACACTGAACTGTCGCTCAGTTGTGTCCCCTTCATCCTGGTGTTGATGCAGCCAACTTTTTTTGGTGATGAACAAATCATTTGCATGCTGCTGTCAGGTGACATGCAATTATGACTTAACATCATATTTCTACTACCTTTGTTGAAGGTTTCGCGGTAAAAAGGTTATGTTCTTGAGACTTCCCATTACGTAATTATCGGGATGCGTGCCAGTTAGTTTTTCAAATTTCTGTTCCAGTTCAGCAATGCGCAGCATTGCCTGATATAAAGCATGTTCAGTCGTTCCTCGTTCAGCACATAGACGTTGAAGCTGTGCTTTCAATTCACTACAGGATTTCCGGTATTGTATTTTTAGCCTCTTCTCATTGTCCCGCTCATTTCGCAATGATTCCAGCGCTTCATGATGATGAGTATTTGCTGTGCTGACCTTGGTTGTTCCAGAATTATACCGGGATATGCATTCAGCGGCCCGCTTGCGAAATTCAGAGTAGGGTTTGTAATACAACGTTCCGCTTCCTACTTTAGCTTCTTTTGCCAGCCTGGCCATGGAAAGTTTTGTTCCGGGTGTAATATTCTTACCTTCGTTTCTGAGCAGGCGAGCAAGTGCCTCTTCAAAGAGCTGCAACTGGATTTCTGTTTTACATAATTTGTTATTCATTTTTCACTCCACTGAATATTAATACTGTTTGCCGGGGTATACGGTTCGAAGTCGATGTCATGATCGGCCATGATTTTTTCACAGGCGCGGATCCCGACCAGTGTTTTAGCAAGCAAGTTTGGTTGATTCAGATTTTGATTGAGTGCCTGCTTATGGCGTCTGATAAGGCGTTCGCGCAAATCAGCCCGTAGCTGGGCATGCTGAGTCATGACGACATCGTGGCCACATAAAACCGGATTGATTAGAGGGTCAATTGTACAATCCAGCCGTTCACAACGAGGGTTAAGGCACAGGCTATGTCCGTTATCTACTATGGTTAATTCACCTTTACGGATAGCCGTATTGATTTCCTCCCGGCTATGAAAAATGATATTGCCCTGGGCTATTTGTTCCCGGATTTGAGTTCCTGCCTTTCCCGAAACAGGTTCGTCTGTAAGATAGAGTCTTACTGCAATATCAGTCATTAGCAACATGTTCATTTCAGCGAGTTCGGCCTGAATTTCGGGATCCTGTTCCATATCAAATGTTCTGGCAACCTCAGCATTGTTCCCATACCAGGCTGACATACTGATGTTTGTATGTGCAAACTGCTGTTTCACCTGTAAAAAAGAACCAAAATTATTGCGCAACAGAAAAATAGCAAAAGTGCGTCTGAACTGATGAGTTGCGATTGGCCAGAGCTTATCCAGGGGGATGCTGATAGTATTCCACTGGCTGTTTAGTGTCTTAAATTCGGCTAAGTGTTCTTGCCTCAGGCAGGCTCCCTGCGAACCATCCTTTGTCGGGGCTGTTGCCACGAGCCTGTCCAGTGCATTCTTCATACTGGATTTTGTCACAACAATATTTTTTCCTCTGACTCCCAGAGCCAGGAAAAGAGATTGCCCATGTTCAATCAATTTGTTTGCAGCGTTGTATCGCCCGGCCTCACTCAACGTAGTAGATTGCGTTTTGAGTTGGGCTCTGCGTGGTTCCGTTATTGCCGCCAGTAAGTCGATCGCTGTTTTTGCTACCGGGGCTGTAACCCAGGCGTGGCGGATCGGAGTGCCCTTATTGAGCTTACTGGTTTTTCCTGCCAGAAGACTGTGAGTGATACCTTTATGTGTTTGTTCCTGGTAAGAATCAGCATCAAGCTCAAACCATTCACCGTAGCGCATGCCGCTGACAGCACCAATAACAGTGCCGCAGGCTGCCAGAATATCGTTATAGAGGACGGTAAGAGTATCTGTGGGGGCATAGATATAATCAGCTTCTTTCGCCAGAGCCATCAAAAAGGGCCTGTGATCGGTCAGGATATTCTTCAGCGCTTTTGATTTGTGTTGTTCTCGTAGCGTCAGGTAGTGACTAAAAAGTGAGACCAGTTTCTGGCGTGAATGGTGCCAAATTTCTATACGGTGTATTGCATGAGAATAAATTTGTACTGCCACAGGTTGTGGGATAGCGAGTGTTTGTTGTGATGTTTTGCTCTTGTCAGCGAGTTTATCGGCAAGTAATGCTATGTTTGTATATGGGAAATTGATAAAACCGTAGCGATGTGCCAGTGATAACGAGGCGAGGAGATGTACAACCCGCCCGACAGCCATTTTTCGGGTACTGACTTCCGCCATTAACTTTTGTTGCATGTGCGGCAATGAAAGCGCTGACATCTCTGGTATTCCACACTGGATACAAAGTTGTGAAAGTTCTGCCCATGCACCGAATCTTCTCGATACACCGGCAATACCTTCGCTGGCGGTACGCCGTTTTTCAAACAGATGGATGTACATTAAGTGCCTGACAGCATTGCGAAAACCTTCCGAAATCCTTTTCCAGTTCCAGATGGCGCTTCCCTGGCTGTTACCCGAGCGGGTGTTAACATAGGCTCTGAAGTCCCAGATATCACTCGTAAAGTAGCTAAGAGGCTGATTATCAACATCGAAACTCACAATAATTTCGTTTAAAGGAAACGACTTATTGCGATGGAGCTCCACCCATTCTGGGGTTGTTATACTTGGGTTATTCTTTCCTGGTTTAAATCGTGCCTGCATTATCAGTTCCCCTACCAGATATCGTACAGGTCTGCCACAGAGTTCTCATCGTCCCACAGAGGATGCGCCTGAACGTTTAATTTGCCGATGGCTTTTGCATATACATCAGGGTAGTCGCGCTCAACTTCTGCGAGCATAATCTGAATTTTGCCCATGACATCATTAATCCGTGTAACCGGAAGGTGGTGATTAATGGCCGGACGCTGAAGACTTTCGGTAAGACTTTCACGGAAGCTCAGCATGCACCAGATATCGTCTACTTCCGCTACCAGTGCCTGAAACTCACACCCAAAGCAATCAAGAAATTTGAAACAGGCAATAGACTCGTCCTGGGCCAGCAGGCCGCTGGCGACCAGTTCCCGTTTCAGACTTTGTGCTTTATCCCCGAAAGGTTGCCTGCACCTGCTCCCCATTTTGGTCGGGGCTGGCTCTGCATCTCCTTTGGCAATGATTTCCATTGCCCTTAGGGGTCTTCCATATTTTGCCTCAACAACTTTTCTCGCCTCATTAATGCTGGCTCCGCGGGCAGTGAGCTCAAGCGCCTCGGCTGCACTGCCCAGTCGATTGCGATTATTATGCGGATTGCCATTCATATAATGCCTTGCCGCAGTTCCTTTAAGGTTGTTAAGCCCCTCAGCAACGGTAGCAATGGAATTAGTATCCGCCATCAACCCGTCGCTCTTACTTTGCCTGAAGCGACCGATTACTGGCCTGACCTGGTGGGGAGCGCGAGCCATGAACCAGTTAATGTAGCTGGATATATCTGCTGAAAAGACAAATCCATCGTACTGACCGTTGTCAAAGCGAGGAAAAAGGTAAGCCTCTTCCGGAAGGTTGAAATATTCAAGGCAGTTAAGATAAACACTAAAGAAATCTTTTCCTCGCCGGGTGAATCCCATATCCCATGTATTTTCTTGCCCTCCCTGCCGATCCTTTTTACTAACCAGTCGATAGAGATTAATTGTTTTATCGAAATGGAACTCCCGCTCTGTAACGTCTCTCCGAAGTAATTTTCTAAGAGGTGAATTATTATCTCCGGTGAAATTAGCGGTGAGGAACAACGCAGTTATCGTGAGTTTATTAAACCAGAGGGTACTGTTATAACTGGAAATATCCCAGTTTGTTTTGGGCTGGTCAAAAGGACAGGTAATTGGTTCCCCCTTTTTTAGCCGACTGGCGAGCACATTAAATACTCTGAACAGGTCACGTGAAACGCCGATTTGTTCTTCATCTGAGTAAGCCTGCGTCTTCTTTTCCATCACATTGTGGCGGGCAACTTTTGGCATCAGGTTGGCCAGTGCTTCGTACCCTGCCCAGGACAGAAATGCTGAAAATCGATCGCTCATCCCACGAATGCATGCATGAGATTTAGCATTATTATTCACCTGGTTGCTTATATGTTGTGCGTAAGAGCTGACAGTTGACTCGGTCAACTCTGCCATACGCAGGGTTGTGTCGCAGTAGCGGAAAAAAAATATAACCATATTGAAATCGGTAAATATGGTGCTTCCGCTTAATATATGAACGCGAGTCGCCAGCCATTCGTAAATGAGCAACACCAGGGGTAAACGTTCGTTATGCTTTTTTGCATTGTTGATGTAGCTTGCCCTTGGAACACCATCATAAAGTAAACGAAAGACGTAAATCGGCCTGCATGCATTGTCTTTACATGCATGGTGCGCTACAGAAAGGATTAAATCATCATCGCCTGGCGTACCAGAATGAATTTGGGGGGAGATTTGCAACGTTCGTGAGGTTAATTTCTTCATCTTAGCCTCTGTGAGGGGAATGCAAATGACTCCATACACCAATGGTGTTGTCGTCTCCGTATATCCGATCCAGACCCTCCTGGTGGATACGGTCAGATTGTCTCGCCAGGTAGTTATCTTCCCAGAATTTAACGTAGAGTGAAGTTGTCTGAGGTGATGAATGACGCAAACGAGCCTGAACTTCTGACTCAACCTGGTCTCTGGTCATGACGGGTTCACCTGGATTCCTTGGATGGCTACCGGGATAAGTAAGTTGCATTAAAGCAATTGTCAGGTACGTGGCATAGGTTGAACGAAGATTATGAAATTTATGCGAAAATGTGGGCATCTTAAAGTCGATGCGAACAGCATTGCGGATTTCGCCCCAGCGGGCATTGAGCGAGTTTTCGTTGTATGGATCTCCCCGGTTATTCAATAATAACGGTGGATACTGACGAGCTAAGGAATCCGGGGTTAACTGGAGGTATTTTGACAAGCGTTTTCTGTATCGTGCGCTTTGCTTATAAGCGTATAACTGCCTCATCAACCAGACCGGTATTTTTATTTCACCTGACTCGCCGCGTTTAGTATGGCAATGATTACCAGGCCCAATCATTACGGTTATTGTGTTTTCATCTACAGAGGTTGGCTGAATCAGTGTGCTGCTAAACGTAAGCACCTCCATTCTTCGCATTCCTGTATATAAAGCGAGGTATATGGCTATTCGAATCTCAGGAGCAATAGTCTTTGGAATATATTTATCATTTATTTTAGTATAACTTCTTCCTTCTTTAAGAACGCCTAGCAAAGATTGTAACTCAGGTCGTTGTTCTTTCAGCAAAGGGCGTAAATGATTCGGGAGCCGGGATTGTTTTACTTTGTCACGTGCAGTAATTTTCAGGTCAGTTGTTTGAACCTTTATATAACGATTTATATGCCCCAGCATCCGCTCATCAGCAATATTAATCTCACTGAACTGGCATGGTGGTCGTTGAAACACATCACCATATCCCATCCAGTAGACATACATGCCGACAACGGCTCCCCGATAACTCTTTGCGGTAGAGCTTGCGAGTCGTCGTTTACCGCTCTGTGGGTCAACTTCATCATGCTGAGCCTGGAGATAATCACGGAACCGATAGAGAGGGCGCATGTGGCTTGCCCTTGGCATATCGCTCCAGGAAAGTTGTTCCCTTTCTAAAAAGGAAAAAAATAGCGTTAACGCTTTGGCAATACAGGAGAGATCCTGGTGCTTATCAACTGCTTTACAATGAATTAAATACTCATTGGCAGCGTTAATTGGGCGATCTTGTGAATCAAAGAGGAGGTACATATTTTTAAGATGTATGCCATCCTGGCCCCAGAATGTTAAGAGCTCACTATCTTTAGACAGGCTAAAGGCAGGTGTTGCCTCAATAAACATATCTCCGACGTTTAAATAACGTACAGGCATAGTAACCTCCCATCGATCCTAAGTTCATTTGAGTGTAGGAGGCTTTGCATCATTACTCGAAAAATTTTTGAGAGATCAAATGTGGGGGTTTTATCTGAGAGAAAAAGTGTGGGGGTGCCAGATATCGTGCCACGCAGAATCATAGGTAACCCCCGCTGGTGGACAATACAGAAAGGCATCAGCGTGAATGATTTCGACACGGGGATCGGAGCTGAAAGCATCCCCGACAAGTTTAATGACATCCAGCTCTCGCTCAACGACTGTTACCTGGGTTACCTCAGGCAGCTGCAATACAGCGTGCAGCACCATGCCTAATCCCAGTCCGTTTATCAGGAGCCTGCCACGGGCATTCTCCAGAAACTCAGCGCAGGTTCGCACTTCCATAGGGGTATTTGACATGACAACATCGCCCGACTTCACAAGGCGGCGATAGCATCCTGCCGGAATAAACGCGTCATTATCCCTCGTATAATCGGCTCTCAGACGTGTTTTATCTGATTCGATCTCGCCGACTTCAAATGTCTCTATCGCCCAGTCTCCCGACACGCCGTCGTGAACAGGAAGGTTGTGAAAATCGAAATCCATATAACCTCTAATTATGTATGGTCAAATGTTCTGCCAGTGAAGCTAGTTTAACCCAAATGACGTTCTGACCTAACAAGGAGACGATTCATGAATTGCAGCTCCATTGAGGATGGGGATCAGCCCAGGTAACTTTGATTAACCTGGTGGAGTATTGAGACCAGTTACATACATCAGTTAAGAAAACCCTTGCCGCATACAAACGCCGGGATTCTTGACTGATGTATGTGAGCTCGCATACATCAGTCAAGAAATGACTGAAAACCATCACATGCTGGTTTGCATACCTCAGTCATAATAGATAGAGGGAAGCCCTGCCGGGAAAGTTACTTTCGGGCCACTCCTGGGGTGTAAGCCTTGTCGACAAGGAGATTAAGACAGGCTGGCTCTCATTTCGATAGACCTCCCCCACCCAGAAGAGCAGATCTTGACTGAGATATGCAGTTTTACATACCGCAGTCACGCAATATAAGGCATCCAGGCGAGCCCAAAGTCACTTCAGCGTCCTCGTGAACTGGCCTTTCATTGACTTCAACCACAGCAGGTATTCTCCAGGACGATGTCCGGTCATGCTGAAACGCTGATCTTGACTGAGATATGCAGCTTTACATACCGCAGTCACGCAATATGAAACATCCAGACGGGCCAAAAGTCACTTCAGCGTCCTCGTGGACTGGGCTTTCATTGACTTCACCCACTACAGGTATTCTCCTGGACGATGTCCGGTCATGAGAAAAGCTGATCTTGACTGAGATATGCAGTTTTACATACCGCAGTCACGCAATATGAAAGATCCAGACAGGGTCCAAAGTCACTTCGGTTCCTTCATGAACAGCCCCTTCATTGACTTACACCAGCGCAGGCATTCTCCAGGACGAGACCCGGTCACACTGAAAAGCTGATCTTGACTGAGATATGCAGTTTTACATACCTCAGTCACGCAATATGAAGCATCCAGATGGGGCCAAAGTCACTTCGGCTCCCTCATGAACAGCCCCTTCATTGACTTACACCTGAGCAGGCATTCTCCAGGACGAGGCCCTGTCATGCAGACACGGGGATCTTGACTGAGATATGCAGTTATACATACCGCAGTCACGCACTATGGAGCATCCAGACAGGCCCAAAGTCACTTCAGCGTCCTCGTGGACGGCCCCTTCATTGGCTTATCGCAGAGCCGACACTCTCCTGGACGAGACCCGGTCACACAGAAACGGGGATCTTGACTGAGATATGCAGTTTACATACCGCAGTCAAGCAATGTGAGCCGACAAGATGGTGCCAAAGTCGCTTCGGCAGCCTCGTGAACAGCCCCTTCATTGACTTACACCAGAGCAGGCATTCTCCAGGACGAGGCCCGGTCATACAGAAAAGCTGATCTTGACTGAGATATGCAGTTTTACATACCGCAGTCACGCAATATGAAAGATCCAGACAGGGTCCAAAGTCACTTCGGTTCCTTCATGAACAGCCCTTTCAGTGGCTTACACCAGAGCAGGCATTCTCCAGGACGAGGCCCGGTCACACAGAAACGCTGATCTTGACTGAGATATGCAGTTTTACATACCGCAGTCACGCAATATAAGGCATCCAGGCGGGACCAAAGTCACTTCGGCTCCCTCATGAACAGCCCCTTCATTGACTTACACCTGAGCAGGCATTCTCCAGGACGAGGCCCTGTCATGCAGACGCGGGGATCTTGACTGAGATATGCAGTTTGCATACCGCAGTCAAACAATATGAAGAGACAAGATGGTGCCAAAGTCGCATCGGCAGCCTCGTGAACCACCCTGCATTGAGTTACACCGGGACAGACGGTGGGGACCGATCTTATAGAAAAGGAGATCATGACTGAGACATGCGGATCTACATACCGCAGTCTCGAAATAAGAAGAGTGCATATGGGGTGAAATTACTCCGACTCCATCGTGAACGGCCCTTGAACTGACTGAAACCAAGACAGGCATCTTCATCAATTAGGTCCAGACACAGAAGAAGGAATCTTGACTGAGATATGCGGATTTACATACCACAGTCACGAAACGCGAAGAGTGCAGGCTTGGCTAAAGTAACTTAGGCTGTGATCTTTGACAGGCGTTTCATTAACCTACATCTGGGCAGGTATTTCTCAGGCTCGGTTCAGCCACACCAAAGCAACGATCTTGACTGAGATATGCAATCTACATATCTCAGTCAAGTCAACGGAAAGAGCTGGCAGGTAAAGCTACTTTTCTGATTTTATTTTGGCCAAAGCAGCGGACAGTTCCTGAGGATTGACACCGGCAAGCTCAAGCGCTTTGATAATTTCGTCATAATCCTGCTGTGGTTCACCTGCCGGATCTTGCGGCTTCTCCGCCGACTTTCGCTTACCGGTCTTGGCGGGAGGAATAAGTTTGGCGTTGCGATAGTGTACATTAAAATACACCGACTTACCGCGCTTAACCTCGGTAAAATCGAGGTAGCCAATTTCTTTAAGTTGATCCATCGCCTTACGCACTATGTGGTTCTGCGTGTATACGTTCGACGTGAGATTGAGCCGGTCACGCAGCCGCTTCATAGATAATGGATACAGGTCAGCAGGCAGGCTCTCAATGAACGTGTAAAGGGCCTGAGCAGACTCTTTACGCTGTAAGGCATCTATCGCTTTCAGACGCAGTAGGACTCGATGATCCATGTTATAGAGTTCAAAAAGCTTTGGCTCTGCTTCTATCTCCACTGTATCTTCAACGACATCGTAAGTGGCCGACTGTACCAGGTGCGTAGTCCAGCCTTTGGTCTCATTTTGAAATTTGAGCGTGACGGATGCCAGCTTAAACAATGCGTTGCCTATCCGGTCTCGCATGATTTTATTGGAACGACGAGTATCAAATCCGCACATCTTTACGAATTCAACGAATGAGAGCTTCAGCCGCCCCCCTACTACGCCATGTTCTGACATAGAGCGAATGATCCCAAGCCACACCTTAAAGTCTGTATCCATGTCGAGGCGCAACCCGGTAATCTGAACATCCTTGTAGCCTTCCGTCTTCGCAATTGACAGCTGGATCAATTCTTCAGTGGCGTCCGTCACATTACGTCGATTGGTTTTGCTCTTGCTCGTAGTTTTCAGTGTGGGGACAAAAAGGCCGATACGCATGAGTGCAACAGGTTGAACAGTTGCCGCACTGTTAACAACAAGACTAACAACTTCGCCCGTCGACTTATTCACTTCCTCAAGATTCAGAGTTAACTCTTTGTTTTCCTCATCCATTATGACACCTGTAGTTGTTCACCCCGGGTAAGTGTAGCCGCATATTCCAGTCAATGGAATTACATATTTCAGTCAATGTTGAAGCATACCACAGTCAACAAAGTGCGTATTGCAGTCAACAATTTGCATACGTCAGTAAATATCGATCCTTTCTCAGCCCAGTAATGGCGAGGTCTACAAGCGATCCGTGATCTGTTTATGATCTCGTTGGGATCGTTATATGGAACTAACTATTGGATCGTGGCTGTGGATTAAAAGGATAAATATCAAGATATGAGAGCACCTGCTCAACAACAGGATCCGCAGAAGACTCCAAAACGGTTCGAGCCAGTGAGTCTTCTCAAAATGAACACGCAGGCCTGCATGTTCTGAACCTGACTCTGTGCATAAAAAAAGATAAGACAAGCCTAACTAAGCATACGTGGTCTCACTTCAGGCATTGAACACCAGCCATACAAGGAAACGCCAGGCTATCTGCCCTTTCCGTTTTATGCACATGATAAGCAAATCATTACATACATCAGTCAATGAAAAGTACATGCCTCTGTCAATGAAATACATACATCAGACAATATTCTTCATATCGCAGTAGACATTTTACATATCTCAGTCAATATGAATTGCCTCTCAGACCAGTCACTGGAAGGGTTGTAGCTGATCACTGATCTGTTTTGATCTTGTCATTGATCGATGTATGGATCTTTTTATTGGATCGTCCCTGTGAATAAAGGGGATAAGTATTAGTACGATACAGCAGAGCATCACAAGGCCATGGAGTAACCATCTACTTGAGCGGATCCTTTTCTGCTAGTCGACGTTACTGTCTGAGTGACAAAAGAGACTTAAGTGCCAGAAGGGGCCCTTTTGCACGCTCAATCCAAGAGGTGCAAAAGGTAGACGGAAAATAGGGGGAAAGGGTCATTCGACCTGGGGGAGCTCTACCATAAAGTCTGCGGCACCACTTATACCGGACTCATTCGGAAATACGGGTATCAGAATGCCATCACCGACACCGAAATTGAGAACGAAATCTTTCGACTCGCCAGGACCTACGTTAACGCCGTTTACAGATACACCAAACTTTGCATCGCGACGAACAGACAGAACGGCATTTTGATTACCAGTTAGCAGTGCACCGTCTTTCTTGCGAATACTGTTTGACTGGATATAGGCCAGCGGTTTGTTATCAGACGTTTTTAGTGACTCACCTACGGCCAGTGTTTTGAGTGTGTTGAACTCAATCATGTTATCCGGCACATAACGGAAATGGCTCGTTTTGGTTGTCGTGTTACCCGCTTCATCAATGGCGATCACGCTCAGATTGTATGCGTCATTTTCGTCACTTGACGGGAAGACCCTGGGGTATTGCAACGCAAAGCTATTTGCTCCGGTCTGATACCAGCCGACATTCACCTTATCAGATGTTGGACCACCATCTAACGTAATGGCGGAGATTGATGGTTTAGTCAGATCGTCCGTAACCTGGATGACAAGATTCTCCAGTCCTTTCACCAGCTGCCCCTCAGCAGGCTTACCTTTGAAGTCAATCGAGATAACTGGAGCGACCGTATCATGAAGAATACCTCCTGGCAGGGTCATAGTGGACACATTTCCATAGCTGTCCTTAACGGCTACCGTGGCGGTATATCGGCCTGATGGAAGTGCTGCATAGTCAAAGGTGAGGATCTTTTGCTGATAGTTAATAACTTTAGTTACAGAGGGCTTCAGTACAGTTTCTTTACCGGTGGCATCTTTCAGCGTCAGGGCAAAGTCCTCTGTCACCCACATAAACTTACGCCAATCGTTCACAGTATCTTGATCTGTGATCTGTAACGTTACTGATTTTGATAAGCCATTGAGTGTCAGCGAGTCGATAGTCGTGGGATTAAAATCCCAGTAAGTATAGAGATAAGAGCTAAGTCCACCCAGGTTCGCCTGTGCACCTGTACCTGTCACGATAGTTTGACTTGGCTCATACCCCCGCCCCGCCGTCTTGCAATAATTCAGCGCCATTGTGCATGAGCTGCCTCCGATTTGAACAGAGCAAGCTCCGATCCCAGAGATCGACACATTTTGGACGTAAGTACGGGGTTCAACACTGATTTTGACGGCATCAACACAATCTGGTGTCACCATTCGCACTGTATCGCTCCCTGTCCAGCTATTTGCCTTCTTTAGGTGGACATCCCCACCTATGTACTGAGGAGCCAGCACAACGCCACTGGCAGGCGTAAATTTGAGGGTCTTAAACTGGAGGGTCCTGTAGATCCCTGCTTTGGTAACCATATCCACGTATCGATAACTTTCGGGATAGCTCAGGGTATGGTCCCAATAGGCAAAATTGCTGTCAGAGCTCGTAGCATTGCCATACCATCCAAACTCGGTGCCGTTAAAATCCGCATGATCCTGGCGTCGGAATTTAATCCTGAACTGAAGTGGATTCGCATATATCGTCATACCGGACGTATAGTCTTCCCACACACCGGTCTGAGCATTCCGAACCTGATACTGGGAGTAAGCAGGTACAGTTCTGTCGATAGCAGAACGATGGCTGATCTCTGAATAGTTTCCTGCCAGATCGTAGATTCGAAAGCCAAAAGTATAAAAATCCTGATCCTTTGGAGCGACCTCTGTCCCCGCAGCAATGGCTGCTGGGGCGAGCGCTGTTTTAGTCTGAGTGTTGAGGTCAGCATTCACCGACCTTCGGGTCCCGCTTGCGTCAATAGCAAACCATTCCGCCTTACTCAGACCTGAACCAGTGTCCGACAAATCCGTCAGGGAAAGTGCCTGGGTTGCTCCCCAGTTACTGAATATATCTATGCTGCCGTTGACCCACCCTGCCCGAATCCACGTTATAGGGCCAGGAATGGTCGGTGGGGTAACGTCGATTGAGAATTTCGCTGTTGTGGTGGAAACGAGCCCGTCTTTATTATCCAGAGTTTCGTTTCTTATACTGAAGGCGCCGTTCCCGAGGATCGGCAGCGAAATTGATTTGCCGTAATACTCGCTACCGTCAGCTGCCGTAATCCTGTCTTTGACGGTCACGATCTCGGTAGTGCCCCGAAACACTTCAACTTTGTCGCTATCCCTGGTAACAATCAGCCGCTCTTTCCTGTCCAGGCCAGAGATAAGATTTACCTTGATGGGGGACGATGGGTTCATCCAGGTACTGGACGATTCCGCATTTGTCACAACCCCACGAGTATTGGTATAGGTGTAATTATAGATCTGAGCCATCGAGCTGAATGGTATTGCAGCAAGCATGGCGGCTGATACGATTGATTTTGCGTTCATATTCCCTCCGGTTAAGTGGGAATATTTTATCGAACAAGCCTTTTTCCCCGGGCTGCTATAGGCACATGATTCAATGCATACAGGTCAGTGAATTGACGAACAAGGCATTTGAACAGTTATCCACATTTCCAGGGGATAACTGTGTGATTAACCTTGTAGATCAAAATTGCAGGGGATATAGGCAGAAAGGATCGCTGTTTAGACGAGGTGCTAGTTGAAAAAAACCGCCCATTCAGGCGGTTACCATTACTTCTGGCTCGCCAGTTCAGGAATTTCGATGATGAACTCGGAAGTCCCTGTTTTGCCAGACTCTGCCGGATAAATTGGAAACGTTCGGGCATCACCCAGCCCCAGATCAAGCACCAGTTCTTTGCTCTCTCCTGGCATGGCCGCAGTTCCGTTGAGGTTAATGCCATACTGAGCATCACGTCTGACGGTTAAAATCGCATTTTGAACGCCGGTTGCCAGCTGGCCATCTTTGCGCCGAAGCGAACCTGTATTCAGAACGGCAAGCGGAATGTCTGTTGAGGTTTTCAGGCTGGAATTGACGGCCAGAGTGCGCAGGTTGTCGAGACGCACCAGGTTATTTGGTAGGTATCCGAATTCAGCTTCATAATCCTTTGCGTTGTTCATCTCATCGGTAGCCGTCATC
Source organism: Enterobacter sp. JMULE2 (assembly GCF_013337145.1). Classification (NCBI taxonomy): domain Bacteria; kingdom Pseudomonadati; phylum Pseudomonadota; class Gammaproteobacteria; order Enterobacterales; family Enterobacteriaceae; genus Enterobacter; species Enterobacter sp. JMULE2. The sequence goes on from NZ_SGWD01000018.1 coordinate 21,371, forward strand.
GTCAGCCGGTAAGTCTCACCTTCGTTAAGTGAAGGGAAAATTCGCGGGTAATTCAATGAATACACGTTATTCCCAAGACTTGCCCAGGACAGTTCAACAAAATCGCTGGTGGGACCACCTCGCATGACAATCCTGCTGATCTTTGGCGTCGTGAGTGCATCACTAAGATTGATGCGCAGGTTTTCCAGCCCCATGACTGTTACGTTCTTATCTACTGGCTTACCTTCGTAGCTCACATTAACCACGGGAGGGGTGCGATCCACGATAAATTGCCTGAATGGCAAAGAACTTGCGTTGGCATAGGTATCCACCGCGTTAATGATCAGGTTATAGCTTCCCTCCGGAATAGATTTCATGTCGAACCGGAAAGTGTTATTACCTGTCGAGACATTTCGGGAGATCTGGGTACCGGTAAGTATTTCTTTGTCTGCCTGGTTCTTGTCACTCAGCCAGACCTTTTTGGCCTTAACCCTGTCGAAATAGCTCCCGTCACCAGGTATGTTGACATAGGCCTCCAGCAGGCTGGTTTTGTCGGTGTACTCGTACCCTGTAACCGTAGTTTTCAGGGCATGCCAGGAGATGTTCTCCCATGCCGGAGTATTGAAAGTCGTTTCCTGAGCGGCTCTGATAGCAAATCCGTCGTGCATGTAGCCAGATGTATTAGGTGCAAGCGTTCGAGAAAGGTTCACAGTACAGGACGTAGCTCCTGCCGGGATATTACAGTTCGTCACGTTAGAGATAAACTGTGCGTAAGGACGGGCTTCGACCGTAAAACGAATTGCTTTGAACTCGATAGGTAGGTCCGCTGCCGTAAACATACTCCAGTTAAAACTGTCAATCCATGTCCCGTCTGCTTTCTGACGTTCAATCTTTTTTCCTGCCCAGGCTGGTGATTTCACTGATGCCGGGTCCCAGCTGAGCTGATTGCCTATATAAGTTAAGTCTCCGCCGCCCCATTGGTAGGTGTTATCCGGGCGGAAAAAGTTACCATCGAGCGTACCCTGGGGTAGTTTTGCTTCCAGATAGATGTAGGCAGTGTCACTGGCGATAATGGTATTGCCGCCGTAGGTATTAACTACCGAAAGTCCGCCGTTTCGGTATTCCTTCCAGTTTGTTCTTGGAATACGGAGCACAACGCGATAGGGATTTTCCAGAACGGAAAGACCCGCTTTGTAAGGTACATATCCGCTGGATATACCGGGTACGTTACTGGTGGCTGAGCGGGAGTCATGCACAGCAAAAGCCGTAATCTCGCCCAGCTGATCGTCATATTTAAACGACTGAGGCGGGACAGTTCTGATATTTCCTGCTTTGTCACTAATAAAGACGTTGAAGGTGAAAGTTTCATTGAGATCGCTTGTGGGCATCGTTTTCGCTGAAGCCATGTCTTTAGCCCAGGTATAGAAGGCTCTATCCTTGGCAGGATCGTAACTCATGGGCTGGTCTGACACGATTGTTCCGTCGGCACGCTTTATAACCAATCTCACCGACTCGATGTCATTTGCATCTGTGACGCCGTCAAGGAAGATATCATATTGACCAGCACCTGCACGTCCAAGCTCCCAGAGAGAGCCATTAAGCACCATGCCATAACCGGCGTCCTGCCGGGGATAAAACGACGTATATGCAGGCTTGGTGACATCAATCTTCACCTTATAGGTGGCTGAACTTACCACCACTTGGTGGATGTCCAGAGTCTCATCCACGATGGTATAGCCGCCTTCACCCAAAGCAGGCAGAACCATGTTTTTTCCGTAATATTCGCTACCGTCTGCCGCAGTGACGCGGTCTGCCACGCCAACTAATGACGTCATCGCCGAATACATGACACTCTGATCGCTGTCGCGGGTGATTTTGATTCGTTCATAGCGGTCAAGCCCGGAGATCAGGTTAAGCGTTAAGGTGCCTGCCGGATTGAGGTAGGTCAGCGAGACAGGCTTAACACTACGGTCTGCCTGGTTGGTGTCTTTGAAGGAGAAACTAAAGACCTGTGCATTCGCCGCACAGGATGTGGCTAGCGCCGTAACTAACATACAGGCCAAGGTCGTTTTACGCATGGTTTACTCCCGGAATAAAGTTTTTCCTATGTTAGCGATTAACGGCGGGCTGATTTGGCAGTAAAAGCAGGAATTTCAATGCGGTTTCAAGCGGAGAAAAAGTAACTTTTGGTGGTAAGTGACCGGGTATGGGGGAAAAGCGCGCCATCGGTCAGTGATGACGCGCTGTTGTGATCAGATTACATCCAGATCGTTGTTGCCATCAACTTCATGGCACTGCGGAGATTCCCCTTTTAGTTGCACGTCTGGCACTTTTTTTCGACTGGGACCGTTACGCTCAAACGTGTCCATGATAAAGGGAACTTCCCCCTCATCCCCCGGCTTCTGCACTTCTAAATTGAGGCTCTCATTTTGGGTCATTGTCTCTCCATTTGGGTCATTGTCTCTCCAGAGGTTATTGGCGTTCGACATAAAGTACACGTACAGAAATTGCGGTATCGTCAAATTGCTTATGAAAAATCTCCCCCCACTGCATAAAGAAGTCATTGGCAGGTAAAAGCTCAAGATTCACAAGAGATAGCGGCAACACTGCGGCCAGACGTCCGCCGGATTCAAGATGTCCAGCAGCTGCTGAAAGATGGAGCTGTGCCCGCTTATCTGCATACGGTGGGTTAAGTGCCACGCAACTGAATTTGCGGCCCGGGTTTTTACTTGACCATGCAAGGAAGTCGTCTTCAATCACGTTCTCATAGCCCTTTGCCCGCAGAACCGCGCAGTTCAGAGCATCGAGCTCAATGCAGACAGTACTCACTGTCGTAGAAACTGCCTGAAGCAAACCACCCTGACCAGCGCTTGGCTCAAGAATTGAATCGTCCTCTCCGGGGCTTAGTAACGACTCAACATACTCGCTGATTGAGCGTGAGGAGGGATAAAACTGATGAGAGACAACGTCAGGAACGTAACCCATTTGAGCGACATAACGTAACGGCTCTTTTGGGTCGTAATCAAACTCAGCGGTGAATTTGTCCAGTCTCGCCCCCATGAAGCGGAGAACATCAGATACGGTTTTCTGGCTTAGATTGTCAGCTGATGATGAATGTGACAGCCAGATAGACCAGACGGCTTTATCTTCCCGGTATCTCTGCTCCACTTTGAGATCACCGATGAGCATTCGGGAATGAAAATCGATGCACTTCTTTAAGGCTGGAAAGGATTTAACTGTTTTGCTGGAATGCGCTGAGCGTTCGGCCGGAAGTGCCAGCGGGACGTACGCCGCCAGAATGTTGTTGAGCTTCTCCGCGATGTCAGGATGTACCTCAATATGCAAAGAACCGTTTTTATACAGGCGAAAACGAAGGCTATTACCGTCGAGAGTGGCCCACTGACCGAACCCCTCGCGTTCCAGTGCCAGTTCCACCATCTTTTTGGTGTCATGGACGGGCATCAATTTTTCACCTCTGAAGAAAGCGCAAACTACCCGAAGCTCGGAAAGTGGTTCGATTCCGGATTTTTTAATATCGGTGACGATATTACCGGATGGGTATCTGTCCCGGGTGCAGGCGCCGGTTGTGATCATCCGCGTTGAAAACCCGAATGATTTGTTCGTTTTGTGATTGGTGCTGAGCGATTTGAATACTCCGTAAACTCGCTCATGCATGAACTGATTACGGTCATTCAGCAGGCTGACAACGGTACTGGTCACAGCTTCAAGCGAAAATTCTGGGATAACCTGCGGAGGGCTAATGTGACGGTCAGCAGTGAACTGTTTGTCCCAGGCGTTTCTGGTTTCGGTATTCATGACGGATAAAACGTCTGTTAGTGCCATGACACGTTTCCAGTAATCTGAACGAAGAGCGTTTTCGGCAAAGAGAGCATCTTTGTCGGTGATCTGGTGGTTGTAGCCTGAAAGATAGCTATAAAAGTTACGTGTTTTGCCAAGCGAAAACAGCGCTGTCAGGCTTTTCAGTTCGATAAGGTCATCATTGTACTCCTTGACCAGGGACGCAATGATATTGAGCTCTTCACGCATTTCAGGAAGTGAGTCTGGCGTTTCCGCAATGGACTGAAGAGACAGACCTGTTGCATGGGGTCTGGAGGGGATGAGTGCAAGAGAGTTCATTATGCTGCCTGATTTGTAATGGAATAAAGCCAGGTTAGCAAATTGATAAAAATCTCTAATAACCAAGGTGAAAAAAAGGCCCCATAACGGGGCCAACACACAGCTTCTGGACAGGACTTATCGAGGTACAACAAATAACCTTGCTACAGGTTGGGGTATAAGTTACTCAGTATCGGAACCATTGTTCTGATCATTGGCTGAATCATCATTTCCGGAATCTGATCCGCCATTTAATTTAGCCTGACGCTTTTCTGCACGCCGCAGCGCTTTGTTTTCAGACGCGGAGATTTCGCTGGCCAGAGAACGGAGCAGCTCAATAGTACTACGGTTCAAGGTCACCGGGATTTCCACATCAACACTGGAATCAGTGATTTCAGGCAGCTCAATGTTGTTCAGTTTCTGCAACAGCTGATCGTTAATCACTTTCACACCTTCCACTACACGCGTAGCGAGAACCGGTGGAATGCGAGGGGCTTTGAAGTCGGACGGACGAAGGCGAACCTGGCCCTGGCGGGTCTTGCGGACAACAACACCTTTGGAAGAGGCTTCTTCAAGCTCGGCGATTAACTTTTCGATTCGCGAGATGGCTTCGGTTTCACCGAACTGGTCCAGCAGGTCGAGGACAGCAACGTAAGAGATGGCATCGGCGTGAATTAGCTTCTTCAGATACACAGGGATAGAAGTCAGACGGATGAGTGCTTTGATTGCTGTTGCACTTTTCCCTTCACGCTGGGCAATGCGTTCCAGTGACCATCCACCCATATCATACAAGCGACGGTATGACTCACCGAGAGCAACTGGTGATAGTGCCATTCCCCGATTGCCGTCGACTGTAGCCAATTCGCAACCAATCTCATCCTCTTTGATTTCAGTAGCACGGATCGTGATGTCATGACCCTCTGCCAGAGCGCCCTGTGCGGCCAGTAAACGGCAGTGGCCCTGTCGAACAAATGGGGTGCCATCGATAATGCGAATACGAATCGGGTCAACATAATCACCGCGAATGAAAGCAGCTTTGATGTTAGCGATATGTTCAGCAACTTCCGGCAGCAGGTAGTAGTCCATGCCCATTCCCATTTCACGGGAGTTAAACCCTGGGGTGATCTGGATAACTCCAGGATGAAGGGCATAAGCTTTCAGCTCAGAAACCTCTGAGCACAGATCAATGTTCATATCACGAAATTGCTTAAGTCCCGAGATGACACGGCCTGTCCCGGTTGTGTTCTGACACGCAACCATAGGTAGTTGGGAGGTGGAAGAATTGGCAGGTTTAACTTCTGTCATAAGGTCACTCATAGTAACTCCGGCGATGATTTGGTGGGGTTTGATATGAGGCGATGGTACATAAAAAATGTGAAATGCAAGTTTGGATAAAAGGGGGTTTTGGTGGTTATTACAGATTTACAAAAAAAAAGTTACTTTATGATGACACCTGCGGCAAAAAAAAGAGTTTTAAATCAATAGAGTAAGTAACATGGTGTAAGAAGTGTAAATTTTGTAAAGACCTGAGAAAAAACAAAATTAACTTTTGGTCGTGAAGTTCACCGGAATTTGTCCTCGTAGCATATTAGCTATCTCATTGGTTTCGTTATGATTGAGCTATGACTCATACTTATATGCGGAGAAATAGGTGAACCAGAGACTGCATCAACCTGTGTTGAAGTGGGCTGGGGGGAAAACAAAACTCATGCCCTTCATACGTACACATTTCCCGCGAGATGAACAACGGCGATGGGTCGAGCCTTTCATTGGAGCCGGGTCAGTTTTTCTGAATATGTTTGCGACAGATGCCCTGTTGTCAGACAGCAATCCGGATCTGATTAACTTTTACCGCTGCGTCAGGGAAAGAAAAGCTGAATTTCTCTCTCAGGTGAAACGACTTGCAGAGCGCACCTTTACAGAGCCGGATTATTACGCTTTGCGCACGGAATTAAACGCCTCATCAGACAGTCTACGAAGAGCCGTTCTTTTCTTTGCACTCAACCGGCTCGGATTCAACGGCCTGTGCCGCTACAATCTGGCCCGAGAGTACTCGGTACCATGGGGACACAGGTCTGGATTCAAAGTGAATGCAGCCAAAGTTGATTACCTCGCATTTCGGCTGTCCGGAATTGAATTGAAGCAGTGTGATTTTGAAGATGCGCTGGTTGATGCGGGTAATCAGGACCAGATTTACTGCGACCCACCGTATGACAAGATTACTAAAAGCAGCTTTGTTTCGTACGACGGGAAACCCTTTGACCAGGCAGCTCATATACGGCTGGCTGACCGGCTGGTTACCGCGTTCCAGAACGGAGCCCAGGTTGCTGTCTCGAACAGTGATACGCCCTTCACCAGAGAGTTGTATGAGGAACGTGGATTTAAGCTCCATAAGCTGAGTGTGTACCGGTCAATCAGTTCTCACAAGGAAACCCGACAGAAAGCAGATGAAATCTTAGCCGTGCTCGAATAGGCCAACATTACCGTAGCTGCCAGGCCAATCCGCTATTAATAGGTCAGGCAGCTGCGCACGACATCTCTTCGATAGTCAGCACATCACAAAATGTGCGCTGTGCATAGGGGATGATCTCCAGCTCTTCAATTACACGTGAATCCCCTCTTCCATCACTCACAAAGCTGATCAGTCCAATCTCAGCCAGAAAGACAAGAGAAGGCATGATGCGGACTTTTTCGAACCCCGGGTGCATGCATTTTGTAAGCTCGCATACCCGGTGAGTGCTTCTGTTCGATTGAAGTAAATAGCTATAAAGTGGAAAAAGGATGGCCCTGCGATTTAAGAGACGTTCGGTAAGGTGTATTTGAATTAGCTCACCGGTAACGTCAAGGAGTGGTAGAATGCGAACAGGGAAAGTCAGTGTGTACGTATCAGAAACTTTGGAATAGGAAAATGCCGACAGGAAACTAAATGAATAGCGCTTTCTGGAATATGGTGAATATTCAGTGAGGGTTGTAGAAAGGCAAGTCAATAGTTCTTCAAGATGGCTGTGCGTAATAGAACCCATCCTTTTACTGCTTCGCATAGAACTGTAGTCTGAAAATGCTAACCGTGACCTGCTTAGCCATTCATTAGACTTGATGTTAATTTCGAAGCTAACGTCATCATGAAGAATGTGCGCATTTAAGCGGATCTGATTATGTGCATGCATCATCAGTTGTAAAAGTGGATAGCGACAGTTTGGGTTACCCTGAATTCCGGTCAAAGAGATGGCAGTAGTGGAAGCTATGGATTGTGAATCCGGCTCATCAATGGCTGTGGGAATAGTAATCTTTCGTTTAGATAACTTACCAGAATATCTTACCGATTTAGCAATAAATCCAAACGTGAGATCCTTATTCATAACTTTCTCCATTCATTTCGTTAGCCATCAATCATCAGTTAACACGCTCAACGTCACCAATCAGACTATGTCTTAACTCTATCCGTAAATGATATCTCATTGCTGAGTGGGAATTCCTGTTTAAAGGCTGGTGGAATTTAGATAATAAATAATCTGTTTTATTTAGATTATCAGTTTGAAGATAATTAGTTTTTCTCATTGAGCATAATTAAAGAATAAATAAAAACTGATTGGGGAAGGGAAAAAGCGGGTTAGATCAAGTGCGTAGCCTGGATAACCGTGAGTGAGTCGGCACGACAGTGCCAGCCAGACAGCATGCACTGTCAGGCTGGCGGAGCGTTTCTCGTCAGACGGCTAACTGAAATGACCGCATACGGGGTCGATTCGAACGAATAAAAGTGACGGAACTTTCCTGCTAAAGAGTAACTTTCACCTAGTTCAACAGCATTCTGACTTTTATCTGTGAAAGCAAATCCTCCAAGGCTCGTCATCCCGGTGTAGGTAAAAAATTTACATCCACTCGATTTAGAATAATGAGCCCTTATCTCCGTAAAGGAAATAATAACTTTGACAAGGTCGCCCTTCTTATACCGGCTGTTAGAATGTTCATCAGACAGAGGTATAGTTGGGGTCGCAGGCGTAACCACTTTAACAATTGCAGGTTCTTCAACATATTGATTAAAAGATGAATTAAAGCTATCCAATTGCTTCGTCGTAAGGAAAAGCCCAGCATCAATCTGGCGTTTCAATCCAACAGCGAAATTCGATTCATCCCCATAAAGTAACTTTAACGCCCCCGAATTTGACTGCTTCCAGTGGTCAAAATCAGGGCACTTCCAAAATGCAGGAATTTCATCAAAAATGCTCAGGCTCTCCATTTTAATCAACCGTTCAATTTCAGGAGTTCGAATGCCGGAACCATTGCATGTAATGCAATTCCCGACATGCCGTTGCTGCCCAAGACAATCCGGACACTCACGTGCAATCAGGGCATAAAACTCCCCTTCTTTTTCGAACACCTTTAATGAAGAGGGAATTAAATAATAGTCATTGGTGAAAAAATATTCTTTCACTTTTCTAGATTCTCCAGACGTTTATTCACTACAGAAAGTGACTTGTAAATAACTTCAACAAACTCCTCATGACCACCATCACAATGATCAAAACGATGACCTGCATTAATCAGTTCAATATTACGTTCTAGAGCCTCTTTCGTAATAAACAGAGACTTCTGGGTTTCAATTACAGAGAATTTTCGAGCTTTAGCCATTGCATCCACCATTTGTTAGTTATTCGTAAGCAGCATATTTCGAATTTCATTTAACTCCGCTACCTTGGCGCTGGGAATGACAATCACAGTCGAATCATCATTTAAAACAGCCAATAAAATTTTTAGTTTGTTTTCATTTAGCCGTAGATTAATTATTTCACCTTCATCATGTAAATCCTTGCAATTTAAATCAGAAAACAGTGACTTATGTTGCTTACTGATTTTTAATTCTGTCACGCAATCATTATTAGTGACGGTAGGAGATAGGTCAGTAGTCAGAGTTAGAAATTCTGACTTCAAGCGTTCTGCCTTTTTTTGTGAAAGGCGCTTAATCCCAAGAGATGACCGAGTTACCGCCTTCTTGGCCCCTTCCCGACCAATCTTACTGCTTTTGATTTCACTGTCACCGCTACATTCGGACTTACCTTTATCAGGATCGTCACTACCGTTATCCGTGTCGAGAGCTGGTTTTGAGTTTGAGCCTGTCTGTACCGGCAAATTAAGATGTGATTTCAAATGTGAGACAACTTTTTCATGGTCATTTGAATACCTGAGCATAATTTCAATGGCGAGTGTCTTTTTCATCTCCCCCATGCTGATCAAGCGTTGCAGTTCGACGGGCATCTCAAGGATTTTGAGCATATTGCGAATCGCGGTTGTTGAACGTTGATAGCGCTGGGCCAGTGATTCTACGGAATACCCAAGGGCCACAGCTTGTGAAAGAGCATGAGCCTGACCAACAGGGTTGAGTCCATTACTACGATTGCCATCTATGTTTTCAAGATACTCTTCGATCTCGTTGTCATAGGTGAGTAGTACGACTGAGATGCTCGGAATATCAGCACCCTCAACGATAGCAAGTCTAAGGGCAAGCGTTCTGCAATGGCCCTGACGTACAACATACCGCCCCTCTTTAAGCACAACTTTAATCAGATCGACGCGTCGGCCCTCTTTGTAAGCTTGTTTGATTGAGGTAATTGTTGATTTTACCGGTTCCAGCTCATAGCAAAGTTTGCCAATGACCGCTTCGCGTGGGTTAAAGCCATTTTCCACTACCAGGGACAATGGATCGACCTCGACAATTTTGTACTCGTCTTTGTTCATGAGGATCTCCTTTTTTTTCAGCATACACGTTCGCGTTCCTTACCTAATAACCCCTGTACACCGAACGTTAAATGAAATGGGCTCACCTCCATAAAGTAACTTTTTTCGCTCAGATTAAGGTGTACAGAATGCGGGATGCTATGCAGTAAAAATGAGGGGGTTTAATGAAATCACTCTGGTAATTAAAAAAGTATCATTCAAATGCAAGAGACTCTACCCAAACCCAACTAGCGGAGTGTTTATGGAACTGACGTTGAAACACGGTATTAATACCGAGAAAAATGTATTTGAAAAATTCATTCAATCAAAAGCCGGGAAAGTTGCGTTATGCCTTATTCTCACGCTTTGTATTTGCTCGTTATCTTATGCAGGCTCAGATGATGGTGCTCTGGGTGATGTCTGGTCGTATATGAGTGAAAGTATGACCGGTGCTCCAGGTAAGATTATGGCAGCGGCAATGCTGTTCTCAGCATTCTACTTCTCTATCATCAAACCAAACCCAGGTATTGCCCTGGTATCAGCATTCATGATGCTGGTAATGGCGAATGGGGAAAAAATTATCAGCACATTTATGGATGCGGGTATCGCCGTTTAAGAAAACCATTCATTGCGATGAGGGGGATCCCCCCCTCTTTGGAAAAATATGTCTGAGCAACAAAGTATCCCGAAACACACGTACCGGTTTCCGTACCGAGTAAATATGCCTCTGTTAATTCTCTTCTGGGATGCAAAGAAACTGGGGGTGGCCTTTCTGTTATTGGCGATTGGAAATATTTTCGAGTGTTTCACTCTCGCAACGTGTCTGGCTGTCGTTTACTGGATAGCTTACAACAAAGCGGCAGAACTTGGGGTCAGAGGCGTGCTCAGACATAAAATGTGGTGGATGGGATTTTTCCCGGGGAAATCGGTATTCAATAGTCGATATTTCACAGACCCATTTATCAGAAATCTTTATTCCTAAGGAGTCTGTTTTGGATATTTTAAAAAGTATAAAGACTGCTCTTGGGTCTACTTCAAACAAAAAAGAAGAAAGTGAAAAAGATAATAAAGAAAAGAAACCTGTTTTTCGTGGCCGTTTTTTTGACACCAAAAAGAATTTTAGCCCGCAAGCGCAAAAATCAGGAGCGGGCATTGCATACAGTGAATTGATTACCAGAAGCAGCAGAATTGTCACGACAAATCAATTATGTGTTGGGATTATCGGGATACTTGTGGTGAAAATCGCATTTCTGTCAAATCCTGTAACGATAGTAACGCCTCCAAACATGACTGAAGAAGTAACTTTGGTGGGTAATAAGGCCTCCGAATCCTACAAAACACAGTGGGCGATGTTTTACAGCACGATGCTTGGGAATATCAACCCTAAAAACATCCAGTTCGTTATGAATTATATACTGGACTCTTTGTCACCTGAATTACAGGCGAAGACGGGAGAGGCGCTTGAAAGCCAAATCAGCATTATGCAAGCCAGGGGCGTAGATCAGACCTTCAGAGCCAATGACATCTATTTTGATCCCAAAAATGACATGGTTTATGTCTGGGGCACGAAAACTACAACGCTTTTGAATGTACCGGACAAGTCGGAATCGTCGAAATGGACGTTTGAATGGGTGATCGGTATGAAAAACGGTCGTCCGCGTATTGCTCACGTAAACCAGTACGCTGGTACGCCAAACATCAAAAAAATCACTGTTAATGGCAAAGAGCAATTGGCAACACTGGATAACCCGCCTCCGTCTACAGGTAAATAGTCATGAAATTAACCAAAATATCGAAGTTTAGTTCTTTGGCCATGGCGGTATTGCTGGCTTCTACCTACTCAGCGAAGGCAGAGGAATACAAACTGCCTGCAACACTTAACAATCCTGTCGTAATGCCTGTTGGTGCTGATGAATTTAAAAACGCATTAACTGAATCAATAGCCCCAAAAACTCAGCCAGCAGCACAGCCAAAGCCGACAACCGATCTCCCAACAGTGACATTGTCCAATGAAAGTAAAAGCTCTCCAGCGGTAACTGCTATTACCAATGCCCTTGAGAAAAACCCGAGCCTTCCGGGTTACACGGCGCAGCAACAATCAGGCCAATTTGATTCCTATGGCCGTGCTGCAAAAGGTGATGCCCAGCAAAATGCCCAGAGTACAGGTGGAGGGTCTAAAGCTGATGCGTTGTATGTGGAAGCCCGAAATCGATATAAGGAAGTACAGCGGGTAAACGTACCCCCTGGTGGAAATATTGTTCTGCCGGTATCGCGCGGTCTTCAGAACAGAATTTCAACTTCCTTTAAGAATGCGTCTGTTAGTACATCTACCTCCGAAGCAGATGCCAATATATTTGTAAATGGTGGGGACGTATTCATTTCCACTAATACTGACAAACCTATTGGCATCATGCTTTCAGAAGACTCTGTACCGGAGTCGACCTACAACTTAACGTTGGTTCCTCTGGATGTTCCTGGCGCGATGATTTCCGTCACGACCGCGTTAAGTCCTAACATGAAGGAAAAGCGTGAAACATCGCTTGACCAGCAGCAATACGCGGAAATGCTGGAAAAATCCCAGCAGAAAGAAATGCAGCCAAGTGATCCAAAACAAGATGATCATAAGCAGCGGGTCATTGATATTCTGACGCCGGTTGCACTTGGAGAAGTGCCGTCAGGATTTAGTCTTCAGCAAGAAAGACTCTCACGTATCCCTGCATCAGAGCAGTCTCCTTGCCATTTCAATATGTATGCCAAATTAGGCCAGCGGCTTGTTGGTGCACGTGAATTGATTGATGTAATTCTCGTGAAGAATGACCAGCCCTATAGTCAGGTAGTCCCGGATCAGCAGTGTGTTACCGAGGGGGTCATTGCGAGCGCTATCTTCGACAAAGCCTTTTTACAGCCAGGAGAAGAGACTGAACTCTATATTGTCCGCGATAAGCTTTTCAAGGAACGTGAATCTCGGGTAACGACACGGCCAAGCCTAATTAAGAGATAGGGATGAGAAAAGTACCTTTTTTGATGGTTATTCTCTTCATATCTTTCGGCGGTGCTGTTTATTGGTGTACAAGGCTTTATTACGTAAGCACATATATTCCAAAGGGTTCTGTGACAATTATACCCAGTGAGTATTGGCATGAAGACCCAGCAACTTTTACAAATAACAAGCCAACGGTCGTACTAAATGACCCGACACTTGAAAGTAAATTTGTTGGAAGCCCGACATCTAATAACCGATTGGCCGGAAGGGATCTGGAAATCAAAGATCATGATGATGAAAAAAGTAACGTTCATCGAGACACTAATTTTGAAACAGTTCCTGTTGAAAGTAATCGCATCCAGGATTCCTGGGTGAAAGCTGGGACACCATATGTAGTCCCACAAATGTCAAAAGCAGAACGAAGTATCAAAATCAAACGATTATTGCCACCAGAAAGCGGAGCGGGACATGGAAATAAATAAGGCATGGGAAAATAAAACAGTCCGTTACTGCACGATGGGTGTGGTAATAGTAATTTTGATTTATATCATCAGCCAGTCAATTTTCAGTGCACCTGAAAAGAAGCAGCCAAGGACGCAAAAGAAAGACCTTGTTACTAATATGCTTATCGATGATACCCAAGCGGATAAGCTCAGCAGTGATGAAAGCAAAAAAATTTACGACGAAATGATTAAGCAAAACCGTCTTGATCAGAATGAAGCAAAGAATGATCGGGAAAAAGCTGAAAAGGCCCAGCAAGAAACAAAAATGCAGGTGGCGGCATTGCAGGCCCAGTTACAGCAAGTCACGCAGCAGCTCAGTGATATGCAAAATAACAGGGGTAACAATAACCGCAATCTTGACTCTGGCTCTGCCAGGGGGACACAACAACTTGTGAATGAGCAAGCCCCTGCCCCATACCAGTTAAATAATAACTCCCCTGTTAACAATCGATATTCCGGGAGTGGGATTATAGAGCCAACTCGAAATAGCCCAATGCGTACTATTACCCAGCATTCTATTAAGACCAGTGGTAATGATGGCGTGATTCAGGTTACTCCCGTATCCGAGACTCGAATTCGGGAAGGTAAAGTCGACAATAGCACTTCAAGCGCTTCAAAAAGAGGCTCAACAACTGATGGTACAAACCCAATCGACAGTAAGGCGAGACACGCAGCAAGGAAAGATGAGCAGTTCCTTCCTGCTACCTCAATCATCACGGGAGTGCTGATTAATGGGCTGGAGGCACCAACCAGCCTTTCTTCAAAAGCCGAGCCCATGCCGGTGACTATGCGAATTAAGAAAGACATCATCATGCCGAATAACTACACCATGGATTTACGTGACTGTAATCTGATGGGATCGGCAGTAGGTGATCTTGCCTCTCAGCGAGCATATATCCGTGCAACATCAATATCCTGTGTTAACTCCAAAGGGAAAGCGTTTGACGTCAAGCTTGAGGCATATGCGGTCAGTGAAAATGACGGTAAGAACGGGATTCGCGGAACGCTTATTAGTCGCAATGGTAATGCGATTGCAGGTTCTGCATTTGCGGGTGGTTTGTCAGCGTTAGCAGGAAGTCTTAGCCCAAGTAAGGTTTCTTCACTAAATATTGACCCTAATTCACAGGCTCAATATCAGACGCCAAATTTTGGTGCTCTGGGAGCTCTGGCAGGGTCTGGTGCCGCAACTGGAGGGCTGAATCGGCTTGTTGACTACTACACGTCGCTTGCTGAGCAGCAGTGGCCAATTGTGGAAGTGAGTCCAGGCCGTGCTATTACCTTCATTGTACAAACCGGTGCAACGATCCCTACAAATCTAGTCAGTCGTTGAGGCATTCCATGAGCGAAGAACATAAAAAAGAAGTGCCCGAAATTAGCGTAGCCGACAAGGAAGTAAGAATCAGCGGAGTAAAAATCCCTAAAAAAGTAGCTTTTGAAATTGATGTCGAGAAGACACTTCGACGCGTACTTTTGTTATGCCTCGTGCTTGCTATTGGGATTTATGCCTATAAAGGCATAAAGAGCCTCGATCTTTCCTCTGTTTTTGAGGCATCACCCAAAATCGCGGTGCTGGACTTACCTGGTCTTAAAAAGGAGTTTTTCACAGCTACCAGGAATACGGATAACAGCAATAATGCGAATACTGAGTTTACTAAGTATTTTACGAAGTTGATGCGGTATTACCGAAATGCAGGTTATTTGGTTATTGATTATTCATTAACCTACTCAATTCCTAATACGGTGAAAATCGTTACTTATATTGACGACGAAGCTCTGAATCAGGGCGTAACATCAATTGATGCTTCCACTCATGATGAAATTGAGGCGACACATTGAAAAAGTTACTTCTATCTTTGGCTCTGACATCAGTTTTAGTCTCACCATTTGCAGTACAGGCAGCGGACGGTATCTTCAATAACACTGATGCTCAGGCTCTGATGTCTAAAGCCAAAGAAGGTGGTGTTACGCCTGATTTAAATAAAATGCTGTCTAAGATGAATAGTTATAAGCCGCGTGACGCAATTTATATTCCGACAGGCGGTCTCTATTTATTTGAAGATGAACGTTCTCAATTAATGGCTGTTACTACAGATGGGCGCTATTCAATTACTGGTGGCAGTCTTCTCGACGTGGTCAAGAGAGCACCAGTTTTGACTGTGGATGAAGTGCGGAAAAGCTATTTCATTAAACTTAGTGATGCGCCATTTCAACTGGACACTGTAGCGTCAATTCCACTTGGAAACCCAAATATTGCCAGACAAGCCGCACTGTTTATCACTCTCGACTGTGACGGTTGTCAGGAACTGGTAAAGTACTTTTACGACAACCGTGAAAAATATCGCGTTGATCTCGTTTTAATCCCCTCCCCCGGTGAGCCGAAGGAAGAATTGCGCCAATTGTGGTGCAGTAAAGAAAAAGGAAAGATTAATAACCTTGATATTTTACGCTGGGTAATGGGCAATAAAACTGGTGTTGATAAGCGTTTGATATCCAAAAAAGAGGCATTGCAGTGCGATGCACAACCTTTGGTGGCTTCGCTAATGCTGGCCGGTATATACAAATTACAAGGAGTTCCGTCTGTAGTTCGTGAAGATGGATTAGCCGGAAATGGCGTACCTAAGGATTTTGACGCCTGGTTAAAGCAGTCGATCACTCCCCTTCTAAAAAACCCTTTTGAGACAAAATAAGGCCACGGTATGAACTTTAAAAAATCACTATTTGCGCTTCTTGTCGTTGGTTCTTCATCTTATCTTACCGGTTGCATCGGCAATTCTGAATCGGAATGTCCTGGAGTCGAAAAAGGCGTCATCTGTAAGGGTCCTCGCGAAGTTATGGAATTGACCAATAATCGTGATGATCTTTTTGGTGATGGGGAGGAAACTGCTGCGGGAAAGGAGAATGGCAATGCCAATGATGGCAAATATCCTACAGAAATTACGCCGCCGGGAGAGATTAAATATCCCAAATCACCAGTACTGATGAATCAGCCTGTAACGTACACAAAGACCACATTGACCCCTGCTGGGCAGTTGCCAGTAATGTACGACAAGAATTTGAAAAATGGTGCACCAACCACCACCATTTCTCCCCGTGCCATTACTGGTACACCTGTATCTGCATCTGCACAAAGCGGCTATTCATACGTAAGCGCTTCGCCATCTGCAAACCCTTTCAACCATCCGGCAGCTGAGATCGTCGATAAAACAACGCGGCCTTACCAGCCAGCTCCTGTACCTCGATACGTGGCACCAAACTCAGATATTGCGCCCGGGAGAGATTTGTACTCAAAAAATAATGGGCAGCCGGTCAATCCCAGCTTAAGTTCAGGCCAAATACAACAGTACAGAACTCAGGGCTACAAACAGGCTGTAGTCGCTCCTGAACCTCTCGCAGTACTTCAACAGGGCAAGGTAATGCGCATTACGTTTGCCCCGTATACAGATGACAATGATGCTCTCAATTTACCCGGATTTGTCTACGTTAACGTGAAACCACAAACATGGATTGCAGGGAAAAATTCCACTGCCAACCCAGCCAGAATAGTGCCCCTTGAGGTACAGGATGCGGCGCGAGAAAACATGCAGCAGCAGCAAAGAGCAACGCAAGCAGTTTCCCCGAATGGTGTGGTTAGACAACTCTGAGGACGAAAATGGAAGCGATTAAGAAATATAACGATGGCCTGGCTCGACACCAACTTGGGGCCTACGTACCCGTTTTCGACCAACTTATAGACACTAATTACTTTCTGATCGATGGTAATCGTCTGGGGTTTATGTTTATTTGTAACCCTTCGCCGGGTGTTTTTGACAATCAGCAGGATGTACTCGCTGAGCTGTTTAAAATGGATTTCCCAACTGACACCATTTGTCAGGTTTCCCTTAGCGCCCTACCCGACCTGACTTTGCAACTCAGCGCCTGGTCGTCAGTTCGTGGTGGTCGAATGACTGGGGAAGATAAGCTTAAAACCGACCTGCTCAATGCTTACCAACTGGATTACTTTGAAAGGAGTATGCATAAGCCGCTTAAACCGGATCACGATTCGCTTTCCCTTCGTGATTTCCAGGTTTGGATCTCATTCTCAATCCCTTTAAAGGGTGCATTGCCGACTGAATCGGAACAACGTCGCGTTGATTCATTGTACTCAGACTTGAAAAGCAAACTGCTGACTATGGGTATGCCTGGCCATAGTGCTAATGCAGAGAGCTGGCTTTATTGCATCGATAAGCTGATCAATCCTGGGCAAAGTTCCCGGTGGTCTGATGGAACCATTGAAGTGAATACGTTCCGACGGCTAAATGAGCAGCTGAATGTCCCTGGACGACGCTATAAAGTTTCAGAGGGGGATTTCTCATCTACTACTTTGAGTGATGATAAAACTGAACACCGCTATTTTAAGCAGCTCTCTGTGGTCAAATTCCCTGAGTACGTGAATTTTGGCTGTATGTACGAGCTGGTCGTAAATTGGCTCAATGGGCGGAAAACGGTCTTCAGTCCTTTCATGATCACCCAGACTGTACTTTTCACTGATCCTTTGAAGTTACAAAAGGAAAATGTTCGGTATAAAGCAATCACGAACAAGCAGGCCAGCATTCCTTCGGTTGTGACCTTTTGTCCACGTTTAAAAGACATGGATAACGATTACATGGCGGTGACTCGCGAACTGGAAGATGGGGCGAAACTTCTTCACAACTACCTTACGTTCACAGTAATGGGAAACAGTGCAGAAGAAGCAAGTGAAGCGGCTGACCAGATGCGTTCATTTTACTTAGAAAGCCGCGTGAATATTGCTGACGATTCATACATTGTATTCCCATCGCTAATGTCCTGTTTGCCGATGTGTAACGACCCCAAAACAATTCATGAGCTGGACCGTTTTGATGTCGTTAGTAACCTCGGAGCTGCCCATATGTCCCCGATATTTGGGCCATGGAAAGGTAATACCGACCGCCCTGTTCTGTCATTAGTCTCTCGTGAAGGCCAAATGATGGGCCTGGATATTTTCAAGACATCTGCAAGTTACAACATGGTCATTGGGGCCACATCTGGTGCCGGTAAATCGTTCTGGACTGCGTATCTGATTAACAATTATTTGGGTGCGGGGCCACGATGCAACAATCTGGTTCACTTCCGACAGGCGTATGAGCACCTTCGAAATAATGATTACAATGCCAATGATCCTGATGGTGCACAGGTTTTTGTCGTCGATGTAGGGCGTTCATACCAGGGTATTGCTGAACAGTACGGTAACAGCCAGTTTATTGATTTTGGCAAAAGCCCGGACTTTACGCTAAATCCATTCGCGTTTCTCACCGATATAGTGCAGGACGAGCGAGCGTTTGCCGATGCTCCTGAATACGGGGGAGAACAAACAGCGCAGGATGCCGAGAAGGACAAGGTATCCCAGACAATCATGGTTCTGAACCAGCTTAAAATAATGGCTTCAGAGAAAGGACAGATCGATGATTTTCAGCAGTCGGTCATGCTTCAGTTTATTGCCGAGGAGTACACCGAATCCCGCAAACTTGGGAAGTCAGGCTCAATTACTGGGTTTGCTAAGCGTTGTAGCGGTCATGCTGACCAGCGCATCAGGGATATCGGCGACCAATTGAAGGCCTGGTGTGATGGTGGGATATACGGTCACCGGTTCACAGAAAATCTGCCACCAATCAATTTTGATAGCCGTTTTGTAGTTCTGGAACTTGAGGAGCTCAAGGGAACACCACACCTGCAAACCGTGGTACTGATGTCAATTATCCAGGCTGCGCAACATGCCATGTTTATCAAAAAGGATGGCCGTCGCAGACTTTTCATCCTTGATGAGGCATGGGAATACATCCGCCCTGATGATTCGACCGGCGCTGGTAACAATGCAAACCAGTTCTTCTCTTCATTCCTTGAGGCCGCATGGCGCCGTTTCAGGAAGACGAACTGTGCAGGAATTTGTATTACTCAGTCGTTTGAGGACTACTTCTCATCTTCTGTTGGGCGTGCGCTTACTGCCAACTCTCCATGGAAGATCATCATGAAGCAGGAGAAGGAAAGTATTGAAGCGATGAAAGCTAAAAAGTACTTCTCTACTTCGGATGCTGAATATGAGCGAATGAAAAATATCCGGACAGTCAAAGGGTCATTCTCTGAGATGCTGGTTCGCTTTGAGAACTACCAGGAAATCTGCCGTCTTTATGTGGACAGGAAAATGGAGCTCTGTTTTACAACTGATTCCACAGATCGTAAAAAACTTTGGGATATTCAGGATAAATACAGTTGTAGCTATGGCGAAGCCATTGAAATTCTCTACGAGCAGGAAATGTCTAACATTGCTGCATAAGCAGTCTTTCATAGCGGGCAAATCAATATAGCGGCCATTCATGGCCGCTTTTTTGTCTTCCTTCCATTCACCGGCTTCAATGGTAGCGAACTTTCAGTTTGTAACCGAAACTATCGGCAAGCCCAATTTCACACCACTTTGATGAATGAATGTACCCTGCATGGTTGCACATTGTACACAGCATGATTGCAACGGGGAGCGTGCGATACTGATTTCTGGGTAATTACATTTAAAAAAGCCTGCTTGATACGGTGTCTGTAACCAAAATGGTTACAAAACCGGTGCCATTCTCCTGCCTGTTGCACATCAAGGTTCGTTAACGCATTTCTTGCACGAGCAATAAATTTCGCACATATCAAAAATATTGCACGTAACAGAAAAGCACGTACAATTCACGTACGCGAAACTAATAAGGGAATTGTGATGAAACGTGATTACGGTGGTGTTGGTACTATTGCTCTTCGTGCAAGCGCTTTACTGAAGTCCATGAGTCAGGACATTGAAGAGCAACGTAAAGAGTTCAATCTGACTGAGTATTACCAGACGTTTACACGCAACTCTGTTGCCAAGCTCCCGAAGTTGAGCCGCCGCATTGTGGAATTGGCCATCAAAGAGATGGAAGACAGTGGGTATGAGTTCAACAAAAAGAAGGTTGGCAATGTAGAGCAGTATGCGTTGACCATTCAGAACGTCATTGATATTTACGGCCATCGCAAAATCCCCAAATATCGCGATATTCATAAAAAGCCGTACGTCATTTTTGTCGTAAATCTAAAGGGCGGCGTTTCCAAAACGGTATCTACTGTGACGCTGGCTCATGCAATGCGTGTTCATCAGGATTTGCTGCGCCATGATCTTCGTATCTTGGTCATTGACCTGGATCCACAAGCTTCCAGCACGATGTTCCTTGACCACACACACAGTATTGGGTCTGTTCTTGCTACCGCCGCTCAAGCCATGCTAAACGATCTGGACACTGAGACGCTTCGTCAGGAAGTAATTCGACCGACTATCATTCCTGGTGTAGATGTTATTCCGGCATCCATCGACGATGGCTTTGTAGCGAGTCAATGGAAAGAGCTTGTTGATGAGCATCTTCCGGGACAGAACCAGTATGAAATACTTCGACGCAATATCATTGACCGGGTTGCTGAAGATTATGATTTCATTTTCGTGGACACCGGTCCGCACCTCGACCCATTCTTGCTGAATGGATTGGCTGCAAGTGACCTTCTTCTCACTCCTACCCCACCTGCTCAGGTCGACTTCCATTCCACCCTCAAATACCTCACGCGTCTGCCTGAAATGCTGGAGCAGTTAGAGGAGGATGGTGTAGAGCCCCGTCTGAGCGCAAGTATCGGATTCATGTCTAAAATGACAGGAAAAGCTGATCATCTGACATCCCATAGCCTGGCTCGCGAGGTTTATACCAGTAACATCCTTGATTCTTCTTTGCCTCGTCTCGATGGTTTTGAACGCTGTGGGGAAACGTTTGACACGATTATCAGCGCAAATCCTTCCTCCTATCCCGGCAGTGCCGATGCTCTTAAAAAGGCGCGCACAGAGGCCGAACGATTCACCAAAGCTGTTTTTGACCGAATTGAGTTTGTCAGAGGAAGTGCAGCATGAAAAAGATAGTTTCTCGTGGACGCGTACTGGGCAATGGGAGTAGTTCAGAATTTGCCCGTATGCTTGAAGGCAGTGAAGGCACCAAAACCTTTACTCTGAAATCTGGGCGTCAGGCAACGTTCATGCTTACCGTAGTGTTGAGTGGGGAGATAGAATCACGCACCTTTGTTGACCCAGGTATTAATGGTCGCGATCAGTCAATGCTCACCCCCGAGTCAGTTAGCGACATTTCACGAACCATTAAGTTACAGCAATTCTTCCCGGCGATTGGGCGCATGGTTGGAGACCGTATTGAAGTTCTTGACGGATCTCGCCGTCGCGCTTCTTGCATTTTCAATGAAACGAAGTTTGAGATTCTGGTAACAAAAGACGATATCAGCCTTGAAGATGCCCGTCAGTTGGCCGTTGATATTCAGACAGCACGAGAGCATACGTTACGCGAACTGGGGAAACGGTTTGAAGTGATGTATGACAAAGGCATGACTAAAGATGAGATTGCCCGGGCAGAAAATATGTCTCCGGCCAAAGTAACACGAGCCTTCCAGGCGGCAGCTGTACCGGATAAAATGATTGAAGTCTTCCCGGTTGCAAGCGATCTCTCTCTTGCGGACTACCAGCTCCTGCTACAAGTTGCCGAAGATGCGAACAGCAAAAGTGTTCATATTGACGATTTGGTTGCGACAGTCCGTAAGCGTATTGCTAAAATCGATGGCGCTGATGGAGACAAATCGAAAATACTTTCGCTCTTCAAGGCGGAAAGTAAAAGCCTTAAACCAGCCCCGGTTAAATCAGTAGCAACGGAAAAATTGTGTGATTTCTCCGACCGTCGTCAGTATGCACGAAAGAAAACAGATCCGAAAAAGCGCCTGGTTGTGTATGAGTTCTCCCGTATTTCATCTGAGATTCAATCTGAAATCGATGAAGCGATTAAGAAAATCATGGCAAAGGTCCCAACCAGCGAGTAATTTGGCAGTCGGGGGGGGAATTGCCCTCCCCTCTGTATAGTCCCACGAAGATTTCACTGTTAAGTCATTGAATTAAAGGGGTTTATTAAGATTCTTTCATAGTGAAAGTCCCACGCTACTACCCCCCTACCCCACCTTTTTAATTACTTATCCATTCTCTTTCAACTTCATCCAGAATCGCCTTGTCACTGAAAGAATGTATGCAGGTATCCAATCACCCAAGGGCAGCAGCCAAGCCAAAGTGGTGACAGACAAGTGAAACATTATGATGTCATGCGAATGCATTTCACCTCGTAAACTTGAGCCATGTAAACGTAGTTGAAAAGTCAGAACAGGCTGTTCAGGAAACGTTAGATATAGTTCTTAGCAGGAGTACTGAGAGTTCAGTTATCGAAGTATTCAATTTAGACATAACTAATTTATCCGAGACACAATCCTATACGGATAGAAGTTGTAGAACTGGAGGGATTTGTGGTGTGAGCGAGAACAGGAAGTAAGAATATGAAGAGAAGAAAAAGGCGCCTCATTTAAGGCGCCAGAGCAATGAAATACTAATGTCCGTTTAAGGCAGGCTCCGACATAAAGGGCCTCAGTTCAATATTAACAACTGAGGCATTGGCATCATTTGTGACCTTCAGAGGTGACTTTCCGGGAAGAGCCATAGTTGCGACATCAGGCCCTGCTACTGCGAAATTATTTTCTGCGCTGGGCTGGACAGTGAAAATCTTAATGGCAACATTCTCATGCCTGTACATTGATAACCCGAACGTTGAACCAGCATCAGAATTGCTAACTTCCACCTGAATTGGCGTAATACCTAAGACTTGGTTAGTTAATATGTTTTTAACAAGCGCACCTTCCGGCTGCGAGACAATCTGATACGTGTATGCATTTGCTGAAAATCCAATAACCAGCAAAAGAAGAAGAGTTAATCTCATTGTGAGTTCTCCGAATCATTGAAATTTAGATACAGTGTCTGGGAAATAGTTACTGGCTTAACCGATTGCACTCCAGGAGTGCTATAGGAAATGATGAAGAACAAATTAAGATACTCACTGCTTTGCTTTTGATAGGAAATCCCGTTAAATGTTTGATTAATAAAATGAGACTGGTCCTCATTGGTGAAGCATAATCCCAGCAAACCAAGAGTAGGTATTTGATAAGTCTTTACGGAACCTGGGGGAATGAAGATCTTACCCCTGCTCGTATATGTGCATCGTGTGCCGGATAAATTTAGGCTGCTGATCTCAAGAAAATTGTGAGTTCCATTTTTGACAACCACCCATGCTTCGGTTCCTGCACTAGCTACCTGAAAGGAAACCTTATCATCAACAAATGATGAGGTATTCCCAACCAATACAGGGTCATAATCAATAGTTGGAAGGTTTTCGATCCTTGATTCAATCGACTGACATGCAGTCAAAAGTAAACATAAAAGCAGAAATCCTGAAAGTTTCATTTCGCACCTATAACTGTAGTTCTCAGGGCTGGTATAAACTGAAGCTCTTCGTTTGGTGATAGAAATAAATTATTTGTCCAGAATTTACTGCCACCAATTTCATCATTCTTGTGAGGAACGAATACCGGCTTTGAAAGCTTAATATGCCTACCCACCAAACCGCTTTTCACGGCGACCAGTCGGTTTCCCGATAGACCTCTGCTTTTAATACGGTCAAAATCCTCTACATTACTGTCTTTAGCGGCTAGATCATTTTGTTCGATAAAACCAAAATCTGAGTAGACCGTTTTGACACCAGGTTCAGCAGAACTGGACAGCTTGAATTTTCCACCCTGATCGGGACCAAAAATGGCCAGTACTTTCTTTGTGTTTTTAGTAACAGATACGATTGCCTGTAATGGCGTATCTCCGAGGTCATTTCTGAAAGCAATGGATAATGTAGACATAGGTTCTACCCACAGAAGCGTTTTGCCGGAATTCGCCTCAGCGACTTTTATTGGTTGTCTGAATAAAAAATTGTTTTTAGCGATGACAGTAAATTCAAATGAAGGGATCACTAAGTTAAGTGATTTGGAATTAGAGCTGTTTTCAATTGTTATAATGTTCTCGTTTGTCATGCTGGTCTTGAGAATTGGCAGATTACGACCATCGAAAAGCCAAACCCCATTTGATTCGTTTGCACTGATTATCATCATGTTGGGACTATTACTTGATTTTGAGATCATCGAGGACTGATTGCCGTCTGCGTTTGCCATTTTTGCACAGGAGAACAAAAAGCTTAAAAGGACTAGAGGCATTGAATGAGTGCAGTAAGTCATAATAGGTCCATTACATGGTTATCGATAGAGTAGAGGTCAAATGTGGAGGTTCTGATATTAAAAATGCCTGGATATCTATTCGTTAATTGATGCAACACTAATTTGTGATCTGATGAAGAACGATACTCAACTAAAGTTAATGCTGGGTGGTGTTCTTTAGTTATTCCCGGGGCAAGATTAGAGAGTCTTGTTGTGGTTAAAAATTCTAGTGATCCAGTGTTGATATGAAGACAGTTGCCAACTAAAAGTGGCTGATTAGACAATGGCTTATCATGAACTTTCCTGATGCTGTTGACCGGATTTCGTCCTAAAATCATCAGGTTGACACCATCAATAAGCTGAGGCGTCATTGCATGGTCCATACCAAAGATAAATTGCCCACGATAGCTGTTGATATTGGATTTATTGAATGATTTCAATGCGTTATATGTATCTGAAAAGGATTTTCTGACGGAGCAGTAATCCGATGAACAGAAGCCGATACGAATAGAACCCGGCAAATCAGCACGTAGCATCAGCGGGAGCTGTGCGGCCATCAGTTTAGAAATCAACTCTTCTAGATAAAATCGATTCACGCTTTTGTGCCATAAACCTCCGTGGCTGCTCCAGCGGTCATTTTCGTACGTGCTTGGATAGAACTTACGTCTGTCAGGATTTTCGGGAAGCAACTTCATAAGCATGACTTCACCAGCACCGGTTGCAGAGTAAAATTGAATTCTCCGTCCAGCAAAAAAGTTACTTTCGATGGCTGTTAGAAGATCCATAGGTTCCGGACCGTAGTCAAAAAGGTTGCCAGTTGCCAGAATTACAACATCCTCGTTTTCTGTCGTAATTGAAGTGATCAGGTGGCAAAGGGCGGAGTAGTGCGCATACGGATCGGCAAGAAAGAAAATCCTTCCTGTGAAATTTGTTAAATCTAACGTTTGAACATGTTCAGCGGCCATAACTTCCCCTAATGCAAGTCAAACAATCATACCTGACCCGAAATAAGAAAATTTTCGCTAAGGCTTGAAATATTGGTCCTTACAGATATTTATGGATGACTTTTATTAAATATTAATCCGCTTATTTTAATTGAAGAAACCAAAGTGGTTACATTAAGAAATCGAGAGAGTAGGGGAGGGGTGGTAGAATGGACAGATTCAATTATAACAATGAGTTACGATATTTTATTGCGTACAAACTGTTGTCAACAAGTACACAATAACGTATAAATAGGAGGTCAAAACTGTGATTGATTAATTAAATTCTGGGGTACTAAAAATGACCGAATTACAGAAAGCAAAACTTGTTGTGGCTGCTTCGGAACAAAATAAATATAAATCTGAGCCCTTGAAAGTAGTCATTGATGATGGAAGTAAAGCTGCGAAATTTGTAATCCTTGATGCTAATGATGAGCTTGTACCTCAGCTTACTCATAACAGCTTCGTACAGGGCTTTCGCGTAAAGCATGAGGGCTTGAATCCATTCAACTATATCGTCGATGGATTAGACCAATATTCGTACCACAGTGAGGCAACTAACGCCCTTGAAACAACTGATGTTTCGCATCAGTATGATGAAATCAGTCGATTGAATGTGCATCATGCGTTACATTATTCTGGGATCAAACCACAGGATGTGCATTTATTCGTGACATTACCTCTGAGCCAGTTTTATACCTCACTCGGGGAAACCAATAATGAAAATATCCAGCGGAAAAAAGATAATCTTTTGAAGCCCGTTGACCGTTATCTCAATGGTGAACGGCACGCATTCAATGTCGTAGCTGTCACAGTGTTCCCCGAATCCTTACCAGCGGTCACACGAGCAGAAGAAATCAATAGCCTTGAGTCGTTTGAAGTCAGTTTAGTTGTGGACCTTGGTGGTACCACACTTGACGTTGCAAGCATTACAGGAAAGCTTGAGCAGATCTCTAAAGTTAAAGGGTTCGACCGCATTGGTTGTTCTATTGTTTATGATGAAATTCGGCGCAAACTTGAGTCCTGCAATTTGAACAGCAGCAATGCATTCATACAGCATCTCATTGAAAAAAGGCAGAATATCGATGAAATCAAAGTTGGAGCTACGCACAGGACTGAGGTTTACGAAGCAATTCAGAATGCAGTAAGTAAACTTCAGACCAAAGTCATTAAAGCAGTCACCGAGGTTGAAGAATTTCCCCATTATGTATTCCTGGTTGGCGGCGGTTCATATTTAGTTTCTTCCGCAGTTGAAAGTCATTTTTCAAACTCTAAAGTTGTAATGGTCGAGGATCCACAGTTCGCACTTTCTCTCGCGATGGCCGACTCTGTTTATGCCAATTAAAGAGTGGATGTATTAGATGCAAGGTGAAATTAATAAAGCTGAAAGAGAAAATGAACGAATTCAAATTCGTGCATTTTGGATTTCTAATAAGCAGACACCACTTGTTTACAAATATTTTAAAAACAAGTCCTTCGCTAATAAGGGGGACATGGTATTTGAAATTAGAGATGCCCTTGCAACAGGAGTTATGTTGAATAACCTTGTTCCTGGATTGGCAAGTTTTATTGGTTCGCTTGGGGATAAGTTAACTCTGGAAAAAGTCATGAGTTTTATTACTCTCATGACAGAACATACAGAGCCTAGTAAAGGATTGAGTAATCATGAGATTGAAGAAATAGTAAACAGACTACATAGTAAGCTGAGTATGGATCGGCAAACGGGTCCTGCGTTAAGTCAAGATGATGAACATCTTCGTCGTTGCACTGGTAATACCAGTTCATCAGAAGGTGCTGATTCGCATAAAGAATCGTTCGATGGTGGCAATAGTCCCTATCCTAAAATTGCAGTGCCTGTCACAATTACAGATAAAGCAGATTATTCGCATTCTTTTAGTAAGAACGATATAAACAGTGAAAATCGCACCAGTCACAGTTCCGAATTTGGGTTCAGAAATGTTGAATCTGTCTCTGGTAATCAGATAGATAGCGCACCCAGTCAGGATGCTTCCTTGAAAAGAACCATTGTTAGGAGAAATCGCCAACCATTGAATCAATTGGGGAATCTAAGCAAGTGAGTAAGTCAGGAGCAGAATAAAAATCTGAATTGCTCTCAAATGCTCCAGCTCTTTGCCGTAAATACCAGCTTACATGCTGGCATTTTTAATGCTATATTCTAAGAATTCCAGACTACTAAATTTTGACCTTCCCAAAACCTGTTCTTCCATGATTAAGTCCAATTGATTGTGGCTTTTTGAATAGTAAGCTCGCAGTAATATTAGTTTACGTTTCAAACTACATATTACATCCATCTTAATTTTAAGGGATTGATACTTTGTTTAATCATTCTTAGTTAAAAGGTTTTAATCTAGAGTTTAGGCAGAAACAAAGAATCTTAGGTACACATTGCATTTTGTGTAACCTGATGATAACTAGAACAAAGGCTGGATAAATGTTAACTCGAAATTCTCTTTTGCATGGTTTGAGGCGAGATCAATTACTCGAAGTTCTTGAGATCTCTGAGTTTCCGATTGTCCCTATCGAAAGCCCGTTCATACAGTCTGAATCGTCTGGCATTACTCCAGTCACCTTTAACATTGATGAATTGCATGTGGCAATTACCCCGATTTCAAACCTTAACTTTGATTGGGCGTGGGCTCCAGTTGATACAATACTCATAGAAGTGATAATTCCACCCGTCGATTTTGAGCGTGTTAAGACAGAAGACAGATTCCTGAGAGATTCAGGTATGGGGTACATACAGTGTGAGCCGGGAGGCGCTTCGATCAGAAGAACAGTAACTTTCGTCGGTGGGATCACTATCGATAACTTATTGCACCAATTGAAACTGATGTGTGTTAGTGCATTATACCTTTTAGGAGAAAATGTTGAGCACTAAATCGACCTTAATTACCGTTGCAATTGGACTCAGTCTTGCTGCAACCCTAGTAATTTTTTCCAATGTTGCTTCAACGAAACCTGATCTGCTGGATTTCACGTCTAGCAAACTGGAAAAAGCGGGTGATTTTAAAGCTTGTGATAAAAGTACTCCCTCACTAAACATACAAATCACAAAAAGTGATGCCATAAAGGTAAATGGTATCAATTCCAAAGTTACTTTTTCCGCAAAAGCGAACCTGCCAGCAAGCGATCTCACCTGTACGGGACTAAAAGCTGAAGAGAGCAGGGAGGTTAGAACTCCTGTCTATTCATTTAATATCAGCAAAAGCGCCGGGGCTCTGGTAATTTCAAACCTAAAATCCTTGCAAACTGAAGAGTCTATGCCGGGCGTATGGGTGTATCGATGACAAGTGAAAAATTGAGCGAAAATCCACTACATCCAAAAAATCACAAAATTCGAATTTTTGGGAAATCTAGCGCATTGGCGTTTGAGATAAATTCGGATAATTCTCAGGGCTCAATTCGCTCTGAATACACTTCTGCATATGACGGCTTCTATCTGAACCTGGAAATTGCCCCCGCAAAAGACCATGGCGAGTTTGACTGGAATTCAGCAAACAGTATTTTTTTTAAATTAACAGAAAATGAAGTGCTGTCATTGACTTCCGTTTTCTTACGAGTCAAACCCACTCTCGAATTCAGAAACAGGAAGACGACTCATCGGGGACACCCCGCCTACAAAAATCTGAACATTACCCCGAACAAAGGGGAGGGGTTGTACTTTAGTGCTGGTGTAATACCAGCTAACGAAAGTAACTTTCATAAGTGTATACATCACATACCAATTAACCAAATGGACTGTCTGAAAGTCGGAATGTTTTTGTTAGGTTACTTAACGCTGAAGATGCCCTGGATGAGCTCAGATTCTATTATCACCGCCTTACGCCTCTCGGAATCAAAACAAATCTCTGTATAAAACCCCGTCATTTCTCTTGGGAGTTTACATAAATTTAAAGCTCCAAAATCCAGATACTTCTGAATTCTTTCGCGTAATGTTAGAAAAATTTTGCGTGATCTACAGGAATTCATCATGAGAAGATCAGGAGTCGGGTTAACCCTGTTGTTATCGTTAATTGCGCCGCTTAAAATTGCCCACGCCGAAGCCATAATGATTTCTGGTAAGTTGAAGGCTGAGGTGCCTGAATTGGGGTTTGACTCGGGGCCCGGTGACTTTGTCGCTTTTGTAAACAACAACACAATTACCGCAACCGGTAACGGAACTGCCTGCAACGTGACCGTTGATGACCGGGCGACCTCCTCGGTTGATAATCTTGCCTGCTTCTTCGAATGGCTACCTAATACATACGGATTGACCTCTAATGGGTTTGCCTTATCAGGTATACCAAATGCATCTGGTGAGTTAAAACTGCCATATCGGGTGTCATATTTCTCAGGATCAGAAAGAAAGAAAGTTGAGATACTCACCGGTGAATATTCAATCAATGCCGTCGTTCCTGTAAAACCAGTCATTCTGGATGTAAAATCCACCGTGAATGGAAAGGTATTGGATGGTAATAATATCTACTCTTATATTAAAGATGAGGCGATCAAGGACATTGCAGTCACCGTCGAACCACGCAATTATGTTCAATTTGTATCTATCGGAAATGGTTCTGCGTGTGAAGTTCCTCTGGGCGGCTCATCTTGTACGATTGATTTAGGAAGCGTTAAATTTAGCGACACAGACGAGCTTCTTGGCAACCGAACGATTTCTATTACTTCAAACTCAAAAAATAACTATTTTGCCCCTCCAGCAGACTACCCCATTGTCCTGAACTGGGACTACCGGCCGCCGGTAGTTGACCACACTTTGTGGAATTTCACAGATGAAGCCAAGACGATCAGCGTCGGCGGAACTGAGGTTTACACGGGCTCGAAAACAGTGGCGGTGGCAGTTAAGGCGCCCCAGCAGGGGCAGGATGGTGAATGGTGGTTACCAACCACTATGACACTTGATTTGGTCCCCGATGGTGTATTTAAACCCGTAACAAAAGTCACTTTAGATGATGGGACTGTAATCGACTTTAAACAGTCATGGGCAACGCCGCTCAGACGAACATTACAGCCTGTTAGCGGGCCTCAAAGGGTCGGTGATGAGTATTTGTACATTTTTGATATTACTGACCTGATAAACGGTTCCTATGCGGCCAGTTTCTCTATTGAGAATAAGAGCAAAAACTCTTCAGTCTATGAAGAGCCCGAAAGCAAACTGATGTTATCCGACGACCCCACGCTGATGGTACTTAAGGATGGTAAGACCCTCGGTAAGCGTGAGCCGGTCTACTTCCTGAATGAAATTATCGTGGCGGCTTTCCAGGGCCAGGCTGGGGTTGCTGATATTAAAATGGTTACCATTGACAACAAGGCTGTCAAATTAACCCCAACAAATTACAAGGGAATCTACTACCTGCCAGCCGGTGACGACCTTGCCGTGAATGAAGACCATGTAATCACCGTCGTGGCCGAAAACCTCTATGGGAAGAATGTTAGCTTCAGCACTGTGTTTACCTATCAACCTACAGGTTTCACGCTCAAAGGGTTGGAGAAGAAAGATCTGAAGCTTTACTCAAGAGTTCGTCAATATACAGAATTACTTAGCCAGACGGCGGGTGAAAAGTGCACGTTGTTCACTACTGAAGAAAACGCCCTGGCGTATCTATCCTGGTATGGTGAAAAGTCAGAGGTTACGGCCTGCTATCCACAGTGGAATAACGTGCCAGACGGTATGGAATTCTATTACAAAGGCAGAACACCTGGACTAACTGGTTTCTTCAACTCAACCGGAGAAAACCTGCTTGATTACTATGTATTAATGGTCAACGGGAAGGGGTCCAAAGCTGTTTCGGCCAAGAACCGCTTTACTTTGAATGCGGAGCTGCCGTTTAACCCGATCATTTCATACAAGAAGAGTAAGACGATGGCGGGTATCAATGCAAATACCGCTTTGGTGTATACAACGGGGGGGGAAGCTGCAAGGATTTTGGCGAAAGTAGTACCTGCTGATATTGGAATTTCCATTTCGCAAAACGGTAGTGATCCAATAAAAACAGCATATAAGAATCGCTCTTCTAGCAGTGACTCCACAACGTTCACACAGCGCATTAAGGTCGCAGCCGCGCCATTGTGGACCAAGAATGTGATGGATATCGATGTAGTCTATACAAAAGACCCGGCACTCCAGACGAAAGATACGCTGAACATCTACACTGTCCCCGATTTCAATATCCGGGCTTCAATGGTTGTGGATGATAAGAAAATCGCAACTACGATGGAGTTACCATTAACGGTGAGCCTGGGAAGGTATTCTAATGCAACCCGCAAGAGTACGTTTGACCGAGTGAACATGGGTGACTGGGATGTAACCATTTACTCACAAAAAAGTGTGTATGGGAAAGACCCAGTAACTGGCCGCTACAAAACAACGTATGAAAGAACACCTTTAACAGATGCCCTGCCGGTGAATGATGCCGGAGAGGTTAAAACGTCCATAAAAATTGAGAACATGGACCTCGGTAATATCCGTCTGGTTGCAGTGGCACAAGTACGATCTCCGTTCTCGGATTTCGTAATGAAGCGTGAGTCCAGTGCTATTGGGATCAGAGTGTATAAAGGAGAAGAGCTGGAGGGGAATCTCTCAAAAAGCCTGATCATTGGCCGAGTTCCGCTCAGTACACTGGTGTCATTCAAGACCAAGAGCACTGCTAACGCCGATGCACTTGCCCCAACGGAATGGCAGTCATCTGCTGATAACGGTACAACATGGCAAGCGCTGGAGGATATGAAAGGTAAGCGCAGCGTTAATATTCGGAAAACAGAAGTAGGTAAATGGCTGTACCGGGCAAAAATGACCAACAAATTTACGGCAAAAGAATCCTACACCGACATTTTAACTGTAGTGACTTATAAGGAGCCGAAATTAAGCATAGATGTTGCAGAAACGCTTGAAGGAAGCGATGTACCGGTGTCACTGATGGATAATGACGAACCCATTCCAGAAGGGACGGCAGAAGTCTTATGGTCTGAAGATAAGGTTAACTGGACTGAAGGTGGCCCGACGTACACTGTGGCAGGCGGGGACGCATTACCTGCGTACATTTATGCCCGTATGCGTTACCTGGATTCGGACGAACTGGCTGAGGAGTCCTCATGGAAAGAGACCTCATCCAAATTGTCGGCCGCAAAACCAAAACGTTTGTCGGTAACAGCAGCTGGTTCGTCTAAAACTGAAGTGGGTGAAAAAGTAACTTTGACTGGCAAGTTCACGAACCCAAACAGCCGCCTGCAAAATGGGAACAACGTCACCGAGGAATGGAAGACTCCTGATGGACAAATCATCAACGGGTCAAATCTCTCAGTCGTCCTGACAGAGGCAATGCTCGATAAACAAGGCTATGCGGCGTTTGAATACAGCGCTTGGCTGACAGATAACAAAGAAAAAACCATCTCGACACGTAAGATCTCGGTTAAGTCGTGGATTTACAAATTCCCTGAAATCAAGGTGAATACAAAACTCAAATACGCAATGTCACCAACGACACTGCATGTGTCGCTAAGTGGGGCGGATGATAATGATTACCCTGGCGTTGCCTACTCCCGAGAGTGGATCTACGATAATGAAAACCTGATTCTAACTAAAGATGATGGCGACGTTAAAGACTTCGCTATTGGTAAACCGGGCAAGTACACGCTCATCGTTGTGTTCAAAGATAACCGCAACAATGAGCAGCGGATAGAGAATACCTTTGTCGTTGATGAGCCTGCACCAATGAAGGTTGAGATGACACCGAAATTCTCAAATAAATTTATGCGAGCACCACTTGATGTCACATTAAGGTCGAATATTAAGCTTTCACATTCGGCAGATAAAATTGATACCGTAACTTATAAAGTTAACGGTGTGCCGGTAGATGGGAGTAAGAATTACTGGTCTCAACTGATCTCTGGTTTAACGGAGAATAAATACACGGTTACGATTGACGTTATAAGTAAGCTTGGGCAGCGGGGTTCAGCAAGTGTTGACTTTGATGTCGTTAAGAATGCTCCGCCTGTTTGTACGCTTAATTACACTGAGACAAACTTGAGTTGGAATTTCACAAATAAGTGTGATGACCCGGATGGGAAGATTTCCCGATTTGAATGGTTTATCAACGGGGAACTTCGGAATGTCTTCGGCAGTTCTGCGACTCTGTCTAAAAATCTTAATCGTGGTAAACAAGATTTGCGTGTAGTGGCATATGACGATAGTGGCGATTCAACTACGCAACACTTAACTGTATATGGACCGGAAGAGCAGGATGCATCAGCCCAAAATGAAGCAGAGTAGACTGTAGATAAATAAGGCATAAGTAAACATAAGCCCGGGCAAAGCCCGGGTTTTTTTCAATTATCCCATTGCAAAAGTAACTTTTAATTGAATGGATTGTATTAAGCGATCAAAAATTTCTGGGTAGGTGAGCATCAACACAACATCGAACTGGTTGGAAATAGGGTGCTTTAATGAAAAATTTTGGCCATATAAAAGGAGATAATAGAGCCAACTAAGAATATTTATATTCCGGGGTGTCGAAAACGTCATGAATACACTGATACCAAACAGGCACGGCATTCTGAAGTTAGAATGGTATTCAGCCCTGAATATTGGGGTGCTAATTCTAGTCACTGTTGCGTTCTTTTGCCGGTTTTCTTTTGGCTATGGTCTTTTGTACGGCTGTCTCCCGGCTGATTTCTACATGATTGATCACAATGATAAGTCGATTCACGAAGGCCAGTTGATCGCCTTCAATATGCCTAAAACAGTCCCGTTTATTAATAAAGGGGAAAGAGTTATTAAAATTGTTGCTGGTGTCGGTGGGGACAAACTTAGAATTTCGATGGATGGAGTGAAGAACGGAAATCGGTTTTATAAAGTTAATGCCGGTAAGATATCCTCTAAATATAAGATCAAACCAGAAGAAATAGAAAGAGAGATTGTAGTTCCGCAGGGAGAGGTTTTCCTTGTCGGACAGACTGAACATTCATGGGACTCGCGATTTTGGGGGCCTGTAAAATTTAATTCTGTAATCGGGAAAACATATGCAATTTTTTAAAGTGAAGTCAGACCGCAAAGCTCTGATTACGGCAATTATTATTCCTTTTGTTGCTGGTGATGCTATTGCTAAT
The DNA here is from genome assembly GCF_013337145.1 of Enterobacter sp. JMULE2. Lineage (NCBI taxonomy): Bacteria > Pseudomonadati > Pseudomonadota > Gammaproteobacteria > Enterobacterales > Enterobacteriaceae > Enterobacter > Enterobacter sp. JMULE2. Next base: position 55,945 of record NZ_SGWD01000018.1, read on the forward strand.
TCGCAATATCAAAATGACGCAACGTCTATTTTAAACCAGTCAGCGATCCTTAACTCAAAGCTTTCAGAGAAAGAAAGTCAATCACAGGTACGACTGGCACAAGACGAAACGAAGGCCATGCCAGACAACAAGTACACCTTGGATGCCGAGCGTATAGCGCAGCAGGCTAAGAACAACCAGCAAGATACGGAGGGGGATACCTCACTTTCTTTAGGGCAACTAAAACCCACTGTAGTTGACCGATATATTCAGCAGGCAGAAGAGCTGAGAAAGAACGCGGATATCAATCAGGGTGTTAATCGTGGTTACGTACCCTCAATGAATGCCGATAGTGTACAGGCCGTAATTAATCATACGCAAGATATCCGAGCTCAGAGCAATCAGTCCGAAGCAGTAACTGAAATTATTCAGAAGCGGGACCAATTGCAAAAAGATGCATCTCTACAGGAATCTGCGTTAGAAGCGGTCCAAGATAAACCGCAAGCAATGAAATCTCAATCACGAAACATTGAGAAATTGTTTGGTACTTCTGGAATTACTGCCTCTGATTGGGAAAATAAAATCGATCAGGGTCGTAACGAGGTTCTGTCTACGGAAACAGGAATCACAATCTTTGCATCATTCAGCTTGCCTGATAACGTACTGGAGGATCTATTAAAGACTGCAAGTGAAAATAAAGCGCGTGTTGTTTTCAATGGTCTTAAGAAAGGAACAACCCGTATTACGGAAACTCAGGCGGCTATCAATCAGGTTCTTGTTAAAGCAAAAGTAGATTCGCCTTTAGTTACAATCGACCCAGACAGCTTCAGCCAATATCCAATAAATCAGGTTCCAACCATTATTTCTCGTGAAGAAAACCGTTATGCGAAAATGGTTGGTTCATTCAATGTGGATTATTTCAAGCAGGAAATAAAAAATAAGCCAGGACAGGATTTATTCCCGATTGCGGGTCCTACTTACCCAGTTGAAGAAAAAAGCATTATTACGGAGCTCGAAGAGCGGTCGCAAAAATATGACTGGGAAGGTGCTAAAAAGCGCGCAATTGCCGATACGTGGAAAAATCAATGGATGACCAATCTCCCACCGGCTGCTGAACACAAGGAATGGTTGATTGACCCGACAGTCAGGGTAACGCAAGACGTAAAAGATAAGCAGGGGCGTGTGATAGCCACTGCTGGGGAGCTGATCAATCCGCTTTCCAGATTCCCACAGAGTTTGACCATGATTGTATTCGACCCACTAAATCCCGGCCAGCTTGAATGGGCTGAAAAGCAATATAAGACCCGATTAGGTAGCGGTCAGGTGATGCCTATGTTTACACGAATCGGCCAGGAGAATGGATGGGATAACCTCAATGACTTGAGAGAGAAGTTTAACGGCAAAGTCTTTAAGGTAAATGAACAAATTATTAATAGATTTCAGATTAAAAATACTCCTGCCCTGGTCACAACCGAAACAAACAGATTTCGTGTCACGCAGTATTCAGAAGCAGAAGTTCGCGGTATAGCGACTCAGCAAACAGGGGAGGGGAAATAGAATGAAACTGGGATTTATTATTGGGGCAGTTTTGGCGACATGGCTGACATTAACGTACCCGGATCAAATGCGGATTGCCTTCAATAAAGCGATGGCTTACGTAGAAAGCAGTATGACGTTTTTCAATTCATAGAGAGCTTATCAGTGCAGAACCTTAAAAAGTTACTTTTAGAAATCGTCATAGCGATAGTCTTGTCGCTTTCTTTGCCAGCAATAGCTTCAGCTGCCGGAACAGGAGTCCCTGGGGCAATGTGTCAGTCGGCGGGGGTCTGGCAGGGGCTGATCAAAAATATCTGCTGGAGCTGCATATTTCCGATGAGGATCATGGGCATTGGGGACGCTCCTGAAGGTGCGGCTCCGTCACGGCCTGGGTGTTATTGCACTGACCAGAACGGTATCCCAGAAGTTGGGTGGCAGCTCAGTTTCTTCCAGCCAGTAAAAATCGTTGAGGTTGTAAAAAGCCCGTGGTGCAGCCCGTTCCTTGAAGGGACGATGTTGCAGAAGTCTCAGTTTGATATTGGAAAAAGTAACACCAATCAGCCAATGACGGCGACCGAGGCGGGGTTTTACGACGTGCATTTATGGGAATTCCCCATTATGACGATGTTAAAGCTTCTGATCATTGGTGAGTGTACGGCTGAACCCTACATTGACGCGAGCCTGACATACATAAGCGAAGTGGACCCCATGTGGGAAAGTGACCTTCTGACACTGGTATTGAACCCTGAAGCGGTTGTATTCGCGAACCCAATCGCCTCGATGGTCTGCGCTGCTGATTGCGTTGCAGTCACTGCTGGTAAAGACAATCTAGCGGCCTACTTTTGTGCCGGATGCGATGGGAATCTCTATCCACTTACTGGCCACATCTATGCAAATGATGATGCCGTCAGAACAAGCTCCCTCATCACCCAGAGGCTTTTGACCAAGCTTCATCGCTCAGGGATGTTAATGCGAACAATGGGGGCTGATGCGATGTGCGAGAAGTCCTGGGAGTACTTCACTCCACGCTCTCAATATCGATTATCGATGTTGTTCCCTACGCCTGAGGCCAATGGGCCTGACTGTTGTCACCGCTTAGGTGACTCTGTACATGATTGGTCAACATTAAAGGGCGGAAGGAAGAAAATAGGCATTGATAACTACGTTTATATGCTGTGGCGCTACAATGATTGTTGCGTAAGGTTCATTCCCGGCGCTTAAGAAATCAAGGGGTTAGGTGTGAAATCTAATAAAATTATAGCCTCGGCAGTAATTCTGTCTCTGGTGACTAATACACTGAGTTGGGCATTCTATGTCTCACTCATCAACATTGTAATGACGCCGCGAATTTATGCGGCGGACCAGATTTTTGACCAGCTCGAAAGCAACTTTAACCTGGCAAATCCGAACGCGAACCGTAACGCGACTACCAGTACACAGGAAATAGTTGAGAAGTACAAAAATGCCGATTCGGGTAAAGATATCAGCAGCACGATCACTGAGAAGTATGCGGGAAAAGGCGATTCTCCAAACCTCAATGTCGGGAAGTATGGCTCCTCAAATTCTAACGATAGCGTGTTGGGAAATGCTGCATCAGATGGTAAATCGATAGGTAAAGCCGTATCGCTGCCAAGCATGTCTGGGAACTCGATCAATTCAAATTACACCAAAGAAGGTGCAAAAACCCTTAGTCGCGGGGCTGATGGAAAAATATCAATAAGCAATAACCCAAGTACTACACCCGGGACTAGGACTAACACTGGGGAGATTTTTAGCTCCGAACAAAAGCATAAAGACATTAAGTTTAATGCTGGAGGTCGATATGGGGACGAGGACGGATTCATAGGTGATATCAAAAATAGAAAGAGTCAGTTGTTTGATGCCCAGAGCATGGATGGCGTTGCTTACAGAACACTGGTGAATGCGAATAAAGATAATCCTGCACCGAATGTAAAGCCTAATGACCCAATGTTTAATGCCGGTCGCAATGAAATCGGTAATGCTGTTGCTGGCACAGGCAACTGGCTACAAAATTGCAATACGGAAACTAAAAAAAACACAATCACAACGCATTATCCAGATTATAAGGAGTTTTACTGTAATTCACCTAAAAAGGATAATTTCAACAGTTGCACTATTACTCGCGATTTTTCAGTTCCGGTCTATATTTCGGGCGGTAATGGTGAGATGTCCATGTGTGGGGACAATTGTGTGAGGGTATGGTTTGGCCGTCTGGATGATAACTACTGGACTGACGGTGTTTATGATAATGCCCTGACACTTAAATTTCATAAAGATGCAAAGTTAGCATCAGCAACTATTATTGCGGCAGAATGGGATGACCATATGAGAGTCACCCTTGATGGAAAACAGATCTTTGCTCATATCGATGGCGATTACAGAGAAAATGATTATGAGCAACCGAAAGGTCCATGGGAGTTAAAGAAGTCATGGAAGTTAAAAGCTCCTATAGATATTACTGATAAAGTAGCGGCATCAGTTTACGACGAAGAGGACCATGAAGTAACCATGGCTTCCAGAGTATGGGTCGGCGGTGGTGGGGAAGGCTATTTTCAGGTTGAACTTAAATTTGAAAATATGAAGCTCGAAGATAATCACATCCAGGAACCCGCAGGATGTTATGATGCAGTAAAAGTTAAAAATTCATTTTGTAGGTTTAATAAATTTGCCGATATGGATGTGGGTACTAAGCGATTGCCCAATACAGTCCTTGATATGGCCAAACCACTATATGATGGTGATAAAGGGTATTTAACCTGGAAAACTAATTTAGAGGGTTATTTCTGTGACCCGTTAGCGGAGGATAAAATCTGCTCTTATGATGCAAAGGGGCAGATTATGAAAGACGGGAACGGAAAGGATCTTTGTTATAATTATGATGATATTAAGAATATGCCTGATGCATGTGGGGTATATAAAAATGATGCCGCATGTGTGTTGGATAAACAAACCTGTGCCGAAGGTTGGTTCGATGAAGGCACGAACTCCTGCTACATGTATGAACAAAAATACACGTGCGACAGGGGGCATGATGTAACCCGGGAAGTCGAGTCTGAAACCAACTCCTGCATTGGTATGATTCCCTGCTCAGGCGGAACTTGCGAAACCGGGCCAAAGGAAGAAAACAAGGACTTTGGAAAGGTTGTAGCATATTCAAATATGGTCCAGTACATGCAGGGTGAAGCCAAATGCATTGATCCCAATGACCCGAATACCTGCTCAGTTTTTGAAGGTAAGCAAGAATGGTGTGGCCGGTCTGTAGGCTTTGTAAATGGGTTAGCCAAAACTGACTGCTGCGAAGCACCACAGGGAACTGCGGGCAGCCTGGATGCGATTATGCTGGCAGGTTCTATGATGCGAAATACTAACTGGGAAAGAGTGAACTCGACCTTGGTCAGCTGGACCGGTGGTGAATCAGGTACATGGTCAACAATGGCCAATTCAGTAGGCGAATGGACTGCTTCAGCTGGCAAAACTGTCGGAGAGATGTGGAGCAATGTGACTAGCTCACTGACAAGCGTCTATGAAAACGTTGCAGGTAACCTTGGTCGAACCGTTGGGTCGGCCTCGGGTGGCGCAGCTGGTACCGGTCAATTAGCCCAGGATACTATGACAACCTTTGGTTTAGGTCAGCTTAAGCAAATGGCTATGAACAAAGCCTATGATCTATTGCCCGGAGCAATTAGAGATTTTGTATTTGATGCGGCAAAATCTACTGCCCAAAACGCAGTATTCTCCTCCGTAGTGACGAACTTTATGCTTGCCCTCAATGTCATTGGCTGGATATATACTGCATACCAGGTCACTAAAATGCTTCTTGAAATGCTTGTTGCATGTGACCAGAAGGAAATGGAAGCATCGATACACAAAAATCAAAAGTCCTGCTTTACACTTGATACAGAGCGCTGTGTAAAATATTTAAATGTCGGCTTTACAAAGAAATGCGTTAAGAAAGCAACGGATATGTGCTGCTATAATTCGATGTTGTCCCGTGTGATCATGCAGCAGGCCTATCCTCAATTAGGCATAGATCCAATGAAATCTCAGTGCGTCGGTTTATCGATCACCCAGATTCAGCAACTCGATTTCGATAAGATTGATTTAACTGAGTGGATTAATGATGCTGTCCAAGTTGGCGAGGTACCTGATCAATATAGTACATTTACGGAAGAATCCGTGATGGGGAATCTGCCATTTAAAAATAAAGATTACCAGTTACCGTCTGAGCGAGCTAAAGAGGCTATGGGAGGTGAGGACAATATGATTAAAGCCAGACAGGAAAATTCCCAGGCAATACAGGAGCAAAATGTCGATTGTAGCTATCTTCCAAGACCAGCAATTTGTGAAGTTGGTTCTACATCTGTAGACCCTGTTACAGGAAGAGAGATACCTAAATATTAAAAAAAGGGGCGGAAGCCCCTTTTTAATTACCAGAATTTCTTAATCAGCTTTTTTTCCGGAAAACCTTTGTAACCTAGCTCACCTTTGAACAAGTAGTAGTCCATACCGTTAATAGAAATAGATGGAAGTTGTGGCGAAGTGTAAGGAACGTTTGGACGCATAATGAAACCCTTATACCCCAGTGAGGTTTGGGCTAAATCAGTTTGCATCAAACCATAACGGATTACGGTGTAAGACCCTTTATTCAGTCCTAATAAAGAAATTTCAGTCCCTGTTGCGGGCCGGATTGCCTGGAATTCAAATAAGCGGGTATCAAATGCAACATCTTTAGTCGGCTTGGTCGGAAGAATACATTCGTCGAATTTTGCCATCACAGAATGATTGATTTTGCACTGATCGACAGCTTCAATTCGTTTTGCACTATCAAATCCCCGCTTTGCTGAACTGTCCTTAACAAATCCGAATGTATAACGTGCACCAGCTTTCACGAGAGACTCATCGTCAAATGGCAAATTGTTTGGATTAGGTACGAATGCGACATATTGCTCAGTAGTGATGAATTCCGCATCTTCGGTACTATAAAGGGAAGCCAGAGACATGATGCTAAGGCCAGTCAAACCGCCGGTTACAGCACCCATAGAACCATTGATAAGATATTTGGAAATGCCAGCTTCATCGGAACTACTCGGTGTAACTTCTGCATCTTTAAAAGTCACATCAACACCGGCTAAAGAGTAGGCATTTTTAGCAATGGAATTTTGGGGATTTGCTTTCCAGAAAACGCCGTGTTCAGTGGTAGTCATGGCCGTTTCTGGCGTTTTGCCGGTATTAGTAGAACAACCGGTGAGGGCAGTGGCGAGAACAGTGACAACAGCCAACGTCGGTTTGCGGCTCAGTTTCATTAAAAATTCCTCTTAGGGGCACTGTGATTAATGAACCTATTATTTCATACGGCGCATAATTTCGAATAACCCCCTTGTAAAAAAATTGAAGTTAAGCCGATTAAAATCCTGCAAGTTGGAAACTGGGGAATTTGAAGAGGGTATAATCCGAACAGAATCTGAAATGAGGTAGGTATGGCCAGTCCAACGGCGGAACAACAAAAAATTATTGATAATATCAGTGCAAATAACATGGTTATTGCGGCGCCCGGAAGCGGCAAGTCATTCACAATGATTCAGGGGGTGGTAGCGATTCTGGCCAAGTTCCCGTATGCAAGCATAGGTATGGTCACATTTACACGAGCTGCGACTAATTCTCTTGCAGAGAAATTGAAGAAGCAGCTCAGCCCTGAACAATGCAAAAGAGTCTCAGTTGATACTTTCCACGGTTTTGTTAAAAAGCAGCTGGATGCAGTAAATTGGCCTGGAAAAATGCTTATCAGTTCCGCTCAGAGATCTGTCATCCATCGAGCCATCAAAGAATCAGGTGTCGTTTTTAAATACCCTGAGGCCGAATTTGCAATCGATGCTATTGGCAGGGAAATGGATCCGGATATTATTTCTGTAAAACATACACGGCAACAAATTCATCTCTTTAACGTTTATCAATCGCTTTGCCAGAAGGACAATGTAGCTGATCTTAATGCTCTGTCCAGATTCGTTGTAAGCCAAATGTATTCGGGCAAAATGAGACCTTTGGATTTCACGCATCTAATTGTGGATGAAGTGCAGGACACTGATTCTATCCAGTATGCATGGATTACTCAGCATACCCGGTCCGGTGTGAACACCTGTATTGTGGGTGATGATGACCAGGCAATATATTCATTCCGAGCTTCGGGAGGTGTCAAAATCTTCCAACAGTTCGAAAAAAACTTTAGACCAAATATTTTTTATCTTAACACATGCTTTCGGTGTGAGCCTGAAATATTAGAAGTTGCAGACGCGCTAATAACAAAAAATGTATACCGTTATGCCAAAGATTTGAAGTCATCTAAAAAGGGTGGGGGGAAGGTAATATTCCAGAGTTTTGTGAGCATGGAGGACCAGATTCAGGCTGTGCTTAGATTAATAGAGAAAGACCCCTACGGGTGGGCAATTCTGAGCCGTGGCAATGCTCATCTGGACCAGATAGAAAGCTTCATCACGCAACCAGTAATCAGGTATGGCGGCAAATCCTTTTGGGATGAGAAAGAAACAAGTGATGTCCTTCACCTGATGGCCTTCTTCAGGCATGGGAACGATAAGCGCCTGATGAAACGTGTACTCGCACTTTTTGGTGAACATGAACAGATTCTGGATCAGGTTCATGACAGCATGAAATCGAGAAAAGTTACTTTTGGCGAAGTGAGTATTCCGGGTGAGAGCAGCGTTGAGTCCAGAACACTTCATTCGCATTTCGGCAGGTTTACGCAGAACAGCAATGACAAAAACGAAATATCTAGACGCATTGGAAATCTCGTAAAGTGGATGGAAATGGCTTCGATTAAAATGAAGACAAATAAGGGGACTCCCTCATTAACGCGAATAGCATTAGACACATGCCAACAATGGGCCGAAAAATCCGGATGGGAAAACATGATAAATAGGGCGGCCGCAATGTGTCTTGGACCAAAACAAAAAAATCAGGAATACACTCCGGATAAAGTAGTGCTTTCAACTCTACATGGGTCCAAAGGTTTGGAGTGGCCTAAAGTGATTATTTTAAGTTGCAGTGCTGAGCAAATACCAAGCAAGCGCTCAGTTGGTCCTGAAGCGATTGAGGAGGAAAGAAGGCTACTTTTCGTTGGTATGACTAGAGCGGAAAAAGAACTTTTTGTAATGTGGTATGGCGAACCCTCATTTTTTCTCAGCGAATGTAATGAAGGTAAAGTCAAATCCGCTGCTATGAATCACACTCAGCCGGAAATAAGTGAAAATAATTAGAGAATCATTTTACTTGTCTCTTATATTAAGCTATAAAGTATTTGAACAGATATTTGTTCACAAATTTTCCTGTAGCGCTTGCTACACTTCCAGTTTGCGCTTCAGCGCCAAAATGCCGTGAAAAGCGGCCAGCTTGAACAAAGCTGCATAACATCACCGGAAAAGTTACTTTTTTCCGTTGGTGCGAACTTTCACGTCTATTGGTCATCCGATTTACCAAACCGTAACCATGAAAGCTCCTTCTGGAGCTTTTATAGTTGCGTACTTTTAATGCCAGAAAGTATAAATCAGGCGGTTCATAGCTTACGGGAGATGAATGACAGGCTTTGCCTAAGCGTTGAAATATTAATTATTTCTTCCTTCTAAAATTATAAGGTGACTTGAATATGGCTAAAAATACAGCTCGCAGCAATGTTTTGCTCTCTACTTTTGTTTCTCTTATTCCTGAATTGGAATTGGCAGGTAATGAAAGTAAAAAAGAAGACTTGAGGTCTGTTTTGCTAACGCATGCAGAGAACGATAATGACATTGTTATTATTCATTCCGACGAAGCCCCAGTTGCAATTGAACTTCGGGCTTTGAAGCCACTGTCAAAATTGGGAGAGAATCTTGCCGCAAATGCCCAACTATTTTATGTGTGTATGACTGAAATTACTGTCCAGAAAATCGGATATACAGAGGCTTTGCAGTTACTTAAGGAAACTCCAGTTGTACCCTCATTTAAAACGTTGGACGATCTAAATACTTTCATAGTGAGTGAGTTTGCAAACTTTGGATTAGAAACATTGCTTGATGTCGAAAATCTGGAGTACTCGCTGGAAAAGTCAAACGAACTGCGTAGTCCGCAACTTAATAATTGGCTGTGCGATATCATAGCTCAACGAGACGTTTTATTCTTACGTCAGAGATTTGATAATGCAACTAAAGCTCATTATGATGATGTTGTACAACTCTATGCAGCTGTACGCCCGTTAATGTCAGAACTTGGATTCCCGGATTCACTGAAGGAACATACCTTCTCTGAACTGGTTGTCTTCAGTCCTAAAGGGTGGGATAACGCAATAATGCCAAAAATGGAGTTCCTCGCTAAACGAGAGGCTCAATTTAAAGAAGATGCGAAGAAACAAGAACAACTGGAAATTATCCAGTTAGCCTCGGATCATCCACTTGTCCTGCAACATAGTACCAATGTTGCTCCAAGCAAGTATAAAATGGTTGCACAAGCGGCTCTTGCCCTTGTTGTAGCGGTTTTAGTCTTCAATAAATTTATTTTCTAATCCTGTAAAGGGGAAACCCTTATGGGCTTCTCTTAAGCCTGTAAGGAGATAATATGTCATTTCTTGAATATATAAATGAAGTGAAGGTTTCTGGCATCGTCATAAGTGCAACAGAACGAGAAGTATCTGGTAGTTCTACCGGTTTACTAATCAAACTGAAAAACAGAATGAAGACGGAAAGCGATGGTGAAATTACTGAGAGAGAATATTCTATTCAAATCAAGGTGTCACCGGAACTGTATTCTGAATGTTTCTCAGATGTGCACGCCGGAGATGAGTTGATGGTTGCTGGATATATCGTAGTAGACACAGTGCAATTACCCGGGAGAGAACAACCTCTTGATTATATGCGTGTGACAGCAATCAGCAAATTGGCGCATATTCCAAAGCCAACGAAGGGATTTAGCGCAAGTAGCTTCAGGCAGAATTGATAAATTAATTAACCCAGTGGGGGAGACATCCCTCATGGGATGACTCCCCTCAGGAGATCCCATGAGATTGAAATTCAACAACCCAACAACTAACGTAAACCAGCTAGATTTTTTCTCATTATTTAATCTTTCAAATGAGGATGAAGAAAGTTCGACTGTTATAATTAATAATCGAGTTAATTATAACAAAATATCTGACACTGAATCTGATGGGGCGATTGTTAAATTCGTCCAGCAGTCAGAGTCGCCACTTTCATTTTTGCCTGGTGAAATTCATGCAAAATCGAAAGATCAACATCTGCCTTGCAATGCAATCATCCATAAGATGACTCGGGCATCTGAAAATGATTATCTTTTCAGGATGCCTGAATATGATGCAGATATTGATGCTGCCGTTTTTGATTGGAATTCCGACTCTGTTTTAACGATTTATATCGCTGCAATGGAGGAGTCATTCGAATTTTTACGGTTGATGGTCCTTCAAAAAACACTCTTCTTTGTTAATGAGAATGGAGCAATAGAGGTAAATCCAATACTCATAGCAGAAACACGATGGTATATGTCGGAGGTATTTGAGTTGGCCTGTGCTGCAAACGGAATTGATCCAATTGAATTTCGTCTGCACCTTCGGGACTTCTTGTATAACGAAACTCATCGCTATCGTGAAATGAAAGAAAAGAAAGCTTTGTATAAATCCGATCAATCAATGGTTTTTCATGATTGCTCAGATGGAACGGATTGGGATACCTTTTTTGACCCTGACTATTTCCATTCAACCAGGCAGCTGGCAATAAAATGGAAAGACGCAGATGTTTTAACCCTTTTCATCAAAGCATTTAACGAAACAATGAACCTGTTTGAAACTCTTGTGGTTTGCAACAGGATCACTACGACAGGTACTGACGGCAGTGTCCAGGTCAACCCTGTATTCGAGGTTGAATTCGAATGGATACAGTCTGATGTATTTGAAATTATAGGAAAGCATCTTGGGTATGATGTTGCTGCTGTTAGAAAGCAGATCGCAACAGTATGCAAAATGCAATTCCACTAACTTGCCCCGGCAAACACTCGCTGGGCGCGGTGTTTGCTCATTTTGGAGATTTAAGATGAATAACACCGCAAACGCTAAAAATACTGTTGAGACCAAAGCAGAGGTTGTTAATGTGCCAGCGGATATACTTCTTCCGGCTGCATGTCGTGAACCTTTGCGCAGTAATCAAAAAGAGTTGTTCTACCTGGTATATGCAACTGACCTTTTCGGTATACCAGAAATGGACCCAAATATGATTGTGCCAGTATTTAAAAAAGAGACACCTTACCGCGCCCCTCTGAATAAAGACTATATCCCGAATCCACGGATCCTTGAGCAAGTTGTAAAGCTTTTGGTGACGAAGAATTTGGATTTAAGTCTCTGTCTGAAAGGAGAATCAGGTTCTGGTAAGACCGAAATGGCAATGTACATCAGTCATATGATGAACTGGCCTCTTACTATTAAGCAAATCAACAGCAACATTCGTGCTGATGAGCTTGAAGGTGAGCGGAGTCTAATTGATGGAAATACTGGATTTGTAATGAGTGAGTTGGTGAAGGGCTTTCGTGATGGTCATCTGATTCTTCTTGATGAAGTAGACAAAATCGACCCTGATACTGCCGCAAAATTACACATGCCCATAGAACGCAAACCCTGGTCTGTAAGTGCAAATGGCGGTGAGATAGTTCACCCAAGTGAGTTTACTCGCTTTATGGGTACTGCCAACACGAATATGAACGGGGGGGCTCGTCGGTTTGTTTCGTCGCAGCGTCAGGATGCAGCTTTCATTAAGCGGTTTCTGATTGTTGAAATGGAAAAACCTGATGAGGTTTTTTTGACAAGTGTTCTTATGCAGCGATTCAATCATATCCCAGCAGCGGTTATCGCGAAATTTGTATCGACTGCTGTTGCTGTTAATAATACCGGAGTAGAAGATTGTGTGATGGATCTGCGGCAGATGGTTACATGGGTTGCAACGTCACTGACATTGTCGAACATGACACTGCTCAAGACCTTTGAAATCGCGTTTTCCTCTGCACTGGCACCACATGCGAATGAGCTCGTAACTCAAGCCATAGACCTCACTCTTGGCGAGGTCAAGAACTCGACGTTAGGAGATTTACTCTCAAAAAAGTAACAATTGATGGGGTTAGTTATTCAAGAGCTGATCTTGATTTAAACAGCTTGTCCCATCTTAAATTCCATTATCTTTTAAGTTCAGATGGTGCTTCATCTATAGCGATTGCAAGGGACAATGATGATCTTATTGTTCTTTCACCGTTAACTGAAGACAAAACACGTTATGAAGTTTTGAATTGCACCAAAGATATTCACGATGTTGTAAAGGAGTATTCTGAAGGCGGCTATTCTCCTCAGGGCTACGTCGATTTAGATGTGCTTTTGACTGAGTTTGGTAGCGAACTCATTATTCCTTAAACAATAATTGTCTTAAACCCTCTCGGGAAAACATTTCCCGTATGGGGAGTTTTCCCTTCTTACTTATGTTGGAGAAAACTCATGACTCTTAATACTTCTACTTTAACCTCAGAAAATGCAGCAGTTATTAGCTCAAATTTCATTAAGAAATATCCTGAGCTTTCTGAAGGTGCAGTGATAACTAAGCTTGAAATTAGTGGCTGCCAGGGTGCTCGTCGTACAGGAGAGATTGAACTTTCTTATGATGGGACTGATGTCACAAACCAAAAAAGTGTCGCTAAAAGCGAAGTCCGCTGGATCGATGCTAAAGCACTAAGTTTCAAGAGCACAATTACCAGTAGAATATCATCACTCTGCTCTCGTCTGTGCATTCGCTACAGTCATATGTGGATTTTGCCAGTGAGCAGCATGGAGGAATTTCTTGAGGAAGCTCAGGAGATTCAGCGTGAGTTCGAAGCCGGTATTGAAAAAGTGCTTGAGAACTATGAAGTGCATATTCAGGCTGAGAAAGATCGCAGTCCGAAAATGTCAAACCTGATAGACCAACTCAAGTTATCAAAGGAAGATTTTAAAAAGTCATTCCGTTTTAATCTTGCGCATTTCATACCATTCAATCCGATAAGTGTTGAAGGTGATGAAACTGAAGGGGTATATCAGAATCAATTGCTTGTTGACCTTGCTGATGAAGCTTCAAAGGTTTATTCCAAAATAAGCAAAAATGACAATATGCGATCTAGTACCATTACCCGATTAAAGCAAATGCAAAGCAAAATCATCAGCTTTATGTTTATTCATAAAGAGGCGGCTGTTCTTGCAGATGCTATTAATCATATTATAAGTAATTTACCAGCGGGTGCTATTAATGAGCCGCGTGATGTAGCAGTATTGCATCAATGGTTTTTATTTATGAGTGATGTTTCAATGCTGAAGCGAATCATATCTGGAGAGCAGAAGATTACCGACTGGTTAGAGTCAATTACCCGGTCGTTCAACATGCCAGCAGGTATTACTTCGCAAGCTGATGATATGGACCCTGCGAGTTCTTTACTGAACGCAGATGTATTTGGTTCAAACTCTACAGCTTTGATGTCCGATCCTTCAAAGGCAGCTACAGGTTCTAATTCGATGCAGGTATCAGCTGGTTCCTCAGTTGACCTTGTAGAGGATAGTGGTTTGACCCTTCAAGGTTGGTAGTAAATTAATTTCCCCGGACGGGTACTTCACCTTCCGGGTGAGTACCCTTTTTTTATAAAGGTACTCATATGAAATTTGATTTAAAAAACTCACCACGGCATATTCAGCGGTTAAAAAACATTGCAAATGTTATAAGTGGCATACCAGGGATTGATGTTTATATCTCTTCTCAGGTTAAGGGCCCATATTTTCAACCTTCTAGTAATCTCATTGTTCTTCCTAATGGTGATTACAGTGAAGAGAAATTTGTGAATTTAATCGAGGGATTTATTTGTCATGAGGCAGGGCATGGCCGATATACGGATAATGTTCAGTGGCAATGTGAGCTGGATACTATCCTTACTTCGGCGCCGGGCTTCGTGGAATTTGATAACAACCATGAGGGCGTTTTTGACTCTTTACCTCTTAAAAAAGCGGCGTATGCGAAAGCACGTCGGCTAGGGGGGTTGATCAACCTTTTCGATGATATCCAGATGGAGAGGCATGTTGCAGCAGATTATGCACAGGCAGGTCCGCGTCTGGCAAAAACGTACGAATTGATGGTAGAGGCTGGTTTCATGACCTGCGATATACGGTCTGCCAGTCCTGATCCGGTACGTTTCCTTGAATCCTTTTTGCTTAACACTCTGCGAATTGAGGTTCTAAACCAGGAAGGCAATGCGGCAGTTCTTAACCCGTTTTTCGAATTCGCCAACACACTGCTTGAGCCGATAAAGTCCGAAATTATGAATATCACTCATGCCGCACGCAACAGTTCGTGTACGCAGGATGCTATTCACCTTGCTAAGGAAACTCTGGCGCTGATCGAACGTATGCGTGATGAAGCTAAAGAGCAGCAAAAGGGGAAAGATAAAAGCCTTGATGCTGATAATTCTGATAGCCAACAAGAGCCAGGTACTGAGTCAGATAATGACGCTGGTGATAATGGTGATCAGGATAGTGAGGAAAATGAAGACGAGCATTCGGATAAGTGTGAAGGTGAGACGGACGAAGGTTCTGACGAAGCTGGTAGGGATGATTCACAGGCAGTGACCGGCGAGACAGAGGAAAGTAACTTTTCCTCTGAGCAATGGGAAAAGCTTGAATCACTTCTCAGCGAATTTCTGGAATGTGCCGAAGACAGCCCAGATTATCATGAACACATAGCCGCGATGATTGAAGAAATAGCAGAAGCTTGTCCTGCTGATGTGAAAGCTGAATTTGGCGGCAGTGATTGGGATTTGCCTGACCTTCCAATTGATATTGATGTGTATAACGAAGCTTTGCGTCTGAGTCAGACGGTGAGCGGTGATTTAGCCATGCTTCAACAGGCTAATGTAAGGAACCTGAACAAGACGCGGGATCGCGGTGTAAGCTTTGACCCTGGACGTTTGATTCAGGCGCCTATGGGGGTTCGTGATGTATTCAGGACCCCAGGTACCTCAAAAAGCCGTGGCCATATTGGAATTGTTCTCGTCAGAGACATCTCCGGTTCAATGCAAAGTGAAGATCGTTACATCCATGCTATTAAAGCAGACCTTGCATTGTCTCTTGCTCTGCAAAGTTACTCTAATATGCATGTTTCAAATATACTTTTCCCATACAGGGACAAAACGAGTGAAGTCATAAAATCTTTTGACCAGACTGTTGAAGAAACGATTTCACGCTTTAGCCTCGGTAAGACCGGCGGTAATACTCCGACTGGTGATGCCTTGATGGCAGCCCATAATTTGTTATTAGAAAGTCAGTTCGACAGAAAGATCATATTACTTATTACTGATGGGGAACCATCAGTTACAGCATATTCGGTCAAAGATGTACTGTCATTGGCAGATAGTAACGGAATAGAAATCGCGGGTATTGGCATTAACACCTCAGAACTTGAAGGTTTTAATGAGGGTACTTTCGTAAACGTCGAGGATATATCAAAACTTGCTGTTGAAGTTAACAGGCTGGTTATGAGCGTTCTCACAAATTAAAACTCTACCCAATTGGGGCAAAATGCCCCTTGGGGTTATTTGCTCCTTGACGGTTAATGGAGCAAATTATGAGTAAGATTAAAACCTACCGTGTTGTGCATGAAGTTGAGGGTCCTAAGCATAAGATCCGTATTTTTGGTCGCGTAGGCGAAGTTATAAACGACACCGAACCGAAGGAATTTATTCTCCGTGATGTTTCCATTAACGAGAGTGAAATCCATAAAAGCCAGGTGCTCGTCGGTGACTTTATTGAGCGATTAAAAAAACAGGGCTTCACTGAAGCTTAATTTTATGAGGGCCTTAACCGGCCCTCTTTCTTAAATTCTGCGTTGTGGGTTTCTCCATGTCCTCTGATACGCAGATGGCATTGAGAAACCCACAATGTCAGATAAGAGAGAATAAAATGACTTATGCATCCTCAGCAGTTCAGCGCAGCCCCCAGGAAATTTCGGAACACTTTATTACACTCGTCCATGCCCGTGTAGCGGAAGTGGGTGGGTGGCGTTCAGTGTTCGAACGTATCCCTGCTTTTGATTCAGCTGTCGCCAAAGCGCCTGGACAGGTAGCTTGCCCCTTCACTAATGCGGGTAAGTCGAAATTCAGGTTCCGGAAAAAAGATATGTATACGGGTTGTGCAATTCACAACGACTTCCCGATTAATGCCTTTTGTGACGGTATCGACGTACTGGCTGAATTTTACAAATTGAGCAAAACACAGACGTGCAAGAAGATCCTTTCTGAATTTTTTGGTATGGATTTGACTGCGCCCTTAACCCGTTCTGACATTGAAAGTGAACGGAAATATCACGAAGTCGTGAAGCAAACCGCAGAGCTGTCTGCTGAAGAGATTGCTGATCGTTCTCGTAAACTGGAAGTTATGTATCACTATACTCGCGAGATTAACCTTCAGTCGCCGGTCGCTGCATATCTCAGGAAGCGTGGACTTTCACGTATCCTGGGTCATCTGCCTGCCGATTTGGGCTTTAATCCTCGCATTTACTACTGGGATAAAGCTACTAGTTCGAGTTTGATTTATCCGGGTATGGTTGCCATTCTGCGGGATACTCGCGGACGGGCACTTACCCTTCACAGGACGTATGTAGAGCAGAATGGTGATAAGGCAAATGTAGAGAATCCGAAACTGATGATGAAGCCACCTGCTGATCTATTGGGAGCTTCCATTCAGCTGTTCGACCCACACTATGCGAAGGGCTCAAAGACCTGGACGCTGGGTGTGGCCGAGGGGATTGAAAACGCGCTTTCGGTGACTGAAGCGACCTCAATGCCATGCTGGGCTGCAAGCTCGGCGTGGAGTCTTGAGAACGTAATCATTCCTGATTCCTTACTGCCCCCTCCGGATGTAAAAGCCATACAGTTTTACATCTGGTCGGATAAGGATCGTGCAAATAGCCAAGGCCTGTGTGCCGGTCGTGAAGCTGCAAATAAGCTTCAGACCCGTATGACAGAGTTTCTGGCAAAGCGCTATCCATCTTCCGTGCTGACAGTGACGGTGTTCGAGCCAGGTAGTGAGATCCCTGAAGGTAAAAAAGGGATTGACTGGAACGATGTACTGAATCTGGCTGGTTCTGAAGGATTCCCGATAGTCTGGGAACCTTCAATCCTGGCGCAGCTTTAAACACGATAACTCCCCCGCTTGTGAACTGCACCCCAAAAGTTGGACACCCAACTGAGTAAGGTGCAGATTCATGAAGCATTCATTAGAGCTAAAACTTGCTGTAGTAATGCACTACACGGAAGGTCATGGTGGGCAGGGGGAAACCGCTGCCTACTTCAATGTTGAAATCACATCAGTAAAGAAATGGATCAGGGCTTACCTTAAGCATGGTCTTGAGGGACTAAAGCGAAAGCGAGCCCACACTCCTTACGAAGAAAAGCTAAAGATCGTTCTTGCCACCATCAACGAGGAGTTGTCCCCTCGTGAAGCTGCCGCACGGTTCAATGTTTCTGATGCCTCGGTAATCAGAAAATGGGTTAGTCTGTATAAAGATTATGGAGCTGAATCACTCAACTCCCGCAGAGGAATGCCCAGTACCGTGAGCAATAAAACCCCTTCAGACAGAAAAGAAACAGCGCGTCCTCCTGAGCAAATGACACTAGAGGAACTTGCTGATGAGCTCCGCTATCTGCGAGCTGAGAATGCCTATCTAAAAAAGTTGGAAGCCTTAGTTCAAAGCAAAAAGCTAAAGAAAAAACGCAAATAATCAATGAACTAAGGCATGAACACGGCCTGCGTGACTTACTGCGTGCAGCAAAACTGCCACGTAGCACCTGGTACCATAATCTAAAGCGGCTCACGCTGCCTGACCCTTATGCTGACTTAAAATCTCAAATTAGCGAGATTTACCAGTATCATAAAGGGCGCTATGGCTATCGTCGGATCACTGTCTGGCTGAGAAGGCAAGGCCTCAGGATCAACCATAAAGTCGTACAGAAACTGATGGAAGAGCTGGAACTGAAGGCTCTCATCCGGGTGAAGAAGTATCGCTCATGGAAAGGTGACGTGGGCAAAGTTGCTCCGAATCTCCTTCAGCGGAACTTTGATGCCGAAAAGGCAAATGAAAAATGGGTCACAGACGTAACGGAGTTCGCCGTAGATGGGAAGAAGCTTTATCTTTCCCCTGTGCTGGACCTCTATAACAGAGAGATAATCGCCTACAGCATGTCTGAGAGACCCAGAATGCAGATGATTAACTCGATGCTTGATCAAGCCATGTCGAGGCTTGGAGAACGCGATAAACCGGTGCTGCATTCAGATCAGGGCTGGCAGGCAGTACCAGATGAAACATTATCAGAATGTTTTGCAGTCAAACGGGGTTGTTCAAAGCATGTCACGCAAAGGGAACTGTCTGGACAATGCAGTGATGGAAGGCTTCTTCGGGATGCTCAAGTCAGAGTGTTATTATCTGAACAAATTTAAAAGCACTAAAGAGTTGCGAAGAGCTATCGAGGAATACATAGATTATTACAACCATGAGCGAATCAGCTCAAGGTTAAAAGGCCTGAGCCCGGTAGAATACCGGACTCAGGTTCACTTAGCCGCCTAGCAAATTACTGTCCAACTTTCGGGGGTCAGTTCACTTGCGGGGGGGGGTTATCCTTTTTAATAAATATTTACGAGTCTTTATTAAATAGGAATAACCGCTTTTCTTCGTGAAAATTACCCACAGCTTGGGTGAAATTCACGGCTGAGATGCCTGCTCAGTTTAATAAATGTGCGGTATAACTGGCTACGGTCGGTCATGCGACATGGTTTATCCATTAAATATAAAACCCATAACGGGAGCTTACCGTTATGGTAATGCTCTCATTTTATTTAGGAGAGCATTATGAAAGAAACAATTAAAACTGAAATATTTAATAAACTGGCATCTGTAATTAATTCTCATATTGTTCACAACCCTTCTTCGTTATATCACTTATATGACAATGAAGTTGATATGCGGATTTTGCAACAGAGCCTGGATGAGAATGACAGCACACTGCTTTATATAGTAAGGCCTTCCGGCACCTGTATGTTGCGCTGTGACCGTTATTTCTTCCCTGCATATTATGTTACCAGTCGTGGGAATTATCGGGAGTTCGTATATGTCCACCTTGATCTACGGACTGGTGAAAGTCGTAATATAAGCTGGGAAGAAGCACAAGAGATGCTGTCGAAACCAATGCCACTGCCTGTACGGAATGGCTTAGGTAAATTAGAGTATCTGACTAAAGTAGTAGACGATTTACGTGACAAGGGTTATGCGGATTATTTACCTGCAATCAGCCTTGACCAATTACGTAAATTTGCAAAAGAAGATGAACGACCATCACTTGTCAAATATATTGATAACGTGATGACGTTGATGTGATTTTATTTTGCAGTACTACGTAAAAAGTAACTTTCCCTGATGGGCTCTCCATCAGGAGGCCCTCTTAACTATGGTGGCCTTATGAAATTTACAACTGATCTGGTAACCGCTGTGTTGGTTCAAAATGGCGTCAAACCAGTAAACGTGGATGTAATAACGAAATGCTCGTTTTATCAACCTATTGAAGACTATACCTTCAGAGTGTATTGCGCTGTGTCTCAACTGGTTGGTTACCTTCCCGGCTACATCGCATCATTTGAAGGAAGTGCATTGGCTTTCGACATCGAGCTTGAACTCCGGCAGTTACTCGTGGGGGCTCAAGATCTTTGTGATGAGTATGAGTCGCTCGGCTTTATTTCAGTATGGTTAGAGCTGCACCGTCGCCCGCAAGATCGCCAAGCTTTCTTGAAAAGTACCTTTGATTTACCAGAAGCTCAATGCCACCTGGCAAATCAATTGATAACTGCGTCTGAACCGAAAGTCAGTCAGATGGCCAGTTCCTGGCTGCTGCATATGAGTGATTTTTTAACCTATGTTCGAAATACTTTGGCCGGAGAGATGTTGTTTATGTTTTCTCTTTTCGATGAACTGCGGCAGCTTGCCCTACATCGAAAAAGAACGCAGACCATCAAAACCGTGACTCATGGTTCGGACGTACTGAAAGTCATGCTGGCAGCGCTAGACATTGAGTCCATTGACATGCATCTGCGAAACACTCCAGCAGTGTGGACCAGAAAAAATGCCTCTGATTATATCCGACGGATTCAATCGTATGCTCATTCAGGCGCCCGTACCGGTTACGTTACCTGCCATCGTTTCAATTCAGGTAATGAAATCTGTAGATCACTGCCTGCCTATCTGCGAGCAGGGGAGCACGAAGGGGGCCTGAAGAAAATTAATCGGCTGATAGCTGACACGGTTGTAGGGCGGAACAAAGACATTGGCTTAAGTGATTTCTGATGATAGTCAGGTCTGATTTCTACTGAAATAGCTAACTTAAATTTAACTCTCCTGAGGGACTCTCCCTCGGGGAGTAGTTCCTCATTTTTTGAGGAATCAAAAATGAAATGTATCCAAAATCTGATAGCAGCGACTTTGATTAAAAATGGTTTTGCACAGTGTTCCAGCATCAGCATTAAGCAGGACCTCTTTAAGGCAAACCAATTTGTCGTCGACGTCGATGTCCCCGTCAGTCATTTACGTTCATTTCTTGCAAAATACCTGGCGGCACACTGTCCGGACTATTCAGGTGGTGTCGATGACCATCCTTTAGGGATGTACTGCCGGGAAGCGCATTTACTGTCAGCTGGGCCGATAACTCTGTCGTCGTTGAGATTTTCGGTCCCGTTATCACTGACCCACTTGCGCTTGCTTGGCCATCCACCTGAGCTCTTACATTCAGGACCAAACCGTGAACGTCTGGAGTACGTTTATTATCGTGCTTCGAATGCCGGGAAGGATCTGATACTCGGGCTGGTTGAAAACGGGAGTGGCTTTCTATCCTACATTTTTGACCGGTTGCAGGCATGTCTTATGGCTGTAATGCCATTGGCCAGATTACTGTTGACCAAGGTAGTGGAAAACAGCGAGACACGGGAGCTGTGTAAGTTCTTTAGCGAACGGTCAGCTGTCACAGCCAGAATAATGGTGGTAAAAGTAGGGGCCGATATGGTTGACGATATACTCTGTAAAGGGTGGATTGTAGATACCTTGTCTGAAGCTGATAAATACCTCATCCATCTGAAGCGATATATTTCTGGTCGCGTAATGAAACGCCATATCTATGCTGAACTTCTACGGCCGGATGTGGGGAGACATACAGACAGTTCCTTATCTGGACAATTTTCAGCACCGGTTATTGCGACTGAATATCTTTTGACTGGTGTAAAACGTGATTCAATATTTCAAAAGGCTGTTAACAATTCTGTGAAATCTGTAGAAAGATTACAGAAGTCACGTGAAGAAGATGCCCTTTACATGTAATGCCCACCTAACCCTCAAGGGAAATTGCTTCCCTTGGGAGGCATTCCCATTTTAAAAGGAAGTGCCTATGTTTAGCGGGAACGATATTAAGCATTATATTTGTGCTCAAATTAATACTCTGGGGTTCAATGTTCGCACTGAAAAAACGCGAGTTAACCTTTCGCAATCTGGCGATAATTATGTTGGATTACGGGTAGAGTTTCAATGTACCGAACTGAATAAACTGGTAGATATGTATGTCGACGAGTTGATTAAATCGAATGCTCCTTACCTTCAAACAGAACCTTTAAGGGTGAAGTTGAAGTATTTTCTTCAAGTGTTCGAGACTCTCGGTTATGGCACATTTATACTTAGCCAGTCTGAAGGTTCAAAAGCGGACATCGGATTTTATGACATTTGTGATTTTGTTATGAAGCGAATAGAACTCCTTTGTTCGACTCCTGAATCTATAAGAGATAAGTATATAAGTATGATGGCTGTTGATGGCAAGGTTTTGATTGCCAAACATGCGTTAAAATACTTTTACCGTTCTGAATTTTTAGATTTCATTGGATACTGTCGAGGTAAACTGGTTGAGTTGCTCGGAAT
Organism: Enterobacter sp. JMULE2; assembly: GCF_013337145.1. Lineage (NCBI taxonomy): Bacteria > Pseudomonadati > Pseudomonadota > Gammaproteobacteria > Enterobacterales > Enterobacteriaceae > Enterobacter > Enterobacter sp. JMULE2. Next base: position 78,519 of record NZ_SGWD01000018.1, read on the forward strand.
TGTTTATTGGACGCTGGTGGATGTGTCGCGCACTTATTCACTTTTGAGTAAGTATGACTACTCCAGAAAGCTTAACGATAGACTGACACTTACCATTAGGATTGATGTTGCGACTTATTCACAGAGTATTCAAAATCAATATGTTGATTGTTCCCTGGTAGATTGGGTTTATCAGCATTCGCGCAACAATGAAGTAATTATTGCGCTTTTTCAAAAAGCTGCTTCAGGTGATTCAGTGCCTGTCGTTATCGATGTTGAGGTAACGACAATAAAGGGTGAGGTGGTTTATTCTACGTCACTTGAAGCTGATGCAGCCTATAGTCGTAAAGCAGTTAAAAAAATCCTTAACCGAAAACAGGTTTTAAAAGATAGTTTTTCGGTAATAAGAAGTCTTCTGGAAGAACGGTGCTGATAAGTAAAGCCGTAATTTCACGACCAACACTTAAAATCTAAACTACCCAGCGGGGAAGCTGCTTCCCCGTGGGGAGCACTTCCTTGCAATTTAGAAGGAAGCCAATATGTTTCATATTAATGATGTTCATAATTATGTTTATGCGGAACTAAGCGGTCTGCCAATCGACTTTAGTGAATCAAGTGTGATTGCATCTGTGCATCACTGTCAGGGTGATGAAGTTTCAATAATTTGTCGACTCAAGGGTTCCGACTTAATGGATGCTGTAGATCTTTATATAAAGAGTACATTCATAGAGTCTCCGCAGAGTTTGACAACACTTGCTCTCAGTAAGAAAATTAAATCCCTTCTTTCGGTTTATGATCAACTAGCTTATGAAGAAATCAGAATAGAAGGAAAACATTATGCCAGTAGCCTGGTGGAGTTCGAACCGATAGTAGATGAGATACTGGCACATAGTAACGATTCAAGCCAAAGGTCTGGTTACGACCTCGTTGCTTACAATAATCTGATGCAAGTAGATGGAGAAGTGCATATTGCACGCTTTGCACTTCAGAAATTCTGGGATACTGAATTTAATGCATTCGTTGAATATCTACAGGAATATTTGTCAGACAGTTTGCGACGGGCTTACGAAACATTTTCAAGTATTTCTTTGGCCTTCTATAGTCTAAGTGATTATGAGTATAGCCGTCGAATTAATAATGGCTTAACTCTGACAATTACTCTGGAAGAAGAGGATCACCCATTGGATTTAGTTGATTGTTATATGGATGAAGAAACTTTGCCTAGCGGTAAGGTCATTCAAAAACGTAACGATGAAACTATTATCAATATTTTTAATAATGTCGCAGATGAGTCTTATGTACCGGCTCTGATGTATATATTATTCACTGATGAGGATGGGGCTGAAATTTCATCTTCATACATGAACACGTATGCCTCAAAAGGAAAAGACGGGAAGGTGAAAATTTCTGACCGTACTATGCTTTTGCGCGAAGCGTTTCATGAACTTAAGGAAAAATTCACACCTGACACTGCACAGGCAGCATAAGCAGGTAGTGACTTCGTTTTAAAATTCTAAAAGGCACGAACTTCCAGTCATGGAGGATCGTGCCTTTTTTTTTGCCCTCAGGCAGGAACTGATGACTCCAGGGGCCAACGGCTGAGCCAACGTCATGGTTTTGTGTCCCCTGTTCGCGCATTGAGGGCAGAACTAGTGAAATTTCGCTGAAGTTGCTTGTGCATCAAAATAGGTCAGGTTAGTAGAAAAAATCCGTTGCCGGGATTTGTATACTGTTTTTATCGAAGTCAAAGGAGCTTTTATGACCCGTTCCAGTACGCAAACTCTGCCTGATTCTGAAAATGCATTTGCGCCGGTTTCGAATGATTTCCTCTATCAACATATAGCATTAAGCATTGAGCGTTTGCTGAATAATCCCGATGATGCTCAACTTGAATACCTGTTTGAGAGGCCTGCTGATATGGTCCGGGAGGACCTTATAGTCAGGCTCCTCCGGGGTGAGCAATATATAACAACAGCAACGTGCAACAATTTCTGTTCAGTAAAGGGTTGCCTTGGGCATGTTCCGGAATAACGTGAGCTATTGCGATGTTAACTTCATTGAGAACATTAAATAAATGTTGAGTGAATCGGTTTTTAACTATGTGATTTATGCCATTACGTCCGTGATAATTCTTTCGGCTTTTTGGGAAAACAAGCAAACACGGTATGCCTCAGCTTTCTTTTGGGGAAGCGTTGTTTTAACAACCATTCTGGTAGCCGCAGCTGCATTGAACTGGTGGCTTTACCGTTCTGCTCTGGGGGGGGTGATCGTTATATTCATCTTTAGTGGGCTATGTATGACACGTTTCCGATTAGTTATATATGCCTTACGCTTTCGAAAACTGACTTTAGAACTCTCCCAACGGGTCCGTGAAGGTTACCGAATTGCTTTAGTGCTTCCCGAAGGTGAAGACGAAAAAGCGGTGCTTCTATCCCGGCTGCAAAGGGTGTTGCCAGTTGGCACTTTCTTGCATGCACCAATGGCTTTGGGTCCGCTGTCGGGAGAGTTGTTAAATCGTCTATCACAACATCATTCAGCATCTACCGGCTATCTGATGGCGTGTGAAGGCCAAATTGCGGCAAGAAGCTGGCTAAGCGTTGTCGAGAATGGTGACCCGGCCACATCCATTGCAGTTAATTTTCATTTGATCCCGGATTTGGAGTGACAAGAGATGACAAGTGAACTCGACGCCCTGCGTGATGAAGAGGCTCCATTTGATACCCGTAATCAGGTTCGCCTGCATTTAAGCCGCAGTACTCACAAAATGCTGGCCGGGGCCAAAATATTCTTCATACCCGGGGGCTAGAAGATGTGACCATCGAGGATTTGCTTAGAGCATGCCTGGAAGAGCAACAACCCATAGACTTGGCCAGCATCTACCTTGAGCACCGCTTGAAGCAACGTGGTGGAAGCATCTGCGACTATTAAGGTGACGGAAGTTATTAGAAGCTGCGCTGGCTGTGATTAGATAACGGCTATATCCGGTAATTCAGGGATCAATATGCAAAATAAGGGTAAAAGAACCGTGGTAGAGCGCATTTTTAAAGAGGAATTAGCGTTGTCCTTGTCATGCTGGATTTTCTCGTCTTCTTTATGCCAGTGGGAGTCACGCATTTTTTATGGCGTGGAGGTTGCTCCAGGGGAGGAGGTCGGTCCCGATTCATGTCGTGAAGCTTTTTTTCGTTTTGTGGTGAATGACGACGGGTTTGATGCAGGTCAGAAAGTTGATGGTCTGGATTTATGTTGTTTTTCGATGCCGGTTGATTCAATCCCTGGCAACGATTCCTCTGACTTTGAACGTATGACGGTACTGACGGGGGAGCTGGTAAACGGCCTGTTGTTGACGCTGCCTGAGTATCTCGATCTGCCAGAGCAACTTGCGTATCAGGTACGTGACGAAATTAACGGTTTCAACAGGCTGGCGGGTGACGGTGTATTCCACGGGTGGGGGACTTCATCTGAGTTGTGGAAAAACGAAATCTATCCCCGCACAACTATTCAACTGATGAATACGGCCGCAATCCATTAGCCTAAAAAGGGGGGAGGCATGCAAAAAAATCTGTTTCTTCTTGAGTGGAAACTTAGGCAATCGCGAGCCTGGGCGGGCTGGATGCTGCTGTGGGCAGGGGTTAGCTTTATTCAGTTGTCAGGGCTATTGATGACTAGCTACCTTCTTGGCCATTCCATTTTGCCGCCAGTCTGGTTGCTGATCTGGCTTTCCCCTTTACTTGGATACCTGATTAAGGTTAGGGCCATTGAACTGAATAACACACTGGTTCAGTCGTTTTACCTGGCAGGCACAAAAGCATTTAGTCGGAAAATCCCGCTTCCACCTGGTAGCTGGTCAGTTGACAGAGTCAACGGTCGCTACCGTCTGAATCGTATAATGCTGGACGGGAAAACCCTGCATTATCCTTATCGACCGCTTCAACTGCCGCTATTTTTGACGCCTGAATTTATAAATTTCCAGGGAGACGGTCGCGATGAGTGACAGCGAAGAGGTTGTCAGTGCGGCAACTTCCTGCCTGTTGTATGTACACCAGCATAAAGAGAGTGCAGGAGCTGGCCATCACAGCTCGAACACCCTGATTCAGGACTGGGTGAATTCAGCAGAACGCCGTAGGCTATGTTCACGCTTCGCCCTGAAGTGCCTTCGGAACACCCTTAAAAAGGCCCGTAAAAATAGAGTGAGTGATTTGACGGGCATCCTCCAATTGCTCATTGAGGGGAAAGGAGTGATACCTGATATAGCCGATTCTGCTTTGGCTCGCATGCAGGATCTGCGCGAAGCATTGACCCGCCGAGGCTGGTGGGTAAAATTCGGCGACCAGAATGACTGGGAGAGGATTGAGCTGCATAAGCAACCAGTCTGTTTCGGACTGCTTTCTGATGTAGAACGGTGCTTTGATTTCCGGGGTCAACAAATCGAGCCACTGACTCTGTATCACACAGGGGAATGCCGGGAGTTTGCTGAATTGGCTTTAAACTACGGATTTCACAATCAGGTTGGTCTGCCGGAAATGGTGGACAATACCCTTGTCTGTCGTTGCTTTATTCATGCAGGAGTGAATCATGACGACCGAAAGACTGACAGAGCTGCATGATGCGATTCTCACTGAGATCGACCGGCTTGGAGAATATCTCGATGCTCATCTACCCGTCCGTTCGACGTTGATGAAGATCCACCCCGTAACACGGCATAACGAGCGGATGCAGGTAATCAACAGTCTGGATGTTGATACCACTGATGATGCATCACCGAAAGCGATCCTGGATGCTCTGAAGCATTTTCAGGTATCAGATATCGCAACACTGTCGACCGAGTCGACCAAAATCACCCAGAAATACCCCGGTATTATTATTGTGCCGGGTGATCCTAAGGTACTTAATCGGCACATCGAAGCTATTAATACAGCCAAAAATACTTTTGCTTCGGCCTTGAGAGCAGTGGCGGCAGATAAATCCCGTCGCTTTGAGAGGGTACACCAACAGTTCCCGGGGCTTATTGTCCAACAGGCAATGCGAAAAATTTACTTTGTAGAGGGGCAACTTAATAAAGTTACTTTTTCATGGCGAATGCACCGTAATCAGGATGTGAAAGACCATTCTCAGCTGATGAGTCTTCTGGAAAAGCGTCTCGCAGTGGCCAAAATGTCCCCTGTAACCAACAGCCCCGAGAAGCTGGGCGAGATTGAGAATGCTATCGAAGCTCTGGAAAATCGTGTGCTGAAACAGGGAGAGTCATTTCGCCTACGTCGCGATAATGCTTTCCCTGTTCCGATTGCCCATCTGTTTGTGAAGCGTCCAGATGATCAGCAACGAGCTGGTGGAAAGTACCTCGATGTGAATTATTTTGTTAAACCGGCTTCGCTGCCGTTTTTCGCAACGGATAGTGACCCGTCAGTGACAGTTCTGAAGACGTGGTATCCGCGAGAACCAGGCAAGGCGCGTAAACAAGATCTGGAGTACACCGACCTCCTGCCCGGGGTGGAGACGGGTATCTATATTGTCAGGGATGCTTGAGGAGAGCATATGCAGTGGATTTCAACCGTTAGCCAGAAAATCGACGAACGCCTGTATATGGTGTTTTTATGGGCCAAGAAATACCATGCTGATTCCATTCACCGGGTGGTTTATACCGTGGATCTGCAAAAGGCCAGACATCCCGCAGACGAAGACCAGGTAAGGGCTGAACTGCTGTGCGGGAACTACTTCATGCTACGCAAAGAGAATCAAATTGCCCGACTCTGGAACGGGCATGAACTAAGCTGGCAGGCCTTCACTCTTGATCTCCAGACGTTGCTCCTTGGAAAAAACGTGCCGGAATCATTACGACCGTTAGCCGACTATATGCAAATGCGCTGGCAGGGGATCACGATGGTACCCATGACCGGCACACTTCGGACGTCGGCAATGGAAGACGGTATCACCTGGGTAAAAGTGGACATGCACTATTACTGGCGTAACGAAGTGGTGGAATCGGTACTGGGACCGGTGCAGGTGACGCAAAAAGCCCTTGTTCGCTTTGGGAATCTTGCCAAACATGATGCCAATGCGAGTGCGCTGCGGATGCTTAGCCGCAGACTGACCTCGGAGTTCTTAACAGAGTTTGAGATGGATGCCGGTGAGCTCAGACGCAAGCAGGAGATGTTTCGGACACCGGACGTCAAAATGTTCTTCCACACGCACTACCCCAGTCAGAAATTGCTGTTGGTTCGCATTCATGGTCAGGAATGGATGATGGTCGATGCGTTTTTGTTCCATCATACCAAACCAAAACATGTCGATAAGACGGCCAAGCGTAAACCCAAAAACAACGTCGCGGTTAACTAAAAAAGGAGTGTATTAGTGCAACTGGCAATTATGATTGGCATTGTCATCTTCATGGCAATCGGTGCATCCATTCTTACCAATTATTGCGTCACGGCGCTGGAAAAACTCTATTTTAAACGAGCGCTGAGCATGGAGTACTTTGCCTGGCTTCGGGTTATGTTCGCGGGCATTTTGTATGTCTTCGTACTGGCTATTCCCACCGTTGAGCTGATCTACACCCTGAAACTGATTTCACTGGCCAATATTGCAATACAGACCATGAAGCTTAATGGGGTCTACAAACTTAAGCGCAGGAATGGCGCTATGCCGGTCAAACCCGTTTCGCCGTTGGCCCGGTTTAATCCCTTTAAAAAGAAATGAACGTCATAACTGCCAGCTCCTGTAAGTATTGGCGTTTAATTGTTAAAAAAATAAAGGGGGAAGCATGAATAAAAGATGCTTGCTAATGTCCATGAGTTTATTGCTGTACGGCTGCGATCAGTTTAGTGAAACTGGGGTGAATACCCTGAAGCAGGATATCGCTCGTGATGCGATGAAGATCCCCTCCATTGTCATCTATCCTGGCTGGACGATGGACGATCATGGCAAGCCTGCAACGGTGTTCGGCACCAACCTCTGTCCGGAGGGTATATTCAGCAACGTGAGTGAGAATGGATGTCTGGTAATTGAACCTGCTGATAAAACCGTCACGGTCAGTGTTCTTGCTGCTAATTCCGGGATCAATAAAGCACAACATGAAACCTGGCTCGTTGAGCGGTCGGGTGCTGCTCCTGATGATGTTATCAGGCTGATGCGTCCGGATAAGACGTATATCAGTGAGTGGAAAGGCACCAGCGGTCAGTGGAGCATGTTGTATTCTGCTGAATGACAATTAAGGCTTGGAAGATGAATAACACGGTATCAGTGGTCAGAAAAAAGCAATATTTAAAAGCGCTGCTAAAAACGATAGTGGCCATCTATGTGGTCATTTTTATAGCCTCTTTTACAGAGTTCCAGATCTGGGTTCATGCCGATAAATACCCGTCGTGGCTGGCAAAACCTCTCGCTATAAAGAATTATCCGCCGTCCATGACCGATGGGGGATTGTTCGAGTATGTGGATAAAGTGTGCGGCCCTACACGGGGTATGATTGCCTTTTCGGAAAAGACCAACGGGCACTTTGTCCGTTGTGATCATGCGCTCTCCGCTACCGCGTTGTGGCACGGTGTGTATCGCATCGTGCCTGAGTCATCGGATTAAAAAACAGGGCAGTACAAGTTACTCGCCTGGAAAAAACGGGCCATCAACCGGGCCCGAACGCGATTTGCCATTTCACGCCTCCCGAAAGGCCTCACGCATAAACAGCGTCATTGCCTTGTTCCCGGCTTCGATATTGCGAATATATCGAAGCACCATTTCCTGACTCGACCAGTTCCCCATTTCCATAATTTGCACCAGCGAGTAACCGTTTTGTGCAAGCTGAATGGCACCGCCTACACGAACGCTGTGACCGGTCCAGCACCGGATCTCGTCCTCATCGGGGTTCAGGGTGAGCCAGAGATCGTAAAACGCCCTTAACAAGGTGTCTTTGCTAAGAATTCCTTCATCATCTGCCTTTTCCTCCTCCTCTTCCTGAACTACCGTCCTGCTGGCCCGATAGGGCATGTTGTGGCGCTGAAGCAGCGTATCGATATCGTTGCCCCGGCTGCGAAGTAGCCAGCCTTCAGGCATATAACCGGTGTCGTGCGCGTTCACCGCCTGAAAGAGAAATTCCGTCGGGTGGGTGCGCCCATCCTTGCCAACCAGGTTCATCAGTCGCAGGAGGCTGGTGGAGAGCTGCGGTGACAGGCGATAGGACAGATTGGTGCTGGCAGTGGTTTTAGTACGGTATACTGACAGGGTGAATTCAAGAGACATATCATCCAGCCGGAGATCCTGGAGCCGGATCCGGCGGATTTCTACTGAGCGGAGGAGCGTCTCAAATCCCAGCCAGATAAGGCACAGGTCACGAAGCTTCCTGACGGAGTGGGTCCCGGCATAGAGGGCTATCAGTTTTTTGAGATCGGGAAGCATAAAGGGCGTTGCCTGACGCGTTACCGTCTGACGCCGGGTTTCATCATTTTTCAGGGTTTCCAGAATGAACCAGATTTCTGAAGAGAGAACGCCAGGTGCATCGAGCCCTTTTTTATGAATGCTGTTTAAAGCCTGGACGCAGCTGACGACGCTACTGCGGCGAAGCCTGCCTCCCAGGTGCTCGACAAAGGATTCAAAGGCTTCCGGGTGTGCCGGTATAGCGCTGGCGGGCCAGCTGGTTTCGTGGGCTGCATTAGCGTAATACCAGTCCCCCCAGACTCGCATCCAGTGCAGGTATGTCTTGGCTGTGTTAAATTTGAGATGAGAGAAATAGCGGACCAGGCGGGTCATTAACCGGCCGTCGGTGTTTAACCGGGCAACCTGCGTTAGCACATCGGCCTCCGCAATACGGTGGGTTATTTCTTTCATAAATCGCGTTGCCTCGCCACTGGATGAATCAACAGTAATGATAACACTGCCTATATCCAGATAAAACAAGCTGACAGCACCAAAAGTAGGATATGCTAGGTGCATAAGACTATGGGACCGGGCATCGCTGATGCGAGAATTAATTATGACGGACAAGTACTAACATAAGGCCAAACATGTCTGAAAGTAAGCAGCAATATCTGATGAAATTCCGTAAATGCTCTACCTTTGAAACTCTCGATCTTGTATTTGAACGCATTAGTGAGAAAACCGCGAATGTCGATTCAATGGAGTTATCCGGCGCTTACGATCACCGTAAGGCCGAGCTGACCATGAAGAAGCTTTACGATAAAGTCCCAGCCAGCGTCTGGGCATTTGTCAGATAATAGGAATGTCGAAAATTAATATATTTTGCATCCGAATAATAAAAAGTAACTTTTTTAATATTCAAACACTGAATTGTGAGTACAAGAATATTGACCCCCTGAGAGAAAATATCTAACTGCCCATTCGATATACTGTCTCCGGAATGAAGAGGGGGATGGCGAATATGCGAAAGAGTTACACCTACGGCATACCGTTCGGTATACACAAAAAAACAGGGCAGATCCTCGATATCACCGAGGTGGAGCGGGGAACGGATTGCGGCTGTATCTGCCCCGGCTGTAAGACAGAGCTGGTGGCCAAGCAGGGAGAGGTCAACCTCTGGCATTTCAGTCACTTGACGGCGCTGCTCGGCGACTGTGATGGACTGATGCAGGCTATCCGGGCCAAGATCATCGAGATCCTGAACGAACAATGTCAGCTGGCGGTGCCGCACGTGCTCGAAGGGTACGAAGGTGGAACCGTCACGCTGGACAAAGTAGAAGAAAGCCAGCATATGTTTGGAGCTACCGCCGATCTGGTGGTCACTATTGATAAGCTCCGGGTCGGGGTATTTCTGGATCTTGACCGAACGCTGGCATCCCGCCTGTCCTTTGAGCAACTCCATCCTTCTGAGCCGGTCGCCGCCCTGCGGATAGACGTGCCTGATCTCGAATTCGAGCTGGGCCGGGTACAACGAGGCGAGCGGCACTGTACTTACAGCGAATGTATCGAGGAGCTCATCACCGGGGATGCTGCGTCCCGCGAGTGGTTGTATCATCCGGTGCTTCATCAGCTCAATGGTGAAAAGCAAAAAATCTATCATGGCCGGGAGCCAGCGGCAGCCGGTCCACTTCGGCAGCGGCTGGCCGACCATGCCATTGTCATGCGGGACACCTTACCTGCCAGCAAGAATGCGTTAATCATGCAGCGTCGGGCGACGATAACCTGTCTGAGTCGGCTGACGGTACGGGGTACCGAGATAGCTCAGACCGACGAGTTTCCACTGTTCCTGCGTTACTTCCGGCTGCACTGCTTTGAGAATTGCGACACAGTGAGCATCGAAAAACTGGCTACCTTCTCAGACATGATAGCAGCCACCGAAGAGGGGCAGCGCCTCACTCAGGAGGAGCGGGACTATCTGGGGGAGCTGGTCCGCATCGGGTACTTTAACCAGCGGCTCTGCGAGGCATTTGTTACGAAAAGCGATGACCCACAACCGGAAAAAGGGTATTCCGGGGAGCTTTTTTAGCGCCATCGGGGCCATCATCTGCCGGTCTGACAGGGATGATGGCCGGTAGCCCCCTTAATTCCACCGGATACTGCGCAGTGCGTCACGCAGCTGCATCCTGACCTTGTCATCGCCGCCCGATTTAAACGAAGTGGTCACGATGGCGGTGGCGTTCCCGGTGGGAACCTGCTGCATCTCAACCTGCCAGACAGCATTTGTTTTGCCATCCGTTCGCTGATAGCGTGTCACGACACTGGCTTTGCCTGCCAGTTCGCCGACCGAGCAGGCAGGGGCGGTGACGATCTTCATTCCCCATTTACCAAGGGATTCCTCCAATGGACCCGCCATAAGGCGGCACATTTCATCCAGATCCGCTTTGCTGGCGCCTTTGATATCTGCGTCGGTCAACCTTGCGGATGAAAATGAGGCCCGAAAAATTCCGGAATTCCTTCGTGCGTCGGAGTCTGAATTAGCGGCAATCGGCGTCAGACTTGGGGGAGTGCCGTCAGCCGGTACACGCGTTTTAATCGCGGTTATCTGGTCAGAAGACAACAGATGCCAGCTTTCAGGAAGCTCAACACTCATGCCATTGCCCACCACATAACGATGATGGCCCGGGGACGGGAGTGCTTCCGGTGCAGGCAGCGGTGAAACCGGAGTGGAGGGTTCAGCCTGCACACGGTCGCGTTGCAGTTCTGCGGCGAAGGAAAATAAAATCTTAAAGGCAATAAAAACGCCGACCACAAACAGAATTTTCTTTAACGTTTTCATTCAGTGTTCCCGGTCATGTACGGAAGAATGGCCCGATTGTGTTCGGGTCAGGGCAGTTAAATAGCGGAATGAAAAAGCCAGACTGGCCAGTTACGACACCTTGTCCCTGAGCCATCGGGTCAGCCCGGTGGACACGATGAGTTCTGCCAGCCGGTTGGGGCCAATCAGGGTGACGCCATCATGCTCACGATCCTCACGCAAAGCCCCCCGGTGCCAGACAAAGAACATCCGGCTGTAGCTGTGGCTTGCCTGGAACAGCGACAGGTATTCAGACAATACCGACTCGTCGGCGACAGACTTCACCTGGACGAAGGCCCGCTCCTGGGTGGTAGGCAGCTCCAGTTCAATATCGACCATCTTCTGTGTCCTGCCAAGGGCGCCGGTTCTCCGCCAGCCACTGGCGGAAAAAATCAGATCCACCAGAAGCTCAAAATCCTGCCAGGTCAGCAAACTACACAGCCCGGAGATAGCCTTCAGGTACTGAGCTTCAGCAAGGTCGGCGGCGATAATCTCTGGTGACAGCTCGTCATTGATTTTGCGAAGAGCGTAGCTGGCGAGGCGCACATCGCAAATGGTCCCCCGGTAGTTCTGGGTCGCGAGAAGCTCACCGCTGAGGACGCTGTGGGAAAGAAGGTGACCGGCCAGACTGATGCTGTGCCAGCCGTTAACTGTCGGTCGCATCCTGCTGCCATCTTCCAGTTCGATGACGTCACCGCAGGGCTGGCACCAGTGCATTAATCCCTGGCTGAAGGTGATGAAGACTATGTCGGGGGTGGCGGTGTAAAACGCCTTTATCTGCCTGACATCACTGGTGGCCGTCGACGGATTATTATTCCTTAGCGGTAACCAGACTTTATGCACGTCCTCCCACTTACCCTCAAGGCACATCTGGTGGGGCGTATCATGGTATCCGAACCGGATAGTGCCGGTAGCAAGACACTCGGGCTCCCATTCACCCCCTTCGCCCAGTTTGATGTATTTCACTTCCCGTGCCTGGACCTTTTCCATTTAGCCTCACGTCGTTGACTGGATTGACTGACTGAATGTTTCAGATTTTACGCCTGAATTCGAATTGACGCTTACTTTCGCATGATCGGTTTAACGGGACCTCACGCGGGCAACCGGCAGATGGAAAGAAACTTCCTGATAGCGGCCAATCCGGGCCGGTAGCGAAAAAAACGGCGCCAGCGAACCAGTACAATGGACGCTGTCGGTTTTCACATTTCACAGAGGGGAAGCGAGTGACGATTACGGAACAGTTTCAGCAGCACGTTGTGGCTCATATGCAAAACCTGAGTGCTGAAGCCCGGGCGGTATGGGCGGCATTTTCTGAAGAGGGCGAGTGTGTCTCGATATCCTGTGAGGTGTACCGGGGATATCTGGGGCGCCACACCAATGCCGAATTTGTTGAGATGGCCACGTCGCACAACGGCATCCGGCCGGAAGAATATTTCATCCCCTGGCTGGCGGGTCAGCACGAGGTCATCGGGACTGTGGCCCGGGATGATGCTTCTCCGGCTCCGGTGTATTTTTTCCAGCACAACGGGGTTTATGCCATGGCCATCAGTGAAACCCAGGTCATGGATATGTGGCTGAGCTGGCCTCGTTATCCGGAAGGCTGGTAATCGGATGCGATACCCGATGCAGACCCGGGCGCCAATCCAGCAGCGGACCCGGGGAAGGGTAAGCAATCTGCATGTCATCATCCCACAAGCCCCTGCTAAGCCCAAGGGAGCTGTCAGGCTTCGCCTGATTTTGACTTTTCCGCCGGTCTTTAAGACGATATCTCTTTGTTTTTTTTATTTCCTCGTTATCTCCTCGAAACACGCGGGGCGCTCGTCAGGGTGACAGTGTTGCATTTTGGGGGAGGTCAGGTACGGGCGAAAATGGTGAAGTTTCTGACGGTGTTGACCTGCTTCTCCTTTACTTGGGATGATGACATGCAAAGTACTAAAAACCTCATGAGCGCGAAACAGTCTGCGGTGCCGGTGACATCGGATATGCTGCGACTAATGAACAGAACTTAGAACCTATCCAAGAAGGGATTGTCAGAATGTCGTAACTGATAATTTCTGAAGGTGAAAAGATGACAGGCAGCAAATGGCGGATCAGCGATGAACTTTGGGAAAAAATGGCACCGCTTATCCCTGAGCACAAAACCTGCCATCCACTCGGTACGCACCGGAAACGCGTTGATAACCGCGCTGCCATGGACGCCATATTCTTCGTCCTCAGGACCGGTTGCCAGTGGAACGCCCTGAACGCCACCGGGATATGTTCGTCGAGTTCTGCACACCGGCGCTTTCAGGAATGGCGCGATGCCGGAGTCTTCGAGCGCTTCTGGCAGAACGGTTTGCTTTCCTGCGGGCATCTGGACAGCATTGACTGGTCCTGGCTGTCAATGGACGGCTGTATGACCAAATCGCCGCTGTCAGGAACAAAAAAACAGGCCGTAACCCCACTGACAGAGGGAAACAAGGCGTAAAGCGCAGCCCTCACCGCTTTGCTCATGTTACATCGCGGTGACCGTGTCAGTGATGTTGCCAGAACGCTCTGCTGTGCCCGTTCATCCATTGGGCGCTGGATTAACTGGTTTACGCTTTCGGGTGTCGAAGGTCTCAAATCATTGCCTGCCGGGCGTTCCCGACGCTGGCCCTTTGAACATATCTGCACGTTGTTACGTGAACTGATAAAGCATTCTCCCGGTGATTTTGGTTATCAGCGCTCGCGCTGGAGCACAGAACTACTGGCAATAAAAATCAAAGAGATAACGGGATGCTGTTTACATGCGGGAACAGTCCGTCGCTGGCTGCCATCAGCCGGGATAGTATGGCGCAGAGCAGCACCGACCCTGCGTATCCGCGACCCGCATAAAGATGAAAAAATGGCGGCAATCCATAAAGCACTGGATGAATGCAGCGTGGAGCACCCGGTATTTTATGAAGATGAAGTGGATATCCACCTCAATCCGAAAATCGGTGCAGACTGGCAGCTGCGCGGGCAGCAAAAACGCGTGGTGACTCCGGGGCAGAATGAAAAATATTATCTGGCCGGAGCGCTGCACAGTGGTACAGGAAAAGTAAGTTACGTAGGTGGCAGCAGCAAAAGCTCATCTTTATTTATCAGTCTGTTAAAGCATCTGAAAACGACATACCGGCGGGCGAAAACAATAACCCTCATCGTGGATAACTACATCATCCATAAAAGCCGTGAAACGTTGCGCTGGTTGAGTGCAAATCCGAAGTTCAGAGTGATTTATCAGCCGGTTTACTCGCCGTGGGTGAACCACGTTGAGCGACTATGGCAGGCACTACACGACACGATAACCCGGAATCATCAGTGCCGGACAATGTGGCAACTACTGAAAAAGGTTCGCCATTTTATGGAAACCGTCAGCCCATTCCCCGGAGCTAAACATGGGCAGGCAAAAGTGTAGCGGTATTCGGCGCAGCTATTTAGCCCGCCAACAACATCCGGAACGCTGGGGTAAAGGAATTCGCAACTGGAGTCCTATATATGAGGTATACCTTAACCCCGAACACGTAGCGGCATAACGTAACTTTATTACAAAAAGCGACAACTACCTTGAAAAACGCCGCCAAACCGTGATCGATTCAGATGCCATTTTGCAGGGGGGAGAGAGTAAAGGAACAATAACCGCTGTTAAGCGGTTACTTTTAATGGCCATTTTAAGTTAAAAGATTTTCATGTCCGGTTAATCCTCTGAAATTGACTCACTTTTTATGTAAAATTATATACGATCTATACTGCCACACCTTTTTCGTTTTTAAGAGGCCTGACCACCACGGTTTCTGTGTTGTCTGTTCCGCGCCAGCACATATCGTCAATATTGCATATCCCCTGAGATTTGTAGCCCAGAGGTACAAGGTAATGCTCCCTGGTGTGTCTGTCACGCACCGGATGCAGAACACAGTTTTGCCCAGTTTTCGGCCATGGGCTGGTATTTTATGGTAAACTTTTGCCCTGATGACAACTCTCTTCAATCTTGGTCATAACAGGGCAAACGAATGGTACAAGGCAGACTCATCAACACCACTCAGGAACAAAACGTTCCGCTCAGTGCTTCCCGACAGCAATACCATATCCTTCAGGCAATGATTGATCGTCTGACAGAGGATATTTCCCGTTGCCGTCTTCAACAGGAGCGGGTCGTCTCCCGTTTTATGCAGGACATCCTGCCGCTGGAGCACCAGTACCTTCAGGCCGCCTATGACAAAACATTCCGGCTACTCACCTTCGCCAGCAAAAAATCCCTCAGTAAACGCGACAGGGCAGCACTGTATATCTGGCTCGACGAAGTGCTTGAAGAACTTTTTTATCACCCGTTTAATGAGCAGCTGGATTTACATACGCTGCGCCAGCAACTAAGCGCCCTCAGTGACCTCCCGGAGAACAAACCAGCCGACAGTGACATTGATGATTTCCGCCGGGAGCTCAGGGACATCTTTGGCAGCGATAATGACCTCAGCGACGATGACCTGTTCAGAATGATGAATGACCCGGACATTATTTTCGACACCATGTGTGGCAAGTCAGAGAACACTACCGAAACCAGTGATGACGATTTTTTCGGGGATGGTGGTTTCGCTGGTGAACACGAACGTGTCCCCGCGGACGTTCCCGACATGATGCTGAAATCTGCGGAAATCACCCGCATGTATAAAAAACTGGCGAGCCAGTTACATCCGGATCGTGAACCCGACCCGGTAAAAAAATCGCACCGTCATGATCTCATGGTCGAGTTGTCAAAAGCCCGCCAGTCCAATGATATCTGGACCATCATGGAGATGTTTCGCGAACACGTTGATCCTGACTATGCGTTCAGCGATACGGCCCTGCCGACCATCAATGCGCTGCTACAACGTCGCATTGATGAGCTTCAACATGAACTGGCTGGCATCACAGATCCCCGCTCACTGTCCGGGATGATATGGGAAAAACTGGGCGGAAAAACAGACAAAGTCATCAATAACCGGTTCAAAAAACATGCCAGTGCACTTTTACGTATGACAGAAGAACAACACCAGCAACGTGATGCGCTACGCTCACTGAAGGTACTGCGGGAATACCTCATCCCATGGCGAGAAGAACTGCAATGGGAGAGTGAATTTGAGTTTTACTGAGCACTGACATATTCATTCCCTAAATGAGTGTAGTGGAAAATACGCACGGAGAGGGAGTAAGGCTGTGGCTATGTGGCTACCGCCGCAGCCACAGGCCATCACCTGATCCAGGTGATGGATTTCATTGGTACAGTTTATTGTGCGACTGGCTAATCACTGTACCTGGACACTGCACTGACGCATCACATCGCGACCACGAGGACTGTTTTGCCATGTCGGTTCGGCATAGAGCGCTATTGCTTCCATCGCTTCCTGGTAGCTTTCTGCGCCCAGAGCGGCGACAGCTTTGCCACCATTTTCAAATGCCAGAAGAGCACCAACAATATTTACCGGGTCCCCACCGGGTTCATGGTCATAAACCTCAGCACTGCCGATACCACAGGTGATCATCGATTTAATGTATGTTGTTACTCCGCTTCCCGGCTCACCATATACAACAACCAGGCGAGGACCCTCCCCCTCAAGAAGGTTTGCTGATACGTCAGGTTCTGGCCATTGCACGGTTGCTGTATGCGTAATCTGATTCTCAGGGCCAAAACAAATCACGCCTTTTTCAGGTAATTTACGATCACTCCTCGTGGGCATAAGGCTGTCTGCACGCTCCAGTAGCATCCCGACCATCTCTTCCCGACTGGCTGAGGTTTTCCCTTCCATCTTGCGCAAAAACTGATGTTTCAGGACGATATTAAGGGCGTTTTTTGACACAGTTATTTTAGGCATTGTGCTTTCTCCGAAAAATTAAGAAATGTCCTGTATTCTGATAAAGTTACAGCAGAACGGCAAATGGCCAATTATTTCTGTCAGGACTTGTATTGAGCAATCAGAACTCTTTAAACCTCGGGCTTCAGCATTCTGCCCGTCCATTAATATTAACATCGCACCAAATCCTTTTTTCATCCTGCCATTCCATTATCTGCTGTCTGCGTCTTACCATAACGTTAATCCGGACGGGATTTCCGGGGCGGACTTTGTTTCATTTTCAGTCTCGATCCGGTACCCCATCGCTTTATAACCCCGCTGACGTTTATCCCACATTCTGAGCAGTGCAGGATAACCTGTATCCACAAAATCGATTATCCTGACATCCGTTTTTCCCGAGTGCTCCCTGTGCAGGCGGCCAGCATACTGTTGTAATGTCCCTTTCCACGAGACAGGCATGGCGAGAACCAGCGTATCCAGTGGAGGATGGTCAAACCCCTCACCGACCAGTTTTCCTGTTGCCAGCAGAATACGTGGCGCATCAGGTGGCAGGGCGTTCAGCTCAGAAATAATCACCGTACGCTTTTTTTTCGATAATCGGCCATGTAGGACAAATGGTGATAGTTTCAGTGAGACCAGTGTGGCTGCTATTTCATCCAGGTGATCTGTGCGTTCAGTCAGCACCAGAACCTTACGCCCCTGTCCGAAAGCGTTCAGGACCTCATCAGCAATAGCCACAGTTCTGTTGTGATCCAGTACAATTTCTCTGAAGACATCCTGTATTCTGGCATCCGATGGCAAATTGCCGTGTGTGGAACGGGTGCGGGATATGACTTCCAGATTATGAGGGCTTTCTTTCGGGCGGGCGGCTGTATGACGAATAGGCCCACAGTGCATAAATATGACGGGATGTAAGCCATCCCGTCTAACCGGTGTTGCTGTGAGACCGAGTACATATCTGGCATGTGCCTCTTTCAGTATCGCATCGAAAGAAACCGAACCAATATGATGGCATTCATCAACGATGATTTGACCATAATTTTTAACAAGCGGGTCTACCTCACCATGCCTGGAAATTGACTGCATCACCGCAATATCAATGTTACCGCCGGGTTTGTGTTTACCACCACCGATAACACCAATACCGTTACTGGTTTGCAGAAACAGCCTGAGACGCTCCTGCCATTGTTTCAGTAATTCAGTCCGGTGTACCAGCACAAGTGTATTGACTTTCCGGTGGGCGGTCACTGCCGACGCAGTGACCGTCTTACCAAAAGCGGTTGGCGCGCAAAGCACACCACAGTCATGGAGCAGTAATTCAGAAACCGCAGCATCCTGATCTGGCCTCAGTTTTCCCAGGAAAGTCACATCACATTCTGTACCTGCGAATCGTTCATCGATTATTTCACTGGTAATGCCGCTGTTGTGCAGCAAAGACAACGCACTGTCCAGGCATCCCCGGGGCAAAGCAATATGCTGAGGATAATTCTCAGCACAGCCTATTACACGGGGCTTGTCCCAGACCGACATACGCATGGCCTGGGCTTTATAAAATTCAGGATTCTGGAATGCTGCCAGCCGGATCAGTCGGTTGACCAGTACCTGAGGTAATTGTGCTTTTTCGAAATAGACCAGATTTGCAAGCGTGATCTTCAGAGGGGCTGGCAAACAAATGTTCAGTCCGGTATCTGATGATTTTTCCGGTTTCCATGGTGTGGCCAAATCTTCTTCGTTGATAAAGGTGACATCCAGAGGGTGGGTATGTCCGGTTGCCTGTAATATCGTCGGTTCAATATCATGCGCGTTCATCGGTACTACCGATGCCAGGAAAGCCCATTGATCAGGATAAGGCCGAAGGGAGGCATCAACAAAAATGCTTCCTCCCGATTCACGCGGCCCTTTTTGCAGGGGCAACGCAATCAGGTTACCGAATCCACCTTTTGGCATACTGTCCTGATTAGGAAATAACCGATCATAAGAGCCCAGTTTGAGCTGTCGGGTCCGGCTACAGGTATGACTGATAATAGCCGTCCCCAGACGGCGGGCATCCCGTGCCAGAACGCGGGACGCAAAAAATACCCAGATATGAGCGCCCTGACGTGACCTTGATACCTCCAGTGCAGCTGGCACACCAAGTTCATTGCAGGACAGCATGAACGCTGAGGCATCGGCCTGCCATTCTGCTTCGTCAAAATCAACGGCTAGAAAATAACAGAAATCGTCTTCCAGCAAAGGATATACACCAATGGTATGTTCTCCGGCCAGATGCCGGTATAAAACTGGATCCGATACAGGAATAAGCTGGCGGTGAGAGCAGTCTCCACATTTTATCCGGGGCTTACCACATATGCCCGGCTGCCATTCATTGGCACAGGCGGGAGAATAGCCTGCTTTACCACTGGTTTTGCTTTCCCATCGCAGGGCCCATACATCGTCCCGTCCCCGGAACAGTCGTCGAAACAGCGCAACCTTGTCATCAGTGGATAAGGCTGATAATTTTTGCACCGGTCCCTGCGGCTTAAGTCGCCACTCAATCCCATGGGTTTCAAGTAACGAAATCAACCGGGCATTTTCTGCCCGCAGTGCCGATAATTCATCGCTGTCAGGTTTGTGAACCATGCTCTGCCGTAAATCCCCGCATAGAATTATGTCTGCCTTACCTCAGGTATTAAGTATCTGGTGATGACAGGAATACCACAAAGTAAGCCGGGAAGAAGTTTATGGAATATGTAAAAAAGGGTGCGCTTACGCGTCACCCTTTTTTAGCACAGTCATAATCCAACCAGGCTTTCCAGCGGGATACCAAGCTGGGAATGCAGGCGACGAATCATCGGTAGAGTAAGCGTACGGGTTCCGTTAAGGATTTCGTAAACCCGGTTAGATTTACCGATCGCCGGTTCGAGATCCTTTGCGCTCAGACCTTGCTGGTCCATGCGGAATTTTATGGCCTCAACTGGTGAAGGTACCCCGACTGGATAGTGTTTTTTCTCGTAATCTTCGATTAAGAGGCACATCACTTCGAAGTAATCGCCTTCCGGGGTATTCAGCTCAGGTTCATTATCGAACATCGGTTCGACTGCCCGGAGGGCGGCTTCATAGTCTTGTTCAGTTCTGATAGGTTTAATGTTCATGGTTCACTCCAGTTCAATCGTATCCGCGTTTATGGCGTCATATTCCTTATGAGTTCCGATAAACTTAACGAAAATCCATCCACGCTGATACGCAATTGCAACTATTAACCGGTAACAGTTTCCTTTGATATTGAAGACCACTCGCCTGTCTTTAAGAATGCTGGCACTGCGGTATTGTTCTTTAATCTCTGCCGGGGTTTTCCAGTCAGCCTTTGTTGCCTCATCCACCCAGGCCCTTAGCGACTGTTCAGCATCGGGGTTCTCCGCCCAGAAGTCCCTTAGTGTTTTCACTGATATTATCTTCATGAAAAGATAATAGTCCCATACTGGGACTAGTGCAAGTCTTTAGTCCCGATATGGGATAACAAAACAGAGCCGTAACTTCGCCAAATATTATTGCCCCTGATGACTGCTGCCACGCTATCCTGCATGTGCTTTTCTCCGGTCTGGGTGTCTGAACAAATTCGACCAAATTGGTGAAGCTCACGAGGGGCTCAAAATGATGCATGCAACAAAATGCTGCCTGTGTATCCATCCATGGTTCCACAAACATTTCACCTTTCGCAAAGGGGAAATTGCTCGTGACAGGTCCACAACCCTCCATTGTTGGGCATTAAGCTACAAATTTTTTTGTCCAAGTAATGCGTCATCGACTTGCTGGAACACATCGACCGAATTTAAGTGAACATCGCTGAATATGACCGGATCCTGTCTATGGACGGCAAAGACTGATCACCGCAGTCAGCGATTAAGGGGGTTGAGTTGAGTAGACCTGCCAGTTACCTGTGCAGGCCCCTCCTCAGAACCGGACGTGCGGAACTACCGCATCCGGCTCCCGACAGACCCGTGTCCCCACACATAATCAGCGTGAATCGAACATTGATCGGGTTTTCCATTTAGCTGGATAACCCAGCAGTTTCAGGATGAGATCCAGTTTTACCCATGTTAACGGATGTCGGCCTCCCTTGCGGTTGAACCATCTGTAGATTATCCGTCTGCTCTGGTGAATAAACTGCCCTACGCGCCGCTGATTATCAGAGATGCCGTGATAATTTATCCAGCCTCTGACTACTCTGATGACGGTATTCAGGGTTTGCCGTCTGTTAGCATTAAGGTTCTTCCACAGGAAATCCCTTAGCCCTTTCAGTTTGGCTGCGAAACGGTCTTTACGGCTGGTAAATTTCAGCCTCCAGTATCCTTTTCGCGTTTTCCCCCAGTAACCGGTAAACCCCAGAAAATTGAACGTCGGCAGACGTTTTCCTGACTGGTTGGCTTTCATTGCTGCAACATGGCCCGCAGGTATTAATTGCGATTTGTCGCCGTGCAACTCCAGACCATACTTATTCAGCCGCTTAGGCAACACTTTGTAAAAGCGTTTAGCCTCACTCGGATACTGGAAGGTGAAAACCATGTCATCGGCATATCTCACCATTTCAGCCCGCCCATGGATCACTGACTGGCTGATTTCATCAAACCACTCATCGATCACATAGTGAAGGTAGATATTGGCAAGTATCGGCGACAGGATTGAACCTTGTGGGCATCCTCGTTCGTTGCTGGATAGTTGTTTACCTGATATGACGGGTGCCGTTATCAAGACCTCAATCAGTCTTAGAAAGCGGCGATCTGCTATCTTCTTCCGCAGCAACTCCAGCAGTTCCCGGTGTGGGATCATGTTGAAATATTTACGGATATCGATTTCTACAATAGCACCGTTCCAGTTACGAAACGTCTGCTGCTGCAAAGCCTTCAACGCTGCATGACAGTTTAACCCCGGACGAAAACCATATGAGCAAGGTATAAATAGCGGTTCGTAGATCCTGCTGAGAATATCGCTGGCAGCAAGCTGAACCAGCTTGTCTTCTATGCAGGAGATAGCTAATGGCCGTTTACTACCGTCCTCTTTGGGTATCTCCGTGATTCTGGCTGCTTTAGGGTGATATGTCCCCCGGCGTATCCGCTTGATGAGATTATTAATATTATCATCAAGATGTTCACCGTAAGCGGTCTTTGTCATACGATCAATACCAACGGCTTTATTCCCGTCCAGCCTCTGGAATTGTCCTTTGAGCATGTCACTACTGAGCAAATGTCCTAAATTATTGAATATCTGCTGTTTGTTGCATGCCGATTTCTCGCCTATGCGCTCAAGTTTCGTTAACCATGATTGCCCGTCGTTGCTGAGTACGGTCATTGTTTCCCCTTTTACGCTCAGTCTGTCTGCCAGCCCTTCGCTCCACGGTCATTACTCGTTTCATCGCTACTATGACTGACTCCGACTTCCAGAAGGTCATCTTTCAGGTCTTGTGTTCGGCACTTGCACCCGAAATACTCAGATTCCGTTGAGAATCTTCTGGATCTCCTGGGTTCCGTCACTTATCTCTGCAAACTCGCTGACGCCTGTGTCCCCGGTGGATACTCTCTTTCGGCAGTTCGCCAGTTTGGCCTCCAGAGAGTTATTGCTTGCCAGATGGACTAATCTGTCAGCACCCACAACCAGTACGATTTCGGGGGTATCACGTTCACCATTTGGTTTCGGCTCGAATGCTTCGCTGTCTACGCTTCACCATGCCAGTTACCTGTCACGGCGCAAGACTCGCTACCCAGTGGCGCTGGCTGCGCCTTCCGGGGCAGGACTTTCACCTGCAAGATAAGTGCAGCTTTTCCCAGCGCACAGCCCAATCGTACGAAAACGTACGCTAAGTACACTTTTTAACCAATGGTTGCTTTCGCCGCATGTGGACATACGGACACAATCGTTCAAACTTCTGAGTTACTGGCATCAGTATGGCTGGAATGCCATGATTTTTCTCTCTAACGCTTCAATTAATCATATTTGTCTGCATGGTATTTCCCTGAGCAATAGTAACACCGGGCTTCAACACTACCATTTTCTGTAGGCCAATAATCAAGTTCTCCCTGAGTTGAAGGGGTACCACATATATCACAGCATCCAGGCAATTCGTCACTTTCCTCATTATCACAAAACGTACAACAATACCCCGTAGATGATTCATTATTAATTACCAATGTATAATGGCCACATTCAGGACAATCAAAACGAATGGGTTCGGCATCAGGGTCCATGCAATCTACTGGATTTTCATTTTCTATTTCATCTGCTTTTTTTATTGCCGTCTGAATTGAAAATGCATACTCATCGGATAATATTTCAAAAGACTTTTTCATATGTGTCGGTATGTATGTCTTTACATCAATTTCTGTGTGCTTATTCAGGAATTCAATTACTGACCTAAATAAACGCCCTAAAGTAGATCTAACATCTGCTACATCCATAGTAAACTTATAATGTTCTATATCATTTCTAAGTTTTTTGACCCACTCCAGATCTTTTCTTAAATCGAGAGATATTGTGTTTGAGTTTTCATTGTTAATAAAATTAACGCATTCCCAAAGGCCAATCGTTTTATCTTTATTTAATTTAGGTGAAAAAGGATCTTTGTAAATCAATAATTCATGCTTGGATGCAACATGATGTTTAAAAATAAGCTCGATGAAATGGGCTAAGTGAAGCACAGCAAATTTATACGATTTATGATCACCATGCTCACCTTCTTCAAATTTCGATAGTGCTTCAGATAAACTATCTAAAGCGTTCTCCAACAAATCTAGTTCATGAATCGACATACCCCCTCCTATAATCAAAAATATCATTTCTTAAGGTAATGCTTTTGGCCGATGAAACTTTCGAAAAGATAAATTTAGATTATAAGGTTCAAGAGTTCATATAACGCATTCAATTCATTATTATCAACGCAAACCCCTTTTCTATAAAGCTCGGGGAATAATTTCTCTGGGGATAGACATGTTGTATGCATCAACTTGCCGTCATCAGTTTCCCCAAGAACTAGAGTCTTCAGATAAGAATGCATGCCCTCAAGGCCAGCATCTTCAGTACGAAAAATAACTTGGGCAGAGGGTATATTAGATGAAATCATGTATTGGGCGTTAGCTACTCTGTAAAAAGACATAATATCACCTAATCGATTACTAGGATTGAAGCAACTGCCATCCTCTTTTATTTTTAGAATCTTTCTCGCATCTATGCAGCCATAAATTGAAGCAACACAAATTGTGATAGTCGGATACCCTTTGTTTAGTTTTAATCGTTCACCTTCCTCTGCAACTGCCCTGGCTAGATTGAGGCGGTCTTCTGGGGGAGGTGTTTTAGAAATTTTAAGATTATTGTAAAACTCTAATAGAGATATGCTTGCAGGGATAGACAGTTCAGCCCTTTCAGCTTTACTATAATCTTCATCCATCAGAATCGGAATCATAGTTTCTAATGCTTCAATTGGCTCAACAATATTATCCTGTCCGATGAAATCAACTATTTGTTGATAGTCATCTTTAAAAGCGAGAACCATTTCATCTGCACTTAATGGATTGATGTAGTCTGTCCCTTTTTCTAATATGGCTAATAGAAAGGAAAAACGATATTTACGACTTTCAATTAAATTAATTAACTGTTCGAGTCGCTCTTTTTTTCTCTCATCTTTATGAAGAGGGATCTTTTTTCGGTCTTTAATGTAGGATATGCTACAAATATCTAACAATACAATCGGGCGAGGGGTGGGGTTGTTTGATAGCATGATAATGGCTCTTGCAATTAGTTAATAGATAGATGCTCAGGTTTATCGATTAGTAGCCAATTTTCTTCAATTCTGAAGATAGCCGTTTTAAACTATTATCCAAGTACTCCATGTTTTCTTTAATCTCTTTTTTCATTAGTTCTATATGATGCTTGAGGTCCGGATTATCTGTTGAACGATGAACCGGGAAATCATCCGTAGATGTAAGGTTGTTATTATTACGACAGTAATCCATTGCAATACAGATCAATGATGCTAAATCTATAACTCGGTGAAGTGGTAACTCTTCTGATTGACGGGACCATTTATCCCCTGGGTTTCGCCAGACCTTGGCCGACAGTTCTGTCCAGCCCGCAGTATTCCATTGAGCGATACCAATGGACAAGCCCATAGCATCGGTATCATCGACATAAGGCCCATCAATTTTGTCGTAATTTGGAACTTCAAGAATTGGCTTGTGCTTAAGGTGTGTTGGGATTTTCATCATTGCCCTTACTTAGTGATGTTTGTGGATTTTATAATTACATAAATTATAAACATTTGTAAAATGAAATTAATGTCAATATAAGCTATACCCTAACCTGACGTCAGGCCTGATAATGAAAAACTGTCAGAGTAAAGTCACTATGACTATTTATTGACACAAGTAATTAAAGGTCATAGATTCTTTTCTGACACATTCAGTATTGGAGGCGTATGAAAGGTCAACGTATTGGCTATATCCGGGTAAGTAGCTTTGACCAGAACCCAGAACGGCAACTGGATCAGACTCAGGTGGATAAAGTCTTCGTCGATAAAGCATCGGGGAAAGATACTCAGCGGCCAGAGCTGGATTCACTGTTGTCATTCGTGCGTGATGGAGACATCGTGGTGGTTCATAGCATGGATAGGCTGGCTCGTAACCTGGATGATTTGCGCCGTCTGGTACAAAAGCTTACCCATAAGGGAGTGCGTATCGAATTTGTTAAAGAATGCCTGACATTCACTGGCGAAGATTCACCCATGGCAAACCTGATGCTCTCAGTGATGGGGGCTTTTGCCGAGTTCGAACGTTCTTTAATCCATGAACGTCAGCGCGAAGGGATCGCTTTAGCCAAGCTACGTGGAGCTTACCGTGGACGGAAAAAATCACTGTCCTCAGAACAACAAATTGAAGTTCGACGGCGAGCAATGGATGGTGAGAAAAAAGCCCAGCTTGCTCGCGAGTTTGGTATTAGCCGTGAAACGCTGTATCAATATCTGAAACAGTCTGATTAACATCTCATTTTTATGTATTCGTATGTGATCCGTAGCCAGGGAGGCACTTTTGGCAGCAGATTTTTTAAACGCGGAACAACGTGCCAGTTATGGTCAGTTCTCTGGTGAGCCTAATGACATTCAGCTTGCTCGTTTCTTTCTGCTGGACGAAGTGGATATGGATTTCATTAACAACCGGCGCGGAAGGGCAAACCGTCTGGCAGTGGCATTGCTGATTGGCAGCGTTCGATTTCTTGGCACATGGCCTTATGACTTGTCAGCGATCCCGACCAACGTACTGTGGTTTGTTGCCCGACAGTTGGGAATATCCGATACGAGCGTTCTGTCCGACTACTCCAGAAGAGAAACCACGCTGCGTGAACATCAGGCACTGATCCGTCGTCAGTATGGCTATCGTGATTTTTCGTGGCCGTGGACTTTCAGATTGAGCCGGTTGCTGTTCACCCGCTGCTGGCTCAGCAACGAACGACCGGGTCTGCTTTTCGATCTGGCTACCAGTTGGCTTCTGCAAAATAAAATACTGTTGCCGGGCGTCACCACGCTGACCCGTCTGATATCCGAAATACGTGAAAAATCAGCAGACAGGCTCTGGTCACGTCTGTCCGGGCTGGCATCAGGCGAACAGTGCTCATTACTTGAAGAACTGTTATTGGTGCCTGATGGAGTACGTACCTCACGTTTTGATCAGTTAAGAAAAGGTCCTGTTGCCATCAGTGGCCCAGCATTTAATCAGGCTGTTGCGCGCTACCTGAAACTGAAAGCATTTGGCATGCAGGATCTCGACTTCACCGGTATTCCTCCGGTGCGTTTCAATGCACTCGCCCGGTATGCTGATATGATTTCAGTGTACAAAATAGCCCGGATGCCGCCCGCAAGACGAACAGCTATGCTGGTTGCCTTTGTCCGTTCCTGCGAAATATCGGCACTGGATGACGCGCTGGACGTTCTGGATGGGATTATCGCTGATATCGGCCGGGAGGCGAAAAAAATTGGGCAGAAAAAACGACTACGGACACTGAAAGACCTTGATAAGTCAGCATTAGAACTGGCACATATCTGCTCGGTGCTCCTGGATGAAAATATTGACAGTGAGTTGATCCGCTCGACGATATTCGGGAAATTTCCTCCGGCTAGGCTGGCCGATACCATCGCATTTATAAACACCATCGCCCGACCTTCTGACGCCAGTTTTCACGATGAAATGGTGGAGCAGTATGGGAGAGTCCGTCGATTTCTTCCCTGTTTGCTGGAGAATATTGAATTCAGCGCCGCTCCGGCAGGTGAAACAACGCTGGAGGCTATACGCTACCTTGCGGCGATCAGGTCAACCCGTAGGCAGTATATTGATGATGCGCCAATGGCGATAATTACCGGCCCCTGGAAACGACTCTGCTATGGCAAAGACGGCCATTTATCCCGACAGGGCTATACCCTTTGTGTTATGAATAAGTTACAGGACAGTCTGCGACGTCGGGATATTTACGTCGCACGGAGCGAGCGCTGGGGAGATCCGCGGGCTAAACTTCTCCAGGGGCTGGACTGGCACACCAACAGAGTGCAGGTATATCGCTCCCTTGGGCATCCTCTCAACGCCGGAGAGGCCGTCAATGCACTGACCCGGCAGCTTGACACTGTGTACCGCCAGGTCGCTAAAAATTTTGCCGATAATCAGGCTGTTTCACTGGATTTCACCGGTAAACGCACGAAGCTGACCATTGCTCATCTGAACGGACTGGATGAGCCGCCGACACTGAAGTTACTCTCGAAACGTATATCTGACCTGCTGCCAATTGTCGATCTGACAGAACTCCTTCTTGAGATTAACGCGCATACAGGATTTGCAGATGAATTTACCCATGCAAGCGAGGCGGGCGCGCGTATGGATGACCTGACCGTCAGTATCTGCGCGGTATTGCTGGCTGAAGCCTGTAATATTGGCATGGAGCCCTTTATTCGACCCAATATTCCGGCGCTGACCCGTTATCGTCTGAGCTGGACCAAACAAAATTATCTCAGGGCAGAAACGCTGGTAAAAGCAAACGCCAGACTGGTTGATTACCAGTCTATTCTGCCTCTGGCTCAGAAATGGGGTGGTGGTGAGGTGGCCTCTGCTGATGGCATGCGGTTTATTGCCCCGGTACGAACGGTACATGCAGGCCCCAACCGAAAATATTTTGGCTCCAGTCGCGGGATCACCTGGTACAACTTCATTTCAGATCAGTACTCCGGATTTCATGGCGTTGTCGTTCCAGGCACGCTAAGGGATTCCATTTTCGTGCTGGAAGGGCTACTGGAGCAGCAAACCGGACTAAACCCGACTGAGATAATGACAGATACAGCCGGTTCCAGTGATCTGATCTTTGGCCTTTTCTGGCTGCTGGGCTATCAGTTTTCTCCCCGTCTGGCTGATGCAGGAGCCTCTGTATTCTGGCGTGTGGATAAAGATGCAGATTATGGCGTGCTGAATGATATCGCCCGCAATGCTGCGAATGCCCGGAAGATAGAGCAACACTGGGATGACATGATGCGCATGGCCGGCTCCCTGACGCTGGGGACAATTCGGGCGTCAGTTTTGATCCGTTCGTTGCTGAGCAGCGATCGCCCTTCAGGATTAACACAGGCCATTATCGAAGCTGGGAAAATAAATAAGACACTGTACCTGCTGAATTACATTGATGATGAGGATTACCGACGTCGCATCCTGACCCAGCTTAACCGGGGAGAAAGCAGACATGCTGTCGCCAGAGCAATTTGTCACGGACAAAAAGGCGAGATCAGAAAGCGCTATCAGGATGGGCAGGAGGAGCAACTGGGCGCTCTGGGGCTGGTGACCAATGCCGTCGTGCTCTGGAATACCATTTATATGCAGGCCGCACTGGCACATTTGCGTGATGAGGGCGAAGTCATTAATGAAGAAGATGAAGTCCGGCTTTCGCCACTGCGGCATGCGCATATCAATATGCTGGGGCACTATACATTTACGCTTGCAGAACAAGTAACAAAGGGTCAGCTCAGACCTCTTAAGCAGGCGGACGAGGCGGATGATTGGCCTTTATGACGGCCTAGTTATCAAGACAATAAAACGCCGATATGGTTAAAAAATATACTTATCGTACGTTTTCGTACGGTTGGGCTGTGCGCTGGGAAAAGCTGCACTTATCTTGCAGGTGAAAGTCCTGCCCCGGAAGGCGCAGCCAGCGCCACTGGGTAGCGAGTCTTGCGCCGTGACAGGTAACTGGCATGGTGAAGCGTAGACAGCGAAGCATTCGAGCCGAAACCAAATGGTGAACGTGATACCCCCGAAATCGTACTGGTTGTGGGTGCTGACAGATTAGTCCATCTGGCAAGCAATAACTCTCTGGAGGCCAAACTGGCGAACTGCCGAAAGAGAGTATCCACCGGGGACACAGGCGTCAGCGAGTTTGCAGAGATAAGTGACGGAACCCAGGAGATCCAGAAGATTCTCAACGGAATCTGAGTATTTCGGGTGCAAGTGCCGAACACAAGACCTGAAAGATGACCTTCTGGAAGTCGGAGTCAGTCATAGTAGCGATGAAACGAGTAATGACCGTGGAGCGAAGGGCTGGCAGACAGACTGAGCGTAAAAGGGGAAACAATGACCGTACTCAGCAACGACGGGCAATCATGGTTAACGAAACTTGAGCGCATAGGCGAGAAATCGGCATGCAACAAACAGCAGATATTCAATAATTTAGGACATTTGCTCAGTAGTGACATGCTCAAAGGACAATTCCAGAGGCTGGACGGGAATAAAGCCGTTGGTATTGATCGTATGACAAAGACCGCTTACGGTGAACATCTTGATGATAATATTAATAATCTCATCAAGCGGATACGCCGGGGGACATATCACCCTAAAGCAGCCAGAATCACGGAGATACCCAAAGAGGACGGTAGTAAACGGCCATTAGCTATCTCCTGCATAGAAGACAAGCTGGTTCAGCTTGCTGCCAGCGATATTCTCAGCAGGATCTACGAACCGCTATTTATACCTTGCTCATATGGTTTTCGTCCGGGGTTAAACTGTCATGCAGCGTTGAAGGCTTTGCAGCAGCAGACGTTTCGTAACTGGAACGGTGCTATTGTAGAAATCGATATCCGTAAATATTTCAACATGATCCCACACCGGGAACTGCTGGAGTTGCTGCGGAAGAAGATAGCAGATCGCCGCTTTCTAAGACTGATTGAGGTCTTGATAACGGCACCCGTCATATCAGGTAAACAACTATCCAGCAACGAACGAGGATGCCCACAAGGTTCAATCCTGTCGCCGATACTTGCCAATATCTACCTTCACTATGTGATCGATGAGTGGTTTGATGAAATCAGCCAGTCAGTGATCCATGGGCGGGCTGAAATGGTGAGATATGCCGATGACATGGTTTTCACCTTCCAGTATCCGAGTGAGGCTAAACGCTTTTACAAAGTGTTGCCTAAGCGGCTGAATAAGTATGGTCTGGAGTTGCACGGCGACAAATCGCAATTAATACCTGCGGGCCATGTTGCAGCAATGAAAGCCAACCAGTCAGGAAAACGTCTGCCGACGTTCAATTTTCTGGGGTTTACCGGTTACTGGGGGAAAACGCGAAAAGGATACTGGAGGCTGAAATTTACCAGCCGTAAAGACCGTTTCGCAGCCAAACTGAAAGGGCTAAGGGATTTCCTGTGGAAGAACCTTAATGCTAACAGACGGCAAACCCTGAATACCGTCATCAGAGTAGTCAGAGGCTGGATAAATTATCACGGCATCTCTGATAATCAGCGGCGCGTAGGGCAGTTTATTCACCAGAGCAGACGGATAATCTACAGATGGTTCAACCGCAAGGGAGGCCGACATCCGTTAACATGGGTAAAACTGGATCTCATCCTGAAACTGCTGGGTTATCCAGCTAAATGGAAAACCCGATCAATGTTCGATTCACGCTGATTATGTGTGGGGACACGGGTCTGTCGGGAGCCGGATGCGGTAGTTCCGCACGTCCGGTTCTGAGGAGGGGCCTGCACAGGTAACTGGCAGGTCTACTCAACTCAGACCCCTTTTTAAACAGATCACCACTTCTTTGTAAAGAACCAAGATGCGGCAAATCAGCGAAGAGATATGGCCCGCCGCATTTCGGTTTTCTCACCGACTGGAAGACCGGACCTTTGCACTGCGCACATTTGAATAGCCGCTGTGGCTGTTATTCCCTCCCAGGTCAACAGCACAAATAACGGCATTATTGTGTTAATGCTGGGCCGGACAATTTATCATTTTGGAACAATGGTTCAATAACAGATAACAAAGCCAGGACTCCTCTGTGGGGTCCGCTTGGAAAACGGACAAAATCCTACGTTATGCCGGTTTTTTAAGTAGGAATGACGGGCCGCTTTGTGCCAGAAGCGGACGCGAAAAGGTGGCAAACCGCTTTTTACTCCGCTGTAAATCGCACACGGTCGCCAAGTAAAATGCAAATGGGTCCATTGAAAATGAGCTTTTCATACAGTGTTAAAAGATTATAATCTTCTTGTAAAATTCAATCTCACACTGACAGTGAAGGTAATCAAATGGCTAAATGTTACTATCCTGGCTGCACATCTCATGCCAGCACTAAGGAACATATTCCTCCAAAGTCGTTTTTTCCTGATTCAAAAAAATTAAACCTTATGACTGTTAAATCATGTAAGGTTCATAATAATGAAAAAACAAAGGATGACATTTACGTACTCGCGAATATTTGTTTAAACACAATTGTTGATGGTGGCAGTGATGCGCAGGAAGTATTTGAGTCCAATGTCAAGCCACAGTTAATGCATAATAACGAATCTCTTCTTAAGAAAGTATTGAAAAATAGATCAAAAAGGCAAGGTGGAATTAATACTTTTGAAGTTGATGTTTTACGTCTCAATTCTTTCTTCGAATGCCTGACTTATGGCGTTATCCAAAAAAAACAGGACGGGAATTGAATATTGAGAACTATTCCGTTAAACACATTTATCTTAACCTTGAAGAAAGAGATAATGATGGGAATTTGAGCCAAATTCATTTAGCCATGAAGGATTATTGGAAAGATAACCTGCTACATAGCACTGAAATTTCTGAAATATTAGAGTTTAAAATTGAGCCAAAAAAAGGGTATAGCACAGAAATTTATAGCGTAAGATTCATGGGGGCCGACTTCATGAAAGCTTTTGAATCAGGTGAATTTAATTCCTCTATAACGGTAATACACAAATTCTACGATCATTTTGTAGTCATATCTTTGCTTACTCGTGTCGCATCATTTAGTAAAACACCTATACATATCAGGATGCCTGATTTTTCTGAGGAAAACTAAATCGTTAGGTGGCATGCATAACAGCCTGCCATCTAATAAAGTCTGTTTTGGAACATATCTATCAATAACGTTCCCTATTAATATTTTTCCCTAATTTTATGACTAAAAACATTCCAAATATAATAATTGCGGTCGAAATGAATACCCTTAAACTTATCGACTCGTTTAAGAAGGGGTCAGTTTGGATATAGAGAATTATTGTACGGCAAGCCTGTTTTTTGAACAGGCCTACCTCTCGCAAAGGGGGGTGCTCCCGCGCTATACGCCGTTTTCCGTGAATTTTCCTTAATCGGATAAGCTAAATGCGATAAAGCAAAAGCGATAGTGGCTGACGCAAAATCAATCCCTCACACACCAATACTGGTTAAATAATGCGCTTAACGTATAAAAATTTCCGATATCCAAACTGACCACTTTAAGGGCAATCATGCCGTTCCTGGCTGTAGCACTGATGTCCATCTTTAGCATTTTAGGGCGTGGGGGCCGTCCAGTGCCAAATTCCGCTCCTCGCTCAAAGCAGCCCGTCACGCCTGCTTATGAAGCAAGCTTAACGTAGGATGTTGTCCGTTTTCCAAGCGGCCCCCCTTAAGCGAATACAACGACCGCATGTGTCAAAATGTCACGCACTTGTCATGTTTAGTAATTTCCTTACTAATTACTAAATACTAAACCTAACCATGATTTGCACACCCTTTACGTGACAATGTCACTTTTTCGCGTTCGGAAAGCATACAATGAGATTTAATTACAGGTAAGTCGCATCACTTGACATTTATTTACATATAACACACTGAAAAATAAGAATTTCACAAATGATTCAATTTAATCCCGTCAGGTCTCTTAGATCTGAGCCGGGAAGTGATAGAATTATGATGAATAGTAAATAGTAAAGCAGTGACTAAAGGCGCGTTTATGTGAAATCTAAAAACATCACCTGATGATTTACGCTGGATTTTAAATTTCAACGCGATGAATGCAGGTGCTGAATTCCGCGCCTAAAAGTCATACGGCACGGCACGCAGCAGCCGGTTGCCGAACCGGGCGGAGCTGGACTGAATTGGCAGTCAGCCCGTGCCAGAAAGATATGAGGGTGATAAGTGATGGCTGAACAACAACTGAAGATGCAATCGCGAGCCGAGCAGCTGGCAGCAATACGCGATACGGCAATGCAGAAATTTGAAGAGGGCATGCAGCTCATTGCAGAAGCCTCAACAATGGCCGGGGTCTGTCTCTTTAGCAGTGAGATCATGAAGCCAAACGCTTTTGGCCTGCCGCAGTCTCTGCCGGGGTCTATCGAGACCGGCCGCAAAGCGCTGGACCGGGTGACGTGGAATAAGCTGCTTAGTGAAACAGGGCTCGACCGGTGCTGGAACCACAAACAGCGCGCAGCGTTTAGCGTGTCACTTCGTACCGATCCGCCGATTGCCTCCATTTCGGTTATCCGTGCAACTCTGCGTGCAGCAGCTGCCAACCGGCCACAGACTCTTGCTGATGGCTTTGTTGGCCTGTTGACCGAACTGGACCGGGGTTTTATCCGTAACCGGCAGAAAAACACCATGCCATCGCGGTTTGTTCTTCGCGGTGTATTCCAGCACACTGATCCGTTAACGTATAACGGGTATAATCCTGACAATCTTGTTTATATTCGGGACTTTGAGAATATCGTGTGCATCTGTACCGGGGTCAGTACGCCAGCCAATGGCACCGATATGGCCGGTAGACTGACCGCTCTGAGAACACAAGAAACTGCCGGTACGCTGGTTAACTCTCATGGCTGGCGCTGCAAGCTGTTTCAGAACGGCAACGTGCATATTCACATTGATTCCCCATCATTGCTGAATGCCCTTAACGATCTCATCAGCCTCTACTTTGCCGGTCAACTCCCGGCCGGAGAAATCGCATGACCTCAGAATTAGATCAGTCTCTTCCCCAGGAGCGTGACGCCGAAGGTAACAAAGCAAAGCAGCCCCGGAACACCGCCACTGGCATGCTTACCTACTTCAGTGCTATCGAGCGCCTTTGTGAAGAGAAAAATATTTCGCCCGAGAACCTGGACCAGTTCTTTAGGGTTCATTGGCTGAGAGATGCCGTCGGCGGTTCGTTCAAACGGGCTCAGGAAATGTTCCTGAAATATATTGAATACGTTGAGACGGTCCCTGAAGAAGCCCGCCAGCTGGCGATACCTAAAGGGATCACTACGGCGGTAGACGACCTGATGTCACTGATAACCTGGTATTACCGAATGAGCTATGAGGAAATTCAGAGTGATAAAGTGAAAGAGCTGGCCTCCCACATCCAGGCGTTGCAGACAGACATTGGAAACCACGAAACGCGACACCGTACGAATGAAGAAGAGATCGGTCACCTGAAAAACATCAACCGACAGCTGACTGAGGAACTGGAAAGATGCACACTGTCGCTGAGTGACACCACTTTAAAATATGAGCAGTCACGGGATGAGAATCTCGAACTTGAGCAACAGAGGAATAAAACACAGTCCGAAGCAGACCGGCTAAAGCTGTCGAATGACAGCCTGACCAGTCAGCTGAAAGAACGTCGACAGGAACTGGCCACTCAGCAGGACTACCTCAAACAACTGGTCAGCGAATCCCGCACCCAGCAGGGTGAGATTAGCAGTCTTCGCAGTGAACGGGATACCCTGAATTCAGCGGTAGCTGAGTTAAACGACAAGTTAGAGGCTGCGGCCACAGCGATGGTCACACTGAAAACGGAACATGCACGGGAGCTCGATTCAGCCCTCAAAAGTCAGGCACAAGCCGAAAGCCAGCTGCGTGACCTTGGTGAGCAATATGAAACGGCAACTTCTGAGCTCGACACGCTGAAAGACAATTACAGGGAAGCCCTTGTTCAGAACGAAACCCTGTCGGGTCAGTTGAGTGAAAAATCCGATATTAATAAGGATCTTGTCGAGGGCATGCAGACACTGAAAGAAGAGTTGTTAACAACCAACTCGCTGTTGACCGCAGAGAAGGCTATTTCGGCCAGTCTGAAAGAGACCGTAGCCATGCTTTCCGGTGCCGCAGCAACACGCACTGTTAAGCCGGTAAAGGGTGTCAAAGCGGGCAGCAAGAAGAAAGATACGCCTTAAACCGGCAAGCTCATCGCTATTTCCGCCAGATGGGATTCGACCAGAGCCTGGTTGCCGGGAACGTAATTGCTGCATGTATCTGCATCAGCAACGAGTACCGGCGCTTCCCCAAACTGATCGGCCGTGATATCAAGAATGAAGTTTCCAGCACAGGTCCGAACCTCAAGCCAGTAATGTCCGTGACCTTTCCCTGCGCTATCAAAATACCCTCCGTCAGCAAGACCGTCACCACCGCGTGGTAACGCGTTGTAGTCGGTGTATTGTTCGATCATGGTTTTCAGTAAGAGCACCGCATAGGCACAGGTCCCGGCAGTCTGCCCGCCCGGTGTAGTCGCTATTAGAATTTGCATAAATATTTCACGCAATCGACTGGCCATGGCGGACAGCTCAGCGGAAACACCCGCAATCGTTTCAGGCTCGTTAATGTTCATCACTATGCTCATGATTAAGGCAGTGGCACACAGTACCGGATGTTATTTCCGGGCAGGAAAGGGCGGCAACTCATCATCGGGTCCCGCTACCGTCGCATCCCAGAACCACCAGCCATACGGCCCGAAGTTACGATTGTAATAGTCGGTTTTAAGTGCTTTTCTCGCCAGATAGGCCGGTGAGGTCATACCAAATACCTCCATCGGAAACGGATCTTTAGCCCGCGTGTCCAACAGGCAGAAATCCGGGAACACCTCACTGAGACTGGCATCATAGTGTAGAGGTTTGACGTAGCTCCGTTGCTCCGCATCCAGTTTACTTGCAACCGTCGCTTCGTAAGATGAGTCCAGTGGTATCCAGTTGTCACTGACCATCATTAAAGCGATTTGCTGCGCACGGACAGAGACTCCTCTCTTCGTCTGTGTCGGTGGGGACGTTACCACGAATACCACAATTTTTCCGCCCTTTCGCCAGGCCGCATATTCTGCCGGAAAACGCTTTTTAACGCTTTGCCATTGGCCCGTTGAAGAGAAAAAGGTTAATGGCAGTCCGCCAAAATAGCGGTAGGGCAGAAACTTCAGTTCGGCTTCGTGTTTGGCTTCATCATATCGGGGGAGGAGCGAAAGCAGAAGCAGGCGCTTGTCCTGACCGTCAGGAGCAGACAGCCTCGCATTTTGCTGTTCTGCGGCTTTTGAATTTGGGTCGGTCCCGATAAAGAGCCGATCTGAAATAGCGGTGCGCCCGCTGCGAATATGGGTACTGGCATCGTTCAGCCTATAGCGAACCAACGAGAAATCCCGCTTACCGGCCATACCGGGGTACCAGAAATTCAGTCGAGCCTCGGACCAGAGAAGACTCAGCAATCCCAGCAACGACATGGTGCTTTGCCCGTTTGCAGGGCGTTGAATGGCTGGCGGCGGTGGGCAATCAGACTGCACAGGAGGATCTTTTTCGGTCAGTCCAATGTCGAGTTTGATAGCCAGCATGCCGTCTTTAGTATCCCGGATAACCCCCGATTCATAACCTTTAAGACCGGTGGATTTATCATCGAGTCCAAAATATTCACACAGGGGATCGTGGTCAGGACCGGAGGAGGGAAAGCGGGCAAGATAATAGCTGTCAGAGCCGGAGATATGGCGGACTGATAGTGATTTTTTCCCCGCCCCGCGACAACAGCAGGTAACGGTGATGTTTGGGCCGTTTCGGTGATGCGACTTCTCCAGCACCGATTTCCAGCTTCGGGCAAATTCATCGCTCGTCTGGAATTCCGGCGTGTACCGTTTCGGTTTATCTCCCTTACCGTCGTCAATCAACACTGCATGTTTCTGGCTCACTGGTGCCTCCTTATTTACGCTTCGCGACTAATAGCCCAACCACCTTAATACGGCCTGTCCGTCATATAAGGTATTTTGCCCGAACTCCTCAAAGAATTCTGCCCATTCGCTTTCCGGTATACCGTGTTGCCTGAAGAGCCGAATCACCTCATCTCTGGAAATGCTCTCGCCTTCAGCCGAATCATAATATGTCAGGTAAGCCATCTTCTTCCCCTTTCAGGCAACACGCTTTAAGGCTGCTTCGCGTATCTCAGCGGCCCGGACTATCCGGGTCTCCAACATTCTGGCCACGGCAGCAAATACCGGAACGATAACGGAGTTACCGAACTGGCGATAAGCCTGCGTTTCCGATACGGGTATCCGAAAAGTTACTTTTCCCGGCTGTTCAAATCCCATCAGGCGGGCGCATTCCCGGGGGGTTAACCGACGCGGACGTCGTCTCATATTATCCGGGTCGCGGAAGTTTTTGCTGCCGATTATGCTATCCCAGCCTCTATCAACCAACGCTTCAGCGCCATCTTTGTGGTACCTTGCAGAGATGGTGCGGGATATAGCGTTTTTATCCGACGGATTCACCAACCCATACCCGAAGCCATTTCCTTTGGCTTTATGCTTTTCGGCGTAACGATACAGGTACTCCCAGAGCTTTTCGCTCAGGATGTATTTGTCATCCACGGACTCATCCAGCAGCGTATGAAACGCAGGCCGATCCGTCGGGAACTCGCTATGGATGTTCTTCAGGCTGAAACCCTCACTCAGGCCCAGATCGCGGCGAAAGCCTACCAGGACGATGCGCTCGCGGTGCTGAGGCAGAAAATGCTGTCCATCAATGATTTTGGGATCAGCTACTCCTGTCACCCCGGCGTCCGCCACGTCATACCCAAGTTCATCCAGTGTCTGCATAATCACCCGGAAGGTATTGCCCTTATCGTGGCTTTTCAGATTTTTGACGTTTTCCAGGACGAACACGCCGGGTAGCTTGGCCCTGAGCACACGGCAGACATCAAAGAAGAGGGTTCCCTGCGTCGAATCCTCAAATCCGTGCTTGCGCCCCAGTGAGTTCTTTTTGCTGACTCCGGCGATGCTGAAGGGCTGGCAAGGGAATCCAGCCAGCAGAACATCATGGTCGGGAATATGGCTGTCGATATGGGCGTATGCCTGGTCTTCACTGATGTCATCCTGGTCGCTCAGCGTCAGTTCCCGGATGTCAGCGTTGAAGACGTGTTCCTGCTCATCGCAGTACCAGTTGGCCCGGTAGGTCCTTGCGGAAAATGCATTCCACTCACTGGTGAGCATACATTTTCCGCCAATCGCCTCAAAGCCGCTGCGGATACCCCCAATACCGGCAAAAAGGTCGATAAACCGAAATTTTGGCCGGGAATACCAGGCTGGGCGTTTCGGGAGCAGGGAGGAGAGCAGAGTAGACTCATCAGGCGATACGACAACGCTATCGGGTGCGGCCGAAAGACACTTTTTGACGCGGTCTCGTGTCCATCCGCTCCCGGTGACTGTATTCAGTACGTCGGCCAGCTTATTCAGATCATAAATAACGGCGAGTTTGTGGAGTAATTCATAATATCGGGCCGCATCCGAGACCTGCTCGTGCGCCGAGTTTGTTAATGCATTCTCAACCATGATATTTGCACCTGCTATTCAAGATGAGCAAAAGGCTAACACGGCAGAATTGGTCGGGATTTCACGATAGCCCGCTAATTTAGCTGTATTTCCTGATGAGCAGTGAGCGGATTAGCTACTTATTAGCGCTCAATCTGTCTGGTTTATCTACACCATGATTTTTAGGGATAAATCTGGGGTCCATAGCCACCTCGGGAACCCTAATCAAGTTGATATAATTGCCATCACGCCGATAGCCGTTTCCGGTCCGCTCACTCAACAGAAGGATGGTCGACTGTGAAAATGTTTCCAAAGTTACTTTTTATATGCCTACTGGGGACCATCCCTGTCGCGGCTTTCGCGGCAGTAGAGTCGTTTGAGGGCAAGGTCGTCAAAGTCATTGACGGCGATACCCTACAGATTCTGGACAATCAGAACTCCAATATCCGTGTACGCCTCTATGGCATCGATGCCCCTGAAAGCAAACAGCCGTGGGGCCAGAAGGCAAAGCAGGCACTCAGCAGTGCCGTAGCCGGTAAAACCGTGAAGGTTGTGGAGCATGGCCTCGACGTATACGGACGTGAGCTCGGCACTATCTGGCTGGATGGATACGACATCAATGCGTCGATGGTCGACAGTGGCCTCGCGTGGGTCTACAGGTTTCAGGATGAAGCTATCGTGCCTGCTTATATCAAGTTTGAAACCGGGGCCAAAAATGCATCTCTGGGTTTGTGGTCTGAAAAATCTCCGGTCCCTCCCTGGGAGTGGCGGCAGATCAACAAGAAAAGTGATAAGCAGGAGAAGAAAACACCGAGGGCAAGCTGGTGAAAAGCGTCTCGCCGTTTGAGCGGTTCTACCAGACAGAGGGAGGCCTGCTTGTCAGCTCTGTCAACGGGATGCAGACGCTGGTATGCCCTACATGCCTGAGGTCTGTCGTGAGGTCAGAAACAGGGGCTATGCTTCCACATATTACGAGCAATGGCCAGGCATGCATTCCTTCTCCGACTGTCATCATCACCAAAGCCATTATCCAGTGTATATCCGCAGGTCAGCGGGTCTTCGTGCGTCCTGTGATGGATGGACAGCGGAAAGTGGTACCGGCGCTCGTGGTGGCCCCTTTAGGCCTTGCTGTGAATTCATATATAAACACTGCCTACGAACCAGCCGGAGCCATCTGGAAAAGCCCGAAGGGATCGCGTATGGGTGTGTTCTTCATGCCAGACAGAGCGGGGCAGGTGAATAAAGTACTCTTCGATTACATAGCCGTGATCAATCCGGAGATCTTCATACCCTACTTCAAAGAATGCTGGGCAACCGGGGAACATGACAATCCACTTACTTTGCTTAATACCCTACTGATGTCGACTAATGCAGCCGCAGAATGGATTAAGTGGCCAGATAAGATTGGCAACACGTCTAAGTGGCGTACGCCAGCGTCTGAATGGTTTGCATGCGATATGATGGCCACAGGAGGGAATACGGTCAGTGCAGCCGTAACCGGCATTGAAAACAGCCAGCTCGGCGAAACTATCTTTATCCTTCAGGTAACAGCAGAAAAATCGACGCACGAATTTCAGCTGGTTCGCTCCCTGGGAAGCACACTTTTGCTAGATAACACGGGGAATGCTGTTCCTCCTGGCTACCGTTCTTTTGAATCCATTCGCTTAGCCTGTATTAATGCGGTACGGTCTTATGCAAAATACAATAAGCCTGTCCAGTCGGAAGACAACCTGGCCATTGCGCCGGAAGTTACCGCCAGCTCGAACTGACTCGTATATGCCAGAGCGCTACCTGGTTCCAAGGAGAACTATGTCACATAATATCGTCACTGTTGAGTTTGGGGATGGATTCAGGCTGTACGCCATAAATGACGGGGGAGGTTGCCACCTATACCGTTTCCTGTTGCGAAAGCATGAAGAGGCTGAAGCCTGGATTTTTGATTCAAAAAGAGTTATACGCGCTGAGCCAGAAAATGCGGAGCTCAGTGAAGAAACTGTAATTCTTGATCCTGATGAGCCATGGGCATTCGTATCCAGGGCATCCCGGGACCGGCTGTGGATCACCGGACCTCGAAATAGTGATGAAGCCATAGCGGAGACTGGCTGGAAAACAGGCGACATGTATGACATCTAACAGGCATGTTTTCTCTTCGCCATCCCACAAAAGGGCACTAACTGAAAATGGCATCGCATTTCATTCACGCGATTTATCAATGCCGCCGTTTTGGTAATCTTTATTTCCGTTTAGCGGACGGTAACTGGTATTGTCGCTTTGCCCGCTCAGGGATTGATGACTACCCATTTCGCGACAGCCACTGGGTGGAACGTATTGCGGGATCTGAAGCTGCCCGAGAATGCGAAGCCCATTACCAACGGCGCTTGCAGTTGTTACCCAATCTACGGATGCACTGGCAACCTGTAGCCTGCGCACTTGGTCGGGAATTTACGGATGCTGAACTACTGGGACTAGATGAAATCTCCGATTTTCAAGGCTCTCACATGGACGGGTTTATAATCACAAAATGACCGCTAAACGTCTAAAATCAACCACCGAGGACGGCTACACCTTCTTCATTACGCATGATGGCACTGAGTATTGCCTTACGGTTGAACCTGCTTATAGGCGTAACGGCACACAAACTTTTGATGGATTTTTCCCACGTTTTTACTCTGAGGTAAAATTTGCAAAGGGTGCTCTGACAAGATTTCTGGGTAAACAAGTCGTTTGGACCGAAGTGGATATCTCATAGGATTTCTGCTCAATCCATAATTACTATGGTTGCTTCAGCTTTAGAGCAGCTGTTATCAGCAGGTGTGCGATAAAAAAGTCTTCAAGCTTTAAAGAATTAATCAACTGAACATTCGAAACAAGCTCCAGATCAGCCCTATCGACTTATAGTGTGAAATCCTGCCTATCAATTCCATATCTGCGATTGAAAAGAATCAATAACATTCATTGCGCGAATGAATTGAATCATTTTGTTGCACATTAAATCGTTAATTAGCAGCCATTTTTTTAGGAATTTTCATCGGTATTTTTTATTAAAATGTAAACCCGAAAAAATTCAACTCTCCTACGAACCCCGTCGTATCTATACGCTCAACTAACCATGACTTAGATCAATTTATTTTCATTTAAGCAACGTTTAACTACCCGTTTGTTTACTGGCAGTTAAAACCTCTGGCAGAACTGTAGAAATCAGGTTGTTTGGGGTTTAAATGCGCAATCTACGGCGCTCTCTTCCGTTAACATTTAGAAGAAAATTCGGCTATTTGCATTCTAGGGTTGGAATTCATCCATTCTAACCCTTGATTCTTAGTCGGACAAAAAGCAGCTTCTGGTTGGATTTTTCTGTTTTTCACCACCCTGCGAAAATCTAACATTGGTTGGATTCTCAGACGCGCCCTCTCTCGCGTTAATCCAACTCTCCACCTTCTGCCTGCTTCAACAATGTCGGAATGTGCGGCCCATACTCGACCTTGCCTCGTCCTGCTCGAATACCACTGCCGACCTTGCGGGCTTCTTTGGAGTACAACGTCTTTGCACGGATGATGTCATAGCTGTAACCCCGACCTAACCGGTTGGACATCTTGATCAAGCCGTTGAGCCCTTCGGTATACCCATTGGTGATTGAGAACGGCGCATCCCAGTAGGCAAAGATGTCGTCGTAATGGTTGTGTACCGTTTTCACCAGTTTTTTGAAAGGCTCCATGCCATAAGGCGGCAGGCTGTTCTCCCAAGCCATAAAGGCGTTCTGAGCGCTCTGCTTGTCGGGTTCGTCGTAGATGCAGAAGAAGGCTTCCTTGAAGTCATAGGCCACGGCAAGTTCTGGGATCGCCTGCTTTACAACCTCCAGCGCCTTTTGCTCCGCGGGCGTCAGGTTGCCGGGCCGCTTCAGGGTTAGCCAGCGAATGGACTTTTTGACGTAAATCCGATCTTCTTTGCTTAACTGTGCCTGATAGTTCTTGCGCTCCGCTTCTAGGGCTTCAGAGGCCATCTTGACGACATGGAACTTGTCGATCACCAGTTTGGCGTTGGGCAGATACTGAGCAAAGGAACGCTTGAAGGGGCGCCACATATCCGTACAGACCCATTCAACCTTGTCAGCATCCGGCAAATCCTTGAAGAAGGGCTTCAAATGCTCTTGAGTACGATGCTCCAACATATCAAAGACGTTGTTGGTTGCCAGATTGGTGATTACACAGCGATACCCGCCGGCCAGGTTCACTTCGTCGATACCCATGATGACCGGGGTTTCGTAACGAACGGTTTGGGAGAGTTCCTCAATGAGATCGTGAGCGATGTTCTTGACGGTGTTCACCGCCACACCGGTTTGCTCGGCTAAAGCATGGAAGGTGGTTCCCAGGCACTGTTGCCGAATAACATCGACCAGCCGTTTGGTGGCTCGGCGTTTGTCATCCAGAAAACTCAACTCCGGCATGGACATTTTTCCGCACGACTCACAGCGAAAGCGCGGGCGCTGAACTTCAAGGCGGACGGGCTCCATGTACAACGGCGTGTCCATGAACTTGTTTTTGCGCGTACCGTGTCTGTGCATAGGGGTGTTGCAGTCCCCACATAACGGCACCTCGACCGTTACCGGCTCAGCAACTATCACAAGGCACTTGCTTTCGTGGCGCATATCGACCGGCTTGATGCCTGGCAGATTCAGCAGGTCAAGCATCGGCTTAATCCATATCCAGGTCGATGTCTTTGCCTTCGCGCAGCAGGTCATACACCATATCAACCAATGCGGTCATGCCCTGACGGTCAGACTTGAGCACCTGGGTTGCCAGCTTCTGATGACTGGACAAAGCACGAACAACCGCTTGCTGCACAGCACCGGGGAGGTTGCCTTTCATAGCCTGCTCACGGGTGTTGCTTTCCACCTGAGCCATGACGACATCGCTTTCACCGGTAATCGCTGAAATCTGATTAACGAAAGCCACCTGATCCTGGATCGGCGTCGCCTCACCAAACAGGCTGTTGAGCCTCTCGATAATCTCTTTGACGAATTTCGGCTTGTCGCCTGCCGCGCCACCACCGCCTGCACCTGCTGGTTGCAATACCGGGGTTTTGCCTTCGTCTTCTACGTCATCGGGTCGAGCATTGATGTCAAAGCCAGTAAGCACCAGGCCTGTCAAGTCCACGGTTTCCGGTGCTTCGTGCTGAAGGCGCTTTTGCAGCAGCTTGGCGAAAGCGGCAAAGTTCTCCAACTCCGGGTCGCCAAAATCAATCAGTTGGGCGATATAGGAATAGGTACGGCAGAAGCGCCCCAGGTCCGACTTGAAGCCCATCAGCGCCTTGATTTGCTCGGCATACTCATCCTGGTGGTGATCGGCAGACTTCATGCCCGCCTCATCACCCTTGGCGCGGGCCTTCTCAAACGCTGCTTCCCAGGTTGCCATGCCATCGCGCAGCATTTTCATCTTGTCGTTATACAAGGCCGTCGCTCCAGCCGTAGCGGCATACAGCGCCTTGTGCTGTGGCGATTTAGTATGGGTGATGTCGCGTATGGTCTTGAAGCGGGCTTCTTTGAACGCGGCCAAGTCCTTCTCGTCGTACAGGCCGTGCTCGTCCAGTCGCTCCTTGATCTCGTAGACCACATTGAGGTCTTGCACTTCGCCGATGTGAGCGCCCTTGTCATAGGTGGCAAAGGCCTTGCGCACGTTCTCCGGATCGTTCAC
Organism: Enterobacter sp. JMULE2; assembly: GCF_013337145.1. Taxonomy (NCBI): domain Bacteria; kingdom Pseudomonadati; phylum Pseudomonadota; class Gammaproteobacteria; order Enterobacterales; family Enterobacteriaceae; genus Enterobacter; species Enterobacter sp. JMULE2. The sequence continues at coordinate 123,029 of NZ_SGWD01000018.1, forward strand.
GAAGTCGATGATAAAGACCTCATCTTTCCCAGGTGCCGTCCGGTTCAGGCGGGCGAAGGTCTGCACAATCTCCACATGGTTGGCGATTTTCTTGTCCACATACATGGCGACCAGTTTGGGTTGGTCAAAGCCGGTCTGGAACTTGTCGGCCACCAACATCACCCGGTATTCCGGGCGGTCAAAGGCAAAGCGCAAATCCTGCCCGTGGACATCCGGGTTCATGCTCTGCTCGGTGAACTCCTCGTTCTCATCGACGATAAACACATCATCCTTGAACTCGCTGTCATCCTGGTGCATCACCTGCTTACCGGTCATCTTGCCGGAGAAGGCCACCAGTGAATGAATAAAGCCGTACTCGCTGTGCTGCTCGATATAGCGGTCAAACGCGTTCTTGTAGCGAATGGCAGCGGCACGGGAGCTGGTCACGACCATCGCCTTGGCCTTGCCATCCAGCCGGTGGGCGACGTTCTTGGTAAAGTGCTCAACGATAAACTGTACCTTCTGGGTCACATTGGTGGGGTGCAATGACATCCACTGTGCCAGGGCGCGTTTGGCGGCCTTGCCGCTTACCCGCTTGCTGTCTTCAAGCTGCTTGGAAAGGTTGAAGGCCGTTTTGTAGGGCACATAGCCGTTCAACACATCGAGAATGAATTTCTCCTCAATGGCCTGGCGCATGGTGTACAGGTGGAAGGCTTGCGGCGGGTTATCGTCCGAGGCCGGTTGGCTTGGATCTGTCGGGCGACCGAACAGCATCAAAGTGGTGTGCTTGGGCGTGCCGGTAAAGGCGAAGTAGCTGATATTGTCCGGGCGGGCGCGGGACTTTTGCAGTTGCTCCAGCAGTTCATCCACCGTCATGGTGGACATCTTGCCTTGTCCGCTCATCCCCAGCGCGGCTTGCAGCTTAGCGGCGGTAGAGCCTGTCTGCGAGTTATGCGCCTCATCAATGATCACAGCAAAGTTTTTCCCTTTCAGGGCCTTGTCAGTGATGATGGCTTCCATCGCGTAGGGGAAGGTCTGGATCGTGACCACCACAATCGGCGTGCCAGACAACAAGGCCTCCGAGAGCTGCTTGCTCTTGGACTTGGATGACTTCTGCCGGTCAATGGCGGCGATCACCCCAAACTGATGGTCAATCTGCTTCACCGCGTCCTGAAGCTGGCCGTCCAGCACATTACGGTCGGTGACAATGATCACGCTGTTAAATACCGCGTCGCCGTTATCTTCGCGCAGTTTCACCAAGTCATGGGCCGTCCAGGAAATGGTGCTGGTCTTGCCGGAACCGGCGCTGTGGTCACACAGGTAGGTCATGCCTGCGCCGTTTTCGCGGGCATCGGCCAGCATCTGATTCACTGCCGTCCATTGGTGAAAGCGCGGGAAAATCAGGGTTTCTTTCTTCGACCAGTTGCCCTGAATATCCACCACGTCCTTTTTCTCGACGTAGACAAAGCTATGGAAAATCCGCAGCCAGGCATCCGGCTGGCAGACCGCCTCCCAGAAGTAGGCTACCGGGTATTCCTGGGTACCATCGGCCTTAATCTCACCTGGCGGGTTACCCGCATGTACCGTGCCACTTTCGTCCTTGCGCCCCTTATTGAACGGCAGGAAAAAGGTGTTTTCTCCATCCAGCTTGGTCGCCATCATGATTTCAGAGTCGGACATGGCGAAATGCACCACCGCCCCACGCTTGAAGGTCAGCAATGGCTCCCGGCGTTTGGTCTTGGCGTCATACGGCAGGCGATCATTGCGGTACTGATCCATGGCCGCTTCGCAGGACTGGGTGAAGTCGGTCTTCAGTTCGACGGTTGCCACCGGCAGACCGTTGATAAACAGCACCAGATCAATGGCAAATTCACGGGCCGGGTGATACTTCAGCTCCGGCACCACGCGCAGGATATTGGCCTGGTAGCGCTCAATGACTGCTGCATTGCGCTTGTCTTCCGGTGCGGCCTCGGTCATCTCGATCAGGCCGCAACCGGCAATGGAAAAGCCCTGGCGCAACACCTGCATGGTGCCTTGTTTCTCCAGTGCTTTATCCAAGCGATCCATCAGCACTTCAAGGGTTTTGGCCCCGTTGAGCCGTTCCAGCTTGTCCCATTTTTCCTGCTGGCCGCTGGTTTTGATCCAGCTTTCCAGGTCTTCGGGGTACACCGCCCGCTCGGTGTCGTAGAACTTGGAATCACCCAGCTTCCAGCCCTGCTCTACCAACCGGTCGATGATGTATTGCTGGAAGTGTTTTTCCTGATGTGCTGCTGATTGCATTTATTGTTTTCCTCGCAAATCAATCTGGCCGGTGACAGCGGCGGTGATAAAGGCGGCGCGGCGTTCTTTGAGCAGGGTGATACTTTGTTCCGCCTTGCTAATCAGAGCATCAATGCGGGCGGTTTCGCGGTCAAGGGTGGCGGCGATGGTGGCTTGTTCATCAGGGGCTGGGGATGGCACCCAAAGGCTGGCTATCACCTCTTGATTGATATTCGGCTGGCCCCCGCCCTCAGAGAAGAAAGCCACGATATCGGCTCTGAATGCCATCAACCAGTAATACAAAAACTGGATATTCAAATCGCGTTCACCAGACAGCACACAGCAAGCTTGGTTGGTTGTTGCTGGGATTCCAAGAAACCCTAGGCGACCAATTGTTGCACCATACATGGCAATAGCTAATGAGCCAGCGGGAAAAATTTTCAAGGCTGAGAATTTCTGCATGGCATCTGAGGTAACACACTTCTTTGTTTTAACGACGGTGTTTTCTCTAAGCTCACTTGTTGTTATCCACGGAATGGTTCCTCCCTGATACCATTCATGCTCCTTTGACGGTGGCGTTGTTCCACTCCCAATGGCTTGGAAAGCATGAAAAACCTTCCTATTTAACCACTCCTCTGGCACCTGCCCAATCCACTCAATGCCGGAATCCTTCATCTTGGCGTTGGGGTCTAGTCCCTTTGTGACAGCATGGGTAATCAGCGCCTGGCGCTTTTCCTTCAGTAGCTCGATAAAGCGGGTTTTCTTCTCGATAAGCGCATCAATACGGGCGGTTTCGCGGTCGAGGGTGGTTAGTATTTGCGCTTGCTCAGGCTGATCTGGGTATACAACTTCAATTGAACCGATATGCCACCAATCTGCACGAGGCATTTTGGCTCCCTCGCATCCTGACTCTATTTGATGCGTTACATCAGGAGTTAAAAGCCATTCTTGCAGCCATTTGGGTTCTGTTTTTTCAGCCCTCAGAACCAAAAATTCTGTTGAGCAGCACCCTGCCATCTCTGAAATAATGGCTTTTCGCAAATATGGACGCAGCTTACCGTACAGGACATCCCCTTCATAAAAGATGCCTACAGTTGAATCTTCTGATTGACGAGAGCTTCCATTCGTTGGCTTGTACTGCCCTGATCCTGCTTCTACATCCTCAAGTCCGATATAAATGGTATCAGTAGATACATCATTTCGTCGTTCATTGCGCAATGACGCCAGTCGCTTGACTCTCGCCACCTTCCAATGCTCAGGCACCTGCCCAATCCACTCAATACCGGAATCCTTATACGCGGGATATGCTCTGTACTGGCTCATTCGCTGGCCACCTCCGCCAGTAGCGCGGCAATCTCGGCTTCTACCTGCTTCAGGTCTTCATCAATATCATGCAGCTTGCGCGGCGGCTGGTACTGGTAGAAGAAGCGGTTGAAGTTGATCTCGTAGCCAACGCGGCCCAATTGACCATCCCTGGCATCGGTAAAGCTCTCATCCAGCCAGGCATCCGGCACATGAGGAAGCACTTCGCGGGCAAAGTAGTCGTCGATGTCCTCCAGATAGGGGACGTTCTCGTAATCAGTTAAATCTGTGTCTGGCACCAGCTCGCCGTTGGAATCCGTGACTGGCTCGGCTTTCGGGTCTTTGTGACCAAAGGCGTTGATCAGCGCGGTGATCAATGTCTTGTTGGATTTGACCTTGAGCTGCTTGGCTTCGTCGGACTTGATCGAATTCCTAACAAAGGTTTCTGCCCAGCTATAGGGCTGCGTTTGCCCGATTAGCGGCTTGAGGGCTTCGCGCCAGAATGTCTGATGCGCGTCAGAGAGCTTTTCCCAGGCAGCTTCGGCTTCCAGCCGCTCCATGCCCACCTTATCCAGCTCCAGGGTCATGCGCAGCGGGCGCAGGACCTTGATGCGGCGGTAGCCAAAGGTACGGTAGTCCAGCATCCGGGAAAGCGCACCGGTTTCGCCTGCGGCGTAGATGTCCAGAATCTGGCGGCGCTGCTCATCGCTGACAATACGGCGCTTGTTGCCCTCGTTTCGGATTGAAGTCCACAGGTCGGTGGCGTTGATCAACTGCACCTTGCCTTTGCGCTCCTGCGGCTTCTTGTTGGACAGAATCCACAGGTAGGTGGCGATATTGGTGCGGAAGAACAGATCCGTTGGCAGAGCTACAATGGCTTCAATCAGGTCGTCTTCCAGCAACCAACGGCGGATTTCCGATTCGCCAGACGCGGCACCGCCGTTAAACAGTGGCGAACCCGACAGCACGATAGCGGCGCGGCCACCGCCGTTGATCGGCAGTTCTAGCTTGCTCGCCAGGTGCATCAAAAACAGCATGGAGCCATCGCTAATTTTCGGCAGGCCCGGCCCAAACCGGCCCAGCTCGCCTTTTTTGTGTTCCGCTTCGACGGCGGTTTTGTCCTTCTCCCATTTCTTGCCAAAAGGCGGATTGGACAGGCAGTAGTGGAAACGCTCACCGGCAAACTGGTCGTTGGACAGCGTGCTGCCCTGACGAATGTTCTTCGACAGATCTCGGCCAGGGTCGGACTCCAAACGGCGAATCAGCATACCGGCCACACAAACCGCATGGGTTTCCGGCTCCAACTCCTGCCCGTGCGGCACCAGCACTGGCGGGATCTTGTCGCGGTTACCGTAGTCGCCCACATGGTTCATGGCATCGGTGAGGAAGCCACCCGTGCCACAGGTCGGGTCATACAAAGTACGAATCAAACCGGGGCTGGCCTCAAACAGGGCATCATCCGGGTCAAGCAGCAATGCGGTCGCTAGGTGAACGATGTCACGCGGCGTCATGAAGTCCTCGGCCCCTTCATTGACCTCGGCACCAAAGCGGCGAATCAGGTGTTCGTAGATGTTACTCATCACCCGATCCGGAACCACGTCCGGGTGCAGGTCGATCTTGGCGAAGTTCTGGCAAATCTTGTACAGCAAGCCCGCTTTCTCCAGCCGGATCACCGTATTGCCAAACTCAAACTCCTCGAAGATAGCGCGGGCGTTATCCGAAAACAGGGCGATGTAGTCTTCCAGATTGCGGCGCGTCTTGGTGCTACCCAAGGTGCCGAGGGAGTATTCAGAGGTGTTGTAGAAGGGGTATTCAGCGGTTGAGCGCAGAATGGTATCCAGCTCAACATCGGCATCCTTGAAAGCGTCATGCGCTTCTCTCACCGCCTCGCGGGTCGGCTCCAGCGCACACTCCAGGCGGCGCAGCAAGGTAAACGGCAAAATGATCTTGCCAAAGTCCGTATGCTTGAAGTCCCCCCACAGGTCTTCCGCGTTCTTCCAAATAAAGTCAGCCTGTGAAGCTGCCGATCCCTTAAATTCGTTCATTCTGGACTCCAACCACCTTTTGCACAGAACGGTACTGTAGTCAATCTGCGAATGTCAACCAGATTTTGCACAAAAGGGAATGGATTTCAATTCTTGGCTAAATTTGCGATCCTACCTCAGAATGCAAATAGCCGAAAATTCTTAGGAATTTTCCAATGGAATATTTTGATCTGTCAATTTGATCTCTGTGAGCGTTTTGCTCTATCATCCTTTTGTAAAGAAACTCCATGGGATCTGTCACAACTGTTAAGCATTAAGGGAATGAAATGGCTGAATCGACTTTTCAAAGCGAGATACCGAAGGCTCGCGTTAACATCCGCCTGGACCTGCACACCGGATCTGCTCAGAAGAAAGTAGAGCTACCTTTGAAACTTTTAGCTTTGGGCTCATTTTCTAATGGGAAAGAATCCCGCCCGCTTTCAGAGCGTGAACCTGTCAATGTAAATAAACTGAACTTCGATAATGTATTGTCTGAGTTAAAACCTGAAGTCAGCTACCCAGTTCGCAACACGCTAATAGGTGACGGTTCTGAAGAAAATATTCACCTCAGTTTCTCTGAGATGAGAGACTTTGAACCTGAAGCGGTAGCGAAACAGATCCCACAATTACGCGCCCTGATGGCAATGAGAAATCTGCTTCGTGATTTAAAATCAAATCTGCTTGATAACACAGAATTCCGTAAATCGCTTGAGTCCATTCTAAAAGACCCCGCCCTGAGTGAAGAATTAAGAGCAGAACTGAACGCCCTTGCCCCTGCGGAGTAAGCACAGGGTTCTTACATTAATGGATTAACAGAGAGAATGCTGATGTCTGTAAATACTGAAACACAATCAGTGCAGGGGAATGCGACTGTACTTAAAACTGAGTCTTCTGACAGCGTTTATGCTTCGTTGTTTGAAAAGATCAACCTCACGCCGGTGACAAAGCTGAGTGATATCACTGAATTTCAGGATAACAGCGCAATGGCAGATGCCTCTGCCGATGAGCGCGTCACTGCGGCAATTCAGGTTTTCATGCAGGTCATTACGAAGTCTGGCCAGAAAGTTGAGAAGCTGGATAAATCATTGCTGGATACGCATATCGCGGAGCTTGATTATCAAATCAGCCGCCAGCTCGACGAGGTCATGCATCATCCCGAATTTCAACGCGTAGAATCACTCTGGCGGGGACTGAAGCACACCGTTGACCGCACAGATTTTCGCCAGAATGTGAAAATTGAAGTGCTTGATGTCTCTAAAGACGATTTGCGCCAGGATTTTGAGGATGCCCCGGAGATTATCCAGAGCGGTCTTTATCACCATACATATTCTATGGAATACGATCAACCTGGCGGAGAGCCAATTGCTGCAATAATCTCGTCTTATGAATTTGATTCATCCCCTCAGGATGTCGCGTTGCTGCGTAATATATCAAAAGTCTCAGCAGCTGCGCATATGCCGTTTATTGGTTCAGTGGGACCGAAATTCTTCCATAAATCCAGCATGGAAGAGGTTGCCGCCATCAAAGACATCGGGAACTATTTTGATCGGGCTGAATATATTAAATGGAAAGCGTTCCGTGATTCAGAGGACTCCCGCTACATCGGTCTGACGATGCCGCGTGTACTGGGCCGCTTACCTTATGGCCCGGATACCGTACCGGTGCGTAGCTTCAACTACGTCGAAGAAGTAAAGGGCCCTGACCACGAGAAGTATTTGTGGACCAATGCGTCATTTGCCTTTGCCGCCAATATGGTGAAAAGCTTTATCAATAACGGCTGGTGCGTACAAATTCGTGGGCCTCAGGCTGGCGGCGCGGTCCAGGACCTGCCAATCCATCTGTACGATCTCGGTACCGGCAATCAGGTAAAAATCCCGTCAGAGGTAATGATACCTGAAACCCGTGAGTTTGAATTCTCTAACCTGGGATTCATACCGCTAAGCTATTATAAAAACAGGGATTATTCCTGTTTCTTCAGTGCCAACTCCACCCAGAAGCCTGCATTATACGACACTGCGGACGCGACGGCTAACAGCCGTATTAACGCTCGTTTGCCTTACATCTTCCTGCTATCGCGTATTGCACATTACCTGAAGCTTATTCAGCGTGAAAATATCGGTACGACTAAAGACCGACGCCTGCTGGAGCTGGAGCTGAACAATTGGGTCAAAGGGCTGGTCACTGAAATGACCGATCCGGGCGATGACCTCCAGGCCTCTCACCCTCTTCGCGATGCAAAAGTCATCGTCGAAGATATTGAGGATAACCCAGGCTTCTTCCGCGTGAAACTCTTTGCAGTCCCTCATTTCCAGGTCGAGGGTATGGACGTCAATCTGTCGCTGGTATCTCAGATGCCTAAAGCAAAAGCATAAGGCGGTCGCAGGGATGAAAATTTATCGTCCACTGTGGAACGAGGGGGCTTTGCTGTCCCCTCAGCAGTTCCAGCAGCAGGCAGAATGGGAATCTTTTCGCAGCGCCGGTGCAACAGCACTGGCATCAGCATTTCCCTGGGGTGTGGAAAAGATTGAATTTAATGACAGTCTTCTTTCATCGGGTCTGATCCAGATTACGCAGTTACGCCTCTGGCTGGAAGATGGTTCGCTGATTGATGCACAAAGGAGTGATTTGCCTCCGGCACCACGTGAGTTAGATGCCAGTCATCTGGCAGGTCTTGATGCGGTAACTGTAGTTATCGCACTCCCTCACATGCAGCCGGGTGTGATCAACGTTGAGCAGGAAGGTGTCTCGCCGGATCGACCGCTTCGCTATCGCGAGGAATGGGTAACATTACAGGATGCTTTCGGATCTGAAGAAGAATCCATGGCAGTTGCCCGGTTCAATTTCACCATCCGGTTTGCCCATGAAAGTAATGACTCGTGGAAAGTTTGCCCTGTCGCAAGACTGATCCGGGATGGACATAACGCATGGCGACTGGATCCGTCTTTCATTCCTCCTGTTGCATCATTTGCGGCAAGTCCGGTTCTTCGCGAACGTCTGGTGCTGCTCAATCGCCAGCTACGCTCCCGACGCCAGCGTCTGATGACAATGCGCCGTGAGAGCAACGAAAGACTTGCCGATTTTGCCGTCGCCGATGTTTCCCTTTTCTGGTTGCTGAATGCGCTGAATTCCCACGCCAGGGTGCTGACGGAATACGAACGTTTTCCCTCCCGTCCGCCTGAACAAGTGTGGGCTGAGCTCGCACGTCTGGCCGGAAGCATGCTGACCTTTTCCCTGGACCATGATCTTGACGCCATACCGGGATATGACCACGAGGAACCTGCCAATGCGTTTCCACCGTTGTTTGACTTGATCACGGGTTTGCTGGAAGCAAGTTTGCCGTCCCGTGTCATCGCACTGGAAATGTCTCGTCCGGACGGGCAGACCTGGAAAGCAAACCTTCACGATATTCGTCTGCGTGAAGAAGCCGACCTCTATCTCTCTGTTCGCTCTGATATCCCGGCCTGGCAGGTTGCCGATAAATTCCCGGCTCTTTGTCAGGCAGGTTCGCCTGATGACGTCAATGAGATCTATGGTGTTGCACTCAAGGGTATCCCTCTGATCCCTGTCAGCAGAGTTCCGGCCGCGTTGCCTGTACGTATGGAAAATCAGTACTTCGCGCTTGATATGGAAAGCCCCGCTGCGCATGAAATGCAGGAGCAGGGAGTGTGTATGTTCTACGTGCCTGAGATGCTTGGCGCACTGGAACTTGAACTGTTTGCGGTATTGCGCTCATGAGACAGGATATCGATATCGACCAGCTGATGACGGATACCTGGCTCACCGTCACCATGCTGAAGAAAGGCGCCGTCACGCTCAATGGCAGTGCGCTTTACGACAAGTGCGTTAAACAGGTTGAAAGTGTGCGGGAAGCGCTGGAGCGTGCCGGTTACGACGAGGCCAGCGTCGGACATATTTCCTATGCACAATGTGCTTTGCTGGACGAGGCGGTAATGAGCCGTAAGCCTGAAAAGTGCGAGGAAGGAGAAGAGCCGAAAATTGATGAGGGCCAGGTTGCATGGCGTAAAGCCCCGCTTCAGGCCCGATTTTTCGGATCACTTCGGGCAGGTGAGGCGTTATGGGATCGCATTGCAGAAGTTCTGCGTCAGCCCTCACCGAACCCGGCCGTTTTGACGTGCTATCACCGGGTTATTGCACTGGGTTTTCAGGGGTTATATGGCCTGAAGGCGGTCAGTCAGTCACAGCGGGATGAAGTCGTCAAAGCCCTTTCTGAGCGAGTCTCTCCGCCTGATGCAGGCCTGTCTCTGATTGTTCACCGGATGGGGAAACATCGCTGGAGTCTGATGCGTTCAGTCTGGTTCTGGATAACGCTTGCCATCATCCTGACCGGCGTTATCTGGTGGGGTGGTCATCTGTGGCTTCAGGCACTGTTGTCAGCACAAATACCGGAGCTGCATGGCTAATGCGTAGATCAGTCATTATTCCGGTTGCCCTGCACACCTTAGCAGCTGTTGCCACATTGCTGTGGTTGCTCTGGTATTTCATCCCAACAGGAAACGTGTTTAAAGGCCTGACCACGGTGCTGATCCTCCTGCTGGCAGGCTGGACTGTTTTTAAGAACTGCCGCCGGGAGCAGCCGGTATCCGACACCACCGTTTCAGCTGCTGATCTGCCACTACTCGACACCCAGGGCCCCGTTGTACTGGTGTGTGGTGACAGGCTGGATGCGCTGTTTCAGGAAGGTCCTCTGCGTAAAACAGCTCAGGGCTGGTGGCTCCGGGCCGATGACGTCAGCCGGTTAACAGATGTTGTCCGCAGCATACAGACGCAGTTCCCACGCCAGGTCGGTCAGCTTTCGGTGATGTACCGCTGCCTGCCAGACCATCATCAGGATGAAGCGGTTCTGCGCTCCACACTGAAGACGCTCCGCCAGCAGAGTAAACAGATAAAATCCCTGACGGGTTTTACACTGCCGGTGGTGGTGAGTGCCGAATTCTCCGGACCTGAGACACCGTGGATAATTGTTCGGGGTGACAAGCCGATTGCGTGTCCGGCAAATGATTCGCCGCAGGCATTCATCGACTGGCAGCAGACTGATGACAATATTACGGCGCTTCCCGCGATCAGTCAGGCATTTTCATTTATCCGTAAAACCCTGACTGATGAGCTTGAGAAGCCAGATCGGTTAACGCCCCCTGAACGAGCATTTTCCGTGGTAATGCGCCTCGGTACCGTCCTTCCCGAAGCACAGTCAGTCTGGTCCGACTGGCTATATTCCCGCACCTGTTTGCAGTTTTCCCGGAAACCAGGGCAGACAGCCCCGGCAAGTCTGTTTCCGGATGCGGTTCTGCCGCTGCTGGCTCCTTTTGCATCGACTGTGCAGGGGGGGCACCGTACCCGTCGCCTGATCCTGCTGATGTGGCTGTGTGCCCTGACCGCATTGGGTATTTCTGCACTCAATAACCGTGACCTGATCCGTCAAGTGAGTGCCGATTTACAGCGCTGGAATGCAATCCCAATGAACCACTATCGCCCTAAGGCAGAATCACTGGCCGCCCTGAAGCAGGATGCGCTCCTGCTTGAACGCTGGCAGCGCCAGGGTGAGCCTTTGCGTTACAGCCTGGGCTATTACCCGGGCCAACGACTGTGGCTGGCCTTGCAACAGGCTATCGATACCTGGACGCCTCCACCAGCACCTAAACCAAAACCAGTACCGAAAATTGTTCGTCTCGACAGCATGTCGCTGTTTGATTCCGGTAAGTCCGTGTTGAAACAGGGCTCCACCAAAATGCTGGTCAACTCGCTGGTCGGAATCAAAGCCAGACCAGGCTGGCTTATCGTGGTCAGCGGCCACACAGACAATACCGGCAGCGTTCAGTTAAATCAGACTCTGTCTTTGCAAAGAGCAGAGGCCGTTCGTAACTGGATGCGTGATACCGGAGACGTACCGGAAAGTTGTTTTGCCGTGCAGGGTTACGGTGACAGCCGACCGATTGCATCAAACGACACGCCTGATGGCCGTGCGCATAACCGGCGTGTCGAGATCAGTCTGGTACCGCAGGCCGACGCCTGTCGTCTGCCAGGCGCAAAACATACGTCACAGGATGTACGTGACGTTTCAACTCAAGAAATGGAGAAGTAAACATGGCAATCCCAGTTTATCTGTGGCTGAAAGACGATGGCGGCGCTGACATCAAGGGTTCTGTAGATGTGAAAGATCGCGAAGGAAGCATCGAAGTTGTTGCTCAGGAACATAACCTGTACATCCCGACTGATAACAACACTGGCAAGCTGACCGGAACCCGTATTCACACGCCGTTCCTGTTTACCAAAGAAATCGACTCTTCCAGCCCGTATCTGTACAAAGCAGTGACCACTGGCCAGACCCTGAAATCTGCTGAGTTTAAGTGGTACAAAATCAACGACGCCGGTCAGGAAGTTGAATATTTCAACACCAAACTGGAAAACGTCAAGCTGGTGAAAGTCGCACCGAAAATGCACGACATCAAGGATGCCTCCTTCGAGAAGCATAACCACCTTGAGCAGATCGAGCTGCGTTACGAAAAGATCACCTGGACCTACAAAGACGGCAACATCATTCATTCCGATTCCTGGAACGAACGCACCACCGCGTAAGACCCTGGCGGACAGATCCCCTCTGTCCGCCATTTTTGTTTTGCTCCGCACAGCGCCTGCCAGACGGACGCTTTGCAGAGCAGTCTCACAATTTATCGGCATGAACCTTATGGGCATCGGTTAACGGCCATGGGCGGTAGCGTGCCTGAACAAGAGGGAACGACATGGAACATCATTCAGCAGTCCTGCTACGACGACTTAATCCTTACTGCGCCAGGGCGCTGGAAGGTGCAGCCTCTTTATGCCAGACCCGCGCGCATGCAGAAATCACGCCGGAGCACTGGCTGTTAAAGTTGCTGGAGCAGGGCGAAGGTGACCTGACCGTTCTTGCCCGTCGCTATGAATGGGATATGGATGCCGTCTGGCAGTCACTCCTGAGCTGGCTTGATTCACAGCCACGTTCAGTACGCAGCCGACCAGAGCTCTCTGCCTCTCTCCAGACCCTGCTGAAACAGGCCTGGCTTGCCGCCACGCTCGCCGGAGATGAGCAGATCCGCAGCATACATTTGCTCACGGCCATGATTGATACGTCAGGGCTGACGCGCTGTGAGGGCCTCTGGCCCTTAATGACGCTGACCACCAGCCAGCTGGAAAGGTTACGTCCCTTGCTGGAAACCCAGTCAGATGAGCGTCGTGACGCGGCTCTCGGCGAATCAGCAGGCAATGTCACCATGATGGGTAGAGCAGCGCCATTGGCACGGGAAGGGCAAAACCCACCTGAAAGCGAAAGTGCTCTTCCCGCCGTTTCACAGGAAGAGGCCGTGCTCAATCGCTTTACAGTCGATGTGACTGCCCGTGCCCGGGAAGGAAAGATTGATCCCGTTTTTGGACGTGATAACGAAATCCGTCAGATGGTGGACATTCTCTCCAGACGCCGTAAGAACAACCCAATCCTGGTCGGTGAACCCGGCGTGGGTAAAACGGCCCTGGTTGAAGGCCTGGCGCTGCGCATCGCCGAGGGCAATGTGCCCGAAAGCCTTAAGCCCGTCATCGTCAGGACTCTGGATCTGGGCTTGCTTCAGGCGGGTGCAGGTGTAAAGGGTGAATTCGAACAGCGCCTGAAAAATATCATCGACGCCGTCCAGCACTCCCCGGTGCCGGTGCTGCTCTTTATCGATGAAGCACACACCATCATTGGGGCCGGTAATCAGGCGGGCGGGGCAGATGCCGCCAACCTGCTGAAACCGGCTCTGGCTCGCGGCGAACTGCGCACCATTGCGGCCACCACCTGGAGTGAGTACAAGCAGTATTTCGAACGTGATGCAGCCCTGGAGCGCCGCTTCCAGATGGTCAAGGTTGATGAGCCGGACGATGATACGGCCTGCCTGATGCTTCGTGGCCTTAAATCCCGCTATGCCGAACACCATGGTGTACATATTACCGGCGAAGCCGTCCGCGCAGCGGTGACACTTTCCCGCCGCTATCTGACCGGACGCCAGCTGCCTGATAAAGCGGTGGACTTACTGGATACCGCAGCGGCCCGGGTACGGATGAGCCTGGACACGCTGCCTGAACAGCTTACCCGATTGCAGGCCCAACTGACTGCGCTTGCCATGGAGCAGCAGGAGTTGCTGGAAGATATTTCCCTGGGTAACACCGTTGATGCCAGCCGTCTGCCGCAGATCGAACAACTCACACTGGAGCTCAATCAGCAAAAAGCTTCTCTTCACTCACAGTATGAGACCGAAAAGCAGCTCACCGACTCGCTGAAAGCCTGCCGGGAAGACATCAGCCGCCAGAAAGAGATCTCCGCCTTCCAGCAGGAGCTCTCCCAAATTCAGAATAACAGCCCATTACTGGGTCTGGATGTTGATGTCCGCACCGTTGCGACCGTTATCGCAGACTGGACAGGGGTTCCTCTCTCGTCGCTAATGAAGGATGAGCAAACCGAATTACTGACGCTGGAAGAGCAGCTGGCAACACGGGTTGTCGGTCAGAGTCCCGCTCTGAATGCCATCGCCCAACGACTGAGGGCGTCAAAAACCGGCCTGACGCCGGAGAACGGGCCACAGGGCGTGTTTTTACTGGTGGGGCCAAGCGGGGTAGGCAAAACAGAAACCGCGCTCGCACTTGCTGACGTTATGTATGGGGGTGAGAAATCGCTCATTACCATCAACCTGTCTGAATACCAGGAGCCGCATACGGTCTCGCAGTTGAAAGGCTCCCCTCCGGGGTATGTCGGATATGGCCAGGGCGGCATTCTCACCGAGGCGGTCCGTAAGCGGCCGTACAGCGTGGTGCTGCTGGATGAAGTGGAGAAGGCCCACCGGGATGTGATGAACCTGTTTTATCAGGTCTTTGACCGGGGCTTTATGCGGGACGGGGAAGGGCGTGAAATTGATTTCCGCAATACCGTGATCCTGATGACGTCCAACCTGGGCAGTGATCAGTTGATGCAGCTGCTGGACGAGCAACCAGAAGCCACGGAGAGCGATCTGCATGAATTGTTACGACCGATCCTTCGCGATCATTTCCAGCCAGCACTGCTTGCTCGCTTCCAGACGGTGATATACCGCCCGCTGGCAATAGATGCCATGCGTACCATTGTCGACATGAAACTGGCACAGGTGAGCACGCGTCTGCAACGGCACTACGGGATCTCCACTCACATTGGCGAAAGCCTCATCGACACCCTGACGACAGCCTGTCTGCTGCCGGATACCGGAGCCCGCAACGTGGACAGTCTGCTTAACCAGCAGATCCTGCCGGTTCTTAGTCAACAGTTGTTAAGCCATATGGCGGCGAAACAAAAACCGTCCTCACTACAGCTGACCTGGGATGACGAACAGGGCATTGTACTGGAATTTGATGAACAGGCAGAAGGAGAGGCGTCATGAGCGGAACACTTATCAGGAAAGCAACCGACGCGGTGCAACAGCTGTCAGGCCAGTCTCGTTACCGGGTAGATGTGCATGAATGCAGCGATTTCCTTGATGTTCTGCGTTACAACGCCGTTGAATCCCTTAGCCAGCCATGGCGTTATGACGTGGCGGTTACCTGTTCCTCTAAAGATATCGCCTGTGAGTCGTTATTGCTGAAACCGGCGTCATTTACCTTCCAGACCCCGGTATTTGACGGGACACCGGCTCTGCCGGTACGGACGGTTTTTGGCGTAGTGGAGTCCTTTCGCCGCGTGTCCACCTCGAATGATGATACCCATTACGCGTTGACGATCGTTCCCCGTATTGCCCTTCTGGGCTATACGAAAGGGAGCGAGATCTACCTCAATCAGTCGGTTATAGAGGTGGTTGAACAGGTATTGCGTAAGCACGGCCTGGAAGGGCCTGATTTTGAGTTCCGGCTCTCCCGGGAGTATCCATCCCGGGAGCTCATCACCCAGTGGCGTGAAACCGACCTTGAGTTTATCCAGCGTTTGCTGGCTGAAGTGGGCATTTACTGGCGCTATGAAATGGACAGCCGTCTTGAACAGGATGTGGTTATTTTCCAGGACAGCCAGCAGCAGTATGAATTTGGTGTCACCCTGCCATTGCGTAATCAGGCCGGGATGAGCGACAGCGGGCAGGAGAGTATCTGGAATATTCAGACTGGCTACCATGTCGTGAGCGGGAGTGTGGCCACGCGTGACTACAACTACCGTGAAGCACTGAAACCTCAGGACAGTTCCGAAAGCATTTTCAGTAAGGAAGGGATCACCACCGGGGAAACGTACCATTATGCGGAGCCCTTTCTGACAGAAGGTGATACTGAAAGCACAGAGACCGGAGCGTATTTCGCCCGTCTGCGTCACGAACGCATTCTGAATGCGCAATATCACGTCACCGGGCATTCCTCCAGCCCACATCTGGCTCCAGGTCAGGTACTGGAAACTGACGGAACGCTTCCAGATACCGTAAAAGAAGGCATCGTCATCACCACTGTGCGCACCAGCGGCTCACGAAAAAGTAGCTTTACTCTGACCTTTGAAGGCATCCCGTATAGCGAATCCGTCTGCTACCGTCCGGCTCTACTCAATCGCCCGGTGATATCCGGAACGCTTCCAGCCCGGGTGGAAAGCACACAAAAAGGGGACACCTATTCCTGGCTCGACCCGGAAGGGCGCTACCGTGTGAAACTGGACTATGACCGTAACAGTCCTGAACAGGGTTATGCCTATTTGTGGCTGCGGCTGGCTAAACCCTATGCCGGTGATACCTACGGCTTCCACTCTCCGCTTATCGACGGAACTGAAGTGGCCGTCATTTTCGACAACGGGGATCCTGATCGCCCCTATATCGCCTATGCCCTGCACGACTCAGAACATCCGGACCATGTCACCAGTGACAATCATACGCGGAACGTGTGGCGTACCCCGGCGAACAATAAGTTGCGGATGGAGGATAAGCGCCAGGAAGAGCATATCAAGCTCGCGACGGAATATGGCAAAACGCAACTGAACATGGGACACCTGGTCAATGGCCAGCGAGAAAAGCGCGGCGCCGGTTTTGAACTGCGTACAGACGAGCATGGCGCAGTTCGGGCTGCAAAAGGGCTGTTCCTGACAGCTGATGCCCAGTCCAAAGCCCAGGGGCCGGTGCTGGAAATGGCCCCTGCCATTAATCAGATTAACCAGGCCAACAGTCAGATGCAGGCGCTGAACAGCGCAGCTGTTGCCGCCGGAGCGCTGGTCTGCGACATCAATACCCAGATTAGTCTCGTGACCGACAAAATCAAAGACCTCCAGTCTTCGGTCCTGCTGGGTAGTGCTCCGCAAGGTGTGGCATTTACCTCAGGTGAACATCTTCAGCTCAGCAGTACCCGCAATACCATGATCAATGCCGGTCAGCATCTTGATATCGGTGCGATGAAGAATCTGTCTGTCACGGTAGAAAAAGCCCTGGGGATGTTTGTACATAAAGAAGGGGCTAAGCTGGTTGCTAACCAGGGAGACATCGAGATTCAGGCTCAGCACAACACGATGGCACTGTTTTCTGAAAAACAGCTGACGGTGACCAGTAGTGAAGATGAAATTATTATCAGCACCCCGGAAACGCTTACGCTTAACGGTGGCGGGTCTTACCTGAGGCTGAGTAAGAACGGCATTGAGCATGGTTCATCAGGTGAGTTCATTATGAAGACGTCGGACTATCTGGTACCAGGATCGGGCGCAAATCTCCCCAACGAAACACCCAATTTCAGCCTGACGGATATCACTCAGGAAAGCAAAATCAGCAGCAAATCCTTTAACGACTAAGGGCTGATGATGAATCCATTAATTCCTCATATGCGTAATGTCTTTTTGTTTGCATTTTTGCTTTGTTTATCAAATTTTACACTTGCATCCGGGCAAACGAGCCCAGAAAGCATCGTGTACAATTTTTATAAGTCATATTTGAAAGAAGAATCATCGGACGACAGTCGACTTCTCAGCCAATATGTTTCTGATGAATTAATGAAAAGCATTAACGACTCAATGATGTGTAATTATGATTCTGATGATTCAGTGTCGGCAGAAGAACTCGAAGGGAAATGTTCACAAAAGCGCGAATGCCAGCAGTTTAAAGAGCGTTACATTTGTAACTGGCATGGTGCTTGGGTTGATACTGACGTTGATTATTTTACAAAATCACAAGATATTTATCCTTCATGGAAAGCAAGTATAAGTACCTTTGATGTATCTCAGAAAGAGAATGACTCTTCAGTCAACGTTATTTTAGGGGCGGGTTCCGAGCCTAAAGTTAAATTTAAAGTTACGCTAAAGAGAATTGATGGGAAGTGGAAAATCACCAGCGTAACGGAACAATAATAACGTGGTCACTTACTAAATTTCTCACCTCGACTACTTATACAAACACCAACATATCTACGGAGAGACGTTCATGTTGAAGAAGATTATTTTTGCTTGCTGCTTATTCTGCGTGGCCAATATAGCCTCAGCTTCAGCAAACGATAGTTCAATGCCTCGGGAAATTGTTGCAAATTTTTATCATGATTACCTTGTCGCGTCTGAAGTACCTGATATGGAATCAGCTAATAAACTGACTCAAAAAGCTATTTTTGAATATACAACTGAGCATCTCAGAAGCTTGCGGGATAATGATGAATCGGGTGCTGATTATTTTGTCGATGCTCAGGACATATGTGAAGAATGGAAAGACAGCATTAATGTGGAAACTGTTTCAGAGAATAACCAGGTCGCACAAGTGAAGCTAAAATTAGGATATGGTAAGGGCGTAAACCTGTATGCCGTTAACCTGGTTAAAGAAAACGGGAACTGGTTAATGGATTCTGTTAAGCCCATATCCCATAGTAGTATTTATTGCCCTCGACAAGCAGAGGGGGGAGAATAAATGCTGGACAAGAATGTAGCAGTTAGTGTTTTAAACACTCAAGCCCTGGCCAGAGCGAAAATTAACGCTGAAAATTTTAAAAATGGCATAGATAAAAAGCTTAAGTATGGCGAGTCAAAATGTGCCCGCTATGTTAAAAAAGCATTAATTGCTGGAGGGGCCTCTGTAAAAAACTCAGGAATTGAATCAGCTAAAAATTATGGTCCATGGCTGCTTGAAAATAACTTTAAAGTGGTTGATAACGTCACAACAGTTCGTAGTGGCGGTATATTCACAATTTCTGATCAGCAAGCGGGGGATGTTGTCGTAATCCAGGCAGCACCACATCATGTACACGGTCATATGGCGATGTTTAATGGTACACACTGGGTATCTGATTTTGTCCAGGAAAGGGGGTTTTATCCTGCTCAGGTATACCGAGACCAAAATATAGCCTACAAACTATACCGTTATTCAGACAACAATAGTGCAACCCAAAGCTCTCCTAAAACCCAAAAAGGGAAGATCAACATTGTCTGGCCGATCCCCTCCAACAGTCGGGGAAGTGAGTTCAAAAATCAGGAAGAGATCCTCTCTCATATCGGGGGGGAATCCACCGGGCAGTATATGATTGGTCGCAGTGGGATGTGGCATGGCGGGATCCATATCACGGAAGCAACGACCCCATGGTGCGCTCTTAGTGGCAAGTCGCCTCTCGAAGCACTGGATTTCCCGGTCCCCTTTAAAGGTGAGCAGGCTGTGCGATGCATGGCTGACGGTGAAGTGGTTGCTTATCGTGTCTGCAAGGATTATCTGACGCTGGGATGGGAATCCGGCCCACTGAGCTTTTCCGGTTCATTCGTTCTGGTGAAACACTATATCCAGCCAGGTGAAAAAGAAACCAGCGGGTTACATTTCTATACCCTGTACATGCACCTGGCCCCATATTCTGCTTACACCGTCAATCCGGCAGAAACAAAGTGGACTCTACAGGACTCACTTTCAGCCTACGATCCAGAGTGGGTAATGTCTGCCAGCACAAAGAACAAAGAAGTCAGCGACAGCTATTCAAAAGGCACGATGCCGAAAGGTGCAATTGTAGAATGGAATAAGTCTGACGGAAGTCTCCATACCGTCGCGTTCAATAACCGCGAGTACGGACTGGTGACCTTTGTCAGTCTGTCAGAAGATGCTGTGAAGAAAGGCAAGAAAACATCCTTTAAGCCCGGTCAGCAATACTGGATATTGGTTGATAAGAACAATATATCTCCGGGTACCAGCGGTGTCTCCCAGCCTTCCTGGTGGCAAAAACTAATGCCACCAGCGAAAGAGGCAATGAAATTCGATGAGGTTGTGTGCCCGACACCCTACGCCATCTGCGCCGGTGACCCTGTTGGTCACATGGGGTATTATCAGGCACCTAAGGACGGCGGATATGAAGCGCGATACCAGGTACATATCGAATGCACGAGTATGGATGATAATCTGGAAAAGTTCCTGACCAACCCTGAGCAGGTGGGAGAAAAAAATCCGCTCTGGCTGAAGTACTCGCCGGGCCTTGTGTTGTACAAAAAAGATGTTGCAACAGGAACATTCACAAAGGATACAAGGGTAACAACCAGAGCGGGGACCCTTCCACTGAGTCAGGTGCAAACGGAAGTCGATAAGTCAACCAAACAGGAATACTGGCAGCTACGACCAGAAAATGCCTATGTCCCCAAAGGCCAGGCAGAGCCTCAACTGTTGTCGCAGTATGATCTGGCAAAGCTGGGCTTCAGAACTGAAACCGCAGAACCTTCCAGCTTTGATTATCTGGATGGGAAAAACCAGCCTACTGGATTCTTCCGTAACCTCATCGACTCACTCTATCAGGCCGCGACCGAAGACACGCGGACCAGTCATGCTCTCGTGAAGCATAATTATCAGCGCCTGCTGGATAAAATTGACAGCGGAAGCGACCGTTACTCTCCAATGGAATACTGGAGAGCACTTCATAATCCTGACTATCGTGACGTCGTTCAGAAAACAATCGTAAAACATCCCAGCGACTGGTATTTCAAAAAAGGTGATGCTATCTGGCAACCGTTCCTGAATGCGTTGAAAAAAGACGCTCCGGAGTGGAAGAAATACAGTGAAGATTTTCTTGATAAAATGGCGTGGATGCAAGATGTGACCACGGAAAAACTCGGCCCTTCATTATGGCATATGCATCCAATTGTTTTTTTGAGTTATTTATTCTCAAAAAATATAACTCTAGAAGAAGCCAGAGTAAGGGCTTTCATGAGAATGATCAGGGTATGCGAAGGAACTACGGGTGAACAGGGCTATGAACGATTATTTGGTGGTGAATCATTCATAAGGGATTATCATAAAACTTTCTCAACACATCCACAGATTAAAATCACGAGGACTAATAAGAAGACAGGTAAGATATATATATCTTCCGCAGCTGGTGCATATCAAGTTATGGGATATACTTGGGATGATCGGTCTACTGCCTTTTGGAGAAAGAAATATGGCATTGCCGATTTTAGCCCTGAATCTCAAGATTTACTTTGTGTTGTAATACTCAAGGAAAAAGTACGAGACAATGCATTAAATATGATTATTCAAGATAAAATTAAAGAAGCTATTGAGAATAGTTGCAGTTATGAATGGGCAAGTCTACCACCAGGCAGACATGGTCAACCAATTAAGTCTTTGAACGAATGTTTAAGGAACTATGATGTATTCCTCAAAGAGGAATTGGAAGGGAAAACAAATTTACATATAAAGCGTGGGTTTTTAAATGATTTCTAAAATTATAAAATCAATTATTTTACTAGTATGCGCATTACCAGCTCTAGCATTTGCAAATATCGAAAAAGAAGTGGGCTATTGGGCTGTGAAGTGTGGTGGATTTGGTGGAACTGTGGAAATTGAGCCATCAAATGAAGTAAAGATAAATGTAAATGATAATAATCTTTATATTTCCGGTATTATACAAGAGGATCACAATGGTCAGTTAGAGCTATTTTACAAGGATGTGATTGAAACAATGAACGAGACTATTGACTGGGCTGTTATTTCTCAGAATAAGCCCATTGCTGATATTACATTCAAAAATGGTATCATGCATATGAAATGGATAGGATTCTTTGATACAAAGAATAATAATTACATCTGGAAATCAGAACCGGATTTTGTTGTCGCTTCCGGCGATCGATTTAATGTTGAAATGAATAAGTGTGAGTTTTAAAAATAAAAAAAGTCAATATTATAATGTCATTTGATAGGAGAGCAGGATGGATTTTATCTTTTCTCACAGCCTGATCTGTTCAGGCTGGGTTTCAAAATTGAAACCGCGAGCCTGCCAGGTATTGTTAATAGTTGCGTTTTTACCTATGTATGGCATGGCCAACAGTTTCGACTTGCCCACAGTTCACTCACTAAAAAATGGAACCCAATGTGAAATATCTTTTAATGATAAAGTTGTTTCGAGGCATGAGTGTGAGTATGAATCTCCTTCCTATTTGACATCTTACTCTCTCCTTGCTGACTCTTGGACTGGAGTTTGGATATTCCAGGATTCCCCAATGGGAAATGCTTGTGAGGCTGGAGCAATAAGAATCATCTCCATGGATTCTGAAAATAAAATCCAGGTGCATAAACCAATAGATTACTGCATGGGGTCTGTTGTGGTTAATAATGACGATGATAAAGTTAAAATTAATATTAAAGATGGTAATGATTCTAAAAATTCTGAGGTGTGGATATTTAAAGACAACAAGCTCGCGAAGTTAAAATAGCTACACTTATTATAACCACTGGTCGACTTGATATGTTTTCCCAGCATTACCTCAATTGTATAATTAATTACTTCCATCAGTTGATGGAGCGTGGTTTTATAACACAAACATTTCAATACTCAATGAGTTAAACGACTTTTGAAATAAATTAAATGCTAATAAAATATCCTTATGTTTTTATACTGACGCTATCATTTGAATATTCATGAAAGGTTAAACGTAATGCTCCAGATTATCCGTAAAGGCGATAAAACCACTCACGGCGGCTCGGTACTGACTGCTTCCGAAACGATGAAATTCGGCGGTATTGGCGTTGCCCGAAAAGGCGACAAAGTGTCCTGCCCGGTCGAGGGGCACGGGCCAACAACCATCGTAGAAGGTAATCCTGATTACCTTGATCATGGTATACCGGTTGCATTTCACGGTCACAAATGTGCCTGTGGTTGCACGTTGATCAGTTCATTTGCCGCTGCAAAGGTTGCCTGATTATGCCCGTCTGGCTGGATGCCATCCCTGAAAAGGCCCCTAAGATACCGCGTCCCGGTACCGGGCGTTGGCTGCTCTTCCTCGCGTTTGTCATGCTGGGGGGCATAGCACTGACACTGTGGTGCTGGACATCAGAGCGAACCGGATTTGTCTTCTGGTTCACCGCTCTGGGCCTCCCGTTTTGCACATGGGGGCTTCTTTTCGGTTTACGCAGGGTTGCCTATAAGGCAGAGCAGGTCGGAGCAGAGTCGCGTAATGTCGACCGTGAAACGCTCATCGACAGTGAAATTCTTCGCGGTCAGCGCTGCGCATGGATCCTCGGTACATACATTCAGGCCCCGGCCGGAAACAAAACCGATGACCTGCTTGAGGCAATGAAAGTTGCAGCACCCGCTATCGACTTCTCCCGCCCAAGAGGATGTGACAAACCGGTCAGATACGCGGCATTAACAGAATACCAGGCTGATTTAACAAAAGCCCTGACAGCGGCAGTGACTAAACTGACCACGCGTGTAGAAGGGATCGTTCAGCCGCTTCCGCCGGATCTGCCCTGCTGGCTGGTGCTGGATTGTGATAACGACCTGTATCCACTAATTGAAGAGCAGCTTAAGGTCGAGCTTTCACTAAAGACCGGCAGAATTTTTCGCCTGATGTCCGGAAAAGGGCTGAGCGCATTCGATGCCTGGCTGGACAAGCGATGGGACAATCCGGGCATTCTGGTTGCCATCACGCTGTCGTTACCGGCGTCCCCCCGGGAAGATGACGCAGATGCCGTCTCAATGGTGGTATTGAGCAACCGCAAAGCCCACGCCTGGCCGGATGCCCTCCGCCTTCATCGCCCCGAAAGGGGAGCAGAAACAACGCTCACAAAGACACTCACCCGGGCGATGCTCTGGGCGAAGACCAGCCCCGATGAACTCAAAGGAAGCTGGATCTCCGGTCCTACATTGACCTCTGGAAGCGGCTGGAATAATGCCTGCGAGCAGAGCGGGGTGGCATTTAGTCTTTCTGAGGACAACTTCAGTATCGATCCAGTGCTGGGATACACAGGCCATGCGGCTCCATGGCTGGCTATCACGCTTGCCAATGCTGACGTTGAACAACGCGGGCCGCAGGTTATCGCCGCACAACCCGCCGCTGACAAGGACGACATCTGGGTTGCCGTCATCACCAAAGAAGAAGTTCGCAAGGAATCGCCTAAGAATGTCTAAGGTAAAAGTAAAAACACTCATCGGCTCAGTTGTGACTGTCGCCTTTTTCCTGACAGTCATCGTGGCATTTTTGTTTTATGCCTTTCCGGAAAATGTGGCCTCTGCCACCGGCTTCGGGCCATATGATGGCCAACGGATACTCACTTTCTGCGCCATACTGGTTGCCGCGATATTTTTACTCGGCTGGCTGATAGAGAAGGCTTTCGACCACGCGGGTAAATCCGGGTTGTATTTCCAGTGGGGGCAGAAAAAAGCTGAGAGTGCTGCTCCGTTGACGAACCCAATTCCCAGTGAAGAAGACGACGATGAACCCGTTTTCAGCGAAGACGTCGTGTCCGAACACCTGCGCTTTCGCTATGGACGCCGCTGGAAGCGTAAAGTGCGTCTCCTTTTGGTTATGGGCAACCAGGACGACGTTCACAAAGCTGCTCCCGGCCTGTGTCATGACCTCTGGCAGGAAGGCGACGGCAACGTACTGATTTATGGTGGTGACGCACAATCGCTCCCGGATGAGATCTTCCTGTCAAAACTGAAACGCCTGCGGCCCGATCACCCGCTTGATGGCATCATTCAGGTGATGAATACTTCAACCCTCCCGACGGATAGTGAACGGGATGCCTTTTTGCGTTGCCGCCAGAAAACAGACCATCTGCTTGGCTGGCAGGCCCCTGTCTGGCTGTGGTTGACAGACAAAGCGACAGGCGCTCAACCAGACGCGGAAACGACGCCAGCAGGGGTTATTTTTGGTCCGGAAGGCACGGTAAAAGGGGCACATGAAGCGTTTTCTACACTGGCACAACGCCTGCAAAAATTCGGTATGGCACAGATACTGAAGAATCCGGCACATGACGGCCTGCTTCAGTTGTCCTCACGCCTGCGACACGAACTGAAGGCCAGCCTGACCGTTTTACTCAGCGGGCTAATGCAGGGATCTGCGGCCTGGCGTTTACGCGGGGTCATGTTCAGTCCAGAACTGGCCGGTGCCGGAACGGTGCCGAACACACGTCTCGACACCCCGACATGGAAGGCAGTCATTGATGACTGTGATGCCGTCAGCGGCAGAAAGCTGGGCTTCAACGGGCTGAAGGTTCTGCGATTACTCCTGCTTTCCCTGATCCTTTTATGGGGAGCCGGTACTCTGCTGTCGCTCGTCGTTAACCGGGCTCAGATTTATGAGGCGCAGGAGACGGCAAGGCAGGCAGCGGATACTGCAAAACCCCTGGCTGAACGCCTGCACAACCAGCTCGTACTACAGCAATCTATCGCCCGTTTGCAACATCGTGAAGTAACCGGCGCTCCGTGGTACACCCGATTTGGTCTTAATCAGGACAGCGACACGCTGGCCGCGCTCTGGCCGCTGTATGCGAAAAACAACGCACAGCTGATGAGGGATGCCACCGCAGAGAGTCTCAGGCAGCAGCTGAATGCCTTTGTGCAACTTCCTCCTGCCAGTGATGCCCGTACGCAGGGCACACAGCACACCTATGATATGCTGAAAAGTTATCTGATGCTGGCCCGTCCGGATAAAGCGGACGCAGGCTGGCTGGCAAAAAACGTATTGGTCGCCTGGCCGAAACGTCAGAATGTTCCGGATGGCACATGGCAGGACCTGGCACCGAAACTGCTGGGCTTCTACGCACAGAACCTCCCGGCTCATCCGGAATGGAAAATTAAGCCCGACGCTGAATTAATCAGCACGGTCCGTCAGATCCTGCTCAAGCAGATAGGCCAGCGTAACGCTGAATCCGGGTTATACCAGGACATGCTGAAGCGCGTTGCCAGCAACTGGCCTGATTTGACCCTTGCCGATATGACCGGCGACACCGATGCCTCAACGGTATTCAGCACTGACGAAGTCGTCCCGGGAATGTTTACGCGTCAGGCCTGGGAAGAGCAGGTTCAGGATGCGATTAACGAGGTTGTCAAAACCCGTCGCGATGAAATTGACTGGGTACTCACGGATAAGACGCACCAGTCAGGGAGCGACATCTCCCCGGAGGCGCTGAAGGCCCGTCTGACAGAACGCTACTTTACCGATTTTGGTAAT
This sequence comes from Enterobacter sp. JMULE2, assembly GCF_013337145.1. Classification (NCBI taxonomy): domain Bacteria; kingdom Pseudomonadati; phylum Pseudomonadota; class Gammaproteobacteria; order Enterobacterales; family Enterobacteriaceae; genus Enterobacter; species Enterobacter sp. JMULE2. The sequence goes on from NZ_SGWD01000018.1 coordinate 148,985, forward strand.
GCATGGCTGAACATGGTCAACAGCATTCAGTGGCAGGAAGCCACATCACTTTCCGAAGCGATTGCCCAGCTCAATCTGATCGGCGATGTCCGCCAGTCACCGCTGGTTGCTCTGATGAACACGCTGGCCTGGCAGGGAAAAACAGGGCAAAAGGGTGAGGCACTGGCTGATTCGTTAGTGGACTCAGCCAAGAAGCTGATCGGCCAGAAAAAAAATGCCAGACAGTTTATCGAACAGGCGCAGGGCCCTAAAGGTCCGCTCGATGGTGTATTTGGACCGCTGATGGGTCTGATGGAAGGTAAAGAGGGAACCGGTAGCAACGGTAATCTCAGTTTCCAGTCCTGGCTTGCCCGTGTTACCCAGGTGCGACTGAAGCTTCAACAGGTCACCAGCGCCCCGGATCCGCAGGCTATGTCGCAGATGCTGGCCCAGACCGTGTTCCAGGGTAAAGCCATCGATCTGACGGACACCCGCGATTATGGCAGTCTGGTTGCGGCAAGCCTGGGGCAGGAGTGGAACGGATTTGGCCAGTCGTTGTTTGTGCAACCGCTGGATCTGGCCTGGCGGCAGGTGCTTGCCCCGGCGGCGGGTAGTCTCAATGCCCGCTGGCAGACAACCATTGTCGATCAGTGGAATAAGGCCTTTGCGGGACGGTATCCATTTAAAGCCACCGGCAGCGATGCCTCACTGCCGTTACTGGCACAATTCCTGCGTAGCGACTCGGGTCGAATCACGACCTTCCTGAAAACTAATCTTGGCGGGATCCTTCATCAGGAAGGAAATCGCTGGGTCGTTGACCCTTCTGCAAGCCAGGGGATGGTGGTGAGCCCGGATTTCCTTCAGGCGATTAACCAGCTGGCAGAACTGTCAGATATTGTGTTCTCTCAGGGCGATGCAGGTGTTCACTTCGAACTGATGGCGCGTCCTTCGAGGGATGTCGCCAGAGTGCAGCTTACCCTTGATGAGCAAAACCTGGATTACTTCAACCAGATGGAAAGCTGGCAGAGCTTCACCTGGCCGGGGAATACCTGGTATCCGGGCGTGTCGCTCAGTTGGCGGAGTGTGAACAGTGGTATGCAACTCTATGCAAACAACCAGGGCAACTGGGGTTTCATTCGCCTGCTGGATAAAGCTCTCATCACCCCTCTGGATGCCAGTCGGACGCAACTGGTGTGGATCACGGCCGACGGCAACCCGCTGAAGTTTGTCATGCGCAGCGAGCTCGGCAACGGCCCGCTTGCATTACTGAAGCTACAGGGATTCACGCTGCCCAGCGCTATCTTTAACGTCGCCGCTGGCGCAGACGAGCTCCAGTAACGATGGGCGGGAAACTTCATCCGGCACTCGCTTTCGCAAAACAGGTGGAAGGCTGGTCCCCGGGCATTTTCAGCAAGGTGGATAAATGGCGGGAGCCTGAATCAGCGGCCCCCTGGCGCTTTATGACGTTTCAACAGTGCCGGGCCTGGATTACTGACTGGCTGAAGCATAATCCGGCGCCCGCAGAAGGGTTTCTTAGCCCCGTACTCATGAAGCGTTTCCCGCCACATATCGTTTATATGGCGCTTGCGGCCTGGCGCACTGGTAAAACACTCCTTCACTGCGATGAATCCCTCTTTCGGATCCTGGGTGAAACCCGTCAGACAGATGCTCTGTCAGGTGAAATGCTTCGCCGCCTGCCGTTCTGGGGATTCTGGCTCGATTTCCCGGCTGACACGGTCTTTGCGGAAGGTCAGGGCGCCCTGATGGGCGCTTTCTTCACCCTTGCCGATCATGATAACCAGACGGATGCGCTGCTCGCCCTGACGCTGGCTCAGGATCCGCTTTCCCGGCAGAACATTCCGTTAGGGATGGAGTACCTCGCCTTAACCAACCCTGTTTCCACGGCCATCAGTCAGCAGGAGAAGGGGATCCATGGATTCTGGAACGCGGTACTGCCGGTGCTGTTCTGGCTCTGCTCTGAGAACAGTGAATGGGGCAGGCAGGGGAAACCCGTCCGGCCAGCCCCCAGACGCGTCGGAAAGCATCAGCGCTTCATTCCTCCGGATAAACCCGTGCAAATTTTTGCGGGTGTCCGGGCCGGTTCGGCACTGAGACAGGCACCGCGAGTATCGGAAGCAAGTCCCTCAGGGGACAGATCCTCCGCGCCCCATCGGCGCCTTCGTCCCCATGTCCGAAAGGCCCACTGGCAAAGCTACTGGAAGGGCAAACCCACTCAGGGTGAAGAGAAAAGTATGTTGCTGAAATGGAAGCCACCGCAAATCGTCAATGGTAAGGATGACGATTCTCTGGAAGCCGTCATCAGATTCATGAAAGACATCGACAAATCCTCCTGAATTAAGATGTGTCGGTTTAATTATATTGAAATATAGAAGTTATTTAAGGATAAACATGAAGGGTGTAATTAAATTAAGTTTACTGGCCTTATCAATCTCATTCAGTTTTGTTGGTTATGCAGAAAGTAAATCTGTAGAGGTCTTAAGTGCTGTCGTTAAAGATCAAAAAATACCTGGAGCGCAGGTTGTTATTCAGCGAAACGGCGAACAATCCATTTCGTCTTTGAGTGATGGCTCTGGGAATGCCCAGATTGGGAATAATGCATCCGATACAAATGACAGTCTGATAATTATCAAAAAAAGTGGATATTCAACCCTGGTGGCGAAATGTCCATGTGGTGGGATGAGCTATGCATTAAGCCCAACAATGAAAGGGCTAGATAGTATGCGCGTGGTTTTGGGGTGGGGAAGTTCACCTTCTGATCTTGATTCACATATGGTATATCCGGGAAATCATATCTTCTTCGACCATAAGTTGGGCGATAATGGAAATCTTGACGTTGATGATACAGATAGCTATGGACCTGAGACTATTACGTTAACCAAACGAGAGAATGGGAAGCCCTATGTTTATGCTGTTCACGACTATAGTGATAAGTCTGATCCAGATACCAAGAATCTCTCCAACAGTGAAGCAAAAGTGTTTGTTTATGTTGGGGAGTCGTTAGTTCGGACATATTATGTTCCTAAAAACCAGTCGGGGAATTTATGGACTGTTTTTAAAGTTAATGAGAATGGTGCCATCGAAGATGTGAACAATATAAAAGGTATTTCTGTCGGTGCCGGTGATATCGATAATGATTTAACGCCACTTTTGAATAGCAACGCAACGTTGCCTCATCAAAACTGGGGAGCTGAGCAAATTGATATTTCAAATGCGCTGAATCTTAAGGGTGAAGAATCATACCGTCGGAAGCAATATGAGGATGCAATTTCGTTTTTCACAGAGTCAGTCAATAACTATTCAGAAAATGGCAAGGCATATGGCAATCTCGGGTTGGTATATCAGAAGGTTGGTCGTACTGCTGAAGCTATATGGGCAAACCGCAAAGCTATTACACTGGCCTCTGGTAAAAATGCAGCAACAATCCGGGCTGGTGCAAATTATAATATAGGGAAAATATACGAAGGCGAAGGCCAGTATAATGAAGCCCTTAATTATTATAAGGCGGCAAAAAATGAAAAGCAAAACCCTGTTTACGATAATGCGATATTAAGAGTAAGCAGCAAAATAAATTAAATGTTAATATTCTTTCCGCATAACGTTTCACATGCGAAACGTTATGCTTTTAAAAACCATGTGGCATCTATGATTTTAAAATATACCAGTCGATTTACACACTGTTTAATATGTGCTTGCAAATTGTTGTTTTTAACAACCACCTTTTCATCCAGTGCGTCGGAAAATATACCTAAAGTATCATCAACGGTAGATGGCTTGCATATTGTCGCCATTAATAAATTGCCAGCAGCGCCTCAGAAAACACCTTCTGATGAGCCTGTATTAAATTGTGATAGAGATCCACCCAGGACTATCGAGGGAAAAGCCGTTTCATCTCTGGGATGGAGAGTGATTAATGAAATCTCTAACGGTGATCTGACTATCGTTGGTTTTTTCAGCAAAGGTGAGGATGGGACAAGCGGATCCTGCTTTGTCAAAGATGGAAATGTGGCAATTTATAGCAAGGGTTCTCTCCAGGCTTTAATTTATGGTGATAAAATCACCGATGGCTCAAATTCGCCTTTGGGTGCAGTTTCCAAAACCAATTTAAATAACACATTTCGTCTGAGAGAATTTTTCCCGGGTATGGCCGCAGTTGCTGATTTGTTTTATGACGGTAATATTGCTCGTGTTCAGCCAATTGCACCGATAGAACCATTCTGTAATGGGATAGCACCTGTACCAAACATTTACGGAAAAGATATTAAAAGCGCCAGAAAATTGCTCAAAGATTATGGATGGAAGCCTGAAAATACCGAAGCGGATCAGAGCGACTCCATTGCCAAAGAGCTAAATTCCGAAGGAATAACCGAAGTGGATTCTTGTTCTGGAACTGGATTTGGATTCTGTAACTTCGATTATCAACGTGAAGGTGGGATCTCTTTGAATGTCATAACAATGGGGGATGATTTTACAGTAACCGATTACGGTGCCCACTGTCCGGAACAATGATCAATGGAAGCGTTTAACTTTTCATTTAGTAATGAATGGGGAAATCAATGAGTTCACCGGAAGATCTGTTAACCGCCTGCGCCACCAGCGAAGAAGAAAGGCAGCGTCTCATCTCCCGGGCAAATGACGCCCTGTCACTCTGGGATAACTGGCTGCACCCTTTCACCTCCGGCCCTGAAACCGGCGACGATCCCGCATACGATGATAATTTTCAGCTGATGCGTGAAGAGATTAATAAGCTTTCGGGTACCGATTCAGCACGGTTGTGCGAACTGGCCCAGAAGTGTCTTTGCGAAAGTGCCAAAGATATTCGTGTTGTCACCTGGTACGTGCAGGCCCGACTCAGCCGCGACGGCGAAAAAGGCTTGTCTGAGGGCTTACTGCTTCTTGTCGCGATGTTGACCCGCTTCGGGCAGGCCTGCCATCCACAACGCCCGGTTGCCCGTAAGGCAGCTCTGGAATGGCTGAACAGTACAAAAATTATCGACACTCTCTCTTTATGGCCGGAAGTCGACAGTAATGATGCCGGTCTGACGGTCGGCGCCATAAACCTGCTTGAGTCTGCCGTTGCCAACTGGCCGGAAGCTGAAAAACCGTCTTTTGCTGGCCTGTGTACTGCACTGGAAAACCGCCTGGCTCGCTCAGGCGGTATGGAGGCGCTGGTCCCCCAGAACAGCAGCGCCCAGGAGCATGGACGTGAACCAGCCCACTCAGACTCACCGCAGCTGTCAGCCGTGAAATCTGGCCGCGATTTGCTCGACCAGGCAAAGTTACTTTCCCGCTGGCTGAGTGAACAGCCGCAGGGCTGGCTTGCCTCTCACCGGCTGATTAAGACTGTGCGATGGGACACGGTCGATCAAATCCCTCCGCTGGACAGTAGTGGGCGCACCCGCCTGGTACCGCCGAAGGCCGAGTACCGGGCCCAACTCAAGCGGCTCTACCTTCAGAAAAACTGGACTGAACTGGTTGAGCAGGCCAGCCAGATGTTTTGCGAGGGAGTGAATCATTTCTGGCTCGATCTCCAGTGGTATCTCTGGCAGGGGCTCAGTCATGCCGGTCACCCGTGGGATGCCTGGGCAGACTCCGTTCTTCTCGATCTGCGGCTGCTCCTTCATCGCCTTCCGGGCCTTGAAGGGCTGGCATGGAATGACGGAACTCCCTTCGCTGATGAAGTCACCACCGCCTGGATCGCTGAAAAAGTGAATGAGGAAGGCCTGCTGTACGGTGATGAACCCGCTACCGTTGTTAACAGCCAGTCAGACGATGTGCTGCTTCTTGAATCTGAAGCTATGGAAAAAGGTGACGCGGAAGGGCCCGAGGCGGCGCTTGCCTGGCTCCAGTCCCGACCGGGGATGGACACACCGCGCCATCGCTGGCTGATACGCCTGCTGATGGCCCGGGTGGCAGAGCAGTACGGACGAAACGATATGGCGCTTCACCTGCTTGGCGAACTGACCACCAGCGCACCACAGCTGACGCTGGAAGACTGGGAACCCGCTCTGTTGTTTGAAGTCCAGGCTCGCCGCCTGAAACTGCTGCGCCTGAAAGCCGGTCGCAGCGAATCCGATAAAGCCCGTCTGATGCCTGAGATGGATACGCTACTGGCGGGTCTGATCGCCATCGATCCGGCCCGTGCCATGGTGCTCTGTGGCTAATGTTTTATTTAATCATTTTCAGGAATGCCGTGCATGGATGATTTAACCCTACGCTACTATGAAGCTGAGATGCGCTACCTGCGTGAGGCGGGTAAAGAGTTTGCCCGAGCCCATCCTGATCGGGCAGCGATGCTTAATCTGGATAAACCCGGCGCCCGCGATCCCTATGTAGAACGTCTGTTTGAAGGCTTCGCCTTCCTGATGGGCCGTTTGCGTGAAAAGCTGGATGATGACCTGCCGGAACTGACCGAAGGGCTGGTGAGTCTGCTGTGGCCGCACTATATGCGGACCATCCCGTCGCTGGCCATTGTCGAATTCTCGCCAGACTGGCGTGGCCTGCGTCAGGCCGAAATGCTGGCTGAAGGCTTCTCCGTGCTTTCACGCCCTGTCGGGCCGCATAAAACCGCCTGTCAGTATCGGACGACCCGCGATGTTCCCCTGCAACCACTGCATCTTGCGGACGCCCGCCTGCATACTGAAACCGATGGCCGCTCTGCTATCCGTCTGCGCTTCGAATGCCCGGAAAAAGTGGACTGGAGTAAAGCCGGGATCGACAAAGTCGCCATATTCCTCAACGCAGAGAGTCCGATCAGTTCAGCACTGCATCTGGCAATGACCCGTCGCGTCCACGCCATGTATGCCCGCCATGCAGGGACATACACCGAACGCCATCAGTTTGATGGCTGGTGCAAACCCATGGGCTTTGATGACAATGACGGCCTGTGGAAGAAAGCAGATACAGCCTTCAGCGGCTACCAGCTGCTGCTGGAATATTTCAGCTTCCGTCCGAAATTTATGTTTGTTGAGCTGCGCGGTCTCGACACCATCGGACTCACTGAAGCCAGCTCCTGGTTTGAAATCGACATCGTGCTCAGTGAGGCCTGGTCATCCGATCTGCCTTTTGAGACGGAAAACTTCCGCCTGCACTGTGCGCCGGTCATCAACCTCTTCACCCTGGAAGCCGACCCGCTGACGCTTAACCCGCTGGATAACGAATACCTGCTCAGGCCGTTGCGTCTTCAGGATGGTCACACCGAGATTTACAGCGTCGATAATATTCATGGCGCGGTGAAGAATGGCAAACACCCCTATGTGCCCTTCACCAGCTTCCGGCACCGTGGCGGAATGATGCGCCACGATGCACCAGAGCGTTATTTCCATACCCGTGTGAAGCGGGGTCCATCCGGGCTGTATGACACCTGGCTGATCCTCGGCGGCCGCTCGTTTGAACTGGAGCAGCTGTCTGAGAAACCAGAGTCGCTCTCGATGCGGATCACCGGTACCAATGGTCAGCTTCCGCGTAAGGCACTGGAGAGTACCCTTCTGGACAGGGTGGTCAAAACCGGGAAGGTGCCCGTCAGGGTACTGAACGTCTCCGCGCCGACAATGCCGCTGTACCCGCCCGCCAACGACCGTTTTCACTGGCGAGTGATGAGCCACCTCGGCTCAAACTTCCTCAGCATGATGGACAATCCTGAGGTGCTGCGGGGAACACTGGCGCTCTACGACTGGACCGATGATGAAATGAACCGCCGTCGGCTCGAAGCTATCGTCGCGGTGAAGCACACCCTGATCCGACGCTTTGAGAAGGGCTTTATGCTTCGGGGCGTGGACATAGAAGTCACACTGAACATGGACAATTTTGCAGGCGAAGGCGATGTGAATCTCTTCGGCGAGATGCTGCATCGCTTCTTCGCGCTCTACGCGGATATTCACCTCTTTAACCAGCTCACGCTGGTGCTGCAACCGACAGGAAAACGACTGAGATGGCGCGAGAATCACAGCCAGCACGTACCGGGCTGACATTAGTCCTGAGCAAAGATATCTGGCGGGCCAATTTTTATCGTTTCTGCCAGTTGCTGGAGCAGGAAAATCCGGACGCGCCGAAACTGGGCACCACCAGCCATCCGGCCAACGATCCGGTACGATTCAGGCCCTGGCCTGGTATGGGATTCCCGGTCAGTACCCTCAAAGCGGTGGAGACCGACGAAGACAACCCGACATTGCCCCCAACGGTCCGTACGACATTTTTGGGGATGTATGGCGTGGACTCCCCTCTGCCAACGTCCTATCTGGACGACATTGCGCAGCGCCGCGAAGGGCACGAGGCGGTCACCTCGTTTCTGGATATCTTCAGCCACCGCATTACCACCCAGTACTATCGGATCTGGCGAAAATACGCCTATCCGGCCACCTTCGAGGCAGGTGGCCGTGATGCCACATCACAGTGTCTGTTGGGACTGGTCGGCCTTGGAATACCGGGCACGGCTGAGCAGGTGGCAACACCGGTTTCCCGCTTTCTGGCCCTGCTGGGCACCATGCGATTACCCACCCGCAATGCAGAAGGCATCCGGGCCCTGGTGAGCCTGCTGGCACCGAATACCCGGGCAATTATCACCGAACCCGACCCGGTTAAGGTCCATATCGATAACCGCAGCGGACTGGGTGCCCAAAATCGGATCCGTCTTTCTCAGCGAGCCACGCTGGGTAAAACGGCAAAAGAAGCATGCAGTCGGGTACTGGTGACACTTGAGACAGAAGATCCGGAGGAAGCAGAAGGGTGGTTACCTGGTAGTTTTCTCCATACCGATTTGCTGGTCCTGCTGCGCGTTTATCTCGGCTACCGCAGTGACGCCCGACTGCGTCTCACCATACCCGTACGATTGCTGCCTGAGCCTCGCCTTGGGAAAGGCAGACGTATCCAGCTGGGCCGCACCGGTTTGCTGGGTCTGAAAGCTGGCAAGCTCAGCAACAGTCGGGAGAGTCTGACCGTCAATCTGGGCTGCTATGAAGGGTTGCAATGTTCTGCGTTACCGTCCGCTGAAGACGGACACTACCGCTTCGAATAACCACGTACTCCCACTCTCAATAAAGGAACTTTTGAATGGCAACAGTAACCCGCTGGTGGGCGCTGACGCTTATTGCCTGTAGCCTGCTCGCTGGCTGCGGTCTGACTCAGACTGTCACGGACGGTACGGTCAGCATCACGAAATCCATCTTCTACAAGAAAATCAAAACGCTGCATCTGGATTTTACCCCGCGTACGGCCATTAACGCCGATGGCGCACAGACACCGCTGGCGACGATGGTGAGAGTCTATCAGCTCAAGGATCGTAAAGCGGTTGATGCCGCCGATTACCAGACACTGTTGCGTAATGCCGATACGGTACTTAAAGACGACGTACTGGCGTCAAAATCGCTGCTGGTGATGCCCAAAGGCAGCGTGACGCTCAATAAGCCCATGGATGAAGACGCTCAGTTCGTGGCTGTGGTGGGATTGTTTAACCGCCCGGATCAGAAGGACAACCGCTGGCGTCTGGTGCTGACCCGTGACGACCTGGATCCGGACAAACCCCGCACGATTGAACTGGGTGATGGCTGGCTCAGCCTCGTGCCGGTGAAGGAGTGATGTGATGGATAACTGGTTAGCGCTTTTTGACGGACAGACCCGATATTTTCTGGATATCAATGACAGTTCAGTGAAGCCGGATGTTCTGCGCTTTTACGGCAGGGAAGCACTGAGCGAACCCTTCCGCTGGGACATCGAGTTCACAACGCTTCAGGCGAACATCCCCCCGGAAGAGGTGCTGATGAAATATGCCTCTTTCCGGATGCGGAGTGGTAAAAGTGTTCACGGCATGGTGACCCGCCTGGAATGGCTTTCCACATCAAAGGACCAGTCTCACTACCGGCTTACGCTCAGTTCGCGCCTGGCGCTCCTGGGATACACCCGACAGTGCGCGGTATATCAGAACCAGTCCGTTCCTGAGGTGGTTGAGCAGGTGCTGCGTAAACACGGTCTGGAAGGTCCTGATTTTGAATTCAGACTGGAGCATACGTACCCGCCGCGTGAAATTATCACCCAGTGGCAGGAAACGGATCTGCAATTCATCCAGCGCATTCTATCTGAGGTGGGCATTTACTGGCGCACGATGATGGATGACGTGCGCGGTCTGGATACCTACATACTGGCCGACAGCCAGCTTAACTACCAGTTTGATGTGCATTTGCCCTACAGCGAGCCCTCGGGGTTGTTCGACGGCGCAGCAGAATCGGTCTGGGATGTCCGGACCTGGCACAACATTGCCACCGGCACTGTCACCACGCGTGATTACAACTACCGGACAGCCACTACGCCGATGAATGCGGCGGTCAGCGTGCGTAATAATGCTGTCACCACCGGAGAGCATTACCGTTACGCGGCACCTTATCGTGAAGCGGGTGATGACGCCAGCCCTGAGCCGGAAACCGAATCTGGCGCGTTCTACGCCCGACTTCACCACGAGCGGGAGCTCAACAGGTCGGCCCGTATTCACCTGTTCAGCAATGCTGCACACCTCACACCCGGGCAGGTGCTGGAGCCGCAGGGCGACGTCATTACGGCCCTGCAAGAGGGTGTGATCCTCACGCTGGTGACATTCCGGGGAGCGCGTGATTCCCGTCTGCATGTGTCGGTCTGGGGTCTGCCTTACACCGAACGTTACTGCTTCCGTCCGGTAGAGATCCCGCGTCCGGTCATTCCGGGTACGATTCCGGCCCGGATCGAAAGTCGTGAAAAAAATGATACCTACGCACACCTGGACGAGCAGGGCCGCTATCGGGTGAAGCTTGACTTCGACCGGGAGGGGACGGAACCCGGTTACGGTTATCTGTGGCTGCGGATGGCGAAACCTTATGCCGGTGAAACACTGGGATGGCATACGCCGCTCATTGATGGCACCGAAGTGGCGATTGCGTACAGCAATGGCGATATTGATCTGCCGTACATCGCCTATGCCTTGCACGACTCCGAACATCCCGACCTCGTGAACCGGGACAATCACACCAGGAACATCCTCCGGACGCCTGCCAACTCAAAATTACGCATGGAAGACAAGCGTGGTGAAGAGCACATCAAACTCGCCACGGAATACGGCAAGACGCAGCTCAACAGCGGAAACCTGGTGGACAGCAAGGGACAACTGCGCGGTAAAGGCACAGAGCTGCGCACCGATGAATGGGGAACCCTGAGAGCAGGAAAGGGACTCTTTGTCGCTGCGGATGCTCAGGCGAAAGCCCAGGGTGATGCTCTTGATATGGATGCCGCGCTAAAGGAAATCGACAGGCTTAATCAGCAACTGCAACAGCTGGAAATGGCCGCTGAAAAGGCTCTGGCGCTGAAGGGGGATGTCGACAGTCAGATACAGATGTTTGAGCAGCGGCTGAAACCGCTCAATGAAGCGGTGCTTTTCTCAGCGCCGGAAGGCATGGCTTTGACCAGCGGTGAAGATATGCAGCTGGCCGCTGGCCGGAATCTTGCGCTTAACGCCGGAGAAGACTTCAGTGCTGGAGTGATGGGCAATGCGACCGCTTTGACCGGGGAGAAGCTGGGGCTCTTTGCCCGCACCGGTCAACTGAGCCTGAAATCCGGAGAAGGGCCAATCGATGTCCAGGCGCAAAACGCTAACATGCGGTTATTTGCTGAGAAGAAGCTGACGCTGAGCTCAGCGAGTGACATCTCCTTTGCAGGAAAAAAACGTATCACCCTAATTGGTGGTGGCAGTTACCTGAAGCTTGAGGCCGGGAAGGTCGAGTACGGCACGACAGCGTCGTATTTGCGCAAAGTGAAGCGGACGATGGCTGCATCGGCCAGTGCTAAACCTACGGAGGCCGTATCCTTGCCGCCTCCGGCGACCATGCGAGAATTCAATCCCGAAACGCTCACCCCGTGGGTGACGCCGGTGTATGCAAAATCCTGCCTGAAGGAGAAAGGCTGCACGGATGCCGGTACTGCGGAAGAGCCCGTTGATAACTTTGGACAGATGACAATTTTTGCCCAGCCTGTCGAGGACGACTGCTGCGGGTACGGTCATCAACATGAGCATGCAGATGATGAAGTCGTTCAGCATGCCCAGTCTGCCAAACGAAGAAAACCTGGCAGCGAGGGGGCAATAGCACCGGCTGAAGCATCTGTCGCGCCGATTGCATTAGGCAGCGGGGCACTCGCTGCCCGAACGGCTACAGGTGTGATGACCCAGGTCTGGGGAGAATGGTCCCTGACCGGCGTATTGGGCGCGGCCCGGGGAATTCCGTATGTAGGCGCGATGATGTCTGCGCTTTACGTTCCTTCTGCGGGTGAGGGGAGTGACAAGGTTCCAGGTCGTGACGAATTCTGGTACGAGGACGAGCTGCGGCAGAAAGCCATCACCGGGGCAAAAGCGACAACCCGGGTGAGGTTCTTCTGGCGCCAGGATGAGCAGGGCAACATGCGGGTCTATGGCGTCCATACGGGTGAAGGTACCCCGTATGAAGGTGTCCGTACGGCAAACATGGTGTGGAATAGTGAGCATAATCAATATGAGTTCACTCCAGCCCACGGTGCCGATGGTCCGCTGATTACCTGGACGCCTGAGAAACCTGAAGGCAGTGACCTTCCCTCACATACCGGCAGCGACATTGAGCCAATAGACCAGGCTACAATACTCGTCACGCCAATTCCTGACGGCAAAGATGAATACACGATTCCTCCTTTCCCGGTGCCGGACGAACGCGATCTTAACGATTACATTCTGGTGTTCCCTGCGGACTCCGGGATTAAGCCGATTTATGTTTATCTGAAGGATGACCCAAGGACTCAGCCGGGAACAGCAAGTGGGACTGGTTCTCAAATTGAAAATGGGAAAAATTGGCTCGATTTATCAGTTACCAATAGTGGCGAGGGCGCTAAAATCCCAGCTCATATTGCTGATAAATTACGAGGAAGGAATTATACTTCTTTCAATGGGTTACGCGAAGACATATGGATAGAAATAAGCAATGACCCAGAGCTCATGGCTCAATTTGGAGAGGATAACCAAGAAAGAATTAGTGGCGGTTTAGCTCCATGGGTTCCTTCTGCTGGATATTATCATGGTCCAAATGAAGTTGTGAAAAAATTTCAGATACATCATGATAAAGCCATAGAAAATGGTGGCGGTGTATATGACATTGATAATTTAAGAATAGTTACGCCGCGATTGCATGATGAAATTCACTATAGAAGGTAAGATGATGTTAGAATTTAAAAACACAATTAACGATTATACTGAAGATGAATTCATCGAATTTCTGCATGAATTCAGACGAGCAACCAGGAAGGATAAATCTCTAAAAGGGAAAGAATTAGATACTTACTTAGATAAGCTCATGGACCATTTCATAGTTATTACTGAGCACCCTAAGCAAGGAGACCTAATAGCCTATCCTGAATCACCAGAAGCTAGGGAACCAAAGAATATTATTAAAATTGTGAAGGAGTGGAGGAAATCGCAAGGGCTTCCGCTTTTTAAAGATAGTTAAAAACCAATGCCAGAACTAAATGTAAATGTACGATAGGCAAATTAACCTAACATTTCCGCTTGCACATTATGAGGAATGCCAAGCTTATTATTATTGACATTAATTGTGTTAAAGATAGATTGGAAGGCTATACCAAAAATGAATTTATGAAAATCTTGAATGAATTCTATTCAGATTTAAGATCCACTCCTTCGCCTAAAGGGCTAGAGCTTGAAGAATATTTAGATACGATCTTGGATAAGATAATATCAGTAGTGGGAACAGTCAAAGCTGGTGATTTTATCTATCACCCAACAAAACCTGAAAATGATTCACCAGAAGGGGTTGTAGAAGAGATAATTAAATGGAGAAAGTCTCAAGGGCTTTCTTTATTCAAAGACTCATAGGACAAACAAAATCATGAACAGAAAATTAACATGGTTGCCGCACAGCAGCCTTAAGTTATAAATTAGCATGACAGTAATGTATATGAGGTTATTATGCCATTGCCAGTTAGATTACATCCATCTGAAATTCATCATGATAAATTGCAATCTATGAATGCAATTGCAGAAGAATTATCGAATCTCATAGATACTGGGTCCGACGAAAAATCTAGCAAAGTGAATGCATTGATAGAAAAATGGAATATCTCTGCTGTTTCTAAGTTTGAATTTAGCGATTTTCGTGACTACCACTCATGGATTTCCACAGAAAATTTTGTTAAGACGGCCCTTTATCAAGCTAAATATCAAGAGGACTTATCTTTCCGTGAGGCGAAACAAATAATAGAATTTATAAGTACAGCTGAAGGTAATGAGGCCTTACAAGGTTATGCTCTTAGTCTGATAGAATTGAATTTCTCAGAGCCACATGCCTCAGACCTATTCTACTATCCTGAAGACTGGTTCAAAAATGATTCAATGTCTGACGTCAATTTAACTAATGATGAGATTTTGGGTTATTTAATGAAAAAATCAGGCCGTTGGTTATCAGACGCACCCGAAATTGATTTGCCTTATCCATTACCAGCATAGAGTGTGGAAAAAAATCAATATGGACCGAAAATCACCTTCATTGTATGAAATTCTTACGGGCAACTTTACAGGGGATCTTCCCCTTGAAGTTGTAAACGAAGAAGACCAGGTCATTTTATCCGTACTGGATAACATCCAGCGAATTTTGAACGCCCGGGCCGGTACCGTATCCCATCTGCCAGATTATGGCTTACCCGATATGACCAAAATTCTGCAAGGCATGCCCGGGACAGCCCACGAGCTGATCGAAACGCTGGCCGGTGTCCTGCTCAAGTATGAACCCCGTTTGCAGTCCCTCAATGTAACTTTACTCGAACAGCAAGTGCCCGGGGAGTTGCGCTACGCCATCGATGCGGAACTGAGAGGTATCGGACTTGTACGGTATGGGACCGAGTTTATGCCAGAGGGTAAAGTGATGATCAGGCATTTGAAACAACAGCAGCATCTGGAAAACCATCAGTTTATCTAATCCATCAGTTTATCTAATCAACTTAGACCCTCATTCGATACGGATTTCACAATGTCCCACACAACCGAACGCCACCTTAAGACCGGAAACGATCCACGCACAATGCCTGATTATTCAGTGCTACGTGAAGAGCTCGCTAAACTATCCCATCCTGCCCGTCCGGATGTGAACTGGGGGAATGTTGAAAAACTGGCATTAAATCTTTTCGATACCAATGGTGTCGAGCTTCAGACGGCGGCGTGGTATACCCTGGCAAGGGCACAGCAGGCAGGTATACAGGGTTTCAATGAAGGTATGGCGATTCTGGATGCCCTGATACGCTATCAATGGTCAGCAATGTGGCCCGCTTCTGCACATGCCAGAATAGAAATACTCAGCAGCCTGAGTAAGCGTCTTCAACAGCTGTTCCGGACTTTATCCCTCCATAGGGCGGATTTACCAAGCCTGAACCAGGGAATAAGGCTTTTGAGCTCAACTGGTGAAGCCTTGCAACGGCTCGAACTGCACAGTGCAAGTGGTTTTGAGCCGCTTCGTCAGATGCTGCAAAACACAATTATCAGGCTGGAAAATAGTGATGTCACGTCAAGCCAGACGGATAGCAATCTAACAGACGTAGCACTACCGGTTAGGGCAGAAAGGCAGAATAGTCAGCGCTGGGTATATGTGGTGAATTCTGAACCAGCAGTTGAAGTTGAAGTAATCAGAAAATCAGCCTCAAGGGTCACTCCATTAGTGGCTTATTTCGGCGGTATTTTAACAGCTGCCGTACTGGGCATAGTCACCTATATTTTCACGCCAATAGTATTCAGCCACCCCGGAGAAGATGCGTTGAATAACTCTCTCGCAGCTTTACCGACCAGTATGCCTCTTCCGGCTGTCGATCAGCTACGCCAGGACGCTCCGGCGTGGCTTGA
This sequence comes from Enterobacter sp. JMULE2, assembly GCF_013337145.1. NCBI lineage: Bacteria > Pseudomonadati > Pseudomonadota > Gammaproteobacteria > Enterobacterales > Enterobacteriaceae > Enterobacter > Enterobacter sp. JMULE2. Next base: position 164,862 of record NZ_SGWD01000018.1, read on the forward strand.
ATCCAGTGATACCTACGCCAAACAATTAACTTCCCGCCTGAACGAACTGAGCACTCTTTCACCGTATTGGCCATTGCAATACGGTAATCAGTTGGTAGAACAAACTCGCCATCTTTACCCTAACGCCAAATTTACAGAGGAGCTGTCGGCGGACTGGCGGTCAAAGCTGCAAGCCAACAGTTTGCCCAATGCCACCATCTCAGGTTGGTACAGGGGAGTATCTGAGCTTCAGACGCTTCAGGACAGACTTAATCAACTCGATGAGAAGAAGGGCAAATACCTGACCGTTAGTGAGCTTAAAACGGCTGTGTTCTCTATATCAAAGTCCTTAAACGAAAGCGTGCCAGTTGAAGAATTAATCCGGCAACTGCAAAATTCACCGCAAGATCAACCGCTGTCCCGAGACCTGCTTAACCGGGCAGATCTACAGCTCAGGCAACTGAATAACTCCTACATACTTGTCACAACCGGGAGTAGGAGATAGGGGGTAGGTAAATTCATAACTTTAAGGTCAGGTATTACGATTTCGATTGTGCATTGGGATACTAAAGCTTCAGATTAAGCAAAGAGATAGACGATTTGACACCACCATATCAAACGCAGACCACCGAGGAACTGATTCATCTTTCTAGGTGCTTTCTGGTCCATATAGCATGGAAGAGAAACGGTCAAGTTCTGGTTTGGCATTAAAGAATCACATTTTGAGCATGAAGCGGTTAAAAGAGGCCATACGTATTAAACTATTCCTTAAATTGTTTTAGTCGTTTCTTGATCTGACTCTGTTATGGCACAGGGCTAAACTTAATTTGACAGGCAGCTCTGTGCCGGGAGCGGACATAGACGGCCCTCGACATATATATATGTTTTTGAGAAAAACTTAATACATTGCATAATTTTTTTTTGATTACATGCTTTATCCTTTCTTTGCTGCTTGACTATTTTTTAGTCAAAAAAATATAGACTATACATCTAAGCCCTCATTAAATAAGGAAATTTGAAATGCCCTTAAGCCACCAAGATATAAAAAATCAGCGTCTACCACGCCCAGTCGTTTTACTCGATATCTGCATCATTTCCCATATAAAATCTCGCACAAATTTAGAAAGTAAAGGAAAAGAGGTTATAAAACGTCTGGATGAGTTAAGCGAGATAGCTAAAAGCGGTAAGTATCGTTTTTCTCTGCTAATGGCCATTCTCGAAAAAGGGACTGATTATAGAAATATGCTAAATGCTAAAAAAATGATTGATATATTTAAGAGTGATTACTCTCAAATCGTCGAGTTCCTTGGTTCTAATAATCTAGTAGAATCTCCAGAGGCTCTGGAGAAGTTAATACCAATATTAATGGATGAGGACACTCCATTGGAGTTACGTGCAGAGTTATCTTTACCAGCATGTATTAAGCTTCTCGACTTCTTTAATCGTGAATTGAGAGTTTATCAGACCCCAGGGAGAAATGAACGTCTTAAATATGCTGAAAGAGTCGCTGAAAAGGCTGAATATTTGGGGCTGAATAAAGGGCATCCCACTATAGCTATATGTATTGCCTCTATTTATGGCTGTCAGGAAGCGCAAAATATTCTGAAAATTAAACCTGACGTTAACGATTTTAATGCCAGTAATGCTCAAGGTGATATTCAATCTTTTTACCGGGTGGCTAAGACTCGCTCTCATCTTGAAAGAATGATTCCAGGTGATAATCTAATATTCTTCACGGCAGATGCTGCGCTTGATGATATGCATACTTGGTTCAAAACAACGGCAATGGATGAATCAGAAGAGGGAACGTTAATGAAGACAACGATTGTGCCTGAAAAATTATTGCCCGCGTTGTATAAAAAAGGAGAATGTATAGACCAGAAGCAACTTGCGAGAATTTATGAGCTCATGGATTATAAGGTGTGAATGAGGATACTGAAATGGCACACTTGGTGGCGGAAAGCCTTGCGTTATAAGCTAGATAGCTTCATGCCTTATTGTGGGTGCATCCAATTTCGCCATGACCTGCTTCTTTTTTTATTGATTTAGAATAGTGCAACAGATTGGTTTGCAGCTTTGTGTAATCTGGGTATTCTCATCATGGATTGTTTGGCCTGGCTGGTAACTGGATTGCGATGAAATTATAATGAAATACTTCCGAATTCCGTTAAAAGTCAGAAAGTTTGCAAAAAATTAAACGTCAGCTCATCGCTCATAGCAGTCCCTTCGTGTTGTTTCGGCAACCAGGTGCCAGCAGCGGACCTCAAATCCCATTTACGCGATTAGCATAATGCGTTTGTGCAACAGACGGTGGCTGTATTACTTGTGTTTTCCGAGAAACTGATGGCAATATTTCCATCCATTATGTCTATCTATCGTTCATACGGACGTTTGAGATGCCATAAATGTAGCATTTTCTGAAATGAAATCAACCTCTGTCAGGGGCGCTCGAAATCCTTTTCTAAAACAATTCTTTGATTAATTAAGCAGGGTGAAGTATAAAGGGCTTAAGCACAACCATTCAAAAATAGTTACTTTTCTTCATCAATCCGGACAAAGTGATTTATGGGATAAAAGCGACAGTTACAGACTTTTGTTTTACTTCGAAACTTAAAGATCATTGGAATGGAGTGATTGAAGCGAATTAATTAATTTTGCTCGCGCCAGCGCTTTACACTCCATTTGATACACTTCACATCGTTTTAACGATAGCAATGGACGGTTAAGCTCAGATCTGGCATCATATTTTATCGATAACACAAGACTATCTGACCTATTGTATAAACGCATGTATAACTTTATTACTGCCAGGGATACATCAGGACTGAGAAACATTGCATTACTCTGCACAAACAATATGGATACTGATGTTGATGTTTAAACAAAGACTTACTATTATTTTATTCACTTTAATGGCTTATGTATTATTTAAATGTTTAAGCAATGCATCTGTTAGCATATATTTCTTTTTGAATATACAAGATCTAATTACCCACATCACCAGTCAGTATTTTTCCTATAACTCTATTTTCTCGTATGCCATAATTTTCATTACCATGGTGATTATGGGGTTAATGTATAATACCGGAATGAATAGAATGGGTCTGGGTGAAGCAGGTGCAAACGGATTTAGACTGGCCCTGATTGTTGTGTTGATACAAGCCCTTTCCTTCCTACTGCCAGAACAAAGTTTTACCACAAACTATTTAAACGTGTCTGCTATCGAATGTATTGGTAAAATTGTTATGGCATTGGTTATGGCTCCTGTAGCTGAAGAAATATTGTTCAGGGGTTTGATACCAGAAGCGTCACACTTCATTTTTGGTGAACGGTACGGTTTATGGGTAGGGGTTGTATTCTCAGCTGTGTTGTTTGCAATGTCACATACCCAGTATGATTTGCCAACTCAGGGTTCTTTCATTCTGCTTTCGTTAGTTTTAGGTTATGCCAGAATTAAAAGCGATGGTCTACTATTGCCCATTTTGCTTCATTCACTGGCAGGTGCAATTGCCATAACTGGCGGGTATATACAACTTACTTTGAACTGACACTTTGGCATGTTACTGAACCGGCATTCCTCTGGTGGAGCCGAAAACCGATGTGCCAGTTCGGGTTCAAACCATTAATTCATGATTTTCTGTTTTTCAAATCACTTATCAGTTCATCAACGATTTTTTCCGCTATATGCTCAACCGCCTCACTGCGTGACACACCTGAAAGTTCGGCAACTTTATCTATTTTTCTGAGAATTCTCATACGTAAAGACAACGAAACAGCCGTTTTTTTATCCTTATCCAGCACGACTTTCCCACCCGACTTACTGGTTTTCAGCTCGGCGTTTAAAGCGAGAGCTTCATTCATACGACGCAGCGTCTTCTTATCCAGTTGTCCCGGGATAACCAGCTGATATGTATGGTTAGCTTTACTGTATTTAATTTCAGCCGAGTAGGAATCCCTGAGTTCTTTGAGTGCCCGGGTGAGTGTTGGTTCAGAACATTCAAGGCGGTTAATAATATCGTGCGCAGCGACTGGCTTTCCTGAGCCGAGTAGGTTAGCAAGTGTAAATATTCGTGCCTGTCTGGTGTTTAGTTGCATGTTCAGTTAAAGCCTGCATTCAAAGTCAGTGGTTCAATTGGCTGAAAAATGAATGTTGAGCTCATCTTTCTGATTACCGTGTGGCTATTCAGTGCTTCCACAGGGTCCACATTTTGTATTCCCATAAAATTAATATTTTCCATCGCCTGACGATTACACCGGCAGGAAATAATGTATTCATCTTCCAGATACCCCGTGCGTTTACTTACCCGTTGGGTAAATCCTGAAATAATCACCGTATCGAAGGGTAACGCATTGAAGGCGATACCAGCCAGACGCATCAGGCATCCATGCACATGACGTGCATAATTTTCTCTCTGTGCCTTCTGGCCCATGGCTTTCTCTGTAATTTCGGTCCCCCGGGCATTCACGCTGTAAATTTTATCAGGCATATCTTCAATCTCGGGTAAATCAACATCAAGCATGACGACGGATTGCTCAGGTTTGACTTCAAATGCCACCAGCGTTTCACGCGGCCATTCGGTCTGTGACAGCACCTCGGACAGCACTGACTCAAACCAGGCGCTGTCACTCAAAAATTGTTGCTGTGCATTTACCTGGGATGCTTCCAGCTTTACTGCGTGTTCATTTGCCTCATGCTGCCAGTTGGCATATTGTTCTGCCCACGCGGCTCGTTGCTGTTGATATCGTTGCAACTGCAATGCATTTTCGCGCTCCGTGTCCGCCAGCTCTTGCTCCCAGCGCAAAAGATTTTCAGCATGACGAGCTGTCCGGGCTGATTCAGATTCAAATAACTTGCCCAGAAAACCTACCCCCTCGTTTTCCTCAGGTTGTGCAGGCATTACCTGGCTTTCCGGTTTAACCGGGCGAACCGGGGCCGGGACCTGAAACGGCTCCATACGATTTCGCAGATAGAGAGACTCCAGTTCGGTCAGTGTTGTGCCCATGGAGGGATCTGGCGTCAGTTCATGAATATTGGTTATCGCGTGTACGGCTGACATTAACGCCAGCACTTCCTCTTCGAGGGCGTGACGCAATGCCGGATCGGATTGGGTGCGCCCTCCGCTTCGTGAACGTGCGGAACGGTCCAGACGAGTACGATAACTGAGCCCCGTTCCCGGGACACCCAGGTTTGCATAGGTACCACGGCTCCCAACAGAAACAGACGCACCACGAGGCCCCACACTCAGGCTGGGGGAACCATTGCTCAAATTAACCCGGACCCCCGGAAGAATGCTGATAGATTTACGGAATCTGAATCCCATTATGACAACCTTATTTTTGCTGAGACATAGGCATCAGTCTGATACCGTCCGGATTTTTCTCGGATGTCAGACCATAAACCCGGGCGCGTTCCAGAATACCTGCGGCCCAGCGTCTGTGCGTTGCGGGTTCACACATTGCGCCCTGGGATTTAAAAACAGCCTGGGTCGAATTAAGAATACGCAGGGCGTCAGAATGCTCACCCGGGGAGACCATTAACGCCTGTTCAATAACATCAATCTGCCCTGGATGGATAGCAGTTTTGCCTACTAGGCCATGCGCCATATCCAGCGACAACTCACGTGCCATCACCGCGTGATCGTCAATATGCTCGCAGACCGGCGCCGTCAGTGCAAAATCACGCGGGGCAAAAACAGACACCAGCATTTTGATGACATACCCCATCGGGCTGTCGTACAGCGTGAGATTACGAGGGCGTCTGAGTGAAACGACATTCATCAGGTCATTACCGCCAATACGTAACGCTATAATTCGTTCGTGGCACGGATGGGACAGGAGCGTGGTTGCCAGTTCGCGCATCTGCACAACATCAAAAACCTCTTCCGTCTCAAGAGTCGGCATCAGGCACAAATGTGTATCGGCCATGATGCCCCACCATACTGGCAAAGAGGAGAGCGTAAATTTCGGCAATACAAAGCCGTCTATCGCACTAAGGTCAAGATTCTCAGCCAGCCATTGACCCATATCAGGATGGCGGGGGCGGATAAATACCAGCGGCCATTCATTATTGCCACTGTTAACTTTTGCGGCATTCAATTGCTGTAGTAATCGTTTAAGATTTTGCAGTGCCTGAGGTATGTCACCCTCGCTGACGGCATCTTCCAGACAGATAACCAGAGATCGCAGACCCGGGATTTTTCTGTGCAGGACAGCATCGGCAATATCCAGTCGGGTGGCAGGCATATAAAGTGTGGCCCCCAGATTCCAGGGCGAAAGACGTTTGTCCATCAGAGCACCTTTTTAATGATTGTGACGGCCCTGTACTGGCCGATAGCGTTACCCATCTCGGTCACCGGGATACCTTTATCCCGGGCCAGCCCAACCAGCAGTGCAACATCGGGATCATCCACCGAGCGGACGAAGACATGGTCAGGCACCCGGCGCAAAACGGCTCTGGTGGCTTCTGCAATCCCCGGCTTGATACGATTGATGCTGTCTACCGAATAATTATTTGCCAGGCTGGAAATAACGTTACGGCTTTGCTGCCATAACCCGGTGTTTTCCCCAGTATCCCAGACCAGCGCCGGTAATTCCTGACCATCAAGCTGTTCACGGAAACGCGCCACGGTTTCGACCAGCATCCGGCTGCATTCATAACCAGTGAGATGATCGCAAACGACACACCCGTGTAGCCCTTCATCGGTCCAGACTGAGCGGGAGATAAGCCCTGAGACGGGTGCGCCCATAATCCCAAAGGGGATAAGCCAGTCATCTGCGCTTGCGGCAAGCCATGAGCATCCACAGGGATCGGCCAGCACGACAAGGCGCGGTTGTTCAGGATACCCGTTCCGACCTTTCAGCGAACGGAGCAGCTCGCCGGTAATCGCGCCTTTACCGGTCCATCCATCGACAAAGACAATGCCCTGTGTACCGTGTCGGGCCTCAATCAATTCCAGTGCAGCAGTATCAATCCCCCTGTCACGGATGATACTTATCCCGTAATGAAAGGAATTCTTCCCCATGGCCCGGAGTGCCTGCTGTAACATCACTCCTAACGGCACACCGGCTCTGACCAGGCTAGCAAGAATAATGGGCTCATCACCAAATCGCTTAACAAGTTCCCGTGCAAGCTGCGATACCTCTTTTGCCAGCCGTGCCGCGCCCATATCAAGGGCGCGTGAAAACAGCTCAAGATGCCACTGCGTAGGAGCAGGCTCCTGACTCAGCATATCGGAGTAATGTTTTTTACCGGACTGGATCAGCTCTTCTTTCAGATCAACAGGCGTCATTTCCATGGTCACTGGCTGGAGTAAAAACTGCACATCGTCAGGCGAGTAGGAGCCTGAGAAGGTCGATAATTCAGGCTGCATTTATTTTTCTCCAAAAATACGGTGTGAAATGGCTTCGGCAAACTGGCTCTGACGAGGCAGACCATACCAGCTACATAGCTTCATGAACCGGTGGTCGCTCAGGCTGTCGCCGAGGCCAATCACCGGGAAAACGCCGTGTTCAGTTCGGAGTTTTTCAAGGAGCCAGGTCACGGCCAGGCCTTTTTCAACCGGATGAGGTAACCAGGCAACATTGTTACTGTTGCGGTGGATATAAAAACCATCGGTTGGGAACAACTGTTCTATTTCGTCTGCAATTGCATTGAGTTCATCAAGGCGGGTGCTGTCGCGATGTTTCATCACCAGATAAATCGGTACGCCGTCATACTCATAATTCAGTCGCGCCCACGCATTAATCCCTCTGGCCTCCATCAGTTCAGTGATTTGTCTTTGCATTCCCGTCAGCCTTTCGTCATACGGGGCAAGACTATGAAGCATATGGGCTTTCCATTCTTCATCCGGTTGCCCCTGAGGAGTAAGGATGACCGCACCGTGAGTGGTGATGGCCCAGGAGCTAAAGGGAATTTGCACACGACTGATTTCTTCCGTACCACGGGCCGTCACCGGGATCAGTTCAGCCTGTTCCAGTAGCCAGTCAACCAGCATAGACTGTTCTTCCGTCATGTAACTGCGGGGGGTAAGGCTGCGGTCCAGCGCACCGGTCCGGAAGGGCTCAAGCGCCAGTTCATCCACCATTTTACGACGGGTCTGGAAAAGCGTGTCATCGAGATCGCTCAATACAACAGGTTTATTCATAGGTCACAATCTCCACAACAGGGGCAACATCGGACAGCGCGGTTAACAGATGCTGATCCACACTTTCAGCTGGCGTCTCGGTACACAGCAAGATACGGTCAAACTGCTGATGAGCAACGTTATAAACAAAGTTAGGGATACCCAGTCCATAGTTATCGGTGAAGGCAATGGCCGACTGGATAGCGAAGCCGGTTGCGATAGGTGAGCGGGTCGTGGAACTGTAGTGAACCGTTGCTCCCTGCGTTTCAAGACGCTCGGATAACAGGAAGGGCTCCCAGACAAACTCTCCAGTGCCCAGAACCAGAATACGTTCTCCCGAAGACGCCACAATATGGCGACCTAAATCCCTGGCAGGGACCGTCATGCCGAGTCTGCCCCAGGACTGCTTGCCCGTCACCGGGACTGCACCACGCGAGGTGACATTGACAAAGGGCATAACAGGAACAGGTGCATCCGGGATCGGGGTCCATTGCCACTGACCACTGACCAGTGAAACGGGGGTCACAGGGAGGGGGCAGCGTTTTGTGAGGGCTTCACCACTCCAGTCAGTGAGTGTCACGGTGACCACCTGCTCAAGGTTTGCCAGGCGCTGAGTACTCCGCAACGCAGCCAGTAAATTGATAAAGGTATTCCCTGTGGTGGCTTCATCATCGATCAGGACAATTGTACGAGCTTCGCAAACACGACGGCGCATTTCCGGCTCATCTGGTAAGTAAATCAGATGATCTGTTGCATGGCTGTGCTCTTCTTTAAATTCGCACAACAGCTCACCATCGACAGGATGACGAGTGGACGTCAGGTAGACAGACTCACTGAACCGGTGACGGAGTTCATCAAAGACACCCGCCCCCAGGCCCACGGCAGTTTCAGCCATACCGATAACGAGAACGGGCCCCGCCATACATTCAGGGATCTGCTCAGCTAACTGGCGATACACCTGGCGCATGACTGAGGGGGACACCGGAATATGACGGCCAAGCACTTTGCTGACAAAGAGAAAAGCGCGTTTGGGATTGCGTCGTTCTGCAATATCAAACAGGTCGTCTAACAAAAAATTCTGCTGCCTGCCTGTGACCTGAATCGTGCCGCAGGAAAGCGTACGGCGATATACAGTCTCATCATTCACTAAAGCCATATTCAATCCTTCAGTTCAGTCGGTTAGTCAGGTGAGTGGGGTACGCGATAACATCAGTTACGGATCGCACAGTGGCCGCAGCGAAATCGCGCTTTGCCATCTCAATAACGTCACTTTTCGACATCAGGCCCAGCTTATGGAAGGCAAACAACCCCGGTAAATTAACCCCACTGTGTTGGGTATAACCAATGCCGCCAGACGGCCGCATATTAGTTTCCAGCAGAACGGGGTTGCCAGTGACGTTATTGCGGGTTTGTACATTGACCAGCCCATCAGCCTTCATCCCACTTGCACAGGCGCAGGCAAGTTCAAATGCTTCACCGCTATTTTCAAGATACTGAAGGGGGCCTTCTTTACGACGGGCAACCGCTGCGAGCACTTCGCCTTTGTCCGCCAGGATATCAACAGAATATTCAGGGCCAGGAAGATAAGGCATTAAAACCAGGGGCGTAAACGTCTCTGTACCGGACAGTGCCGCCAGGTACTGGCGTGGGTGAACAACACGGTTTGCCGGATGGTTAAAAATGTCCATTGACGATGCCGTGTCATCAAAGCGCCAGAAACCCATGCCATAAATACCGGTAACGGGTTTTACGCAGAGCTGCTGGCCTTCAAAAGGGGAATGACTGAGATGATGCTGCAATTCTTCAATGGAATTGATCCGCAGAGATGGCACCACAGGGAGGCGATTTTCTTCCATTACTTCAGCAAAAGTTACTTTGTCATCTGCCATTTCCAGCCATTCTGGTCCGGATGCACCGGTAGTCAGTGATGTACCTGAAGCCTCGATGTCCACACGGTGGTTTCCAAACCACTGACCATGACGTCCGGCATGAAGGGCATTAATACCGCACTGTGCAATCGTGGAAAGGATAAAGGGCAGGCGCTGTTCGGCATCATTAGGCTCTGTCAGTGAAAAGTCTGCGACAGAAAGAATTTCGTTACGTTCATTACGGTGTGAGGCGTAAACCGTCAGGTCAGTCTGCATTTTTGCTGCGAAAGACTTTATTCCCTGGATGATGTCTCTTTGAGACGATAATCCTTCCATTAGCCAAATTTTATTATTCATATTTTCAAATTAACCTGCGGTGAAGAATCTTTTTGGAGAGTGTAATGAGTCTAAAAAGGTCCGCCAAACATGTCAATCATATTATGATTTCTTAAAGCATCCAGAAATGCATAGAGAGACACAGTAATGCAATCCTTGTTTATTCAAAAATTTCAATATCATAACAAAGTTATATTATTTTAAATCCGACCAAGGAAGATAAAAAGTCACAAATCTTTTCCAAAATTGGCTTGCGAGTGAACTACATCATGATATGATTTTCTTCGCAGTCAAAATTTCTTTATTTCTCCTTGTTTCAGTCAATACCATTTTAAGGAAATGAATATGGTTTCATTAAGCAAGAATCAGACGGTATCACTCAGCAAACAATCCACCGCGCTCAGCCAGCTTCAGTTTGGCCTCGGGTGGGACCCCATCAAGAAAAAAGGGTTATTTGGCGGGATGTTCGGTGGCAGCGACTCTATTGATCTGGATGCCGGTTGCGTCTTAATGGACAGCACCGGTAAAACTATTGATACCGTCTGGTTCCGCAAACTGAAATCAACGTGCGGCTCTGTGGTTCACAGCGGTGATAATCTCACAGGCGAAGGTGACGGCGATGATGAGGTTATCAATGTCTACCTCAGCAAACTCTCCCCAAATGTTGAATATCTGGCCTTCACCGTAAACAGTTTCCGTGGACAGTCTTTCAATGATGTCGCTAATGCCTTCTGCCGCGTTGTTGACCAGTCGAATAAAGAACTGGCTCGCTACCAGTTGACCGAGCAGGGCCCTCATACCGGTATCGTTATCGCATCACTGCATCGCAATAACGGTAACTGGGACTTTACTGCTCATGGTCATGCATGCCGCGGTCGTACTATTGACGACATGCATGCTGACATCGTGGCTACGGTGGTCCGCTAATGAACCTGACGCCGGGGGGTAATGCCCCCGTTCCTTCAGAGGAGCTTCGCGTCCGTATTCTCTCCGGGGGACCTGTCGATGCATCCGCTTTTCGTTTGTTTGCAAACGGGAAAGTGCAGGGTGATGCCGATATGGTCTTTTATGGTCAGCCCCGAAATGACGACGGAACCATCAGTCTGGTCAGTGAAGGACATAACACCACCTTTACCGTTTCGCTTAATCGCCTGAAAGCAGATGTACAGAAAGTCGCTTTTACTGTCACCTGTGACGGGGGGCAGGTCGTCGCTGGTCTGCGCAATCTGTCCATACAGGTGGAAAAGGGCAATGACGTTCTGATTGCCGGACCAGTAGAACTGACCGGACGCCAGGAAGCCGCTTTGATTCTGGGAGAGTTTTATCGCCGCAATAATGACTGGAAGTTTCGTTTTGTCGCCCAGGGATTTAACGGCGGTCTTAAACCACTGGCAGAACACTTTGGCGTCGATATTGCTGACACCCCAGCTCCGGTGTCCACCCCACCGGTCGCGACTCCGCCTCCTGCTCCCGCTGCCAGTAAAATCAGTCTGAGCAAGGTCTCTCTAACCAAAGAGAAACCGGCTATCAGTCTTGCCAAGCGCGACAACTTCGGGGAAATTCGCATCAACCTGAACTGGAATCGTACTAACAGCTCATCCGGGCTGCGTAGCATGTTTGGCTCCAAAGGTGTGGATCTGGATTTAGGGGCATTTGTTGAACTCCAGGACGGATACAAATCGGTCATCCAGGCATTGGGTAACGCCTTTGGTAATTATCATCATGAACCTTACGTTCAACTCCAGGGTGATGACCGGACCGGCGCAGTTTCAGAAGGTGAGTGGCTGCATATTAACGGTAAAGAATGGAAAAACATCCGTCAGGTGCTGATCTATGCCTTTATCTACGAAGGTGCAGCCAGCTGGGATAAAACAGATGGCGTGGTCACACTCCATGTACCGGAACAACCACCGATTGAAACCCGTCTGACTGAGGGGGAAAACAAACGCACATTGTGTGCGATTGCCCGTCTCGTTAACGAAAATGGTTCCATTAAAGTCGAGCGAATTAACCAGTACTTCAAAGGGCAGTCCGAGATGGACCGTGCATTTGGCTGGGGCTTTCGCTGGAGTGCGGGTTCTAAATAACACAGCAACCAAGGATTCAAAAATGAGCTTTCTCAACAAAGTAAAAGGTGCTCTTAATTCAGGCCGTGAAGAGCTGACCCGCCAGGTGGGTCGTTTTAAAAATAAGAAATTCATGCAGGGTACCGTCGCGGTATGCGCACGTATTGCGGTTTCAAGCGATGGCGTGAGTGCAGAAGAAAAACAGAAAATGATTGGTTTTCTTCGTTCCTCAGAAGAGCTGAAAGTTTTCGATACCACTGAGGTTATCGAATTCTTCAACAAACTGGTGACCAGTTTCGATTTCGATATGGAAATCGGGAAGGGCGAAACCATGAAACATATCCTTGCACTCAAAGATCAGCCTGAAGCAGCACAGCTGGCTTTGCGAGTGGGTATTGCTGTCGCCAAAAGTGACGGTAATTTCGATAAGGATGAACAGCAGGCAGTCCGTGAGATTGCGACTGCGCTGGGTTTTGATCCAGCTGAATTTGGTCTTTGAGTCCAGACCTTTAAGAGGTAGTTATGGTTTCAACACACATCGGTTTTCCGGCTGAAACGGTCATTGTTTTCATTGTACTGTCAGTCGGGGCCATCTTCATTGACTTGTTTATGCACCGTGACGACAAGCCAATCTCGTTGAAAAGTGCCGCCCTTTGGTCCCTTTTCTGGGTCGTCGTGGCGATGGCTTTTGCCGGATTCCTCTATATTCATCACGGTGCTGAAGTTGCAAGTCTGTTTGTTACCGGTTACGCGCTGGAGAAAGTCCTCTCCGTTGATAACCTGTTCGTGATGATGGCTATTTTCTCGTGGTTTTCAGTGCCGGACCGTTATCGGCACCGGGTGCTTTACTGGGGCATTATCGGGGCCATCGTATTCCGAGGCATCTTTGTTGCTATTGGTACCAGCCTCCTGAGTCTTGGACCGTATGTTGAAGTCGTCTTCGCGATCATTGTGGCCTGGACTGCTGTCATGATGCTCAAAAGTGGCGACGATGAAGATGAAGTTGAGGATTATTCCCAGCACCTTGCCTACCGTATGGTGAAACGCTTCTTCCCAATCTGGCCGAAACTGAAAGGGCATGCATTCCTGCTCTCGCAGAAAGAAGTTGATGCAGAACTGGCGAAACCAGAAAACAAAGACGTGACCATCGGTCGTGGTAAGAAAGCCGCGATGTACGCCACGCCACTGTTTTTGTGTGTCGCGGTTGTTGAGCTTTCAGATGTCATGTTTGCCTTTGACTCCGTCCCGGCCATTATTGCCGTCAGCCGTGAGCCATTGATTGTCTACAGTGCCATGATGTTTGCCATCCTCGGCCTGCGTACCCTTTATTTTGTTCTCGAAGCGCTGAAGCAATATCTGGTCCATCTTGAGAAAGCGGTCATCGTGCTGTTGTTCTTTATCGCTGTAAAACTGGGGCTGAATGCAACAGATCACATCTGGCACCATGGTTACAGTATCGCAGCCACCACAAGTCTGTATGTTGTCCTTGGCGTCCTGGCTGTGGGTATTGTTTTGAGCATTATGTTCCCTGGCAAACCAGAAGTTGAGAAAAAGGAGAGTTAATCTCCTGATATAATTAGATAAATTTAATTAAACGTAAGAGGTTAATGTATGAGTGTTTCTCTTTCCAAAGGCGGAAACGTATCCCTGAGTAAAGCAGCACCTACAATGAAAAATGTCCTGGTCGGCCTTGGCTGGGATGCGCGTTCGACCGATGGTCAGGACTTTGACCTGGATGCTTCCGCTTTCCTTCTGTCACAGAATGGTAAAGTACGCGGTGACGCTGATTTTATTTTCTACAACAACCTGAAATCGACCGATGGTTCAGTGACGCATACCGGTGATAATCGCACCGGTGAAGGTGACGGTGATGATGAATCACTGAAAATTAAACTGGATATGATCCCGGCTGATGTCGATAAAATTGTCTTCGTGGTCACGATCCACGATGCACAGACTCGCCGCCAGAGCTTCGGACAGGTTGCCGGGGCATTCATTCGCCTGGTGAACGATGATAACCAGACTGAAGTGGCTCGCTACGATCTGTCAGAAGACGCGTCGACCGAAACCGCAATGTTATTTGGTGAACTGTACCGTAACGCGGGTGAGTGGAAATTCCGTGCGGTAGGCCAGGGCTATGCGGGTGGCCTGTCTTCCGTTTGTGCTCAGTACGGCATTAATGCGTCCTGAGAAAAGTAACTTTTTACATAGATGGGCCAGTAATCTGGCCCAAACTAAAATGATGAACAGGAGTTTACAATGGCAGTTTCTCTCGTAAAAGGCGGTAACGTTTCTCTGACTAAAGAAGCCCCAACCATGAATGTGGCGATGGTTGGCCTGGGCTGGGACGCGCGCGTGACTGACGGGCAGGCATTTGACCTCGATGCATCTGTATTCATGGTTGGTGACGACGGTAAAGTGTTGTCTGATTCACATTTCATTTTCTTCAACAACAAAATCAGCTCCGATGGCGCTGTTGAGCACCAGGGGGATAATCGTACTGGTGAAGGTGACGGTGATGATGAGCAGGTTAAAATCGACCTGTCTAAAGTCTCTGCTGATGTGAAAAAAATGGTTTTTGCCGTTACTATCTATGATGCGGATGCGCGTAAGCAGAATTTCGGCATGGTGAGTAACAGCTTCATGCGTGTCTACAATAATGACAACGGTGCTGAAATTGCCCGTTTCGATCTGTCTGAAGATGCATCCACCGAAACGGCCATGGTCTTCGGTGAGCTTTACCGCCACGGGGCTGAGTGGAAGTTTAAAGCAGTAGGCCAGGGTTTTGCAGGCGGTCTGTCCGCACTGGCATCCCAACATGGCGTGAATATCTGATAAGTAGAAATGATCTCAACCCCGGATATCCGGGGTTTTTTTATGCAAGGAATGACGATGAAATTGCAATCAGGACAAAATTTACTTCTGCAAACTTCTACACTCGTCCTTAATCTGGATTATCCCACTTCTGCTGGATTTTCAGGGGAACCAGACACCTGCCTGTTTTTACTCAATGAGCATGGCAAGGTAAGCAGCGATCTCGACTTTATATTTTTTAATAACCTGTGCTCGCCTGAAGGCGCCGTATCGCTAACCCCCGAGGCTCAACAGTCAAAGATTTGCATAGAACTGACCAGAGTCCCTGCGAACATCCATAAAATCGCTGTCACTGTTGTCATAGACGGGAATGACACGATAAGTGGTTTACGCCATCTGAATCTGAGTGCGGAAGGTGTGGCATCCTTTGAGGCCGAAACACTGGGTCGAAGTGAGAAAGCGATCATTCTTGCGGAGGTTTATCGCTATCAGGGGGGCTGGAAGATTCGTGTTCTGGGTCACGGCTTTAATGGTGGGCTTGAACCCCTCGCAGTCAGCTACGGCGTTGATGTTGCTACGCCATCTGAACCAGTACCACAGCCGGTTAAGACAATCAGTGTCAGCCTGGAGAAGAAACTTGAAGCCCGGGCACCGAGGCTGGTCAGCCTTGCGAAAAAGGCAACGGTCAGCCTGACAAAGCATAAACTTGATACTGTAGAGGCTAGCGTGGCATTTGTTCTGGATGCCTCGGGTTCGATGACCGGCCAGTTTAAACGAGGGCATGTCCAGTCTGTTCTTGATCGTATAGCGGTACTGGCGGCTCAGTTCGATGATGACGGAGATATGGATCTCTGGGGCTTTGCGGAGCGCCATCGCAAGTATCCGGATGTGACGCTGGATAATCTGGATGGATACATCGCAGCTATCCAGAATACCGGCAAACGCTCAATGTGGGAAATATTGCCAGGGCTTGGCGGTACTAACAACGAGCCACCGGTTATGGAAGAGATTGTTGATTACTACCGTGACAGTAAAATCCCAGTCTATATTGTCTTCATCACTGACGGGGGCATCAGTAAAACCCGGGCTATTAAAGATGCTATTCGCCGCTCAGCAAACTATCCCATTTTCTGGAAGTTTGTGGGCCTTGGTGGCTCTAACTACGGCGTCCTGAAAAACCTTGATGATTTTACCGACCGTAAAATTGACAATACGCATTTCTTCGCGATGGATGATTTTGCGTCAGTGAGTGACGATATGCTCTTTGACCAGTTGCTCGAAGAGTTCAGAACCTGGCACGAAGAGGCGAAGGTTCTTAAGCTTCTTTAAAATTAAAACGTCCTGCGGGGCGTTTTCAATCTTTGAAAGAGGTCGCTTTAAGGCGGGATATCTCCGCTTTCTTCCTGTCCCAGCGGGAATGGAAATGCCGCCAGTGGGCATCTTTCGCCGCCGCCAGCAATTCATAATCACCCCGAGTGTCTCCCCATGCCCGAAGATGATACTGATCCAGAGACCCGTATATAGATTCCAGCCGGTTGATCTTTTGTATGCAACGACAATTGTGCCCTGTAATGCGCCCGGTCAGAATCCCATTTACACTTTCAAGTTCAGTGCCAATCAGCTTGATCCCAAGCCGCTCTGCGAAAGGCGATAGCACAAGCCTTGGTGAGGCTGAACATAGTGTCACCTCTACGCCGGAAGACACTTCGGAAGCTACAGCCAGCAAACCTGACGCTCGCATTAAGCGCTCCCAGTAAAAATCACAATAGAGTTCAGCTTTTTCCTGTACCCATGTTTCCTCGATACCCGTGAGAAACGTTGATATCAACGTCTCTTTGAGCTCATCCCGCGTCAATTTACGCCCCAGACACCTGAGGGAAGGCATAGCAAGTTTAACAAGCCTGCGAGTAAAGCAACGATTACCAAAGGCAAAGCGCAGAAAGGGTATAAAGCTGTCATGGCGGGTAAGGGTTCCGTCAAAGTCAAAAACGGAAAGAACCTTTGTTTCAGCACGAGTTGACGTATTCACATGTAAATTCATTTAGAAGGAGAAAGTTAATCCGAATTTTATCACCTTCTGAGAGGGACAAAAAGTTCACTGACCCGCGTCGGACCGAAATCATTATAGTGCTCGCGATAAATATTCAGTGCGTATACGGCCAGCCCCTGAGGCAACTGATTGCTGGATTTACCACGATGACGGCTGGGCATGCCAGGCGGACCATCTCCATGATAACGTGTGGAAATGATATAGCTGAGTCGTCCCGATTTTCATGTTATCCTTCGGTTTTTCAAAATTCCTCCTGACAGTCACGGAGAATGTATTGTCTGAACCATCAACTAAACGTCCTGATACGGAACTCGCACATCTGGCCTGGTGCATCATCGTTGCTGTAAAACTTGCACGAAAAGAAAGAAAATCACTCACTTCATTGCAAACACACATGTTCATAATGCAATGGCTGGCAACTGCTCAGAAACGCAAACTCTTTCCGAAATCGCTTGCGTCGGACATTATCTGGTTACAGGAACAGGGAAGACTTTATGGCCCCTCCGCACGTCTTTTTAGCAAAGTGGAATACATATGGCTGGCAAGTTCAGGTGAGTTAGCCAGTCAGAGCACACTGTTTCGATTTACCTGCATGATTGACACGCTACGCACGATGGGCTGGCAGGACCACCTGTTATCGGATGCTGAGTGGCAAGATGGCTGGAAATCCGGCACTGAAGTATCAGCAGTGTATACGCAAAAATCCCAACTCCATTGCTCATTTACAGAAACGGGAGAGCTAATTCACCCACTTGAGGTGCGCGTATCTGGTGTTCCTGACGGGATATTTCCATTGCTGGAGCAATGCAGGCTCACAATGGAGAAACATCCTGTAAGTATGGGATATACGGTTTTGATGCTACAGCCAGAAACTAACAATATTCCCGAAGGGATTTAGGTGCTTTATGGCGTCGATTTAAGTATTTTTTAACTAGCCCCGGTATAGAGCGTCGAATTAGGAGAAGTATGTGAGCTTCGATTATGAACTAGCTTATCAACAGGTAAAACAATATCTTGGCAGGCATCAGGACTCATTTATCCAAGAAATTAACCTTGAGAACGATATTAATAAGCGATTATCATTTCCTTCCGAGGTTTTTTTTGCATCTATTCTGCAAAAATGCATTGGTAAAAAAAATGGGCTGATTGAGCAAACTGGAGAAAACCATCCCGATATTATAATGAAGATGAATGGCATTCGTTTTAATTTCGAAGTCACCTTAATGACCCAAGAAGATGAAAGATTCCGATATAAAAGTATCAATGCAAGAGAAAATGCAGTTACGGACAAGCCCAAAACACAACTAACCTCCAAAATACTTGATAAAACAAGACAATATGAGCGCTGGTTCAAAAAAGGCATTGTAAGCAAGAATGATGTAAATATCATAGCTGTTGATTTAGGTGACATTTTTCCTTTTACACCAACAGCAACGCTACTTGACGCAGCGATATTTATGAAAAGTGATGAGTATGAGATACTTAATGATAATTACGGGCGTAAATTTAAAATACCTCAGTCTCGCGGACACTTGGTTAAAACAGACTGTGATGGTAGAGAGTCTAATATACACTTAGACCATGTATATGATGGGTTAAAACACATAGATGCTTTGCTTACTTTCACTAAAATCAATATTCCTGAAAGTAGTAATAATTTCAACATCATAAATATTAACAACAATGAAAATATTAATAGGCTCTCATCCCTGATTTCACCACATTACCAAACTACAATCAGCCGCTGGGGAATATTATGGTGAAATACCTAATGTTTGTTATCGACAATCTACCCCTGATCGACACTTTTTTGTGCTTCAGCCAACAAACTGCTAATTCACCCCTTAGGTGGTAAATTATGCTGTAAGTCATTAAATGGTATCACGAAGTACTTTAACTTACAGCTTCAACCGATGTTCACCACAGGAATGGAAATGAATCACAGGAAATGGATCAGCGATTAAATCTGTTGCTCCGGTGTAAATCCCAGTGCGCACCTCAAAATAAAATAATCATATAAATCAATGACTTTGTCAATGCAGTTTTAAAGTGTCACCTCTTGGTACAAGATAGAAAGGGCACTTTCTGTTAGTATGTTCCTTCATTATTTAAAATGAGTTGATTGAGAGATGGAATATCAGTTAGGTTTAAAAGAAAATGCATTGGATAGTTTCAATGAGGCTCTGGTCAAGTTTGAGTTGGGGCAAAGTGGGGATATACGACAGTTTAAATTTGCCATATTGCACATATCCCATTTCTTAGAGCTCGTATTAAAGCTTTATATTACATCTGTAGATGAAAATATTTTATTCAGCAAATGCTTTAGGCATGTTGAGAAACGTTCGAAAAAAGATGCAATTGATCTTCTTGATGCATATAATTTGCTCTGCGAAGAAGGATTTGATTTTGAAGAACTATTAAGAGACATCCCGTTCCCTCATACTATAACACTTGATCAAGCACTGTCTTTTTCACAATGTGAAAAGTGTAGCAAAACTGGCGTCCAATTTGTAGATATTGATTTCTGCAAAGATATAGAGTGGATTAAAGGCCTAAGAAATAATATCGAACACTATCAATTCAGATTACCTCCTAAAGAAGCAAGATTGTGCATAGGTCGACTTGTTCGGGGTGTAGCAGAGTTTATTGATATCTTTGATTTATTTGACTTGGAAAGTGAAGTTGGCGCACATAATTATAAAATATTTTCTATTTTAGCTGACGAGTACACTCATTTATTACAAGAGGCAGAAAAAGAGGTCGAAGAAAAAGAGGCTGAGGCATTTCGTGGGGTCAGGCATAAGTTTTATGCTCTTATCGAATGGAATGTATATGAATGCCCCGAATGCTCTAACAACACTATGATACCATCAGAAACATCGAGCACTGGATACAAATGTACATTTTGTGCTAATGAAGAAAGCGATGAAATTGAAATCCCGTGTGATTGTTGTGGAACAATGGCTGTTGCTGACGAAATGGAAACATGGCAAATGGATGATGGGTTAGTAGAAAATCGCTGTTATTTTTGCTCTGGTCAATATTACGCTGATAAAGATGATTGATTTTAAGGCCAAATAACTTCTTCTGTTGCATCGCAGAAGCTATCCAGTCATCCACTAACACATTATTATTTCAGATGATTTTATAGCCAGGAAAGCTCTTTCTTGACCTTTCCTCTCTCTGTTGATCCATTATGTTTTTTGATAAAAACTTTATACGCTTTCGAATCAAGAGAAGGGCTAGCAAGAATGGTAATAGGTGAGTGGCAGAAAAATGGTTTCACCGCTTTAGATAAATCCAAATGAAAATCGAACGATGAAATAGAGAAGAAAAATTGACCATCCTGTTTTTTATTCGCTGGGAATATTGCACCGAATCGTAATGACCAAAAGGCAGGAACAACTTCGACTTTAAAATTTAATGGGTGTTTATCTTTATCGTAAAGATATAACCTAATTTTCTCTTTTAATTCATCTTGGATTTTTATTGGAATATAATGTTGCTTCCATTCAAATGTTCCTCGCCAAAACATACTTATGGCGAAATAATACAATTTATCTATATCTATATCTATATCTATACCGTCAGAGAAACCTTGCCCTATAGATATTTGAGGAGCTAATTTCCCAGAGGCATTCCAAACCGGAATTAGTTTTTTATACAATATTTTGTACAACTTAGATACATCTGATTTGTCAGTCTTGGGAAGGCACATTTCAGAGAAGTAATCTTCTCCGTTCACCTTAAGCTTAAGCTTAAGTTCACATTTAGAGCATAGCAAATTACTCGTGAGTTCCATAGGCAATACATAGGTATCGAATTTACTATCAATATAATTAAGTTTATTCCCTTCCTCTACCATACGTCTAAAACGCCGATATACGTGTTGAGGCATAAAATGACTCTTACAAACCTGCGAAACAGTGAGTTTGCACATAGGACATTCGATCATGTTTTTTCCTTATTAATATAAACTATTGTTAATATCTTATTTTTCACTCTTAATATTTGCTAACCAATCTATTGCACCAGGCGTCCTTATCCATGGTTTCATATTATGGTTTACATAATCAATGGCTTCATCCATTTCGCCTAAAGTTATATATCCCGAGTTAGATTTAGGCTGCAAGCGGCACTTTGATAACAAACCGGGGATGTGTCTATTGGAACCGATCGCAATCTTAGCTATATCATCTGCATCCGGGGATGACTGCCTGTAAGCGAGGAGGGCTCGCGCGTACTGAAGATACGGGCGCATATCTTCTGAATAATCATCCAGTAGTAAGACTAGATCGTCCACCATCTCCAGTTCAAGGTAATAACTCGTTAATAAATGACGAATCCCCTGGTTATCATTGGGATTAAGTTGCAGCATTTCGCGGCAATGAGCCATGGCCGGGTAGAAGTTACCAGACTCCCACAATGCATCAGCCAAGCCTGCTTTTGCTCTCATATATGGACGTGTTTCGACAAATCCCCAGAAACGTCCTGCGAACTCCTGAAAATCCTCGCCCAGAGCAATGCTGGCTGCGTACAAAGCCGTCTCCAGATTCCCGATTTTTGACTCAGGAGGTTCTTGAGATATCTCGCAGTAGAATGAGTATGCGTCAGCACAGAGCGGGGATTTCTTGATAGCTTTTCTGATGAGTTTCAGCACAACGTCCAGGTCATCCGTTTCCCAGGCATCGAACATGAACTCCTGAGCCGCAGCCAGATCCAGATGTAATTGCTCAGAACTGACAGCATTTTTATACAAATCAACGCGCTTTTTAGTCGGGAATTTAATCATCTCAAGTATCCTTTTGGGGGCTCACTGTTCCGGTACTTTGCAGCACTGATGGTCGATTCTATCGCTTTGAACTTGCCACAAACAAGCTCGGGTCTGCCAGAACGGGATTGATAGCCCGGAGCTGTTCCTGGACGCGAACCTGAGCCTTACGGCTGGGCGATTTTTTGCTTCGTTCCCGTTTGCCTTCGCTTTCCCGCTCATCCTGTTTTACCTGAGCCAGTCTGAGTACTGTCCCGAGACGTTTGTTATCAACAATCTGCCCCTGGTCGACACAGGCCAGCTTATCAAATGCCTGGCACTTAAGGCTCCGGTGCCCATAGTGGAAGGCGAGGGTGCCATCGGGATAATCCAGTACTTTAATTTTTTCACCGGCAAGACGGCTATTTTCTTCTGTTGGGTCCATGAGATAAAGGATCTTATCGTACTGGAATGTCAGTGATTTCGACACGGTACGAACATCATGCCAGGCAAAGATGTCTCTTAACTCACCGGGGCTTTCCTGCACCGGACGATGCAAATCTTTCGGGAACCTGGCCGGACGTGAGAATCGGCGGTTAAAGTCTGCAATGAAAGTGGCAAGCCAGGCATTTGCAGCCTCAATGCCGGTAATACCTTCCAGACGCATTTCTTTGATCAGTCGATCCTGAAGAGTCTGATTCGCACGTTCCACGCGGCCTTTAGCTTCAGAGCTGTTGGCACATATAAGCTCGATTGCCAGGTCATAGAGCACACGTCCGAACTGGGTAACGGTGGTATTGCGGTTCTCCGGACCACTGACGCGAAATATTGCGTGTTTGTCACTGTACAGCGATACCGGTTTCCCATGCTGCTCAATGTATTCCCGGGTTGCCAGCATGTAGTCAAAGGCTGTTTCTGACTCGCTGAACCGCAAATGCATCAGGCGGCCGGTGGCATCATCGATAAATACCAGAAGGCAGCATTTTGGCGCACGGCCTTCAAACCAGTCATGGTGGGAGCCGTCGATCTGGATAAGTTCACCCAGGCAATCACGCCGATGCCGGGGTTGATAAACCCGTGACTTGCGACGAGCATGCGGAACCCAGAGTCCGTCCGACGTCATCCAGTTGCGGACAGTCTCGATTGAAAGCCGGATATCATGACGCTCTCTGAGTTTTTCTGCGGCCAGTGTGGGTCCAAAGTCGCTGTAGTTTTCACGTATCAGCGTGAGTACGCGTAGTTTGAGAGATTCGGTCAACCGACGGTTGCTGGGTTGACCGCGTTTGCGGCTGACAAGTCCTTCAGCACCAGAAACCCGGTAACGATTGATAAGCCGTTGCGCCTGACGTTCTGAGATGCCAAGCTGTGACGCTGCATCGCGACGACGTAGGCGCTTTTCACAAACAGCCTGTATCACTGGCAAGCGATGAATCTCTTTATCTGACATGGTCACCAACATCCGTTGAGTCCCTTAGAATTGCATTCAGTTTAGCTTACTCTAAGGTGACGTTTCTATCTGGATAAAAAGTGACATTACTAAATAGTTCTAACAGACTTAGTGCGCATAACGAGGATTATGTGAAATCATCGTTAAGTAGTCGATTTATTTGGAAGAGACGTCGCCTTTAAGTTAAAATCACCCATACACAATATCGACTGGAGCAACTCATGGCTGACACCAACCTCCCCCCGGGTTATAAAAAATGCAAAGCATGTCAGCAAGTAAAACCCTTTGAACAGTTTGGAAAAGAGCTCAAGGGCAAATTTGGCCTCAAGAGCAAATGCCGAGCGTGTATCAGCGAGAAAAACAAAAAGTACGCAGCAGGCCCAGGGGCAGAAATAAAGACGCAAAATAATAGGACCTATCAGGCCGATAACAAGACTGAGCTCGCGCAGAAAATGCGCGTTAAGCGTGCGAAGGAAAAATTTGGTGATAGGTATTATTCCCACCTCGCATCTTTAGAGGCCATGAAAAAGCTCAAATAATGTAGATAAAACTAAGGACTTCACGATGAAAGTAAAAGAGCTACAGGCAATGTTAGCTGGGTACGATCCGGACGCTACTGTATTGATTTCTGGTTTTGAGACAACCGCTAGCCTTTGGGTTGCTGAAGCTGATACCGTAACTAATTGTGCTTCAGTGTTGCAGCCAGAAACGCCAATGCTTGGCAACCGGAAACTCTCTAGTGATGGTGATGCATCGGTGTGGATCGGGTGGCGCAATGACTATAGAACAGATACTTTTCTCCATGCTTTAGCTACACCAGAAGACTATGAGTAAATTCCTTGTAGGAACTAAGACTCAAAGCCTTGCGTGTCAACGCAGCCCGATGGCGGCGTTGACGGGACAAACTGCTCTACAGTTACTTGATAACACAGCTTACAAAACACCCGATTAACTGAACCACTCCGGATGCTTTTGCTTATCGCCTCCCAAGACATGGGCCGTGTACTCCTCAACCTCTGCCGAACTAAGCATGACCCCATCAGCATTAATAATAAATGGCCGGAACTTCACCGCATCTTTATTGAATTTAGAATCCGCATAAACATTAATGATAAAATGCAATCGCTGTTCAGAAGAGACCTGACGTCGCCACGCCTGAAAACATTGTGTCTGCTTAATGTAGTTGGTCAGCAAAGGGGCATACGCTTTGTTTTCCTCAGGACTCAACTTCTGGCTTCTTACAACTTTATTGATGATTGTAGCAACCCCCGCAACCACCTCTTCAAAATTTACCCTGGTCGTGACTCTCGTGTTATTAAAATCATTTTGAGATAACGACACTAACCATGTTTTCTTAAAACGCCAATCTCTGAAATACACGAAGTGCGATGATACAGGCGTTGCATGGTTGAACTCGTCCAAATTCCAGCCAAATCCCTCCATCGTACATTTGCTAATCTCTTTATCAATTAAATCCATAATACAACCCCTGCGTTTTGCTTTGCTTAAATATTGAGTGACTTATATTCCCGACCTAATAGATATGCTAGCATAATCGAAATAATCACAAACACTATCTGCACACCGAAATTTAAAATAACTTATACAGAAGTTAATAACGCAGGCGTCTAATTTAATGGAGTTAGCATGGTTAACATTCATTTAATAACAACATGTGCGAAAAGTAAAAATGGCGACGTGAAAGACTCTATATTTCCAAATGATATTACTGATATCCGCAAGGCATTTTCAGAATGGTCATCGATGGTCAGACACCGGTACCAGCAACGCAAAGACATTACTGACGCAAAAAATTTGTATCGCGGTGCTCACTGGAAAACAGCGTTAGAAATAAGCAATCACTTTCCGAATGTCTCACTTTGGGTTATTTCCGCCGGTCTCGGACTTCGCCATAGTTCCGATCCCACGATGCCCTATGAGGCAAGCTTCTCATTCATGCCCCACGACTCGTCAGACGTATGGGCATTGCATATTCGTGAACCGATTTTGCCAGGCCGCATCTGTTCGCTTTCTGAACTTCTCGGCACCCACAACGCAGATCGGTTTGTTCTGGCAGCATCCCCCCTCTATCTGAAGGCGATAGAGCGCGACCTGCTTGAAGGTATCAATAAGTTATCAGATCCGTTTACGCAGATTACTATTGTCACAACTAAAGCCTACGCCGGTAACCTGCTGCCGTATGTGAAATGTGCAAATCAGTCCATGATGGGCGAGCTGGGTGCAAACATGACGACCCTCAATATCAAACATGCTAAGCGCATTCTTGAAAGCAACGCCTTCGAATCAGTTCTGTACATCAGTTGAAACGCCAGTAGGTGAAAAGTAACTTTTCACCTACTGGCCCGGTAACCCGTCATTACCAGGTGGCAAAGCGGGAAATGACGTCCAAACAGATAGGATGAAAATGTTTA
Organism: Enterobacter sp. JMULE2; assembly: GCF_013337145.1. Lineage (NCBI taxonomy): Bacteria > Pseudomonadati > Pseudomonadota > Gammaproteobacteria > Enterobacterales > Enterobacteriaceae > Enterobacter > Enterobacter sp. JMULE2. Next base: position 190,727 of record NZ_SGWD01000018.1, read on the forward strand.
CCACGCTCGTTTAATGACCCTGGTAACTCCGGGTGCAGGCTGGTGCCATTCTACGTTTTCAGCTGAGCTACGGATTCGGGTTGATCCCCGCCCGATATTTCTTAAGGCTTGCTCCTCTGAATCCATTCGGTATGTTCGTACTTCAAAATCGTCTGGGCAGATACTCCCGAGTACTTCCTGGATCGTCAATTCTTGCTGGCTGATATCGTACCAATGCGATAGCAATACTGATTTACCATCCCGGTCCACCGGCTGTTTATTGAAATGGTCACGTTCAAACTCCCACACGGTAACCGGCGATAATCCCTGCGGCCGAGGGTTATGAATAACCTCATCAATCATAATCGCACCATCGTCATCGATGAAAGACGGAGTCAAATATAACTGGCCATTTTTGCTGAAATTAGCCTCCAGCCAGCTCCACTGATCATTCAACATCGTTGGCATCTCATGAGTTCCTCCCGCTGCCCAGAGGCTATAGGAAGCCTTTCTGTTACTGTCAAACAAAGCCGACTGTACCTCTCCTTCCGATTTTGTAAAAATGCCCAGAACTGGTGGCACTCCGGCTTCTAATTTGGCCAGCATTTTCTTCTCTACTTCATCTGCATACTTAAAGTTAGAGAGGTACTCTTCAAGAAACAGCTTCCGGAGCTCCTCATTCGGGGCATAGTGCAGTAACCAGTCTTGTGGCGATTTGGTACCAATGTAGAGCAAGTGTGCCTTTCCTCGCACCCGCTCTACGCCAACAGGAATCATCAGATTTGGAAATTCAGCTGCTGTTGTCTCTTCATTAATTTCTTCAAATGCCTCAAACCATTGCCTCATCACCTCAGTGAAGATGTCAGGATCTGAGATCCCCACAAAACGCTGAAGGGCCTCTGGGCCAGCACTGCAAAGGTCAAACCATGATTGTTTTTCCTGATAACTCGCAAATGCCGTTTTCTTACCAGCCCATTCCGCCACCAGCTGTGGCTCTTCATACAGGGTATTTTCCGACGGCGTGATGTTATTCATTTTGACCCAGTCCTTACTGACCTGGCGGATGGAACCTTTTGTGTTTGATGCGAGCTGTAACTTGTGAACCCAGGCATGTGCTTCCAGGCGGTTATCGCATTCATATGCGGCAGGCGTGGCATATGCCAGTAACTTTCCAGTGGCATTTACCGATAAGCGAATAAGCCTGAAGCCCTGCTGTTCCAGGAAATATTTCACGTCAGGGTATCGAGCCATAGCAGCTCCACCAAGCTGGAAAAGCTGATTCAGCAGACCTTCCCTACCCTTTTGTGTTCCCATCGCCACAGAGAGTGGCTCACCACGGTTATTTGCACGAAACGTGATGATGCACTTATCGATGAGGCCCGGGCGGCTTTCAGGTGTGCCGATATGGCCATCAATGAGTGCCTGGTTTAGTTCCATACGATAGCTATGTTCTTCCAGGCGCTCCTGATGGATGAATTTCAGCGCCATTTTAAACATCCGGATGTAGAAGATGTGATTGCTGCGGAACTTCCGACGTCGGATATACCACTCAAGGTCTTCCGGAAGAATGGTATCCATGCACAGATACCCCATGGTCTCCCTGACCTGGTACTTCGACATGTTAACCTTACAGCTAATGATTTTGTCTGTTGAATACCGTCTGCACGAAACATTAGCGATAACGTCCTCGCCCTGACGGCTGGCAATGACGATCTCGTAATCCTTAAGCGGTTTCGCTTTCCAGCTCCAGCCCCGATAGCTGCTATAAGCACTGTCCTCCTGAGTGGCGCCCGGTGCTGTTTGTGGCGAAATAAGCTCATTCCAGGCGCAAAGTACCCGTGATCCGGACTGCAATGCTGAATTAGATCGGGCGATGAACTCTGAAAGAGACGGCCGAAGTTCAGGGGCGGCCAATAAACCACTGCCATCATTGTCGTGGAGGAAGGTCATGAATTGCCCCTGGAATTCCATACTCAGGAAGCTATAAGGGGTTTGTTTATCATAGAAAGACCCAAACAGCTTCAACCGATGATCCAGCCCGCAAATGAGGATCAAAAAACGACGATAGTGCAAGGCCATCAGGTCATGAGCCTTAAGCCGGTCCGTATAACTGACATCTTCAAATTTAATGGTGCTCCCATCCATACCCCGGAAGTGCGATTGCTGTTCGCTTTCGGATGGAAACAGTTGGTTTGCCCCGAGATGGCTTTCTACTGATGAAAAGACCTGATAAATGTTCTGCCCATCCCTTACAAGAAGGAAGACCACTTTATTCTGACTATTTCGGGCCTGATTCTCCCAAGGATCGCGATAATCAATATAACGACGTGTAGTTGCCATACAGACAATAGAGCGCTCCGACGGGAAAATTTGTTCCACCAGCGAGGTGTTTGATTTCAGTACCTGATGGAATCGCTCCATGCTGGAAAAATCAAACCATTCATCAAGGTCTGCCCATACTGCAAGCTCTTCGTCGACCATGAGTTTGCTCTGAACGATCTGAAGCGGAATGCTCTCAGGTGCTGACTCACCTTCGCAAATCGTCACCACTTCCACATCTTTGCCGATGTAGAGCTCCAGACTACCTACTCCATCCTGAATTTTCTTCACATGCTCCCGGGATGCTTCGGACGTCGCGATCATCGCGGCGCCCTGCTCCTCAAAATATGGTGTCATTCGCTGAATCGCCAGGGTGATATCATTCGACCTGGATGAGATGGTTCGGCTGATAATCTCGTTGATCCGCCCTTCCTGTCTGGCCGCATTACGGATTTCATCGATACGTGCTTCGTTCAAATCCGATGACAACGCATTTTGGACACTCCCCACTGCAATCGAGGCAATCGCCTGGGATTGAGTAGTAAGCGCAAGAGCACCACCGTTCATGCTCGCCGGTTCTGGATGACTCTGTTCCTTCTCAAACTGTTCAATTGCAAAGCTTCTGAGTGCTTTGGGGTTGCCTACAAGCCCGGTGAGATCAGCCTGAAGTCTGGCTACTTCTTCCTGCACATGCAGCAGCTCGGCCGCACGGATCTGCTTATGTTCAGGCTGGAACTGGAATCGGTTTAAAAAGTCCTGTGTCAGAAAGCGATGCTCTGTCATCGTCTTTCCTCTTTCATGAACCTTCCCCTGACTATCGGTTACCTGAATGGTAATTGTCTTGCCAAACACGCGTGGGTGAGAGCGCAGAATGACGGTATGCAGTTCGTCCTCGACATAGCGTAAGGAGACAATAAGCAATGTCTCACCGGCTTTAATTCCTTCCTCCGGGATATCGTCCAATGCTGACCAGAACTCACCTGAGACCAGAGATTGAAAACGTTCAATGCGTTCTACGCCATGTTTGATGACCAGCTCACCCATCGTAATCTTCCTTACCAAACAATATTTGAAGGAAGTCTATCAGGATGAGCCTAGCCTCTAATAAGCTGTGCGGCCCTAAATGCCTATCCTGCTGCGTATAAATATCCTGTCAGGGTGTGCAACAGACATATCAGCCACGAGTGAGAGGGTCCAGAAGTGTTTATTGATGCATGCATGGAAGGTGCGGCCAGAGACCGCACCCAAAATGATGGACCTACAACTGAGGGAACTCGATTGCAAAAGTGGCCGTGCCGGAATAGCCGCTTTCAGCAGGTATCACCGGATAGGATCGCTCCTCTCCATTCCCCATATCTAACGACAGTGACTTTGTCTCTCCCGGCTGAACAGTAACTCCGGCAACGGTGACACCGAACTGAGCATTTTTCTGAACGGTCAGAGTCCCGTTCAGCAGCCCAGTGATGATTGAACCGTCCTGCCGACGCAATACGCTGGTTCGAATAATGGCAAGCGGTGTATTGTCTGTAGCTTTCAAAGCGACAGCTGTAGCCAGCGTCTTTAAGTTATCCAGTAATATCAGATTGGCTGGCTGATACGTGAAGTTAAGCGTTTTAATAGTCTGGTTTCCCGACCCATCAATCGCCAGAGCCTCAAGATGATACGTTTGGTCTGACTCATCCGTATTTGGGAAAATTCTAGGATATTCAGGAATATAGACATCTTTGCTAATGGATGTAAAAGCCAGTGTGACCTTTTCTGAGTTAGGGCCGCCTGCCAACTTGAGTGACGTTAAGGAGGCATCCCCAGAGGCATCAGTAACGCTTATCCGCAGGTTCTCAAGCCCCTTTACCAGTACTCCCTCAGCATCGGCACCATTGAAAGTAAAGCCGATAACGGGAAGCGTAGTATCGATGTTCAGAGGTGTATTTAGCGATTTGGTACTCTTGTTTCCAACCAAATCCGTAGCTGTCACATCGAGCACTGTATAATTACCATCCGGCAGACCGGCATAAGAGAACGTAGCATTTTTCGTTTTAAAATCGCTCTCCGTCACAGATGTTGGCGTCAGCGTTAAAATTTCTTCACGAGAATTTTTAAGCGTAGCTTGAAAAACTTTGGTGTCCCAGTAACTGATATTCCAGGCATTGACCCGATCATTATCGGTTGCAGTCATGGAAATTGTTTTTGCTGCTTTGTTAATCTGAGCACTGTTAATGACTGGAGCATTGTTATCCCAGATTACGGAGAAATTACCGGCCAGCGAGTCGTAAATATTGCTACCATCTTTTCCGGAATAAAGATGGATATATTCGAATCCCTTACCGCTGGTGTACGCGAAATTGACCGCCATTTCGCAGCTGGTTTGCCCCACAGGTATAGTACAAAACCAGTTTGGTTCCTTAACCGTTCTGAATTTCTGTACATAATTTCGTTGCTCTGCGGTGACCTTAATGCGTGAAATAGTCCCCGTCTGTATGCTGATTGACGCTTGCTTCAGCCACTCGTTTGTTTCACTGCGATACATTTCCTTAGCCACTATCTTAGGAGCCATCTCCAAAGAAGATGCAGGGGAGAAATTAAAATAATTGTTATGAATTCGTCTGACCCCACCGGCCAGAGTTTCAAACTCATAATAGGTATCACCAACGCTGGGATAGATATATTTAAATGTGAAAATGTTATAGTTATTATCTGAAGTCTGATACTTGCTGTCAGCCCAGCCATATTTTGTTCCATTAGTGGAAACAAAATCACTTTTCTTCCTTAAAACTCTGATGGAAATTGGATTTTGATATACCTCCATACCAGATTCATAGGTCTCCCATAAGCCAGTATTCGCATTCTGTACCTGAATAAGATCGTCTGGTTTAACCCTATCAATTACACTCCGTCGACTCAGTTCACTCCTGTTACCAGCTTTATCATACAGGTATATGCCTATCGTATACTCAGACCGGGCATCCGGGGCCATCGCACTACCGCTTGCATCATCAATCTGTACAGTGACACTGCCATCGACAGTGTTAATTTTTGCCCCCTTTCTGCGCTCCACTCCAGCAGAGTCAGTAATAAAATACTCTGCTTTATCAAGCCCAGAGCTTTTGTCGCTCAGGCCATTGAACACTATTGCCTGAACACTTGCGTACTGCATTCCAGGTGGGAGCGAGGTAAAGATCGCTTCACTTCCGTAGGTCCAGCCATTTCTCGTGTAGGTGATGGTGCCTGTTACTGGCGGGGTACGGTCTATTGCAATTGGATAATCCTGGCGAGAAACCTCTTTCCCTTGCAAATCGGTGATGATTTCTCTCAGCGTAAAATTATCTTCACCCATTGCTGGCACCGTAAGAGTCTTACCATAATAATCAAACCCGCCAGACGATGTTGCTCGGTCATTAACAGTGATCAGGCCGCTTTTTGTACTCCAGATAGTACTACCATCACTTCTCAGCAAGGCCAGGGTGATGTAACGATCAAGCCCCGAAATAACCGAAACATCAAAGCTCGTTACCGGGTTGATCCATTTCACTGCCGGGGTTACGGTTTTCTTTGCATTTAGCGTATCTTTAAAACTCAGTTCTGCAACCTCAGCTAAAGCACTAATACTGAAGCTTGAGAGAGCAACAAACAGCGCCACGTTCTTTTTCATGGGGGTTCTCCTAATATTGCCCTCATGATACGTATTTAAAGTTTGAGTTTTGTTAGATATAGGCTTTAATTGGCCCGTCAAAGCGGGAGCTTTCGTTAATTTGATAAAGCTGAGTTATCTACCATTTAAGTTACGTCTTACACAAGTTTTTAATGAATATGAGCCATCTACCCGACCATCTTAATGACCTTCACCGTGCACTGCTTCAGGTGGATGATGCACCTCTCGAATGTGATGGTCATTCTCTGATGGTCAGCCTGGCCCTGACACGTGAAAACATTCCTCACCAACGCGTCATAGGCCAAGTTAGCGGGCTGGATAGTGACTTCGTGCTCTCTCCCCATTGCTGGATAATGCTGGACGGGTATATCGTGCATTACCGGCTGCGTATGTGGATTCACCTGCATTTTGGTGTAGAGATGGCAGCCAAGGCACCGCACGGCATATTCCCCTGTAGTTCATCCCGGATGCAGTATCGCTACCAGCAGATACAGCACCTACCCGCGACACCTATGGACGAAGGTCTCCTGGATATAATAACTGATGGATACTCCAGCAGGCTTAAGATCCCTCAAAGTTGTATCAGCTGGTTCTCACCGAAAGCTGGCTACCCGCTAAAGACGTGATCAATCAGTCTGCTGGCGCCGGGCATAGTGTTAAACACTGCCCTAATTTCACCAACCATGAACCACGTCTTTCAGGCTGGATCGGTGAGAAGGTTTGATCTTTCTGCCGATGGCGGCGATACTGTTTATATATACAGTTAAGTTCCGGACCTTGCCATGAAAGTTACTTTTGAAATCCCCGCAGCCCTACCCCCACTCCATTCTCCATTCTTTTCTGACCTCATCAGCTGTGGGGTAATGAGTCCCTGTGCCGGACACGAGGATAATGAGCTTAATCTTCATGAGCATGTAGTAAAAAATCGGCCTAGCACTTTCTTTGTCCGTGCAAACGGAAACTCCATGAAAGATGCCGGTATTTGCGATGGGGCAATTCTGGTTGTCGACCGCTCACTGACGGCAACAGAGGGCTCAATCGTCATTGCGCTGGTAGATGGAGAATTTACTGTCAAAATGCTTCAACTGCACCCTGAGCTCATGCTGATGCCCTGCAATCCTGCATTTTCACCTATCCGGGTTGATCCGGAAGAGCTGGAGATCTGGGGGGTTGTAACCTTTGCGGTAAACCAATACTAATATGTATATGCACGTTGACATCAATGGGGCTTATGCCGCATTTGAGACAGCAATGGCACCACAACTTAGAGGTAAGCCATTGATTGTATTGAGCAATAACGATTCAATGGTGATCGCGATGAATCAATTCGCCAAGGACCTAGGAATCAAAAGAGGGGCGCCTCTCTTTAAATGCCAGGACCTGATCAAAAGGCACCACATCGCCATTCGAAGCTCAAATTTTACTTTATATGAGGACTATTCCAACCGGTTCCACGAGACTCTTGAGGGATACGCCAGCAGAACTAACCGATACTCAGTTGATGAAAGTTTTATGTCGCTTGCCGGAATGTCTCACCTCGTCGATTTTGAGCAGTATGGGCGGGAGATAAGGGCAACGCTACAACACAACCTTTCTCTCACCTGCGGCGTCGGAGTGTCAAAATCAAAAACATTAGCAAAATTAGCAACATACGCAAGCAAAAGATGGAAGGCGACCGGTGGGGTCGTAGTGCTGATTGATCCACACCGGATACAAAAATTGCTGTCGCTGGTGGAAGCAAAAGACATTTGGGGGATCGGCAGAAAACTCAGCGAGCGCCTCGGCGAGATGGGCATCAAAACCGGTGCTCAGTTCATCAATACTGACGTGCGCCTTATAAGAAAGAAGTTTGGCGTACAGATGGAAAGGACCTGGCGGGAGCTCCATGGTGAAGCTTGTTATTCGCTGGACGAATCCCCTCCTGCCCGACAACAAATTATCGTTTCCCGCAGCTTTGGACGCCGTCTGACCGAGCGTCACGAACTGCATGAGGCTGTTTCATTTTTTACCGCCAGAGCAGCAGAACAACTGAGATTAGATGGTTCATGGGCGCGTCAAGTAATGGTGTTCATCCAGAGCAGCCATTACGCAAAAGGTGCGGAGCGCTTTAGCACCAGCGGAATTGAACTTATTACATCCACACAGGACACCCGGGATCTGAACAACGCAGCTGTTTCTATCCTGAACCGCATATACCGGCCTGGAATCGCCTACGCAAAAGCAGGAGTTGTGCTGTCATCGATGACTGATGGCACTGAGCAACTTAGTCTGTTTGATGAAAGACCGGTGAGAAAAGGCAGTGATGCCCTGATGAAGGTGATGGACCGTATTAATCGGCAACATAGGGGCTCCGTGTTCATGCTGGCTGAAGGCATCGAACAGCCATTCAGGATGAAACAGGCCCTGCTATCGCCACGCTACACCACACGCTGGGATGAACTGCCAATCGCCCGCTCTTAAGTGAGTATAAAGTGTGGGCAGGGTCCGGGTTGAAGCAGAGCCGATGATCGGAAGTACCAAACAACCTGAACCCAAGCTTGATCAAATGAACTATTATGGTAATTAAAATCTGTGGTTTTACTCTAGAAACATTCAGTTATCGTTACGCCTTTCTAAATACCATCCTTGGTTCTCACAACCTTTACTCAGTATTAATAGCCATTGGATATTGCTTCCATCTTTCTCGCCCATATCTACCTTTGCCTCTCTATTGTCAGGTGATTCCAACGGGGCCAAGTATAAATAACGTTCTCTTGCTATATAACGAGCAACCCGTTTGCTGGTATCAGCATCTAATTCCGCCGACCCGATTGGTGTGCGTGTTAAATTATATCCTTCGCATCTCAATCCATAATCAAGTACACCGAGCAAGTGTAGATACATTTGAGTATGCGCAAAACGTTGAACTTCCAAAGCAGTTTCCCGACTTCTGAATTTCGGTCGGAATTCTTTTTGATCTCTTATCCGTAATAAATCCTCATATTTATCGCGGCAAAGTTGATTTAGTACTATTCCATCATGATACCGGCCATACGCCAGTGCCATCACCGCCAATGTCAAAAAAACCAAAAATATCGTCATCCACGATCCTTCCAAGCCTGAACGTTTAGTCAGAACACAACAAAAAAATTATGCGTGATTGTTTACCCTGCCTTAATCAGCCACGGGCCTTTTGAATAGCGGCCTGCAATGCTCCTATATCAAGAGCGCCTGGGATAAACGACGTTGTTTCAGCAGTCGGCTTCTTCATATTGATGATGATGAATCCTGGTGTTCCGGATACACCCAGCGAGTCACCGAGTTGCATGTTTGCTGAAATTACGTTCTCAAATCGCGTTTTATCTTTATCCGTTAGCGCAACATCAAAACCAGATTTCTTCACAACCGCGTCAAATTCAGCGAGGTTGAATTCGCGTTTAGATGTATAGAATGCGTATGCACTGGTCATAACGTTGTTGTGGTATTTACGGTAACCGTCTGCACCATATTTATGAAAAATATAGAGACCGGTAGCAGCCCCCATTGCGGAGACAGGATTAGTCCCGGCAAAGATCGGGAATTCCTTGAAGAAGAGTTTCACGTCTTTATTCTGGTCTAAAACCGTATCTACGACCGGCGACACACGCATACAGAAATGGCACTGATAATCAAAGAACTCAATTACGGCCACGTCAGCATTGTCCGGTCCGATATTTGGCGTTTCAGTTGTATCAAATAGTGCTGGGGCATATGGAATCAGTCGCTCAAGTGATGCGGTCGCTTTTGCATTTTCCAGCGCGTTGCCTGCCTCCACGAGTTTCTGCGGATGCTTGATCAGATAATCAGCGGCAATTTCCCCAATTTCTTCCGGGGTAAACATCCGGGCTCCGGTTGAGGGCGTGAAAGCGTTGCGATTAGCGGATGACTCAAGTTCCGATACCATCTTCTGATTACTGTTTACACGTTCCATAATGAGTTGCTGCATAAAAAACGTGGCAGTGGCCGTGACGCCAACTGTAATTAAAATGGGCACAATCAGTTTTAATGGACTTGCCGGTTTAGATTCTTTCATACGCACCTTTATGTCATTCAGACTATTAGAGAACAATGTGAAAAGATTATACTCAAGCTGAAGCGACTAATTATTCGCTATAAAACGAATTTAAGGGTCTGTGAGATGCTCAAGAAATGGCTGACACTATTGCCTGCAATGTTTTTAAGTGGCTGCGGTTATCACTTCCAAACCGAAATGGAAGCCTATGACCTAGTACCCCGACCGGTTGGTCATAAGCAGATCGAGATAATTGCGCCTGATGATTCAATACAGTCCCGGGTGTTTGAAAATGAATTGGCTACCGGTTTAACTAAAAAAGGATTTGTCATTTCCAGCGGACAGTCTGATTACGTGCTGTCGTTCACATATTCCCGTCCTGTGGAAAATAAGCAATACAGTACTGAACCTGTAACTGGGGTGATCGGATATGTGATGACGAAAAAAAAACAACATTCGGATAAAAAACGAGAGTCAAACACCGAATATGAGTATGAACCCGTAGAGGGCGTGGTAGGTACGGAAACCTATTCACGTCTTCATTACGTGCGTCAGTTCAGCGTGAGTATGCGCGTAGGTACTCCTGCCGGAAAAGAAGTGCTATCCGTCATCATGAAAAGCAACGCACCCGTCCCGTCTGATAATGCCGCATACACTGCCATGATCAATGCATTAATCGATAAAATGGATACGCCACTTCGTTCTGGTTTTTACAGTACCGTCATCCCCTGGAACTGATGTATGCAGGGCTAAAACCGGGATTGGTGATTGATGTCGTAAAGTCGATAAATGTCCCCCCACGATATCTCAGTGGACTTATTTATATGGATGTACTGCAACTGTCTTTTTACCCCCGAAGATACAAGAGGATTGGACATAATGTCCCGAAGCTTGGCGTCACTTACGCCCTTTTCCGGGTGCAGGCTATGCATTTTGTTCAGAAGGACTGCCAGAATGGCCATCAACAGGAATAACATACCCACCAGATAATCAAGTCGAGCTGGCAGGACAAAGCTCACGATCCCTGTGAGGGACATGCAGATAAACCAACCAACGAGTAGCAAAGGCACTTTTTTCCGCGCAGATTGAAACTGCAAGGCAATCACCGGGTCATTGAGATACTCCCGGTCAGGCAGGCCTGTGGCTTTTAAAACAAGGCTATCAAGTGCCAGTGCAACATTCATTGAAAGTCCCTTTTTTCAGGCGAATCGAACGTTCCCCGTCTGCATCAAGTGTAACAATGGCGTTTGTACCAATTCAGGTCGAATCACCTTCAGCTGACGGATCGGCGCCAACTCATCAGATTGATGTATCTGGCTTGTCCCGGGGCCTTTATGAGTGCTGTCGTTATTGACCTTGAGCTTGTCGTTCTTCAGATAACTTTCCAGCTTACGAGCCAGATCTTCACTGGTTTTTGATGATACCGTTAAGTTCTCTGAAGCAGCGGTAGTCGCCGATACTTCACGGATCTGAACGCTGTCCGACAGCTGGCATGCGCCGTTCGCACAGACAGTGGCCATAACGGGTTGTGAACTTACGGCCATCAACAAAAAGATATTCAACATTTTCACTTTCATAATCACCTCATGACGTCGTTCATAAAGTTACTTTTTATCCGAGCTCATCTGATTAACCAGATTATCGGCACTCACCCAGCCATTGAAAACCAATGGCTTCCCGGTCAGCGAGACCATAGTTGGCGTTCCTCTGAGCGGAATAGTTGAAGCAATCTGGAATTGCGATTTAATGGTTTCCAGGCATGACTCACTGGCCCTGCCAGCCGGTACCGTCGAAGGTACGCTCATCGCATCATTCAGCGCTTTGTTTGGTGTAGGCGAACACCAGACTTTGGCCATGTTATCAGCAACAACAGAATTTAAGCCCGCCCGGGGATAGGCCAGAAACTGAATAGTGATCCCGGCATCAAGATAGGACTGAATATCATGATGCAACTTTTGGCAAAACCCACACGTTATATCGGTAAACACCGCCAGCTTATATTTTTCATTAGTGGACTTATACTCAATAGTTTTGGTTTTTGACGCAAACGAACGAACAGCCATTAATACGGCCTGCTCAGTCGTGTTTTCTACTTCCTTTCCATTCACATGGAATAAACTCCCCGTAAAAATATAATCACCGTCGCTGGTAACATAGCTGATACCCTCACGCGAGACGACCGTAAAAATGTCATTAACCGGAGAGGGTTCAATATGCTCCACTGACAAGCCGACATTTTTAAGTTTACTGAGCGCCACCTCTGAAAGGGTTGAAGTGGATGCTCCAGAAATACCGCTAAAAGCTGAAAAAGATAAAGCCAAAGTGAGGGTTGCTCTTTTAAAAATGCGCTTCATACCACCTCCATAAATGTGATGAAGATAGTACCATGCGATATTTTTTCGCCTTTCCGCTTACGGAACAAATTCAGGGGTTATTCTGCCGGATAAGGAAATCTACCTGTGGGAGAATATACCTATTCGCTACCCAGTGGAGATACCCGTGTTTAGTCCTCCTGATGATGTGAAACCAATCCCCGTCCCGGTTGAGATACGGACACAGTGCATACGCGATGCCGCTAACTACTTTGGTATCGACTCAGAACTGGTTTATACCCTTTTCGATAATGAAGGTGGAAAAGTCGGTACGTTCAGCCGCAATACAAACGGCAGCTATGATATTGGGCCGATGCAAATTAACTCATCAAATCTGCCGGAGATAGCGGAGCATTTTCCGACTGTTACCTGGAAAGTACTGGCCTATGATGCCTGTGCCAGCTTTTGGGTAGGCACCTGGTGGCTGTACCGTAAAATTGTCGACCGAAACGGGAATGTATTTGAAGGCATCGGAGACTACAACAGTAAGACCCCCAAAGTTCGGGCAAAATACATTTTCAATTTTATGGTGCGCTATAACCGTCGGATCCAGCAACGAAACGGTATGAATGAGCTCTATCGATGGACTCAACCAATCACCACATACCAGGGTCATATTGCAAACAACGGTGATATGCCTCCAACAGCCCCTCAATAGCGTCAGGCTGGCGTATTAACCAGCCCCTTCCGCCCCATCCGGCAGCGGCACACATGACATGTTATACCCGATGCATTGAACCCTTTGCTTTACACATAATATCCGGATTTTTCTTCCAGGAACCCAAAGTAACTTTGTAAAATTCACCAGCCCTTTACACATAAAAAAACCGCGCTCTTGCGCGGCTTTTCCCATCATGATAACTAAGCCTACCGTTTGTTTTCTTCGAGCCAGTTGCTCAATTTGTCCATTCGGCTTGAATAGTTTTCGTTGTAATTGGATAAATTTGATTTAGCAAATTCTTCAAATCGACCGGCCGCATTCGGACCATAATCAGGCGAGTCTGACAACTGCTGCTTAATCGCCATCAGGCTCACATGCTGTCCTTCCTGATAATTCCCGATGGCCGGTTGTGAATTAACACCAGAGAAGCGATCTGAAAGGGAACTCACAGCATCAGAGTTTTGCATGTACTTCATCACCTTCCCTCCGAGGTCCGCAGGCATTTCACTCACATTGCTGGCGCTGGTGGCCAGTCCTGTTGAGTTTTGAATCAAGTCACCGCGTTCGAGGAATTCACTGGCCCCTTTTGCGCCAATTTGAGTCAGCCCATTTGAAACCGCCTGATTACCATCCCGCCAGGCGTTCCCGAGTTTATTTGTAAAAGAGCCGTCCGTAGCATTTTTCTGAATAAGTTGCCCCACCGCGTAATCAAGTGCGTTCGTACCACGTCCTGTCCCGGAACTGCCGTCTGAACCCACCCCGCCAATGCTGCTGCTCACTACAGACAGTAAACTGCTGCCATTACGATTGTAAGTATCAAAGCCTTTATCGATGGCTTTCAGGTCCCCCCGCTCCAGATTTACTCCCCTGCTATGAAGCGTATCCAGAAGTTTTTGTGCGTCGTTCTCGTACTGACGCTTCTCATCTCCGGTTGCCCGGTTTGCAGCCCCCTGAGTAAAGACTGCCTGCTGAGCCAGCTCAATGTTTTTATCTTTATCAGACATATCCTTGTTATTCAAAATCCTGTCGGTAAAAGCTGGAATATTATTGCTCAGGAATCGTTCCTCGTTGTTTCTATACCGATTATTGAGGAAATTGCGATTCGCATCGCCACCAGAGTTAACAGGGATTCCGACCGTTGCTTCTGCGGCATTTTCAAATGTTGACTCAGTACGTGCAGATGCTTCTCCTTTTGCTCCAAGTTTGCTGAGTGATCTGTCTGAAATGGCAGGAGCAGAAGACGGTAATTTATCAGCCACAGATCTGTCGCTTTCTGAGAAATTCTCATTTTGACCATCCCGATGGTTCTGTCGAACGGCGCGTTCTCCGGTACCTCCAACGTTCTGCGCTGTAACTCCACTCCTGCTACTGCCCATCGGTTGCTGGTTTGCTGCCTGCTGCCCACTCTCTAGAGTGGTGCCGACGGCACCTTTCATATCGTTACCCAATCCTTCAACTGCACCAGCTCCCATGACGTTGCCAGTACCGATGCTTTGAGGAACTTTAGACTCCATACCGGCGATAGTTTCCGTACCGGTGCTTCCTCCTCCCAGCTTATCAAGCTGGTTGATAACCGGATTAAGTTGTTGAGCATTGGCTCCAAAGTCCGCAATAAAGTTCTTCAGCAGCCCGGAGGTTTCATTCAGGTCTTTCACGTTGCTGGCCGCAGTCTCACCACGGGCCGTATCGATGGCAATTTTGTCATCACTGAAATCGCGAACGGTCGCGACAAGGGCATCGCTGCGTTGTAAATTTGAACCAAGTTGGTTACTGGCTTTAAAGGTGTCATTGTAACCAGTGAACTTGGACATAAAGGCGTTTTCATCCAGCCCATTTTTACGCGCAAAACTACGGACATCATCATCGCTGAAGCCCTTGTTACGCAGAGAGTCCGACAGCATATCGAGGTTGATAGACTGCTTCGTATCGATACCAGCCTGACTGTTTGCATTGGCATTTGTCGCGACAGATGTGGACAAATTCTGAGCCATGGATTGAGAGGCCTGATTCATCTGAGAGAAGCCTTCTTTAAATGCACTGGTTTGTGCAAAGGCATCCGACCGCACATTAGAAATATTCTGGGAGAATTGCTCTGTCGCCTTGGCGTTTTCTGAAAATTTCGAACTGATTGCTTTGCTAAGGTCTGAACTCATTTGGCTGGATTTGGTATCAACACCAGAAACGCTACCAGTAGCTCCCAACTGAGCACTTACAGCTGATCCTATTCCCGCTGAACCAGCATTCCCGGATAAGCCAGCATTCAACACTGCTGAGCTAACCGTGTTAGCCACTTGCTGTTCATTAAGCCCATATTTTGATGCAATATCTTTCGATACGCTGCTCCCAACTTCATCAGCGTACGATTTCGCATTTTGCAGGCTTGTTGAGAACTGGCTGTTTGAGCTGCTCGATCTACCTAATTCATTCATACGGCTATAAGCAGACTGATAAGAGTTTTGAGCTGAGCTCATAGCTGCTGATGTCTGACTGGCAGACTGCCCCTGTGCAGCGCTAAGCCCACTCCCGACGTTCCACGATCCAAGACGTTCCAGATTGGATTTCACTGATCCTCCATCAAGGGAACCCTGGCCCGTGCTCATCAGATTTGTGCGGCTGACATCACCGAATGCGGATTTCCCACTATTTGGTGCATCCCAGACCTGAGGGGTCAGGTGACCATTGTTAACAGGAGCATCCGGCGTAACACCCTTCGTGGCGTTCATCATTGGATGAATTGATTGCGTCATCAGGAAAAGAGTCAGAACCGGGATCAGAGCATAGAGTGCTGAGGCTACTGATAGGTAGGAACTATACGTTTCGGCCAGCCCAGGAATACCCATCCATGTTACGGCATTATTATCTGCGCTCATCGAGCTCCATGTATCAAGATCGGCGGTGACTACTTTTTTGACGTAGGCGTTAACCATCACTGCTGTCAGTGGCCAGATATTGACGAATACAATCAGCTGAAGATACTTCGCGGCTGCGGCCACACCATTCCCACCCAGAGCGAGCAACATCAGGAGTGCAAACGGGGCGACCATATAGCTGAACATTTCAAGGAAGGCAATGGCTGCACCTGACAGCTGCATCCAGAGCTGCCCCTGCGATGCCATATTATTGGTGCGCTTCAGCGAAGCCTCAAAGAGCTGCATATCCGAAGAAATACCCAAAGGAGTCCGGTATTTGCTTGCGCCACTTTTTAGTTCGTTCATCACAAAAAGTGCCGTCACGGCATCGTGAGATGACATCACATTACCGTGCATCCCATTAGCAGAAGCCATAACATCAGCAAAGCTGGTTCCACTGCCACCGCCACTCGCCTCGTCCGGGCTAATAATCCCGTTAACCTGAGCCAGTTTGCTCATTGTATTCTTGGCCTCCGGCGTCCCGGTGATGCGCAAGACCGTAGCCCAGGTATCTTTGCACGGCTTAGAAACGCTTCCGTTGGCGCCGACGACATTGGCGCTGGCATTTTTTAGACCAGAGTTAACAGCCATCGTTATCTGAGCAAGACTGTTTTCAACTTCCGAGGAGAAGATCGTATTAAAAATTGTTTCTTTACCGGCAATCTTTGCGCTGGAGTTTTGCGTTGCATTCAAACAGTTGTAGGCGACTGACTGGATGGTGGCACATAAATTCATTGGCCCAAGCCCAGATTCCGGTTCCGGGAAAAGTGAACAATAGCCCTGAGAATCACCACCCCACTGCATGAACTTCATAAACTTGATCATTGGCCCAAGCGTCAAATCATCATCCAAAGTGGACGCGGACAGATTTACCGGTGAGAGCGGGTCGAACGCACTTTTATAATCCTTAAGCAGTCCCTGGCTAAGATTGGTCGTTACCGTGGCCGTTGCCGCAATGAAGATCGGAATATCATCAACATTCCTGACCTCACCCGATTTGACAGATTCAATCGTCACATCGACACGCACAGTTGCCATCATGAAAAGGATAAGACCAAGAAACCATGAAAATACAGGTAGCTCAGTCTTAGTCGGATTCAATACCCACAACCAGGTCTTGTAAAAGAGATTCACACCGGCAAGCACAGCGGCGGTTGTCATGAACTCTTTGACGCCGGTATATTTTGAAAAGATAAGAGCTATCCCGTTGAATGCCGACCAGACAAAATCGATGTCGCCCAACGTATAAATATTATAATCCATAGCAGGCCTCAGTAACGTTGTGCGCGTTTGCTTTCCGCATATGCCTGACGCTTAAGGCGTCGGTCATCCCATGTAGAGATAACTTCGGAGTCGCTCCCTACCGCGTCTTTATTCAATTTCGAGGCCGCATCTATCTGCTTACGCAAATTATCGACCATCCGGTTGAGGTCATCTTTGCGGCTGGCAAGCGCTTCTACTGGAATGCTCATCGTGGTAATTTTTGCTTCAACCTGCCGGAGCATGTTAATGACGAGGCTGGTCGCAGCCACAGAACTGATGTCCTGGATATAGGAATACCCTTCGGGGGTTTCAAACGTATAAAGAGACTCCAGAATGGTAGGGATTCCAATGAAATTAATAATGCGTAACTCTTCATCAGAAACCTGCTGGTTCTGAATCACCTTCGTCTGCACATTGAGCAACAATTCTGCGATAGTGTCTTTGAGTCCTTTAAAATTCGCATCCACAACTTCTTTCATGACCAGACACTGAGCCTTTTTGTCCTTTGTCGTATCCGGGGCTGGTGCACACTTCAGCATTTTCACGCTGCCACCTGTCGGAGGACCCATTATAAAATCACTCACCGTCATGGTTGATGGGCGGATCTCAAATCCGGCGCGCTCACCTTTGTCATCCCAGTTCACGATTGCGGTACCGGCTAAAGACATCAATTGTTCAGCAAGGCGATAGCCTGAAAGCTCGGTAACACCTCCGATATTCATCGAGCCCTTGTCGATCTCCATAAACGCCATATAGAAAAGATTGCCTGAGAATTTCTCATTGAAACCATCAGGGTCTTTGGCTTTGGCCTGCCTGGTTATTTCTTCCGGTGCCTTCGTCATGGAAGAACCGAAATCCGGGATCAACCCATTGACGGAGTTCAAAATGGAGGCAGGTCCGGAACTGACTTTGTTTGCATAGTCTGAAGGAGGACCAGCTGTCTCAGCGAGGAAGGAGTAAGTCGCGTTACAGCTGTCTTTCGCAAATTTATTCAACGCCTGAAGTTTGTTTTGAATATCATTAATTGTGGCTGCACAGTCGGCGCAGATTGCAGAGACTGCGACATTAAATGCATAGATCGCAGCCCCCTGTGCGATGCCTCGTGCCACCTGAACTAGTTGGTCACCATTGATCATGCTGAAAGAACCAAGAAATACGTCTATCCCGTTACAGCCTACTGAGGCTTTAGGAAATGACATAGATATGAGGTTCGTATTGACGTTGGTTTGACGATAAGAGAAGGACCCACCTACCACGCCAGTACGAGTTGCCGTTTCAAACGTAGCCGGTGAGGTTGTCGTCATCATGCCATTAAAAATATTTCTCATGGCGTTATCTGCATATGCACTCTGATTACTGCTGGAGGCCAAGATAAGCAATGGCAAAAGTAACTTTTGCACACCACGGCGTAAACTATTGGTCATGACCGCCCCCGAACGTACCAGTTGCATTCATGTAATGAACTGGATCAGCAGTAGGCATGTCATAACCTTCCAGTTTTTGATCCATAATTCGCTGTAACAGGAATGGGTCGGTATCCAGTTCTTTCTTCTCCACGGAAATCACGCCATCGTCGCCGATGGTATATTGGCGCTTAACATCGAGTGTGGACTGGAAAGCTACATCGTCAATCAGCTTCATGCCTTTGGCCGCCAGGATAATGGTGCTTTTCAATTCATCTGCCGAAATCATTCCTTCACTTATTCTTTGTGCGCTCGTTCCGTCTTTTGATACCAAAAAGATTGTCGGAACTTCACGAATTTTGAACCGTTCAATAATCTGAGAATTAGGGACTGAAAAATCGGGGAAGAGACCATTATGCAGAGCCATCCCATCCATACTGATTGGTAAAATGTCTACAGAGTAATAGTTCTGCATAAATGAAAGAATATTGCTTTCTTCATGGCAAAACTGGCATGTGCTTTGGAAAAAGAAGAACAGTCCCGATTTAGTGAAAATATCCTTCATTACCGACTGTTGGTTTTTTTCAACAATTTCCCGGTGAGCATCCAGAGCAACCTTTTCAACCGGCTGCCTCCTCTTCTCCGACATCATTGGATTTTTTAAAAAGTAATCTTTTGACTTATCTGAGAAACGGGTACTGATGTCGAGCATTAACCGCTGGGCCGTATAGTAACGCGACAAGTTCTCTGGCGTCGGGTTATCCATAGCCTGGGTCAGAAGGTGCGGCATATTTTCTTTGAGCCACTTTGAGTTTAAATCAATTTTCTCATCTTCCGATTTAGATGACGAAGCAGTCGGTGGAACAGTATCTTTTTCCTCTTCAGGAAATTCTTTACGCACCGGGTCGTCATACCAGAAAAAACCTTTTTTAAAAGCCTGACCGGAAACAAAAGGTGTGTCTTTTATCAGAGGTTGATCCGGTGCTGCATGTACGCCATGAATAACAACAGACAACGCCAGTAGTAACTTCGAGGGCAAAGCCTTATACGAAACCATAACAACACTCCTCATTTCATGATGCCTCATTGTGACACACAAAAAAAAGCGGATTATCAGTTATGGACCTGTGATTCTATGCGCAAAGGGTAGGAATTCAGTGGGTGCCAATCCGCCACAGTGACATCATAAAGGGCGTCGGAGGATCAGGAATTAAGTAGCGTTAAACAATAAGGAGTAGCTTAAAAGAAGAGCAAACTGAATTACCACTGCAACGGGCTTTGGACATTTAAAAAGTCATGATAAGACAGAATGCCTAACAGAACAGATTTTTATTCGAACAGAATACAGGGAGGATTGAAAGTCTTATCATTAAGGATCCAACATAGGCGCAAGCATCAGAACTTATTCAGATATGGAATATCCCAGAACGTTAATGCCCTGCCTTAGAGTGTGTAATGTTGAAAGTAGTAATCAGATGATTACATGCTGATGATATCTTCTAATTAGCACCTGTATCGTATTCGAGTTCTTCCGATGTATACCTGGACAATGCAGAAGAGATTGTTGTCAGTCGACAACGTGAACAATGAGAATCATTTGTGGAGGAAACAATATACGGGCGCTCACATTGCTCGCACCTGCCCAGCCCTTCAATATCATTAAGTGAACATAAGGTTTCGATTAATTTGTTCAGCTCCGGAGCACGAATATAATAGCCCAAAGCACCCATAACGCTCAATACGCGGTTGAAATCGATGTGTCGAAAACTCATTTGGGGATGAAGTGGGTCAAACCCGAAGTAATTTACTGATATATCGATCACAGCGGAAAAAACCCGGCGATTATAGGAACTTTTACACCACGTCCGTACGCCTTTTTTGAGAATAGTTTTACACGCATCGTTAAACTCAATTCCCTCGGCAACATTGCTTCCGTACAAGATTCTTATTGTGCTTTTATTTGCACCCATCTCCATAGTTCTGGTTGCATTAAGCATTGTCGTTGCTTTGTTAAAATCAACCTTTGCCATTTTTGTTGATAATCCTACAAGTTTATTTTATGGGAGAGAGAGTCAAACACGTCATGACGATGACTTGTAAAAAGCGTGTCATAACGAAGAAGCTCAATTAAGTCTTCACTGACTATACCAAGTTTTACATCTGCTGCAATTTCATATGCCCAGGCAAAAATCTTTGTATTTATCACAACGCCATCTTCTCTTGGGCCCTGGCCTAAAGTAATAACGCGCGGGAAAAGATAAAGGTCATTAATGTTTTTCAAAGACGACATGCCTAAATCTTTAATTGCCTCACAGGTACCCGGCTTGAGTCCAAATAAAATACTCACGAGCTCTGGTGAGATCACAGTGCAAAAAATGATTTGCATTAGGTAATCATTCTGCACGTCGACACATTTTTCACGCAGTTCCTGAAGTCTTACAGGATTGTAATCACCTTTACTGCCATTTAAATATGTAACAGACTCACCAGCACTAAAGATGCTTGAATTAATTTCATCTGGATCAATTGAAGAGATCACATTAGAGTCGTCTTCCGTAATCGCTTTAAAAAATGTATCCCACTTAATTTCTCTTCCGTTTGAACGTGGAGTGAGAATACTTCCAGGCCGTCTGATTAGTTCAAAAGCTGAATCCGACGCAAACCTAAAGTTCGGCCCAAATAAGCGTTTTTGCAGTACCGGTGTTCCAGTTTGATAACAGGCCGACCCATGCAAAGGCAAATGCATAAGAAATGATCGATAGCTACGAAGAATTGAAACTTCAGTACGAAAAAGTCGACTAAGCAAACTATGCATTAAGTTATCTGCGTCAGCCATGCGGTTAACCCCTTCCAGCAATATCAACCCGTATCCCGAGGTGGGTTGTAATTTTTTTGGTTTGCTAATTCTACGAAAAGTAACTTTGGAATTTGTTTGAGGCCACAAAATGTCGCAAATCATACAAACTACCCATTGACATTACTTGTAGCACTTATTTACCAAAAACGATACATAATTTTAAGATTAATCCCAAGTATCTTGCGAAGTGTGAAGTAGATAAAACATCCCCCCCAACTATCCCGGTTGATATGATTTCAGATAAGTAATCTCACGGTCAAAACAAACAATCCCAAAACATCATATATAAACCCACCAAAAAATTAATAACATAGAGTTACTTTATTGTTATTAGTCACACTATATGTGCCTCAGATAGAGACATTTTTATCAGAAAAGTGACTCTATGCACCGTCACACATAGAGTGACTTTTCAAAAAAATCACACTATGCATCGAAACCTATAGAGTGATCTTTCACCAAAAAATCCTACTAGATATATATGTAATTTATTGGATAACACCACAAACAAAATTCGCTGCTCTTCGACAGGAGGCAGCACATCAAAAGTTACTTTTCTTTTCCGTTCACACAACTGGGTTTTCAGCTGCATTCCCCGAAGACGGTCCGTCATTAGAGGGCGTTCATGATACCGGCATTAAGTCTCTTGAATCCGGCAACTCAAATAGACCAAAAAATTCACGTAAAAATCTATCGATACTAAAAATTATGACGTTGGGATTTCTGTAGAGTATCGGGAAATGGGAGGGATTATGGTTAGTGCAAATTTGATTGAAACAATCGAACTAACGCGTAAAACGCTGAAAGAAAATATCAACGCCTTGTATGCGGAGGCAGAGTCTGTAGTTAATGATTATTGGGTCGCGTGGAAAGAACGCAACAAATTAGAAATTAATACCCCCCACCCCAGCAGTGAGTTGAAGCGATCATATCTGGGTACGTATGCACCACGACTGGTTGTCATTGGTCATGGGAAAAAAAAGACTGTTCACTGGTATCAATTCAAACCGTTTAAAAAAAATGCTCCAAACCATATGTCCAAAAAGGTGGATTGCAAAGCAGGCGGTTATACAAAAAGTTGTTTTATTAATCACGCAACATGGGAATGGGAGATGATTGAAAGTACCGAGAATAAACTCAAGCCTTACAGAGATCTTCTGGAGTATTACCATGTGCAATATATCGAGTTAGGTAGAAAACTTCGACACTTAAACGCAAACTAAAGGTGACCCTATGTCAGATGCAACTTTGAATAATGTAAAAGATGCCGATGTTGTTACAGTAAAAGCTAATCGTAACCAAGTGCGGTACGATGTTCATGCCACTCGTAATCAACCAGGAATGGCGTCCGTTGTAATTGTGCCTGGAACGCCAGAATTCAATCGTTTCCTGATCTCAAAGGCCGGTTCTGCCGTTCGAGGATTTAATGATGTAAGCATTGCTATTTCAACACTGTTCAAAACTGTTGACCCTATTAAGCACCCAGAACTTGTTACATCTATTCAGGAATGGTTTGACACCCTTCATTCAGAAAATGATCAACTGCGTGAAAAACTTGTTTCGTTTTTACAAACCATTACCACAGACAACAATGACCCCTTCTTATCCTCAATTCACTATACTCCGTATAAATACGACCCTATTCAATTGAACTTCAACAACGCAAACACAATGCGCTTCTATAAATACATTCATGATATGAATTCGCATTTAACAACAATGGCTAAATACAATGCATTAGGCCTGCTGGCCATAAGCGATTATAACGTCATGGCTCACAATATAATCAAAAGCATCTCCATGTATGTTGAACGCGTGAAGCGCACCCTCAATGTATCCCGACGCAATGAAGGTCCTTATAACCCGGAAGTGTTCATTGAGAAGGTGAAGCAATATAAAAGTGTTCAGGCATACATTGGAGCCGAATTGCTTTCAAAATCTGTTAAGGAGTAAGTGATGAGCTTCAGGACCACACTTAAAAAAATTGGGATGATGTGGACAGGCCGGATTTCTATTCGTGACGAGGTCGCTGAGTATTCGGCTGATTTGGATTCTCCATTTGCTCAAATTAATGGGAAAGACAAATATTCCGTTCCTGTTCATCCGAATCAGGAGGTCCTGAAGCTAATTGAATACCCTGCCCGACCAAGCGGCATTCAAAGTTTTAATGAGCAGTCTATTCTTTCTCTGTACAGAGAAAAGCTGCAAACTGTTCAAATGCTATTAGCCATCGGCGATAGTGATATCAGGGAAGATGCCTTTTCATTTACTAATCTCGTGCTGAAACCGCTCATCGAATTTATTCGATGGGTTCATCTTCTACCCGCATCTGAAAACCATCATCATAACGGTATAGGTGGACTTTTCTCCCACAGTCTGGACGTGGCAATACTGTCTTTAAAAAATGCTTATCACTCTGAACTTCGCCCAATAGGTTATCAGGATGAAGAAGTTCAACGTCGAAAAATCTATCTTTATGCAGCCTTCATTAGTGGGCTCGTTCACGATGCAGGAAAGATTTATGACGTCGACGTAATAAGCGTAAATGTAGAGCCACCACAAACGTGGACACCCAGCAAACACAGCCTTCTGGATTGGGCACGTGAAAATAATATTTATGAATATGAAATTGTCTGGCGCTCGCGCATACATAATCAACATAATATCTGGTCAGGGATTTTCCTTGAGCGAATTTTAAACTCTGTGTGTCTCGCATATCTGGATTTGGTTATCAAAGAACGTGTTTATTCAAAGATGCTCTTAGCTCTGAACTTTTATAACGACGGAAATGACTACCTCTCCAAATGTGTAAGAAAAGCTGACTATTTTTCTACCGGCACTGATTTGAATGTTATGCGAGACCCAGTAATGGGTCTGCGTTCGAACGACGCGGCAGCTCGTGCTTTAGGGTCGCTTAAGCATAATTTCCAAAAGCTAAATATTAATGATTTTAAATCCAAACCCATGCACCTGATCATCATTAATGGTGAGGTGTATTTAAACGAAAATGCATTTCTGGATTTCGTCCTTGCCGATTTTGAGAAAATGAATTTCAACTTTCCTCAGGGAGATGCGGGAAGAACTGTACTTACGGAAGCACTGGTTCAACGTGGTTATGTTGAACCATACAATGATGAACGGGTTGTCCACTACTTCATTCCTGGCGTTTTTAACGATGATGATATTGCCAGGATCTTTGTTAAAGGGATAGCGAATCTTGAGTTTTATAACCTGCTTAAACTTAAGTGGGTAGGGCTTGTCTTTGACTCCTACAAAATCCCCGACTCTGTCCCGGGATTGTTTAGCATTAACGCTAACAAAGATTTCCTTTATGTTGACGAAAAAAGGTCATTGGCTGAATTCAGGAGACCCGTACCCGGCCGGGAGGACGTCACTAAAATATCTGACACTGTTGAATCATTGGCAGCGGATATACGCACAGTCAATCCCGCACCTCTCGAACCTGTAAACGAAATTATAGATGAGAGCCTACAGTCGGAAGAAGGGACTTTGCATTCTCAACCTGAAAATGTTGACACGGCTCCTCACTATGGGAACACCGATATAAACGCCAATGATGGCCATTGCGATGCCATGTCTGCCCTTGGCGAAGATCTCATCACCAGTAGTGATGGTCAAAATTGCGAATTGCAACCTGATGATGCAGTCGAAGAACAGGACACAGCAGCAGCCAGTCTACAGGCGATGATTACAGCGGCACCGTTACCGCAGCAACTTCTCAAGTTCGTTGATTCAGTCCCGTACCTTGTCGTGGATGAAATCAAGACACTTCTGCCAGCCCTTGAGGACAAATCTTTTTGTGCCGAGCCATTTTTCCAAAAAACCTACAGAGATGGAGCATTATCAGGGCACTGGATTGTCAGGGATGTTCATGAGGTTCGCCTGGTCCAATTGGGCGACTGCTGCGCAGGCATCCATATCGGGGAACGTTCTTCTCAAAACACCACTGAACTGAAGTCACTCCTCGAATCATCCATGTATCAAACTCTGAGCATCGAACCCCAAACCTCAGATAATTATGACGACGACTATTCTCGTGATGCGGCTTTGGAGCTCCCCCCTCAACGCCTGAATAGTGATACTGCCAGCAATATGCATTTAAACAATAACCTTGCCGAAGTCAGCGAGCAATTCACGACGGACTACGAGTATTACGCCGTAGATCAGGCGGACGAAGAGTGCAGTACTCCTGAAGATTCATATCAAAGCTGCTTTAACTCCTCAGATATACCACCAGCACACGGACCTGAATTAAATACTGCTCCTCACGACCCCATAAGTCCGGGTGATGGCGCTATCCAACCGGCAGAACAGACCACCGTTGAAATCAGCCACAAACCGCACCTGAGTCCTGCATTGGCTCGCCTGTTTGCTGTGCCAACAGCCTGTTTAACTGAAACACAGGAAGACGCTGCTAAAGACATGGCTGGCTCAATACCTGAAATGCAACGCCCTTCTTCTGAAGTCGAGAGCACCAAGTTAACTACCCCTGCATCTGAATCGGCAGTAACTGGAACATTTACCTTACTGACAGAAGGGTCACCGACGCACGAAGAATATGAGCAGATCGCGCACCAGCTAGCTTCCGTCGTTATCAAAATGAAAGAGTTCTTTAACAGTACCCGAAAAAAC
This sequence comes from Enterobacter sp. JMULE2, assembly GCF_013337145.1. Lineage (NCBI taxonomy): Bacteria > Pseudomonadati > Pseudomonadota > Gammaproteobacteria > Enterobacterales > Enterobacteriaceae > Enterobacter > Enterobacter sp. JMULE2. Next base: position 216,822 of record NZ_SGWD01000018.1, read on the forward strand.
CGATTTACCCTGCTGGTAGACGAAATGCTTTATATCACCCAGGCCGGTATCAAGCGATTTGAAACGGAACTGGAAGAAGGGAGCGCCAGTGTATTTATTCAACTCCCCGTGTACCGGGTCAACAGTGGTGTTATCAAAAACACGAAGTGTTTCCAGTTTGATATGAACCAACTGCTTGCCGCATCAGACCGTATAAACATTGACCTCTCTTCACTTCTTGATGATTTGCTGGAGCAATAATGGCCAACTCAAAACGAACAAACCTTCATGCACAAGAGAACCTGTACAGGCCGGTACTCGAATACCGGAGTGCTACAATTTTGCTTTTCAGCGCCCTGGTGACCCTCATTCAGGGTTATCAGTCCGACGGTTCTGCACCGGCGCCCATTGTACTGGTGACCGCCACCAGCCTCTTTCTCTTGTGCCTATGGCGTTGTTATGCTGCAAAACCCTATTTCAAAGCCCACTGGCGGATCTTTAAGCGACAATTTTTGTTTATTAGCCTTGCGCAACTTAGGGGGATTAACAAAAGTGACTTTTTCTCGAACGAGAGAAAATACAGAACGTTGGCTGAAGAGTATGCGAAAGAAAATAAGGCAATGCCTGAGCGAAAAACCTATTTGTGTGATGGCTACCCTTGGGGGGGCCGAGCACGCAGACCGGGCTTACCAGATCAACAACCTCTCAAGCGATTTACGGGAGATAGCGTTACCATTCGTTTTAAAACCTATCACCCGGCATTTTGCCTCATTGGCACGGTCAATGGGTGGAAGCAATGCGTTATTCGCAGTAGATGAAAGAACCCCGACGTTTGTTACCGAAAGCAACTGGTTCGGCCATACGCTGATAACCGGAAACGTGGGTACCGGCAAAACAGTACTGCTACGTCTCCTCAGCGCCAGTATGCTGCACATGGGCCATGTCGTCGTTTTCCTGGATCCCAAGAACGATGCCGACTGTCGTGAAGGGCTGAGAAAAGAGGCTGAACATTTAGGGTTACCTTTCTATCAGTTCCATCCAGGCAGGCCATCAACTTCAGTTTGCATTGATGTCTGTAACTCGTTTGTGAACGTCAGCGATCTTACCTCTCGCATACTAAGCCTGGTTAGTGAACCCGGGAAGGTTGACCCGTTCGTGCAGTATGCCGAATCTCTGATTTCGACGATCATCTCAGGGATCCGTATGATTGATAAGAAGCCATCAATCAAACTCATTTACCGTAATATGATGAACCAGCAGGCCATCATCAATTTAACGGTCAAGGCGCTTGAAAGTGCCTACGCGAAGTTCTATGGGCACGATCAGTGGGTAGAGAAAGTGAAGTACACGCCTAATGAGCCTCTTCCCCTGCGAGCAAAGCGCTTGTTTGAATGGTATACCGCACACTTCATGAATTACGAAGGTCAAGAAAAGCTGGAGTGGCTTGATACTGTCGCAAAGCTCATTGACTACTCAACCTCAAGTGCCGAGCACATGGGTAAAATGACGGCCGGTATAATGCCTCTGTTCAGTCGCCTGACTGAAAGTCCCCTGGATGAGCTGCTGTCGCCAAATGACAGCACAAACAATGGACGCGAAGTCGTCACCAGTGATGGTATGTTCAGTTCCGGTGGGGTTCTATACATTTCGTTAGATGGCTTATCAAACCCAGAAACCGCACGTGATATCTCCCAATTGATAATGTCAGACCTTACAGCCTGTGCAGGCAGTCGGTACAACTCCGGCGATGGTGACCTCTCAGCCCATTCACGGATCAGTATTTTTGTTGATGAGGCACATTCTGCCATCAACAACTCCATGATTAACCTTCTGGCACAGGGGCGAGCAGCCAAAATTGCGCTCTTCATTTGCACCCAAACCATTTCCGATTTTATCGCATCAGCTAATGAGGAAACCGCTAACCGAATTACGGGTTTGTGCAACAACTACATCAGCCTGCGTATAAATGACAATCCAACCCAGACTTTAGTCGTCGAGAACTTCGGAAAAAGCCCTATAAGCACAAATATGGTCTCTTATTCGACCGGGACCGGGACAACTTTATCGCATAATGATTTCAGCGGTTCTATCTCGGAAAGAAAGCAAACAACGCTTGAAGAAAGCATTCCGAAAGAGCTTTTGGGGCAGGTGCCAAACCTGCATATTGTGGCAAGACTCCAAGATGGTCGAAAAATCGTCGGTCAGATACCCATTGCGGTATCAGAAAAAGCGATGAAACCCTCAACGAGACTTATCGAGATGATTATCCGGAGCCCTCGAAAAGTTACTTTGCGAAAAAATCTGAACATTGCCGAAATCGATAAATATCTAAGGAAAATGCATTGATGGATGATTTCATTACTCTCAGTTGGCAACAATGTTTCAACGGCCCGATGAAAGTCAGCAAGAGCAAATCACTCATTAAACGGCGATTCCAATCTATTGGGCTGAATTTTATTACCGATGAGCAAACTCTTCATCGAATTGGCCAATTAGAAAAAGGTGTCACCAGGCACGTTGGGCAATTCTGCTTATCCAACAATGCAGACTCGCTTATGCAGGCGGCAATCTTGCTATCAGACCTTTTTCTGCTGAAGGGCGAATTGAAGGCCCGTGATCGGTACGGCGATATCGTGACATTCTATTGGTCAATTGCTCTTGGACCTGCCCAGGAGTGGATGCAGACACATCTCAACGGCGAGCGATTTGATCATCAGTTTGTCTCGTTCAAAATATTCTTTGACGAGCCACCAGCACGCACCGAGCCACCAGCACGTGCCTTGATTGTTAATAGCAATCAGTTGAAACTGGGTGGCTATCTTCTTCCTTATTTTGTCGATTTCTCCAAAGCTGCTTCAGCATTCATCAATGTGCCCGCAGATCTGACATTTGCACGGCAGCAACGTTTGAAATCACCCGTGCATCCTTCCACTACATTCGACCATATTGTTGCGATTGAGGACTCTCCATTCCTCTCGCGACTGAAGTATAAGTTGGTCGATGCTATAGATAAATTGCCGGATCAGGCTTGCCAGTATTCCAGTACTTTCAATTACATTATCGACAAAATCGTGATCGCCCAGCTGAATTCTGCACACGAACCGTTTAACAGCCCGGACGTTTGCAGTGCAGTTGTATCAAAATACACTGACACACTGCTGACCCTTCCAGTGTTTAATACCAAGGTTAATGAGCGGTACCGCAGCTGGACGCCCTGGGAGTTCAACTTTGGCGAGTTTGCGAGAATGGCATCAAAAAGCGAAAGTTCAGTCTACTTACCTGTAGACGGGCAGATAAGCTGGAAAAGTGAAGCATTGAAGCAGTTCGCTGAACACACATTAATCCGCCAAATCATCCCAAGCGAATTCCACTGGCATTTGGGCATCCCGACTATGTGGCGCAATGAGTACCATGACCATACTCATCGTATAGCCATGATGAAAGAATGGGGGTCTAATCATGTCTGATCCTACGGCCTCAAGAGGCTATGTCATTCGTTTAATGGCATGCATGTTGCTTTTTGCCTATCTCGTTTACAACGTAGCAATCCAGCCTACGGAGGAATTGAGCAAACAAATTAGTCTGGAGATTAATGCCAGCCAACGCATTATCCCATCAGATAGATGGAAATCTGTCCTTTCTAACACAGAGGCTTCATACAATGTGCTGGTTGAGAAGTATCGCCTTATCGATAACCTGAACAATATTCTTATCCCCGACAACACAAAGCCAAGTCGGGGAATTAACCTGACTGTGGACAAAGCCTCATCATTTCTCTACACAATGGCAAAGAACATTCCGCTTCTTATTTTTCAGACATTGTATCGCTGGAATTTGCTGGTGGGATGGCTACTGATCTTCCTTCCATTTTTAATTGCCATGCTGGCAGACGGCATGTACCAGTGGAAGCTGAAACGATATGTATTCGGCAAAGTGACAGTCCAGTTCTACCGGGTATGGTTCAGGGCATTCTGGTTGATAGGTTTTCTTACAACCATCTATCTGGTTACGCCAAATATGTCGCTATTTAACAATGTCGCGCAGCTTTTCCCACCAGCAGCCCTCTTTATACTGGGCATTTCCTTGAATCGCCTTTGGGCCAATTATCAGAAACTCATGTAAGGTTGATAAATGTTCAAACATAATAAAGAAACACCTGCCAGTCTTAAGCAAGCATTCAATCATCAGGCTAACCGATTCTATGGGATGTTTCGTGTCAGTGCGACGGCAAAGATTGCAATGTCCGGACTGGCTATTATCGCTGTAGGTTACTCCTTCTATAATCTCTACGATCAATATCAGGAGAATGAAGGATTGCGTGACCATTTCGCAGTCATTCGTTTGACCGGTGAAATGTCTACGGGTTCAGATACCGGTGACGGCACCGTCATCGCCACAGCACTTGGAAAGGCTTACCGAAACCCTCATGCCAAAGCAATCATCATTGAAGCAGAATCCGGGGGAGGTAGCCCGTCTGATGCTATAACCATTTATCGGCAGATTAACGCACTGAGGAGCCACCAGCAAAAAATCAGCGTGGAAAAATATGTCGGCGGGCGGTATGTTTCGGACGATGAGGTTGACGTTCCTAAGCCTCCTGAGTCATTTAGCCAACAGAAACGAAAGCAGGACGAGCTGGAGAAGGTGAAAGCTAATACCCTGTCGATCATTGCCACCGGGCAGGGTACTTTTATCAAAGACGCTCGCTATCCTTATAAACCAATCATCGTCAGTGTGAAATCTATCTGCGCATCAGCCTGTTATTACGCGGTCTCCCCGGCTGATGCTATCTACGCTGATAACAATGCCCTGATTGGCTCAATCGGAGTCCGTATGGACCACTGGGATGTCTCTCAAGTGATGAAAACCATTGGCCTTAAAAATGAGCCACTGATTGCCGGTGAGAATAAGGACTCACTCGATCCCTATCATCCTATGAGTGAAAAGACTCGCGACTTTATGCAAACGCAGATCCTGGACAACATGCATAAACAGTTCATCGCCGATGTAGAGCAGGCCCGGGCCAATAAAATTCTCAGCCCTTCTGATGCAGAATCTGTAGCGCTCTACAGCGGACGGGTCTGGCCAACACCCACGGCTATCAAATACGGACTGATCGATGCCGATGTGACTCCGGTCGAAGTGCGCTCTCGCCTCTCGGCGATGTACGGCATTCAGCGCTTCAAGAACTACAACGAGCCTCAACGAAATCTGCGGTCCGCACTCGGTATGTTAGCTTCACTGACAACGTCGGTAGAAAGTCTTACCCAGAGCGCCAGCAAGCTCGCAGATTCAGTTGATGCCACCAGCCACCCCAAACTGAGGTAAGAGTTATGGACTATCTCTTTCAGGTATGGCAGCTGCTGGGGGTAGTTCTTATCGGTTTACTCTTGACCGTTCTAAACTGCCTGAAAAGCTTTATCCTGACGGATATTGTTGAGCGGAGAGCCGCCAGGCAGATCGCCAGAAAACTTCCTCACTGTGCCGATGGGTTAATGAGTGATTTGACGCTCAATCTTGAGTCCGTCGGTACCACGCAGATTGACCACATCCTTATCGCTCCGCATGGGCTCTATGTCATTGAGCAAAAGAACTATAGCGGACGTTTGTTGGGGAATGTGACTGACAGGCATTGGACGAAGTTTGGCGGCTCAGCAAAGGTCTTAAAATTACAGAATCCGTTCCGCCAAAACTACAGCCATATAAAAGCGATTCAGAACGCGCTCGTAGGTATTGAGTTCGAGTGCATCAACGTGGTGATTATCAACGGTAAGTGCCAGTTTGCGGGCACATCGAAGCCTGATTGGCTGTGTATGGGTATTGAAGATTTTGTCAGAAAAGTAGAGGTGCGAAGAAACATCATAATCTTCCGGCCTGATGCGCTTAAGTATATGAAAGACCAGCTGGCAGTTATGCGTCGACCACCGGGCTTATACACCGATTTAAAGCATATCCATTTTTTGAGTCAGAAATTTAAGACAGGAATGAAATTAGATCAGGCCATTACGTTGAGCGTACTGAATTTTCTGGCGTCAATTATAATTCGGCTAAGGCAAATATTGAAACCCTAAAGGCCCAGGCAAGGGCCTCTAAGGGTTTAGTGCGGGGATTTTCTGCCACGCAGCCTGCATCGATTGCATAACCTCTCCAATGGACTGTGTGGGCCTCAGCACGGTACTGGTCAGTTCCACATCGACCTGTTCAAACTCTACCGGTACCAGCATTAAATACACGCGAGTCCCTTTTAGCTGGTAGGCCAGCAATACAACCGGCGCCGTCTTTCCGTCGCTTACAAACTTCTCTACATCATTAGCCCAGTCCCGAACCATCGCATACGCCTGCGGCATGTAGCGGCTATCAAGATCGCCTTTAGGTCGTTTGAATGGCACAATTTCTGGCGATTTAAATACAGATTTTGTATTAACCATTTTGTTGTCGCCCTTAAATTCAAAATTCTGATTCAATCAATTTCACTACGCAAAGGCCATTATTAATCCCTATCCATACCATAAACATGATGAAGTGGATTAGCTGAGTTCCCAATTGCATCAATCATGTTCATGTGGTCTTTTAAGGCTTGTTCAGTCATTTCATCACCCAATGACTTTACGCGTACGGCAGGTTCGACCTGATTTTTAATAATTGGTTGGTCAAAAACCACCAACGGCTCCACTTCGATAATGCGCCCCTTGCTGATTAAGCGAACCGTCTGCGGATTTGAGGTAGCGTCACCTGTTTTACGGGCTTTCAAAAAACGGATGACTCGACGTGCAACGTAACAAATGATGATGAATAAAATGACGTTCGATACACTCATGATGACCTCCCCTTTTGCTCTATGGTTATTATACGCAATCTCTGTCTCTGGCTAACAATCGCTGCGCATTAAACATAACCACCCTGCCAGATTCTGCACGTGTCGTCATCACCCATTGATTTTTCTACCGGCTGCACGCTTCCATTCAAACCAAACCGACAAGTTTACACCCGTCCAGTTTAAGCCAGATAGCACGACATGCCGCATATGGATGCACCTTTAATATGGACGGTCACATTTTTAGGTTTACTGCCGCAGCGCGATCCTCCCGCTCCGTCAGCCAGCTGCATGCTTATGGGTGCCCTCCATCTGCATTCGCACAAAGCATCGCGAATTAGGGCCCCTGATTGGGGAAGGACGTCTGATAACCAGCGCCTATCCTATGCAACCACTCTATATACCATGAAAGCTCTCTTCACGGTTGCGGGGGGTTTATCCCGGGTTCATAAGGCTAATCCTGAGTCTCATCTGTACAGGCTTTGATCCCATCCTCTTTTAAATGGTGATTTAAGTCCGCTGACGCATCCGGGGCAAAATTCCAGTAACGCCACATCATCGGCCTGCACTCAAATGCGTGATTGCGGATAACGATACAAAAATGGCCAGCTGGCTGTACATCCTCAATTGTAACGTTCCGATAGTGCGCCACGACCGCTTGCGCTTCGCTCATTGAAATTGTGGAACCATGCTCAAACAAATGGCTCATTACAAACCTCTGATTCAACTTTAATTGTCACACCAGCTGACAGGTAACCGGCCGGATCCTTAATAGGACAGGTACAGACCGGTCGCTTCATAAAACGCGGTACTAAGATACATACCAGCAAGATTCAGACGGCAGGCGAGCAGTTCCGCTTTGTCTTGCTGTGCATTAAAGAAATAGATGTCATGACAGTCCTGACCTTCCTCTTTGAAAATGCGAAAGACGTTAATCTTTTCGTCGCTGTAGAACTCGACGTGAACGCCATAGCGGACTGTGCCATCATCAAACTGAGCCACCCGGCGAGCGGATTTCAACTGAACCCAGCGGGGAAACTCTGTCACATAATCACGCCCTGGCATTAATTCGTTAAAAATGTGGTCGACGGTTTCAACCTGCTTCTGACGGTCGAAATCAAAAAGGCCAGCCCCGGTATTACGGTAGACCGGCTGAATGACGCTGACGTGCTCCAAAAAAGTCGTGTCACGATCTTTACTGAACATGGCAAAGCTCCTCTCGGGCCGGGGCCCGGTTGTGTATACGGGGTTATCTCCAGCGTTCCACCAGCTGGTTAAATGCGGGTCTGGTGAGCACCGGTCTGAAGAGCAGAGGTATGACGGCCACGTTGGGCAGTTTGTTCTCACACCAGGCATTGAAGATCTCCTGCCAGACACCGGCATACCGCCCCGCTTTTGCGCGGATCTGCTTTTGCGTCGTGCAGTTTGCAATGGCGGCTTGATACAGGCTGTCGTTTTCAGCGCCAGAGAGTTTCTGCAAAGCCCGGTAAATAGCGCCGTATTCAGCGTCGGTTGAATCATTGGCAAACGTAAGTGATGTGCTCATATCGGCTCCTTTCTCTTAATTTTACCGGTACCGACGGTCTGGCTAACAAGGCGATATAAAAATTGTTGAAATAAATTAGGGGGTTAATTCGGACAGCTATAAAAATAAGGATGGAGCATCGACCTGACAATTCAGTGCCGATAGCTCGTCTTTCCGCTTTTAGCTGTCTGACCGCTTGCCAGCCTGCCCTGAACAAATCTTCACATTGCCGGTTGCTGGAGTTCCCTATGGCGCCAACGGGTCATTCTGAAGTGGAGATATCGGACAGACATACAAAGCGTGGTAAGTTTTTGTCTGAGGGTGGATCTTGCCCTGGATCCAAGCCATGAGAGATGGGCAGGCTTGTCCAGATGAAAGCGCCCTTTCCCGGATGCGCCATCGATGTGCTGTTGTGCTTTTAATGCAGGGGGAGAGTCTGAGGAATGCAGGAGGAGAGTCTGAGGAATGCAGGGGCAGGCTAATGCGTGCCTTTGAGCACGGGCTGAGTTGATACAGCGGCTAGCCAGACCAGTGGCTATTTTTCTCCTGGTGTCACGTTGTTCATGGTTCACAACTTTTAAAGTGCGAACAACGGGAAAATGTTCCGGCCCATCCAACTGACTGGACCGGAGTCTGCTTCATGCTTTCCCTTTGTTTTGCTTTTCCTTATGCTTGCTCAGGAAGGTTTCCAGGTCAGCATGGGCGTTGATAATTGCCGTCATTTCGTCATGCGAGAGTTCCAGGGTATAAGTGTCCTTGCTTACTGACTCACCTTGCTTAAGAACAGCTGCTTCAGCGATGCGTCCAAACAGCGGGATCGCGGTGTCCGCAATAGTTGTCACGGTTTTCTTATTCAGCACACTGGACAGGGAAATGGGCTTGTTTTCCGCTGGCGGGGTAGGCTCTTTGTTCGCTGGAGGCGTGTGCCCACCAGCAGTCATACCATCAGAGTTCTGCCCGTTTTCTGAGTTCGGTCCGCTTTCGTCTTCAGCACCATTCTGATCATCATTTCCGCTGACGTTACCGGCGTTGATGTTCCCGGTTTCGTTCTCACCGTCCAGGTTTTGTGCCGGTAGATTGTTTTCTTCATCATTCGGCTGCTGAACGGGCCCTGGCTTCACCACGGTTTCCTTAGTACTACCGGTAGTGAGGCTGACGGCTTTGACATGCTTCAGGGTGCTAGCAGTGGCTTTACCGTAGACTTCAATGGCTTTGCGAATGTTATCAATTGCCGCCTCGCCGCTAAACAGGTATTCATCGATAGCGACGTACATGGCGACTTCTTCGGCCACCAGCATTGCCTGAAGCTCAATTGGCAGGTCCAGAACGCGGACCATCTGGCGAAGATGCTGCTCAGACTTCCCACGTTTTTTTGCCAATTCAGCAAAAGTGTACGGTTCTTCCGGATCGTCCAGCAGACGTTTAATCGACACGGCCTCAGCCACTACTGACAATGACAGGGAGGTGTTGCCACCCAGAGTGAACAATTCTGCTTTAGCGGCGCTACCACGGAATTCCTCCGTGCGGATTTCACTGATACGCGGACGGCCTTCAGCCTCAAGCCGACGGTTCGCAATAGCAATGCCACGGATTCGGCAATGACCCTGACGCAGAGCAGGCTTACCATCGATGATTTGCAAAACGACAGGCGTTACCGACATCGGGTCTTCGATGTAAGCCTCAGCGAGACTGTTCAGATGATCAACCACGGCTGGCATCGAGTAATAGGCTTCGCCCATCCCGGCAGTACGGGTGTTGAATCCTTCAATTTCTACGATTACCGCAGGGTCGATTACCAGTCCGTTGGCTTTACGTTTGCCATTGCCTGTACGTTCGATATAGCCACGCAGGCTTACTTCGGGGGTGGAAGGTTTGGTTGCTTCAGGTGCGATTGCAGTCATTTTCGTGTTCCTTAATTTCAGTGGTTTGTGTAACCACAATACACAGTCAGACTCATTCTCTAATAATGTGTGCCGAAAAAAAGTTACTTTTTTTCTGATTAGTAAACGGGCAAATAATACTGCATGGCGCCAATCTAAAAATCGACGTTAAGTGCCTGTTTTTGCATTGTAGCGATACTCGCCCAGAAGAGCTCTGCCAGGGAGGTGTCGAAAGTTACTTTTCCGGTTGCCTGCCTGACCAGCTTTACAAGGGTAGATGGCGATAATCAGGCCTCTTCAGCCCTTGCACATAGTTGGTGTAGGGGCTGAAATGCAGAAAAAATGCCCACTCTGTGGCACCGGGAACTCCTCGTCAAAATGATAACCTGTTTAAAACGTCATGATGAGGCCTCGCTGATGATTTCCACCGTTATCAAACCGTTATTACGCCTGTTCCAGTCGTCAGGGTCTTCGTCCCTGCCCCCGGCGACATCCGCTTTAAAAGTGGAAATGCCTGTTGCAGGTCTGTGGCGACCTCTTCCGGCGAAGCACGTCGTGTTGTTCCTTGATTTTGACGGGGTATGTCACCCTTGCCAGAATGAAACCTTTGATAGGATGCCCTTGATAGAGCGTCTGCTGACCCAGTGTCCATACATGGTCATCGTCATTTCCAGTTCCTGGCGGGAGTCTGCCAGTGTGGGCTACCTGAGGTCATTATTTCCGAAGACGTGTGTCGACCGGGTTATCGGGGCGACTGGCTCGCTTTATCTCAGACCGGGTCAAATCGGGGTTCGGGCGGCGGAGTGCGAAGATTTTGCCTTTACGCACCGGATCAAATCCTTCATCTGTCTGGATGATGATGCGTCCTTGTTTCCTGCGGGATACTCTCACCTGCACCGAACGGATTATTACAGCGGACTGACGGAAGCGGATGTCACGAAGCTCAGTGCCCGGTACCTGACGCTGATGCGTCGATGGGGCAGTTGAATTGATAGTGGGAAAAAGGAATTTCACCGGAGGCTGTTATGCACCAACACGCTATTGATGTATTGCAAAATCTTGACCGTCACATCCTGGTCACGGGTGTTTCGGGTTCAGGGAAAACTACTCTGTTAGCAGAACTGCGAATGGTCGACAGTGACACCCGGTATTATCACTTCCCGGATTTGAATGCCGGAAAACAATGCTGGGAGCTTTGTGACGACAACTTTGATGATTTTGATTTCCTGAACACGCCAGAGCGAACCTTAATTCTTGATGGCGTCACGGCAGGAGATACATCAGGTAATTCAAAGGTTCTGCACTTTATCAGGACAGCCAGAAAGCACGGGAAGCGCCTTATTGTTGTCGCATACCCGACAGATGCCATGCAGATAAAACCGCTTTTCGGTGCGGTTATTACTTTATCCGACGGTATTAAGGGCGAAAGAAACTGCGCTGTAGAGCTCCTTTCCTAAAGAATGGCCCCGTAGTTTGTACGAGGCCATTGCCAAATGCGCGATGATGGTCATTTACTGAGACGCGATGTTCTTTCCGGTTGCGAATAAACCCTTCCCTGGCTGGCAGGAAACCCTGTCAGCTGGAGAGGTGGTTAAAGTTACACCACGCTGAGAAGGGCTCAGTACTTTTAATGCCCCAGGTATATGAGATGGTGCTGAGCAGATTCTCCCCCTGATCCATCATCGCTTTCTGATGTGCCAGCGTGGCATTGGCATCCGTCGCTTCGTAGGTTGCCCTGTCCATGACGGCCTTCAGTTCTGGTGAGGCATGGCGGTACTGCGGGGAATTTCTCATCACACGGGTAGCTTCATTCCGGGCGTCCTCCGGCGGCACAGTATTGGCCAGCATGTTTTTGAACTGCATCGCAGCCACTGCAATTGGGGTCCGGGTGGTTTCACAGAATTCTTTCACCGTCTTCTGGTCAGAAGAGGTCCCGGCTTGAGCCTGGAATGCACACATCGATACGAGTAAAAATCCGGCAAGTTTACGTTTCAAATTTCATTTCCCTCTGGTTGTGGTCGTTGCCGAATGTTTTCCGGCGGGTACGTCATATCTATCGGCAGCAGCAGGTCTTCTCTTCAGCCTAAAACGCTGTCCCCCTGCCTGTCTGATTGGGTTACGTCATCCTGCATGTCGCGAAGACGCGCCTCATATATCTCACCCCCGACGGTGAGGCCGTCGATGCTCAGTCCAACAAGGAGTTTCAGGCTCTTGCTGTACGAAAGAATAACCAGCTTGTGCACGGCCATCGTGTGGCACGAGGCTCTGAAATTTGAGCTGTGAATATCCTGCCCTCGCTGGCCATTAATGAGCGACAGCAGTCGAGTACTCGCTACAGACGAAGTGTGTCCCCTGACCTTAAGGGCATAGAGGACGAAGAGTATGTCTTTCTGTATTGCGGAAATTCGCATAATTGATGGGCAGGCCTCTGTGTGTTCGTACCGATACGCCAGCAAGTCAAAACGTTAATTGGCACGCTGGCTGGCCGTGGTCAGTCTGAATTTATAACCGCACCCGCTCTCAAATCTCGCGACAGCAGTGGTCCCGGCATCGATGTCCTTTGCTGCGTCGTCCAGATAGTCAGCTAAGCGACTTATCGGGAATGACATCGTGCACTGGGCGGACAGCGTGAGCAGCGAATATGGCTGGGGGGCAGTGATGCCGACAGGATGAAGCGGTGGGAATTGCTCAGTTTCGTCCTGCGGGAAATCGCTGCGTATTTCAGACAGATTGAAAGTTAATATTGCCCGCTGCTCATCGAGTCCAGAATGACCGGTAGTGCTGCGTTCAACCAGATCGTCACCAGGGGTGGGTAGTGGCAGCTGCCTTACCATCACAGCTCTGGCCCGCATACTCTGCGCAATATCACGTGAGAAGCATCCGGCATCGGCCGTTATTACGAGCTGAAGGCGTTTTAGTGGGTAGACCTGTGACCGGCCGGACGAGGGGATGATCGGCGAACTGACGCGCTTAACCAGGCAATAGCCGGTCAACCACACAATTGCAGCAGCTGACCACACAAGCTCAATCCACATTAACGAACAATTCCCTTACTGTATGTCATCGGGAAAGGCTCACCGTCAGTACTGGCTACATCAAAAATCGGGTCATTAATGGGTACAACCTTGCTCTCTGAGTCCGTATTTCCGGTCAGGCGGCGGTACTCACTTTCACAGAACTCCGCCAGACGTCCCATGACTTCGTTCAGCATGTCACCTATGACGTCGTTCTTCACTACGCTAAATTTTGGCATAATCAGATGCGCCTTCTTCTGTTAACACTACCTGTCTGTCCATGCTACCAACACCCGTTTCACGGCTAACAACCGTGCCGAAAAATCAGGGAAAATTCTGTTTCCTACCCGGAGATCTTACCGGATGAAGCGAGCAACTTTTTCCGGATTAGGGCCGAATTTAGTGGATATAACGGACGCATACAAAATCAGGAGGGCCTTCCCTGCTATTGACCAAGTTCGGGCCACCGAATACCAACTGGCGGTTTAACCGGATTCTTTCTCCGTCTGCTACATTCTTCCTGGGTAGAAGGCAAATGTTCCGTTCGGTGCAACCAGAAAAAGATGGTGTTCGTGCGTGGTTCAGCTGTGTTTCGGCCCAAACGGGCACCACAAAATGTTGCATGCGCCAAAATGTTACGTGTTTATTTATGCCAGAAGTGCATGGGAGGCGCGGTGCGCCGGAGGCTTCGCAGCGCCAACGAGGGCATAGAAACGCAATAGCTTCAGCCGAAATCATCTCCCGCACTGTAAAGCCAGTTTTTGGCAACAGCAGACCAGAAGCGGAGCATAACCGTCCGGTACTCGCCACTTTTCGCCCGAAACGCACCAGAAAGACCATTTTCTCCGCCACTTGGACAAACAGGTTGTTCTGTCCAGATCTGCTGGCAGTGCGAGATCTCGCCTGGTAATCTGGTAATATTAAGTCTGTGTTCATTATTTAAGCGGTGAAAATGATGGAATATTTCAAGATTTTCAGTAACGGAAAACAGATGTGGTGGAGTCAGGACGGGGCAGCATACACCGATGAAGATAATGCCGGTTTCTGGCCTGAAAGTGCGCTTGCGGCAATGGGGCTGGATGATATACAGACCGCCGTCCGATTTGAGCCTCCCGCGCAGACGTTAGCACTTATTGAGCGTGGCCTCTATGAGTTTGGCGATCTATCCCCCGTTGACGGTTGTAGTAAAGGTGAATCTGAGCGTATCGAGCTGCGCCGGGAACGGGATGAACGCTGGCAGAGTGAAATAGACGATATGGAAACTGAAACCATCTTGCCCTATAACCCGGCATGGATGCATCAACTCCCCCACAACTGAGCCGCAAAAGCGGCCTTTACAAGTAGGCCGCAACTCTCATCCGGAACAGGACCGGGCTACTTCAGACGGGTGTCAAAACTGAAGGGGATCGTTCGGACGGTTTTCATCAGGCCCGGTACATCTGGGTGAGCCGGATTAAGCAGGAAGTTGTATTCGACCGGGGACAACGCACTGGGTATCCGCAGGGCCACAGATTGTGCATCCTGCACCCAACTGTCGCCGTAGTGAGCCAGAACGGCTGGCGCGTCTTCATCGGCCCAGCCGGAAGGAAGCATCGCCATATCAAACGTCATTATCTGGTCTTCTGGTACATCTATACTCAGCAGCGTGAAACTATCGAGCAGCTGCGGGGCATTCAGATGCACCAGTGTTTCCAGCATCGTCAGTGACGCGGCCTCGGAAAGATAGACCATTGCTGTACCCACACTGTTCCATCGTCCACCGGCCTCTTTCGCACCCAACCCGGACCACGCCGAAGTGAGATAGCGGGTCTTGGTCAGCCGGTATAGGATCATGAATACACGCCATGTTCGATGCGGGTAATAAGACGCATCACTTCCAGCGCCCCGGTTTCCGATGCCAGAACGTCAGCGGGCTTTTGCCAGTTCAGGGCCCGGTTTTTCTCGTTCAGCCATTGTTGGGCTTCCTCTTTATTGCCCTCAAACAGTTCAACGGCCTTCGCGAGTACCCGGATAATCCGAACAATTCGCTCACTCTGGTCGGCTGTAAACCGATCCTTTATACTGCGGTTAAACGTAGTGTTCGGAATTCCCGACATTTTGCGCAGTTCGCCCGGGGATATATGTGCCCAGACAGAAATTTGCTTAGCAATTTCGCCTTCCAGACCCAGGTTGATTTTATCCATCAGAGCGATGCCGTCCTGTTCCTTCAGGCCGGTGACGCTCCAGAGATCATGTGGCGGATTGCGAGAGACTGAAGGGGTAAACACTTTCATAGTCATAAGTGGCCTCCATTTGGTAATTTGATTATACCATATGGGCTAAGAATGGCGAGATATTCAGCAGCGAGTGACTTCAAAAGTAAAAAGGGCTTCCCCGAAGAGAAGCCCTTTCAAAAGGTGCCACAGGACTTTGCCAGACAACATCTTGACCGAAAAGCGGGGGGTTACCCCCCCACTTTCAGCTATTTACCGGATGTCGGGTAGCAGCAGCACATTGCTATGCCACCGCCCCCTAAGAACGGTACGTGCGAGTTTCCCCGCATACCGCTCAAGCCTTTGAAAGCCCTCTTTCAACTGGGGCCGACTTCATTACTGTGTAGTTGCCGATGGCAATTTGGATGCAGCAGGACTAGGTTTTCCAGATTGTCACTTCCGCCAAGAGATTTCTTGAGGATGTGATGAATGTTCCATCCAGTCTTTCGAGTTATAGGTTGTTCACACAGAGGGCAGCGTGATCCTTGTTTTCTCCATATTACGAGGATCTTCTTCTGACCTTGTCGGGATTCTCTCCAAGAGTAGTCTAGTCTCTTTTCAAAATATTCTTCCCATTCAGGATCATACGGATTTGCAGCACCCTTGATTTTCACATGGTGGTACATATTCACGGCACCTGCCCGTTGGAGTACGTATTTTCGTCCATCAGGGTCGACGCCATAAAACATCCCGTTCCGCCTTTTGATAGTCGTATGGTATTTACGAAATATCCATCGGCGACTCCGTCCGGGATGCCTTCTCGCGCACCATTGCCATATTTTCCGCCAGATTTGATGATCAGCATTGTTGAACGCTTTTGCCGAGGCCACATGTCGATGATAATTCGCCCACCCTCTGATCAAAGGGTTTAGCTTATAGATCAGCAACCATGCAGGAACGGTTTTATTATCTTCAATAATACCTCTGACCTTACCGAGGAAGGATTTCACGTTTTTCTTCGCTGGTCTGATAATAAGCTTCCTATCAAAGCGTCGAATGTGTTGCCCCAGAAAATCAAATCCATCAGTGATATGCGTGATGACTGTTTTCTCATCCGATAGTGTCAGTCCTCGCTTACGCAGGAAGGATTGCACTAAATGAAGCACCTCATTTTCCAGAATTTCTTTTGAACATCCGGAAATGATGAAGTCGTCCGCATAACGAACCAGGTGGACTTTATTCTTCCATGATTTCTTGGAGCGTTTCTTTCCAAAACGAATTTGAAGTTCTCCCTCCAGCCCATCCAGGGCCATATTTGCCAGCACCGGAGATATAATCCCTCCCTGTGGCGTTCCGGAGAGCGTTTCGCTGAAAGTACCTTTCTCGATGGTTCCGGCTTTCAACCACTTACGAAGTATGCGCTTGTCCATAGGGATATGTTCAAGTAGCCATTCGTGATTGATGTGATCGAAGCAACCTTTAATGTCGCCTTCTAGCACCCATTTCGATGCGTATCGGGAGCTGTACATATTGCATACCTGCTGAATGGCGTCAGCCGTGCATCGCGCAGGTCTGAAACCATAACTGTTGTGGTCTGCAAGTGTCTCCGATACGGGTTCGAGTCCGGATAGGTGTAAGGCCTGCATTGCCCTGTCCAGCATTACGGGAATTCCTAATGGCCTTGTTTTGCCATTAGGTTTTGGTATATGGACTCTCTTGAGTGGTCGGGGTCTGTACCCCTTACTTTCGAGTCTAAACACCGCAGCCCATTTTGCTTCCGGGGTGTTCCAGATTTGTCCGTCAACTCCGGGTGTATTACGCCCGTTGTTTTCAGTAACTCTTTTCACTGCCAAAGCTCTGGCACTGAAGGAGCGAACCAACAATCGCTGCAATCTTTTGACTGTGCGCCATTGCTGGTTACATGTTGCCTTCGCGATCCTTGACTGAATAGTCTTAACGTGCCGGTGGGCTTGTTTCCAGTTGATGGAATGCCATCCGGTATCGTTGATGGCCGCAGTTACGCTTTTCGTCGTAATTTCCTTACCTGCCATCCCTGAAGACCTTCTCAGATGTCACGCGAACAAAGACCCGATGGAAGTCTGCCCGGTTTCCCGATGAGGCAAATTTTGAACCTCTATCCACACGATTACAGTATGGCATTCGCTTTCTCCATCCTCCTTTACCTGCATCCACATCAGGTTATCTTACGATTTCCCTGCCCATAGGGCGTAAATACAGGCTTACCAAGTTCCGAACAACATACAAACGAACGGGTTAGATTCTGTCTATCCGCCGGGGGAGTTATAGTCCATGTATTCCCACTACGAACAGGAATAACCATACCCCTTACCTTTTGGTGCAAGCCTGACAGCATCTTTGGCTTGTTTCATGTCACGACGTTTAAACGACAGTTCACTATGTTAATCGTACCGTTCAGCCTAGCGCCTTCGCCGCACGATGCTAGCAGCGATCAGTTCCTCTCGCGATTTACTGAAGCAATGTTTGCTAAGCTACATTGTTCCAAGGGCTTCAGACAGAGCCGTTGCCAGCTTTGCCTGCCTCGGTAGGCTACAACTAATGGAATAGTTGGTTTTGTATAAATATCTATCAAAACAATATGTTGAACGACTTCTTGTCGCACTCGTAGTCCATTACAGCAACAAATTCCCGTCCTCCGTCTTTCAGCCGAACTTCGCAGAGCGAAGCTCGGGTAAGCCAGGTGAATACCAGCAGTGTTAAGCACACTATCAGTAAGCACAGTAAGACGGTTAGTTGCGGCTGTTTCATGGTCTACTTCTCCTTGCCATTTGGCAGGTGAAAAGCTATCCTGGATGGTTAAATTCTATAGATAATGTAATGAAATTCTGTAACCCCAACCATAAAGGCATACCAAGAAGACAAACCTAAATTCGTTTGTCTTTTTTTGTTGAAGCTATAATTTGGTTTCACATTAGATATTAATGGTAATTCATATGCGTCAATTTAGTGCCAAGAGGAACTACCTTCTGCTGCACGACGACGGAACGATTCATTACCCCTTCAGCAAGTTTCTCACCGACGAATTCGACAATCCAAACACTCAGGAACTGGTGGGCCAATCGCTGCGAATTCTGCACCGATTTTTTGTGGCCCACGGGATTGAATTGGCAATCCGTATGCTGGAAAAGCGCTGCCTGACTTATGACGAAATTAAGCGTCTCTCAGGGCTTTGCTACCGACCACTGGGAGAGATTGAAAGACTTTCCAATGCCAGGGTCGTGTTAATCACCAGTGCTAAAGCAGGCAGGCCACCGGAAGATATGCTCGGTGCCGTAGAGGCAAACACAGCTGCAAAGCGCCTAAATCACATTGCCAGCTACCTGAAGTTTTATCGGGAAGTGTTTTTAGATCCGCACATCCAGTCCGACACTTTACGTAGTGAGTTGATCACCGCTTATGACCAGACGCAGGAAAAGTTGAAGCGTGAGGTTGCTGGTACCACGCAGAACCATTACCTGACAATCCAAAGCCTTCCGTCTCATCGCTTCCTGCAAATTATCCAAGCCGTTGTCCTGGAGCCGGAGACACTGTTTCTGACCGAGGGGGGCAAACCATCAGCTACCCTCCTCCGGGACAGAGCCATGTTTCTGCTTGCGTGTGAAGGCTTGCGTCCCGGCGCTCTTGGCAACCTTACACGTGAAGACTTCCGCCTTAACAGTGGTCACCTCGTCCTCAAAGACAACTCAAAGAAACGACCTGGGCGGCCGACAACAGGTATGCCGGTTCTGAAAGGGGCCAGTAGCAAAATGGTTGCTTATGCCTCCGAGACGATGATCTCGCTATGGCCTTTTACAGTGAGTGCCATCACCGAATACCTCGATAAAGAACGCGCCCCGGTCCTTGCCAAACATTTGAAAAACAGAAGTCTCACTTTTCTCTTTCTGAATGAAAAGGGCGACCCCATTAAGCACCGCTCCACGCTTACAAGTATGTTCAATCGGGTCGGCAAGCGGCTAGCTCAGCTAGGAATGCTGGATGTTGGTGACGATCCCTTTTTCCACAGTGAAAAACAGTACAATTTTTATGCTTATGTCTTGCGCCATTCAGCTGCTAGTCTCTTTATTGAGCTAAAAGGCACTGACGGTGACGCATTGGATAAGATGAAAAGTCGATTTGGCTGGACGCTGCATAGTACACAGCCTCAACGCTATGCCGCTCGCGCCTTAAGTGAGCAAGCTAACATGGAGCTAAAGGCGTTATACCGTCAATTGGTAGCCGATGTGCAAAAAAGTAAGGGCTAATCCATGAGCATAATGCACCAACTAGTCGGTAACACGGTTGCGGAATGGGATGAAGCAGTTCCGCTTGTTTGGACCATGAGTGAGACCACCGGCCCGAAGAATGATCGGCGAACTCAGACAGAATCTTTCGATCTGAGAGAACTATGTGTCGGCTATGAGAATACCTTCCTCCTCACGTTAAAAGAAACCTTGATTGCACGTCGGAAACGCATTGCGTTCTTAACGGTAAAACAAGAGATAGATCAAATTCGAGTCCTGCTGCGAAAAATTCAATTACAACAGGTGGGTAATCCCAGAGTCACTCATATTGATCACGCTTTTCTTCTCATCCTACGCGCAATACGCCAGGATGTTTCCATTCGAGGCCTCACATCGTTCAGACAACTGTATTCCGAAAACCGCGAATCACCGCTGTTTGCCCATGACCTCTCCCCTGACGATTTCCCGGTGAGGAAGCCCGTTAAGGGTTATCAGGGAGTTAAAATCGATGCGATCCTTTCCAAAGCGCTCTCACGCACCGCACAAGTGGAAATTCTGCGGCGAAGCGAAGATGCCTTCGAAAGCGGTACCATCGACATCGGACATTTCGCCTTTCTGCATCTGGCCTTTCACACATATTGCAGGCCATCCAGCTATCACCGCCTGACGCTGGCCGATCTTCAAATCGACGTTAACCCCGAAACGCAAGTCAAAACCTACTCTCTGTTAGTCATTCCCAGGAAAACCGGCATAAGTACCAACAGCCTAGAAAAGATTACCTACCAGCTCGATAGCACTGTAGGTGAACTGCTTGAAGCACAACGCATTCAGGTCATCAAAGTCTGGGGACATCTGGTTACCAACGATGAGATAGGCAAATTAGCTCTGTTTCCGGCACGCGGGGTTGGCCCAGATAGTCACTGGAAAGCAAACCACGCTCGGGCGCACTTCGGCGAAACAGACGACTCCACCTTCCGACGTGGATACCTGGAACCGATTCTGAAATTACAGGAATCGATCACCTTTGATTTCAACGGGCTGCGACATACTGTCGGAACACAACTCGCCGTCGCTGGCTGCTCGGCAACAACTATCGCAGCAGTACTCAAGCACGCCTCTCCTAAGAACTGCCAGACATATGTCGATATTGCCTTTCAGGGTCTGATAAACACGCTGAGCGAGGCGATGGAACCGGCCTTTGAAACTCACTTCCCGGTATTTAGATCAAAAAACGACCCAGTGCCTCCAGAAAAGGCTATCAACAGCATCGAACTGGCAACTGGACACCGTGAACTGACTGGCGAGTGCGGCAAGACCAATGCCTGCCAGTACGCACCACTTGCCTGTTACGCTTGCATTCGCTTCACGCCCTGCTTTGATGCCGATCACAGCATCAACTTACGTCTTGTAGAGTCAGAGATCATCAAATATGAAAGCGGCAACCTCCCTTTTCGCGAGCTTGCCAGACAGTTCAAGGAAGCAAGACGCTACATCATACTGGTCGTGGCGGCGGCCAGTCAGTATCAAAATAGCCTCGCTATACAGAAGGCGATCCCATGAACGGACACGTTGCACTTGACCGCTTTAAGTACGAACAGGCTCTAAAGACATGGCAGTCCGATTGCCGACAACGTATGGCACAGCGGTATCCTACTGTTCCGTTTGATGCAGACTATTGGCTCCTGAAAGGCGTCACCGTTACGGACTCACCTAATTTTTCCTTCACCCCGGCTCTACTCGCCTTTCCCGACAAGCACTCAAGTTTTTCCGAGGTGTTGAGATGTGTTGTCGCTGAACTCGTGCTCGGAGAGAAAATCAAGGACATAAGAGATTACGCTCGTAAGTTCAGCCTGATTCGGTTTGCCCCTGTAGACACTGTGTTTGACCTCGATAATGCTGCCCTACGATCAATCGAAATGACCGTACTTCAGCGAGCCCGGAACAATCCGAGCTCAGCCCAAAGAACATTGGTATCGCTTATTCAACTCGGCCGAATTCTGGATACGTTTGCAACCAAAGGCATCACACCGCGCCTGCGATACCGCATGAAGCTGGAAACCCAGCGGGAACTGAATGCATTGCGAAAATCCTATGTGACGCAATCACGGCAAGCCAAAGCCGCCGCGCTCGACAAGATGATCGAGGCGCTTAATGAAGCTTTTAACGCCCTGTTTGCCAAAGATCCACGTCTGTCTGCTGGGGATCGAGTCGCACTTGCGACGATGGGTATGGAGCTGTGTGCCCCATCGCGCATCAATGAAATTCTTTGTATGAGCGTTGAGGATTATGTGACTGTCGACGACTACGCTCAACGTGTGGCGGATAAGGAAGTCGACAAAGTGCACGCGGCGCATCAGATGTTGCTCGTTACCATGAAGGGCAGCAAGGGTGCGCAGTGGAGCGCGAAGCCAGTGCTTAACTTTATGATTGAGCTTTTCCACTATTGCCTGAAGGTCATTCAGGAACATGGAAAGCGCTCCCGAATGCTTGTCGAGTGGTATCAACAACACCCCGCTCAGCTCTACCTCCCTACCGAATTGGAGCATCTGCGCAACACTAATCTCACAACACGCTCTCTCGCTAAAATATTGGCCTTATCTGCTCAGGAGGCCGATTCATCGCAATATATGGCGAGGTATCTGATGAGAGGGCTCGGAAACAAGCGATTCAAAGTACCGAATCCGGAACCTATAACAAAATACGGAACATTGGCCACAATGGCAGAAGTTGACGCGGTCCGCTGGGACGACATTGAGCCGCTTCTGCTAACCAAAGTCCACAAGGCACTGGAGAACTGTCGCGTCGTTACGGACGGAAACCACTACAGAGGCGATCTGGCGAAAATGCTTTTCCTTTTTGATCACAATGGATCGCTCTATCTACCCGGCGCGATCAAATACGACTATCTGAAGCGACGATTAAAGCAAACGCCAGCAGAACGACAAAACATTAAGCAGCCCACTCTCTTCGAAAAACTCAAGATAATGATGCCCATTAACGGGGTCACGCAGTTTGCGGAAATCAATACCCACGACCCGCGATTCTGGCTGACAACCATGGCCCTGACCTACGGCGAAAAGCTCTCTAATGTGCTAATCAATAAGTGGGCCAATAGACTTAGCGTCGCACAGCTATGGCACTACGACTTCCGCTCAGCGGAAATGAATGCAACAGCGAGTACTATGCCCACTCCACTAGAGCTGACAGAACTCTCGAGAGGACTTACGTCCTGCCATCAGTTGGAAGACAAGTATGGGCCTAGGCTCGATATTGTAACCGTCCAAGACGCGGGGATCAGCGGGACGACTTTGGACGCTATATCAGCCGCGACGGAAGATAGGCCGGTTGCCAGGACAAGCGAACAAATTATTATCCTTTACCCTACCTGGTACGGATTCTGCTCACATCAGCACCACGAGAAGCCCTGTCGCGCCTACACCTCATGCTTACCCTGCAATAATAGTCATTTGGTCAAAGGGCACATACCCACCAATGATCGGACGAGGGCTCGAGCAAGCGAACTACACGCTGCCATTCTGAACATCGTTGAACAAACAATAACCATCCACAACCGCGAGGTTGCTGATGACCAGGAAGCCCTGACCCAGCACATTTATCACCTGGTTGAACGTGGGCTGACCCATGAACAAATGACTGATGAACTGATCGCGCGCTTCCACGAAATTAAGCACCTTATCAAGGATACTGTGCTTAAAAACATGCTCCATGAGGCATTTGTGGCTACAGGCTTTGTTGAAAAGCTCGATGATCCGATGTACGCCAGCGGTGCCTTGATGAAGTACCACAACCCAACACATCATGCCGCGCCCGGAGTGGAAAGGGCGATGGATGCCCATGGAGGACATGAACAGGTTGAAAAGGAGCGACTTGCCATGATTGAGAAGTACCCACAGTTTGATCCAACATCACGGGGCCTAAAAGATCAGCTTTCCCATATCGCACATACTGACGATAACAACAAATATGATAGTAGCGAGGACACCACAGATGAGTGAGTCTACCGGCAAGCCAGGGCGTAAGGAAATTCTGACCGAAGAGTTGGCATTGAAGATTGCCAGAATGGTCTCACTATTCCCGGACTCACAGATACCGGTCACATGGGAAAATGTCATGATCCACTCGAAGAAAAAGTATGGTCATGCATTCAACCGACAAATGCTCAGCCAGAAAGAATGGCATGGACGCAAGCTCATTGCCGAAGCTTTCAGTGAAGCTAAGCACATCCAGCGCCGGATGCACAACGACACAGCTCCGAAATACAAGACTGCGGCGCGCTCCGTCCTTCAGAAGAAGATAGGTGAACTGGAAGCAAAAAACTTGGCACTTCGCGAAGAATTGGAAATGGTCAGATCGCAACAGGTCGATAAACTGGATGCTTTTCTGAATACCACAAGTAAGGAGATCGACCTGCGTAAACTGCTTAGCGCATTTTATGAGGCAGAGAAATGAGAGAAGAGCTGTCAAGGGTATGTAGTGGTCAACTAATACTGGCCACCGCATTAGACTGTAACCAATACAGTCGCTCTGATTCATTTGGCGTTAAGCCGCCGTTGTACCAGTGAGGCCGCACGGCGCTGTAATAGCCCGTGATATAGCGGATAATCGCGCTCTGGGCTTCGCTGAAGCTGTTATAGCCCTTCGTCGGCACCCATTCGTTCTTCAGGCTCCGGAAGAACCGCTCCATTGGGGCATTATCCCAGCAGTTTCCCCGTCGACTCATGCTTTGCTTTATCCGACAACGCCACAGCGCCTGTCGGTACTGGCGGCTGGTATAATGGCTGCCCTGGTCGCTGTGGAACATCACATCTGTCGGGCGGCCTCGTAGCTCCCAGGCCATTTGCAACGCTTTGACCGTCAGCGTTGAGTCCGGCGACGTCGACATCGCCCAGCCCACAGGCTTGCGGGAGAACAAGTCCAGCACCACCGCCAGGTAAGCCCAGCACTTACCTGTCCAGATGTAGGTCACGTCGCCACACCAGGTCTGGTTTGGTGCCGTAGCCGCGAACTGACGGTCGAGAAGGTTTGGTATTTCAACGTGCTCGTTACCTCCGCGCTTGTATTTGTGGGCAGGCACCTGACAGCTGGCGATATCCAGCTCTTTCATCAGTTTACCGGCCAGCCAGCGGCCCATTTTGACGCCAGAGTCCCTGGTGACGATGGTCGCGATGCTTCTGGCACCGGCAGAGCCGCCGCTGGCGTTCCAGGCCTCCATGACCTGGCTGCGCTTAACCACGCGCTCCCCATCGGGTTCATTCGAGGTGCTCTGCCAGTGCCTGTAGCTGCTGCGGTGCACCTCAAAAATGTGGCACAACGCGCTGACCGGGTATCGCGCCCTCAGTCTGTGGACTACCGTAAACCGTTGAGTGAGTCCGACATTAAGAGCGCCGTAGCCTTTTTTAGGATTTCGTTTTCCATTTCAAGGCGTTGAACTTTCTTCTTCATCTCGCGCAGCTGAATCTGCTCAGGCGTAAGCGGCAACCCGGCGGGAGTTTTACCCTGCCGCTCGAGCCGCAGTTTAGTGACCCAGCGGGTAATGGCCGAATGGCTGACATTAACCGCCTCAGCGGCTTTTAAGTACGTATACCCATGGTCGAGAACCAGCTTTGCCGCTTCGAGCTTAAATTCTGCCGTGAAATGTTTACTCATTAGGTCACCTGTCGTGTTGGTGAGGTGAGCATATCACCTCCGATCAGGTGGCCAGTATCAGTGTGCCACTACAGTATGTGGAATAAATGGGGGGGTCCATAGCGATTATGTCACGGGATAAATGCCACAAAAGCCCTTGGCTGTTCGCAGTGACCAAACGCTTTCAACTGCGTGTGAGTTATTACTGAACCAGCCTAGACTACCTCATGGTAGAGCAGTATTTCACGCTCAAAGTCACCCGATGTTCTTTGGGCCGCACAGTGCCTGAAGCTGAAGTTGCTACCTGCCAGCTCTTAACATGGACCTGCCCATCCTGAAGCCATAAAGCGTGTTGAATATTTTAAAGCATGAAGTGAACGTTTTAAACTCTATTCAGATGGACAAATTACGCAAACCACTACAGCCTCCAGCATTTTTTCAGCCAGAGCAATACTTTAGGCTAAATAGCTGCGCCTAATACCGCTACACTTTTTCCAGTCCATGCTGTCCTCCCGGGAAGGGACTGACGGTTTCCATAAAATGACGAACCTTTTTCAGTAGCTGCCACATTGAACGGCACTGATGATTACGCGTTATCGTGTCATGCAGCGCCTGCCATAACCGCTCAACATGGTTTACCCACGGTGAGTAAACTGGCTGATAAATCACTCTGAACTTCGGGTTCCCTTTCAGCCACCGCTGTGTTTCATGGCTTTTATGGATAATGTAGTTATCCACGATGAGCGTGATGGTTTTTGCCCGTCGATATGTGCCTTTCAGGTGCTTCAGCAGGCTGATGAAGAGTGCCGAACTCTTGCTGTTTCCACCCACATAGCTGACTTTGCCCGTGCCGCTGTGCAGCGCTCCGGCCAGATAGTATTTTTCATTCTGCCCCGGCGTTATCACGCGTTTCTGTTGTCCGCGCAACTGCCAGTCTGCACCGATTTTGGGATTAAGGTGGATATCCACTTCATCCTCATAAAAGACCGGGTGTTCTGCGCTGCATTCGTCCAGTGCTTTATGGATTGCCGCCATCTTTTCGTCCTTATGCGGATCGCGGATACGCAACGTTGGCGCAGCCCTGCGCCATACCAGTCCGGCAGAGGGCAACCAGCGACGCACAGTGCCTGCATGCAACTGACACCCGGTTATCTCATTGATTTTTATTGTCAGTAATTCGGTGCTCCAGCGTGAACGTTGATAACCAAAATCGCCGGGAGAGTGCTTTATCAGTTCACGTAACAAGGTGCAAATATGCTCAAAAGGCCAGCGTCGGGAGCGTCCTGCCGGTAAGGATTTGAGGCCTTCCACACCCGATAACGTGAACCAGTTAATCCAGCGTCCAACAGATGAACGGGCGCAACAGAGCGTTCTGGCAACGCAACTAACACTGTTACCCCGGTGCAGCATCAGCATAGCGGTGAGTCTGCGGGCATAATTTTTATCGCGTGTTTTATGGATAGCTTTTTGCATCAGGCGGCGTTCGTCGCGGGGTATTGGTGCTATGATTGGCATCGCTCAGTCCGGTTGGTGATTTGTTTTGATTTGGCGATTGATCAGATCGCACAATTCGGGCTGAGTTCCCTTTAAGTGATCTACTATTCGGCGCAGCTATTTAGGATGTTGTTATTTTATTAACCTAGAAAGCATATCCATAGACTTAGATTTGTTCATGAACACGCAGCTTTAGTTATCAATTATTTGATTTATAAGAATCTTAAGAGGGCTTCTATGTTACTCCTGCACTTATCTGATATCCATTTTCGGCTCGATGAGATAAACACCCCCATGGATCCCAACCGACATCTGCGCAACGAATTGGTTATGGACGCGAGGGATATGTGCAGAAAACTGGGCAAGTCACCTTCTGCAATATTGATATCAGGAGATATTGCTTTTGCAGGACATCCTGAAGAATACAAATTTGCCTTGACATGGCTTGAAACACTGGCGCAAGAATGTGGAACGAACATTGAGAGTGTCTTCGTTATCCCAGGGAATCATGATGTTGTTCGCAAAACTGCCGGAAGGCCGATAGTGCAGATGTTGCACAATACGATCAAACAATCTCCTCCATTTGCACGTGATGGGCAGATGCGAAGCCTGCTTATGGATGAGGAAACAAGTCATCCTCTCTACTCATCATTGGATGAATTTAACTCATTTGCAGTTCAGTTTTTTTGTGACGTCAAAGCGCCTCTTAGGACTATCGCTACACGTGATCTAAGGATGAACGATGGTTCGATACTGAGACTTAATGGGCTAAACTCTGCTTTGGTATCAAGTCATGCAGATAAGAAAGGTGACTTGTATGTGGATCCTGCGTGTTTTCAAATAGCGAGAGAAAGGGGGGTGGAACATGTTGTTCTCTGCCACCATCCATTTACTTGGTTAGGACACGGGGAGGAGTTAAAAAGCCACTTGAATGATGTTGCTCGAATTCAACTTTTTGGCCACGAACATTCTAGTCGGATTGAACTTCAAGATGATACTGTCCGAATTGCGGCTAGTGCGGCCCACCCAGACCGTGTCGAGCCAGGCTGGGAGCCTGGATATAATCTCCTAGAGGTAAGTATAGGAAGTTCGATCAGTGGGGAAAGAGAGTTGGATATAGCTGCACATATTCGAATATGGCAGTCAACTCCTGGTCAATTCAGAGCCAAAATGCGCAGAAATGACGATGTTTACAGAAAAAAGATCCCTCTAGAAAGCTGGGCTCCTGCCGCCCAATCAGTGATTACATCAAACAACGAGTCCATGCCACTATCTAAGGTTCCGGATTCAGCGAGTGATCCTATGGATAATTTACGAAATGTAAGCATAAAGTTTTTTAAACTTACATTAAGCCAAAAATCTGCTATAGCTGGAAAACTTGGCCTTCTAGAAGAGGAAGACAGAGATCAACCTGATTTTGAGCGGTTCCGGCGAGTCTTCATAAGAGCTCGAGATCGAGGTATGATTGAGGAGTTGGAAAAGGAAATTCGTTCTATATCGTGAATTTTACCCTCAGTGATGGAGAATATAGAAATGGGTAGTTATAGCTTTGCCGATCAATACAGAGCAGCAAATATTGCTCCCGGCCCAGAAATTATTAGGCTTCGCCAAGAGGCTGTTGAGAAAATTCTGCCAGATTTAGATGATGATAAGATATTAGATTTGACCAGACTTTATTTTGGAATGGATTGTTCCACAGATAATAATTGGTTTAGAGATGCTTTTCTTGAAACAGATTCTAGCTTCAGTCTGATTGATAATAAACGCGAGGCATCTGTATTATCAGTTTGTTTACTTTCAGCAGCAATCGCTCAAGGTGAAATAAATGCCGCTTTGATTCCAGTCGTTGCATCAGCATGCGGACATAGAGTGCCGTTGTTACAAGCAGATTTTATTCAGGAAGCTAAACAAGCCCTAATAGATCATTCATTTAATTCAAGAAATTCTGCTCGTGCAGATATAAATACAATTAAATCACCAGCAAAAAGTAAAGCTGGAATCGAGATTGATAAGTTAGCGGAAGCAATAGATATAGCAGCTTTAGCTGATATTGTAAAAAACTCATCAAACGAAGCAAATGAGGCTCTTCAGAAAAGTGTTACTCAGATTTTTGGTGTTCTAAAGCCATTAGTTAATCAAGTATCCGAATTGAGAGAAGAAGTCAGCATGTTGTGGTGGCTTATTGGTAATCATAGCCGAATACTTGATAAACCATTTGCGGATCTAGATATCGGAGTTGCTGCTATTATGGCAGGACTGGATTTAGCTGCATTAACACATGGTGATAATGGTCCTGTTGCAGCCCCTGCTCTACTACAACGAGTTATAAACTCTCGGACAAAACCATCAAAAAAATCTCTTTCTATAGATCACACTGTAAATTTACTTCCTTCAGATTTACATCAGTCATTAGAGATTATTGATAATTACTCTAAAATTTCCGATCTTTGCGTAATCACTACAGCAATCATTAAATCTCAAGAGATAGGACAAGGTGAGGGATGGTACCAAGCATTTAAGAAAACAACATCTTTAGATGCACAAATTCAGCTGTCTCCTTTAAATCTTGCAGTACAAATATATCAAGAAGCGCTGCTTATCTCCAAATTAAGCTGAGGTGTGTTCATAATGGATGCTAATTCACCGTGTGCTAGAAACGACTGTAGTTATTCGACAACAGGAATCTGCCTTGAGGGTCACTCCCCCCCTGAATCATGCTCATTTATCGGTATAGATGATTCCCATTTAGTGGATTTAGATGGATATGAAGGTGACGAAAACGAAGACGAAGTTGTCGATGAAGCACTGTTAGATAATGATTTCGTATCTTTATCATCGGGAGAGACTTTAACAATTCCTGATGTAGATCATTTTTATTGTCTAAGCCTGCAAAGTTTGTGGCAATTATAGGCGAGCTTGACAGTGGTAAAACCACTTTAATTTGTTCTTTGTACGAGTGTTTCTTGAAAGGGAGATTTTCTGATTATTCGTTTAAAGGCAGTAGAACTTTGATTGGTTTTGAGAAAAGAGCTCATCATTCTCGTATTGATTCTGGTAGGGTTATGCCGGAAACATTACGCACATCTTTTTTTGATGGTTTGAGATATTTTCATCTTTCTATTGTAAAAGAAGAAACAGAAAATGTAGAGAATAAATATGTTGATTTAATGTTATCAGATAGAGCTGGTGAACAATATCAGCAAGCAAGAAGCAATACAGAAAGTATAAAAGAGTTAATTGAAATTAAAAAATCTGATTACATTGTATTATTACTCGATGGCGCAAAACTAGCCAATCCATTTCAGCGGCATAGCGCCATGCAAGCTGTTCGAAGAACATTATGGTCCTTTCTTGATGCGGATGCATTGTCATCAACCTCCAAAGTTCAAGTTGTAACCACTAAGCTTGATTTATTACGTGACATACCGCAAAAAGAAACATTTGATGAATTAATTCAAGAGTTTAAAAATAGTCTAATTAATGATTTAGGATCAAGATTAGGTGAATTATCTTTTAGTGAGGTATCTGCGAGAGATCCTTCAGCACAGTTTCCATTAGCCAGTGGGCTTGATAACTTAGTTAAGGAATGGTGTTCTGCGAAACCAATTACAGTTAAAAAGAAATAAAATATCAAAAGTTTGTATCTGAATTTGATCGTTTATTTCTACGAACAGTTATGGATTGATTTTATGATCACGATGCAACATACAATTATTGGTATGCCAGGTTCAGGTAAGACAACTTATCTAGCAGCCTTATGGCATCTATTAACATCTAATGAAGTAAATAGTAAGTTTACCTTAAATCGTTTAGTCGGGGATCGTACATATTTAGATAAAATTGCTGAGCTTTGGCAAAATTGCGAGGAAGTGCCTCGAACCTCATTAGCCGCAGAGACGAAAGTTTCAATTGAGGTAAAAGATTGTAATACCGGTAAAAATGCCCTTTTAAATTTCCCTGAATTTTCTGGTGAATCATTTGAGCTGCAACTTGCATCTAGGAAGTGTAAGAAGGATTATGTTGAGGGATTTGATGGCAGCGGAGGGATATTATTATTTGTTACAGCCGATAAAGTTACTGATGGAATGTCAATTCGTGATGTTGCACCTGTTATTCAGGGTCAAGATATAACGGAAGTTCCAGAGGAGCATACAGAGTGGGATCATAAAATGGTTCCTAGTCAAGTAAGTCTGGTCGAGTTATTACAGTTTTTACAAAATAAGCCATTCAAAATCTCAAATAGAAGGTTATCCATTATTATATCTGCTTGGGATGTAGTTGAAACACAATCATTAACATTATCACCTTCGGTATGGTTAGAGAGAGAGTTTCCATTTTTTTTCCAATTTCTAATGAATAACCGAGATCATTTTGATTTTCAGATATTTGGCATTTCAGCACAAGGGGGAGATGTAACCAGCGATTCAAGAAACGAGTTGGCACTTAAAGTTCCCAGTAAGCGTATTGTTTGTATTGGTGAAGATACTGAGCCGCATGATCTTACAAGTCCAATTGCTTGGCTAATGTCGAAAGAATAAAATGGTAGGTAATATAATGAAAGAGATAGAAATCCATCAATGTATTTATGGATATGAGAATGGACATCGTTTGTTAGCCACTTCAATGAGCCTGCCTCCAGATGTGGCTACAACTCTTTTATTATTAAGTGATTTAGCTCCCGGTTTGATGTTGCCATCAAATGGGGGATATTGGACTGGAGTGCCACTCTCAGGTGCGAAGGTTTACGCCTTAATGTATACTTGGATGGCATACGAAATGCCAAGGCCTGGGTGCGTGTGGTCGCATGTATTGTTAATTCCATTTCCTGAGATGGCAAGATTACGCGACTTATCCATTCTTATTAAATATATATCACGGCCTAATCTTGATTTGGGATTTGATATTTACAACAGCTCAATAACTTTAAATCATAAAGATATTGAAAGTATTAATAATAAAAAAATATCAGCACTGAAAGTATTGGTGAAGTTATCAATGCAGCATACAATATTAGCGGTAAGGTTAAGATAGAATCTTCCATTAATGATTTGGATGAATCTATTTTTTGCATATGGTCACAGCAATGGCCCAGACTAAGACGTTCTTTCTCATTTAGAACTGCATCATATCCATATGAAAAAACCTTAGATAAGAATAATAGGTTTGATGTTTCAATTGTGAAAAACTCGAGTAATATTCCATTTAAAAAAGTGACTTCTACATTAGAAAAACCAGCCGCTTGGGAAAAAATCGCGATCAATGATGCTATGTCTTCAGATGGGACGATATTTAGACAATATTTATGGCGCTATGGCACAGATATTCTATCTGGACGAAAGAGTTTTAAATGTATTTCTGACCTATATTCTTACACCTTTGAGAGTGAGTTGAAAGGTGAGCTTCTTTTTAACTTCCTAAGGAAAGTGATTTATTATTTCCCTTCTTTAAATGAAGCTAAAACTCTAAAATCTGACATTGTATTCAATGGCAGGCTCTCATATTTCCCATCCGTAGACAAGTTAGACTTGGTCGTCTTTTATATACTAAATAATATTCAGGAGTCATTGCCGTCATTAACTGATGATATTTTACACTCTATCAATTTTGATTGTGATAGAGTAGATGAAATACTAAATATTGGAGAAGTTTGTGTTGGTAATGAAAGTGTTCTATCTGCTTCATTGTTGAATGTGATTTCACTTAAATTTAAAAGTGATAACTTATTTTCTTTAACAAGACCAACTCCAAAGCTGAGAGGTTATTTATTATCAAATAAACCTTCATTAATGGATGGCAATGAATTTGCAGATACAACAATAGATGAGAAAATGAATTGCATTGATTTAATACCACTTGATGATTTATCATTGGCAAAATCCATGATGTTAAGAATGCTAAATATCGATGATAATAAATTAGTATTAAAAAATGTATAATCGTTTTAAAACGTCAATTTCTGATTCTGTTTTTTCATCTTTTGAAGAAAATTGCCTGAATAAATCAAATGTTATTTCTGACGCTTGGGTTAAAATTATTGATGATAATCCAGAGTACATTATTGAACATGGTTTAATATCAAAATCAAAATCAACAACAGCATTGTGCAAATACTTTACTGTACTAAGGTATTCTGATTTGCTTTTATCTGTTGATATAAAAGACTGGTCTGCGTGCTTAAAGTTTGCTGTTGATAATGCAGAAGGAAAGAGAAGAGTTGAGTTAATACTATACCTCTTCGAATTAGGACTTAAAAAACCCACTAGAGATTGCGAAGTAATATTTGAGAGTTTCTTTGATGAAGTTCATGGCTATTTTGAAGGCTATGATTCTGAACACTATAATCATTTTATAGATAAACTTCCTGATCTGGGATGGTATTCAAACTGGGATAGTTGTAAGAGGCT
The DNA here is from genome assembly GCF_013337145.1 of Enterobacter sp. JMULE2. Taxonomy (NCBI): domain Bacteria; kingdom Pseudomonadati; phylum Pseudomonadota; class Gammaproteobacteria; order Enterobacterales; family Enterobacteriaceae; genus Enterobacter; species Enterobacter sp. JMULE2. Next base: position 250,029 of record NZ_SGWD01000018.1, read on the forward strand.
ACGCGTTGCTATTGTAAATACATATGTATTGAACAAACTGAGTCCCTCAAGCTTTATGCATTTGACTCGTAGTAAATATATATATTCCGAGCTTTTGAGGATTTTATTGGATACTACAGAAGGCAAGGATTACCTTGATAAGTTAATTTAATAATTGGCTATGTTGAATCAATTAAAATTTTTCTGAGTTGGGGGAGTTGATCATGCATCCCCTGACAAAGCAGGCAATACCGTGTCAAAGTTCAGAACCACCAACTGGCACAACTAGAACAGAGCCCTTATCAGCAGTAGTTCCATAACTTTCTGGCTGGATGATGAGGCGGTTCAGGCTTGTTGTGAGCCCGCAACTCCACGGCTTCCCGCTTCTGGCCTGACGTCAGTACTTTCTGCTGAGGGCCACCTGAAGCACCTCCTTATCTAGGATGGCTCCGGCAAGCAACTTCTTGAGTCGAGCGTTAGCCTCTTCAAGTGACTTCAGTCGCTTCACCTCAGGGACGTTCATACCGCCAAACTTCTTACGGCAAGTATAGAAGATAGCGTCTGGAATAGCGTGCTGCGGCAGAGTTCCCTGAAAGAAACCCCAGCTTCGGCCTCGTGGAGAACACTGATGATCTGTTCGTCGGGAAAACGCTTCTTCATAGAGATGTCCTCACGTCGCTGATGAAGACATTACTATTAATCAACGGGGAGCAGGTCATATCCAACAAAACTATGGCTCACATTAAAATGTAAAAAAATAGAGTTTTTTGCACGTGAGTCGTCAATTAAATAACATTGAGTACCCTATACGTAATAAAATATACATATAAAAATCGACTCACGTACCCGTTCTATGTATCTCACAGCCAGTGGGACAACTCAAATTCACACTATTTTTCCGCCATACCGTTTTGATGTTGACTAGACATAGGGATTGCCTCGGGTTAATTGAAAAATTACTCGGGGCTTTCTTCTTTATGCTACAACCAACAGTAAACCGCAGACCGGAGCACAAAGCCTCCAGCACCGTCGCTATTATACCCTTTTGCTACTCATCCCTAACACTATTTCTGCAAATAAATCAAAATTATGACTGAGTTAAGGCGAGATGGTTTGCGCCAAAAAAACCTGCTTTGCACTCACAGGTTAAAGTGGGCTGCGCCGGATTTAACTCGCAACCACATCGTGAAACACGCTGATGAGATCGCGAGGTTGGGCATACCCCTCGTGAGGCATGATAGCTGCGAATTACGCCCCTTTCCCATTTTTCTCGGCCAGCTGATGCAGTTCTCTGTAGAGCCGGTTAGTTAAATGCCAGGTCAGGCAGATACAAGCTGCAAGCACCGCAAGCGCCCCGCTGTCAGGCATAGTATTGCCATGCTTTCCCTTCGTTTAAGCCAAAAGCCAGATAGCGGAAGGGCGATACCATTCGCCGCTCCGCCTGAGGTGTAGCACACCTTACTTTTCCCGGTTGCAAATTGGTGTATTTAGAGTTACCTGACTACCTGATTATCTTTTACGTCTACATAACAAAAAAGTAAGATTACGGGTAGCGAACAACGCACATGATCAGCGATTTTAAATAATACGTCCTTGCTTGTTGTCCTGCATGTGCTTCCAAATCTCATCGAAAACTTGTCCATTTGCATAACCCATATAACCTATAGAAAACCTGTCGAATTCTTTCCTGAGAGATTCTTTGCTTTTTAAAGAGTCATTCAGTAATTGGCGAGCTCTCTTAAGATAATTACGTTTTTCGGTTGGATTCATTTTCTTCCATGTATCACCCATTAAACTAATGGCCTGCGTAATTAAGGCCTCTTTTCTTTTCTGGAACGCTTTACCTTTATGGTTTCGTTGCATGGCTTCATGAAATGCCCGATGAAACATATAATCAGAATTATACGTATAAAGCTTTGATGAATCCAAAAGGTTCGCAGATTGAGTTAAATCTCCTGTTAAGAGTACGCTTTCGTAAAATGCAAATGCTGCATCCTCAACATCGCCAGCAGGAATAGAATCCAAGGGAGCTATACAAAAATAAACTGGTGTGAAATTTTTGATTGTGTGATTTTTGAATATAAAGTGATAGCCATGACAAGTCCCAATAAATGTGACCAGTTCATTCCCCATTAACTGATTTATTTTCCTGAATTCATTCGCAAGCTCGCCCCATTGGATTGAGCTTTTGTCAGGAAGTACCATTGACTCAGGATTCCCATGAGCTTCAATGTGGATGATTGGTCGAAATCCCATATCAGAAATTGAAAACCTAATATCGTCTATTGCTTCGCGGATCGACTTCGAATCTTGAATTTTTATGTAGGAGATACCATCTCGATAACCTTTGTCGGATAAGTTTTCGTGAAGGTGTATAGCCGTTTGGTACTCATTATCGGATAGGCAGTCTAGAATAATAATTTTGTTGAATTTAATGTTCTTCTGGAATGAAGCATGTTTCATTTTCTCCCCCTTAGAAATATGCTTGCAAGATTTTCGCTAAACGTCAGTACAAAACTATGTCATTTGTTAATGATTCATATACTATTAAAATTTAGTTGCTTTTTGTCAATTTTTTAATTGAAATTTACAACCTCCATAGTTAGCACAGGGATACAATCGGCATAGAAGTACTCATGCACTAAATCGGGCTTTCGCGTGGTTGCACTCCATCAGGAAAGTTGCAGTCCTTCGTTTGATTGCGAATAAGGGCTATGTAATATCATCCCAGACATACCGTTTTTAGAGTAAATATCACAACAGCCCGACATTGTGATGTTTAAAAAGACATAAACCGAACTCAAAGATATTAAAGAGCTCTGAATAACAACAAGACGACAGCTTTTTGAATAATATTTCTCTTTTATTTTGGTTTCACTATTAGCCAGTTCGACCTAATTGGTATGCTCTTTATCAGAAGCAAACAACAAGTACTGGGGATAAATATGAGTCAATTAAAACTGCTAACTCGTGAACAGTTCGAAGCATTATCATGGTCCGTCGGCGACGTCGTCCTAAACGGTTTTGAGCACAATGAAGAGGCGTCGTCCGCCTGGGGCAGCGTCTTTATTAAACGAACTTCTGATCTACTCAGCGAAGAGGATGATGAAAATCTCCCTCTGATTTGGTTTGATTTCACGGTAAACTTTACTAAAAATGAGAAGGACATCGTTAACATTGAATTTGAGGAGCTTCAGGAAGATCCATATGCCCTCAATTTAATCACATTTTGCGATGCCGATATTTCGCACACACCACAACTCATTGAAGCGGTGGTTTTGAATTCAAACTGGCAGGAGCATGTTATCCAGAATATTAAAGCTGAAATTTTCTGACAGTAGATCCTGCCCAAACTCCTCGCAAACATCAGATATTTTTCAATTAGGGAGGCAGCCCCAAGGTAATTGGGGCTGTCACCAACTTAAAATTCAAATGGGTAGTTTTTTCAGAGCCGATTACACAGCCAGCTACAGGCGGCTGGCAACGTGCTCGACTCATTATGATGAAAGATACGCCTATGCTGAAACCCGCAGGACGGTGGCGGTCCAGCGGCCATCACTGCAAGGTGGCTAAACTGGATCAGGATGGTGCGAGCTCCATGGACTGTTGATTTGCCATTTAAGACAGGCGTGCCTGATAGGCCCAGAGTGAAATCGGAAGGGGAAAACTTGTCAGCCAGGCTCGCCTCGGCCGGGAAAAGTATGTCCCGGCCTTCAGCACAGCACTTTAAAATGGACCAGAACCGGTTTAATCGGATCTGTCCGCGTTTTCATTGAGCGCTTCATATCCGGCTGCGCTCAGCGCAAGCATGTAATATTGCCCTTTCTCCAGACATTCCGGCCGCCTCACCAGCTCGATCAATCCCAAACGAAACAGCACCGGGGAGCTGCGGCATGAAACGTGATCGGGTTGCCCCATAAAGCTACGATGTTCAAGGCAGCGTCTGAAGTCACCTGAAATTGAATATTTCGTTCCGGATGCCATCCGTCGCAGGACATAGACCTGTGCCATTGTCAGCCTTTTCGTACTGGATTGTGCTGCCATATTCCCCTCTGATTCGATGGCGGGTCGCATTCCGCACGGTATTAGGGCCCTTCCGCGCACAACAGACTGACCGACGTTTCGGTGACCTTTACCCGCAGTTCGCTGGCCCCGGTCCCTACGACATGCTCAAGCCAGGCAACGGGAATGGTCATACTCCCATCATCCCCACCCATCGTCGCTACTGAGGCTGTGTGCCAACCGCTATCCGTACGGGGATCCATGCCTCGAGCATAGGCCAGCGAGCCACGGGAAGCTGGTGAGCCAGGCAGGATCGCATTCGTCAGCAGGTAAACTCCATTGCTGTTCACCAGAAGCACTCTGGGGCCCAAAGCGTCAGGCTTAATATACTTCGCTGAAGGATCGAAAATCGTCCCTGCCCGTACAGCCTCGTCTTCGGTCTGCCCTTCGGCATTACGCCTTAACCCATCGTGAAAGCAGGAGGCGTCGGAGAGCTCGTCTACAGTTGCCTGAAACGCTGTCGATGAATGCAGCTCATCGAGCAGCTTTTTAACATCAGCAGTGGTGAAGACCAGTGTGCCCATGGCTACTCTCCCGCTTGAGGGCTAAGCAACAGGTGGCGTGTCGCCAGAAGCAGCGCTGCGACATCATCAGGCGACATTGGCCCCTTTGAATCCACAGCGAGCTGTAATCGCTGAACACAGGCATTAACAGACTGGGATGAAAGCAAGCTCAGCTTCTCCAGGATCGCCTGAGCTTTGACAACTGCCGGATATAACGCTTCTGAATTAGTGTTATTTTCGTCGTTATCAAAAATGATTTCGGACTCACAATGGATATTATCTTCGAGCCAGTTTTCGAGAATATTAAGAATGGCCACTACGCGTTCAATTTGCATATTATCGTCCTCTGTTGAATTACAGCAACGATAACAAAGTTACTTTTCTGCCTAATAACCCAAGCTAAAAATAGAGTAATGAAAAGGAGGAAACCGAGGATGTTTTATTTCAGACGCATCAGGTTTTATCTTGCAACCGTACCATCAGACTTAAATTCAGGAAAACACCGTAATACATCAGGTGAATGCCAGGACACATAATCCTTCTGGCGAGATACGCATTTCTCCCGACAGACGCGTCAATCCCCAGTAGGTAATAAGGCCCGAGAGTTCGAGCTGGCGGGCAATGCGGGTGCAGGATTTCCGGCCCTTGTACCACCTGAAGTGTTCAGGCTTCTCTTCTGTACGTCTGACGGATACTCCCGCTGCAATGGACTGGAGTAGGTCCCTCTGAGCCTGCGTCAGGGTGACACTGAACAGTGCTTCCGATAACACCCCACGTTTGGCCAGTGTGCGGCAGCGCCCCTGCATCCATTCTTTAAATTCCGCTGTGGACTCGACCTTTGCCACATCAACTCGACGCCAGGCCAGCACGGGACCAGCATCCCTGGGTGGGCGAAGAAATTCGGTAATCGCTTTGTCGGTCCAGAGCCTGTCTTTTAATCCGGTTTTGCTGATCCAAACAGCATGCCATTTTTCACGTTGAGCCTGCCGTTGAGCTTCCCCGTATGCCTTGCGTTCAGCTTCGCTGTAGAGATGCCAGCGTCCATTATAATAGGTCATTGCGTTTCCTCAGGCGTTCACCGGCTACCGTGGTTCTCATTCACCAGCAGGGTCGAAGACGAAGTCCTGCTCAAGCAGCAGCAATCCTTTTTCGGTTATCTCGGTTGGGTGGGCAAACAGCCTGGTAGTTTTTCCGGTATGGTCCAGGTCGAACGCACAGCCACATTCGCTGCATTCATCAGGTCTTCCATATAAACCCATTTCTTTAACAGTCTCAATCTGCACGTTCACTACAGATTGACAGCCAGGACAGTTCGCCGACATTACGGATCCTTCAGGCCACTTCAGTTTACTCATGGTTTCGTCCTTGCTGGTATGCGGTGTCAGATGGCACCGCAGATAGATTTCAGATTCAATGAGTATATCCGGATTGGCAAAGAGAAAATGGGAATTAGACCCATCCTCTGATCCGTTCCCGTACGTGAAAGTCATTAGCCCTGAGTAATGGTCAGTGCGGGGGTCAGGCCTCTGAGAACGCAGCAACGAGCTGGTCGCATGCCTGAGTCAGCCCTGCCCTTGTATGGCTACGCAAAGCAACGGCCAGCGATTCCCTGAGCAATGTTTCATCGCAGCCGTCCGCCGTAAATTGCGCCACCTTAGTTTCAAGACGAGTCCTGGCCTCATAGAGCTTCGAATCTGGATTGTTGCGCATAAACCGCAGCATATAATCGGCGATGATGCGCACCGCTGCACGTTGAGGATCAGGGATTAAACGGGCCTCACGCGGCGCTAATGGCAGGGATTTAGCTGACATCAGTTTACCTCCGGGCAAAACGGCTTTGACTGGTCTGCCTGAAGGGTCTCTGCACTTACGAATTTTTTCTTCATAAAGAGATACATTGCCCCTTCATGCGAAAACCGGCACTGATTTTCCTGAATAACCGCGTCCAGATAAGTCATGTCGCCCCGCAGGCGTTTCAGAGACAGCAGGCGTGAGACAATCCGGGGGATATGGTGGGCACTGTTTATCACCGCATGCAGGTTATGACGGTAGTCTGACTTTGCGAGCTTTAGGCTGGTTTTGAATACCATGTGTTCGACCGCAATTACGCTGGCACGGGCGACTACCTGCTGTTCTGGGGTAAGTTGATTAAATTCGAAAAGTTCCGGGGCCATCTGGCTCTCCTTTGGTGGTCTTTTCGATATTTTAAATGACGGCTTATTCTGGCTAATAACCTCTGGATAAAAAACCGGAATTATTGCCATCCAATATAATCACACACCCACCGCACCCATTTGTTTGACGAGCTAATTAGATCAGAGCCGGTCCAGATTAAATAAGTATCTCAAGGTAAAGTAACTTTCCCGTGAACATTAACTTCATTCGCGAATGCCTTCATTACCATTTGCCCGGTCTATAGCGAATCAAGCAGGTCCATTACGTGTTTTCTATGATCCGTGCTTTGGGCAACTCCGGTGAAATTCACGCGGACGAAGTACTCTACGATGTCACGACGAGTGGCATTGCCAAGCTCAATTGCCGGGAGTGAAGCTCGTCCAAAGGACAGCTGCTCGCCCCGTGTCAGTTCGGACCACTTTACCGGACCATCAGGCAGCATAAGGCTAATTTTATCGGTGATGAACAGCTGTAGCGTCGTGATACGTTGCTTTCCGTCTACCACTTCGATGTAAGGCCCGTCAACGTTGCCCCAGTTTGCTTTTTTGGCCAGTGCAATATGACCGAGTGGAAAGCCCAGAATCGCCGTCATCAGGAAGTCCTGCTGCTCTTTTTCACCCCATACATAGTCACGCTGGTAGCCACCCTCTAAAAAAAGCGCACCATGCTGTAACCAATGAATATAACTGTCAATACAGACGGCCTTTTGCGTAGGGGAAAAGCGGTGTAATGCACGAATGCGGTTTTCCGGAATACTCTCTGTGATGGCCATATGTCGTCCCGTTAAGTTCCATCTTGATTGCCTGGAGTATGAGCATAACAAATCAGGCCCAAAACCAAACAGTGCAAAGCCTGTTTCCGTAAAGTCTCAGGGTCAAAATAAGGATAATTTTGCTGAAATCGGGAAAATATAAGTTAGCGTCCGGGACATTATCGGCCTTATCGCTATGATGACCGCATCAGGTACTCACCAGAGAAGGCAATGAGATGATTAACAGCAACAACGCCACAGAGCGCGAAGCGGGTACGCAGTTCTTTGGGCGGCCACCGCTTTTAAACGATGACGCCATCCTGGATAAAGCTAACGCCTTGGTTGTGCTTCTTGCACCGCAATTTCCAACGGCGAAAGCTGACGTTCAGGTGACTGACACACATAATGCACGTAAGTCCGTTAGGGAAATGGTCGCCTATGGGATAAACGAGCAACAATACCCTGGGTATGTTACGACTGAATCCTACAAAGAATTGGTGGCTTTGGTCGCGGCACTGAATTTGCTCGCCCCTAAATGGAAGCTGCAAATCAAAAAATACCAGACTGAGAAAGATCTGACTCTGGGATTCTATGATTACCTCTATCAAGCGGATCATCCCAGTCGGGTTGCCGGTGACGTATTAAAAAGCCATTTTTACCTTCTAGGCCAATTTAATGAATCAGCAGCAGTAAGCCTCAGTAATACTGAAGCCTTTCTTGTTGAAATGGAGCGTCTTTGGCCACGAGTTAACAAGGACCTCTTTAGCCCTTACTTTGATTACAACACCGGAACGGCAGAAATCCGTCAACAGCTGGACAAGGTCATTGACCATCGGCTCCAGGCCTATGCAGTAACGGTGCACAGTGTGCAGGAAGAAAACACTACCCTCGCTTTTCACCGGCACATGAGCAAGAACATGGTATTAAATGGATTCATTAACAGCGGTCTCTACCACCAATGGGAAAGCGTTCAACTAACCAGCATTATCAGTGCTTTCAATCAATGGGCTGAAACGGAAGAACCGTTTGAAATTTCAACAGCGGATGAGAACGATTGGCGCATTGCGTATTCATTTGCTGCTATCCATGCAGTAGATCGCCCTAGTGGCTTTGACTGGTGGGCGCAAATCCAAAGAAATCTTCAACAAAAATACATCCAGCGCATGCTGCAATACGTGCGTTACGTCCGGTATGCCAAAACCGAAAAGGGTAAAAGCCTTTCGCTACGGCTGATAAGTCGGGGCAGCACAAACAAAGACCTGGTGCTTTACCCGGCACTTCTGAGGATCAGCGAGAAAATCTACGACCCCGATGCTCAGGTGATGTGCGAAAACGCTGCCAAGGTACTGGCTGAAATGAGCACCAATGCTGAGCTGATAAAATTCATGGGCAATATTTTTGGCGTTCTGTCTTGCTTTGAAGGAAATGAGGCAGACTTAAATGTTCAGATGATGTCCTACTGCGAAAATCGCAAAAAGCACTGGGAGTTCAGGACAAACTTCATGTGCAAACTCCTGCGCCTGGATTACGACCAAATGGAATCCTTTCTTCAAGAAATGGATGAAATTCTGTCTCCCGACTGCGCAATTCTTCAATCAATGCTTGATCAAAAACTCGAATTATATCAGAGGAATTAGTTATGAATCTTAAAGGCAGTGTGACCATTGAAGTATTCGACGACAAAGGAGTGGAACTGGAGGTTCTTGAAATTAATGCCTCTGAGTTCGGCCTTGAGGAAAGCGGCACCCGCAATTATGACGGTGTTCGTGCCTACAGAGGACTGTTCGTCTACTTCAACAACGAGTACGAGTTCGATGTGCTGGTGGAAGCAGAGGAAATGAACCATTCTATTACTTCTTTTGAACACAGTCTGAACAAGCACAATAGTAAGTTCGGGGTGAGACTGGGCATGGATAATCTGGAAGTTTATCCAACTAGTGCTGAAGTGGAATACGACGAAGACGACTGGCATTGATTTCTGAAAGGCTACCCGGCCAGTGCCTTGGCCGGGTAGCCTGACAGCAAGCTGCTACATTAGCAGACTACCAGGTATCATATACTCAGGCTTGATTTCAGGAAGTTAACGCGACGACTCATCTGCCTGAACCACAGTAAAATACTTGCCCCCAGCAGTAATAGCCCACTACCGGTCAGCCCTCCCTGCTTACCTGTCTCAGAGAGATAGGCTGATTTGGATCGCTGGTTTGCCTGATATTGCTTAGCCTCGTCCGTCACAACGTCATTGAAGGCCGACATCTCCAGCGCATAGCGAACTGGTCCCGGCACCGTAGCAAAAGGTTTCATGGTGTTATATCCGTCAACCACTCGTTTGATAACGGGAACATCCGGCTTGTCCTCTTTCACACCCGCCTGTGCAACCACATAATCAAATGGTAGATATCCGGCCTGTGCTTTAGAGTTTGATGACTTGAGATAACTGATAAGTTTGGTGTAATCACCATCATCAATCAATTGCTCAACTGTTTTATGAGCATTCCCGCCCGTGCTTTTAAAGGAAGAATCCTCAAGCAAAACTCCAAAAATCTTTGGTACAATTAACAATGAGCCAGCCATTAGAATTAAAGTAATATCGAATTCGCCTCTCGTAATTTTATACAGTGACAAAACAAAAAACAGGGTAGCCGGTATATACACGACAGGCCCATCCATAATAGAACTGAGCGAATCAAAGACCGAACCGAATTCTTCAAACCCACCAGCGAAAGATGATTCAGAACTTAAAACAGATGCAGGGACATCCAATTTAAAATCAGTTATTTTGAGATTAAATATAAAAGAGCAGATTATACCGGCCAGTCCTGCGGCTGCCGTCAGTCCGCCGATAACCGCAAGCGAAACCCCCGCCCGCTTAATGTACGAGGTCCGTTTAGTAAGTGCCTCAACCTCTTGCACAATATCGCTACTCAGGATACTACTCGCCATGTCTGACCCCTTTGGCAGTCAAACGGGCACGAAGGTCTTCACGCATGGCCAGAACCTGTTTTTCGGTCTCCCGAAGCTTAGTGGCACCTTCCTGTTGGATTTTAATAACATCACCGACTGTCTGGATCAGCGTATCCTGAACTTCTTTCAGTGTGCTGACGTCGATGACCAGGCGCTGATTAGCCTTCATGGTCATCACCGCATTTCGCTGGAGCAGCTTCGCATTACTACGGAGCAGTTCGTTATTAGCGTCGTCGATGTCATTGGCCAGGTTCACAGCGTTTTTCTGGCCGTTTAACGAAATGGCCAAAATGAACTGACGCTTAAAATTCGGAACAGTGATTTCCCTGACGCTATGGAATTTGTCGATGAGACTCTGATTGTTGGCCTGGATGATACGCACCATCGGCAGCACCTGCATGGCGGAGTGCTGGGTGACGACCAGGTCGCCAATTCTCTTATCGAGGTTGGCAATAAGCGTATCAAGGTCAGCGAGCTCCTGGTATTTCGCCGGATTATTGCCAATGTCTGCTCGACGAGCATCCGCCGTCTGTTGCAGTTCGGCCAGACGCATCTTTCCTGCGGCAATATGCAGACCAATAAGGTGATGCTCTTTGACCACTTCATCAAACATATTCTGAAGCGCACCGTTATTGTTACTCATGGCATTCTGCGTAACAGCGACCTCGGAAACCAGCGCATCAATCTGCTCACGGGTTGACGCAAACTGGGCTGCAAAGTTCTTTCCACGGGTGCGGATTTTGTCAATCAAGGGCCCGATAACCGGTAACGTTGAGCGGCTTTCGGTCAGGTTGGTAATGTTCACGTTACGGGCGAGGTTGACGATTTCCGTCAGTTTTGTGCCGCTTTCGTCCAGATCCTTATTGCGGATCTGGTCCAGCAGGCTGTCAGCATAGCCTGCCGTGTTCTCAGCAACATCGCGACCAAACTGATAGACCGTATCGGGATCTGCTGCGTTAATACGTTGAGCAATGGCCTGAATTTCTGGCTCATCCTGAACCTGAAGCCCAAACTTCTCCAGCTCGGAGGCCGTCAACACAAATGGCGCAACTTCACTACTACGCGTGGATTGTCCGATCATTTATCCATTCCTTCTAAATTAGTATGCAGGCTCGACAGCAACGCCTGGTGCGCCTGAGAGGCCTTTGCGATGACGGTGGGATCGATGTTCTTTATCGTTAACAGAGACAGGGTGTGCTGTCGCCACACAGGAACCAGCACTTTTGTGGTTTCAATGAAGCGATCGACCAGGTCGAGACACTGGGCCCGCGTCATTTTCATCTGCATGACCGCCATTTCATTGGATGCCAGCAAGGTTGCCAGATTGGCTACCTTACGGGCGAATCGCTCCCGGGGACGGTCAAAGCCGAAGTCGCCATGGTCCTGGGTTTCCCCAGCGGATCCAGCACTGAGATAATCACGACCGGCCTGAATGTAAACCTGAAGCCGTGCAATTTCGACATCATAGATTTCTTGCAACTCATCCAGTACCGCGAGCGTTTCGTTGACCCGCCCAAGGTGTTTATTCCCTTCCACAAGAAGCCCTTCGACAGTATCGCGGGCTTGCTGATAGCGAACACGTTTCTCGATATGCTTTCCTGTGAAACGCGCATACCACGAAGGGTTCTTCGCGATGGTGCGGGGATCTGCTTGTGTCAGCGCACTGACAATACTGCTGATGGTTTCGGATAAGCCGGTTACGGCAGCGGATTCCATCAGGGACGAATAGCGATCCATCGCGCCAGAGGAGACAGCCGAATCACCGTAATGGCCTACCGCTTCTGCATCCAGTAGCAGTCCGGGGATTATCTCTTCTTTCAGCTCAGCGACTGTAGGAATGCCTGAGTCCTCTGTACCGTTCATAATGACCTCAAAAGTAAATTCAGTTACACCAGGCTCAGCCGCATCAGATAACCGGCATCCCGTCAGCCCTTTGTGGTGCTGTCAAATGTAAAATGATGTTATCAGAGTAAAAAAATTCTCAATTAACCCGCATGACCCAATAAATGTCGGTATCAGCGGGATTGCGAGGATTGACAGGTCGGCATTACTTCCCCGCCATCACCCGGCAATAACGATAGCGTCCTCGAGCTGGGGTAAGCGGCTTCCGCGCAAAAATTTCGTATGGTTGAGGCGCTTTGAAGACATCGTCATAGCCCGGAAACCCTGCACTCGCGAGCGAACCAGTTCGCCCCAGTAATATGTCTCCCAGACATCATTGACGAGGTCTGGCTGACCTAGCAGCCTGGACTCCATTTTTGGTTCTATATCGACCGGAGCCAGACCTTCATAATCCCTGTGGACCCGGCGTCCTTCGGGTTCGTCTACTTTATAGAAGGCTTCAGCCAGCAGAACATCATGTGAGACCAGATCAAACTCTGCATCGTCAACGTAGGTCTTCAGGCTGTAAGTGAGCTTGCCAAACCCTTCGATAGCCCAGACCGCCTCCATCGTAAATTCCGCCAGGGGCCGGGGGACCTGTACCAGAAAACCGTTCAGGGCTTTTCGCCCCTTCAGCATCCCAACGCTGTAGGTCTTGTTGGGGTATGGCTTCATGGTCGTCAGTTCACGGGTCGTGAGACTGAGCGAAATTTCCGGAACCGACACCGACTCCAGCGTACAAAGGTTTGCCATAGGGTGAAGAATTTTGGGAACCAGATGCAGATACACAATGACCTCCTGTTCAGCGTCGGGGATATTTAAGAGCCGTATCAGACCTGCTCTTCGGCTTCAGGCTGGTTGATAAAGCCGTACTTCACACCGCCAGGGATACCCAGCGCACTGGCGACGGAGTCACACAGGCGAGACAGATCGTTGAGAGTCATCGGATATTCAATATCGACCGAAAACAGCTCGCCTGCGTTGGCAGCATCTTCCACGTTTTCATGACGTGAGCTGAAAATGGCCACGATTTGAGAATCAGGTGCACACATGATTTATTTCCTTCTGAGTAAATAGCCTCCCACCAGCGGGAGGCTATTGATTAAGATTCGGGGGCGTCTTCAGCGGGCTTTTTACGTTCCACAGCACGGGCGAACAGCGTCCCGATGACGATGAAAAGCACCACGAGACTGTAAAAAACAGAGTCTGAAATATTGTTCGTTAACTCAGTAAAACTGCGGAGTCCAAGCAAAAGCAGACACAAAAAAAGCACACCACGGACCAGGGGAGAAAAGTAACTTTTCATAGCGTTTACCTTAACGGGTTAGATTGCGTCACAATTACAACACAACGATCTGAATGAATTTTTCGCTATAACCGGTCATATTGGTGCTATCCCATCACCGCTCAGGCTTTCTTGCGTTATGCAGGTGAATTAGCCGCTTAAGCAGCGGCTTTAGCAGACCTGACAGGGCTTCAGGTTGCGCATCTACATTGCGAAATCCCGTTCGGTTTGAGCGCCCTGCCTGAGTCAGAAGACGCAGATCCCAGAGCGTTTCCGTGAAGGCCACTTCTGACCCGGCCTGAAGGCACTGCATAACCGTGGTGAGGGAGAGTTTTCGCATCAGCCGGAAGTACCGCCGGTCTGCCGGTGGCTGATGGATGGATCCCTCTCTCTGAAGCCGCAAATTGCTGTACGTTAAAATGGCGTCCATCAGTCGCAACTTGATGGCGGCAGCGTCGGCTACTGCGTGCTGTTGCTCTTCCCGCTGGGACTCCTGCCTAAGCCAGTTGCCAAGCGCGGTATGGTTATACCGATGCAATTCGGCGCACAGCGCCACCCAGCACCAGAACCGCCACTTCTTCATTTGTCCCTCAATCCGTCGGGCAACCAGCATCCGGTATGCGGCATCATCCAGAATCTTGTACTGCTGGCTGTGTAGCAGTTCCGGGAGAGTGCGGTTATCGGTCAGCCCCATTCTCTGGTAGCGTTGACCCCGCTGGGCCAGCTTGTGATAAAGCGACCCCTTCCCCTTCGCCAGACGAATTGCCCCATATCGCAGCAGATAGTGAGCCGCATAGCAGGCTGTCAGTCCCCCACTGGAGATACGCTGACACAGGCCATCGTACTCATGCCAGATGATCCACGACGCGGTCGCGGCATCCACCGTGACTTCATCTTCCTCATCAAACGACACGATGGATTTTTTTCCGGTTGCTGTGGCGAGGGTTCGGGCGGCTCGTTCGTCACGCTCTCCCTCGAAATAGGTGGAGGCAGTAAGCGGATCGGTCAGTCCGTCGCGGTCGGTGTCATGCTGGCTTCCAGGTACACGAAGCCAGAGAGGCGCAGGCATAGGGGTCCGGGGAACAGCGGTCAGGTCGGGTTCATCATCGAGAAGGTCGAGCTCCCCGTGCTCCCAGACCCGGCGGTAGATGGCTATGGCCCGAAACGGTTCCGGGTTATAGCAGTGCAGGGACCAGAGGAAATCAATGTAGAGAACGATCTGCTCTTCCACCAGGCGAAACTGTGGCGAGCTCATACGACGGTTGTGCGGCGTATCGGGCAGTTCGCCAGAGTGGAGCTTCTCACTTACGTCATTGGCCCTTCTGGCTTCGGCGTAGTCCAGGCTGCAACACACATGGAACAAACGTTCGGTCAGTCCGGAAGAAAACACATTGGGCTGAAGGCGAATATAGCCGCCTTCAAACAGGGTCCGTCCGACATAGTCACGCAGGCTCCAGTCATACTGGATTTTTGTCAGGTAGCGTTGCAGTCGATTTAATCCGGCCTGATACCCGTACTTCTCCGGGTTGGTGTTGATCAGGGTCTCCATCGAGCGGTCAATACCGATGGCGGTACACAATGAACATCCGTAACGGGCCCCACAGGCAGACGGAGAAGAGGTAGTTTTCTCCGGACTCCAGATACATTCTCCGGTCGCATCCTTGTAGAGCTCGGCCAGGACAAAATTATCCGGCTGAAATCCCGGCAGCGGGAACCGGGCATCCGACCCGCTGGCGGTGAGGAATGTCCAGATGTCCTGTGTCGTCCACTCCTTTACCGGGTACAGTTCACCGCCGTGGGCGGTACGGGTCACGTGGGTTGCCTGTCCGCCCATACGGGCAATGTTACCGGCTCGCTGGTGGCCTTCTGCATCACGGGAACCCAGCATCAGACAGACACGACCACGCACTGATTCAGGAAGACCTTTCAGGTAACGGGCCTTCGCCTGCCGCATCGGGTTGATTTTGAAATCGTTTGAGCACAGCCGCGAGGCAGAATTGGTGTACGTAGGGAGACCACGCCCGGTGAGAACGCGACCTACCCAGCTTTGGGTCAGCGAAGGGCGAGATACGATGATCGTCACCGGCAATGCCTGCGCATCAATAAACGCCTGGAGTGAGGCGAGCATCTGCGTGGCATGGTAATGCATCTCAGGATTCTCGATGAGCGTGTCGGCGGTCTGGATGAAATGGTGCTGGCTGACGTTTGTGCCGCTGCGGACAGCCCGCACCAGTGCCATGAGAAACAGGTGCAGTACAGCAGTAGAGTCTTTACCTCCGCTAAAACCTACAGAGCAGGTCCAGCCGTCAGTGATGGCTTCATAGATGGACGCTGTGGCGAGGCTTATCCGGGAAGCAATACTGACCGGCTCCCGCGCATCGGTATAATTCAGATCTACGTTGGTTTGCAGCGTGTGCCAGACAGCAGACCATTTATCCTCAATTAACAGTGGTGCATTCGCCACCGTATTAACGAAATGGTCTGCTGTCTGATTCATATTATATAAAACCGACTCAGTGTACATATTTCACCATTCACAAATAACAGCTCTGTGCATTCCATTTATTTAATCTTGCAGCACGAAAGATAGCAATAGCACATTAAACAAATAGTTAATTTAGCAGGCGTCTTATTTAATAATTAGAACTCATGGGATTTGCCGATGAAATATACGGGCGCATTTTAACCCGTATATTTCAGACGAGTTTGAAATTATGCGTAAACCACTTCGTTGAATAAATACTCAGGGTTATCCAGTGCAGTAAGTGGAATACTCGGGGTATGCAGTGCCATATCATCACCGCAGTGGCGAGGTGTTGCCGCCAGCACGAAGCTCGACGCAAACACCCGGATAAGCGGAGCATCCACCCGTACTACATCATTTTGCAGTAACGTGTTTAATGCGGCATGTTGCTGGTCATTAATCAATAACGCCAGACTCTCGACCTGCATGGCGTCAAGCGCGGTGTCTTCATCGCAGTTAGACCAGACAGACCCATATTCCGACACCTCCGCCAGCAACAGATTGTTGTCTTTCACCCAGGCGGCAATATTACGGATGCGTGAGGCCAGTGCATCATCGACCACGATGGAAACCAGCTCCGGGTAGCCAGAGGCAAATTCATTCACACAGGATACGGTTGATACGATGAGCTTTTGCATGTGTTCTCCATAGCCCGCCAATGTCGGCGGGCGCGTTTAGGGATTAGCAGGTGACAGGGCAAAGGGAGTCGAACGACGGCAGCAGCTTGCAGATCCCGTCGTACTCAAACGCAGTCAGTTCGGAGACTTTATCGAGTCCGAGTGAGGTGTTTTCTTCTTCGTCCAGAACGAAATAATCATTCTCCCCTGGCTGTGAACCCGTCATACTGACGAGCTTCGCCAGTGCGACAGCACGAGCGTCATCGGTCACTTTGTAGGTCAGCAGGTACGATGCCGGAATGCTTCTTTCATTCTGATAGTGCATCACGTTGCAAAGGGCGTATTTCACTTCATCAAGGTGAGCCTGCTGCATCGTCTGAAGGTAGCGATAGCGATTCAGATAATCATGACCCTGGGCAGTGACAACGACATCAACACCACCAAATTCGTTAATACGCGGCTTGTCGCAGGTGAATGCCGCACTGATTACTACCATCTCAGGCCGTTCAAACACAGCCAGGACAGCAGTGGTAACTGCAATGGCGACATCCACATCAATAGACTGCTCATGGAACACATTAAGTCCGTCGTTGCAGACTTCCGTACCCAGCTCCATACACAGGTTATTTTCGGGGCAGTCCGGCTGGGTAAAAGTCGGATCCTGGCTATCAACCTCAGGATGTTCCAGCACAATACGGGTAATGAGCTTTTCCAGCACCGTCATGGTGTCAGGTGATTTGTTCAGCAATGCATTGCCTTCTTCAGGGGACGCTTCAACAATAAAGGCAATTGCCTCTTGCGCGATTTCTGCTTGCTCAGCGCTGCATGGAATAAGGAAAGAAGCTGATGTGTAGTTATTAGCCATAATAGTGCCCTTATATGTAATTGTCGTTGTTTCGATAAGTTCATATTACCGGGAGTTGATCGATGGCTAATAACAAGAGGGGGAAATAGTTAAAATAATTTCAGCATTGAATTCACCCTATTATCTCCATGCCACCCTGAATGATTTAACCGCGATGGAACAGGAGAATCATGAGACTGAGTATTTAAAACTGACAGCGGCATACGTATATTTTCTTTACCTCGCCAGCACTCGAATAATTAAATGCCTTGAGGTATGGGACTTGCTGAGTCCGCTTCAGGTAGGCTGTCTTCTGTGACTTCGCCAGTTCTTGCAAAATCGGGCAGGCGCTGATAGCAATTATTGCATCAACATTTCCTTTTCCGGATGCCTTCCTCTCGCTTCCCGACTTCGACTAAATAATCGGACTTGCTCAACTCGGACGGTCAAGCGTATCCAGATAGTTGAGGGGGTTTCCGAGCGCCCCCATCAGGCGCATGATTTCGCCCGTTGTCACAGTTTGCAGCGTTTCAGAACGCCCGAAGCGACGGTAATCCTCAACGGACATCGTGCGCCAGTCAGGATGCGGCGTTTTACTGCAAAGCATCCAGTTTGCGCTGGCATCTGGCCTGCGAAGCACATAGAAGTCAACGGAGCGAGTCAGCCCGGAACCAAAAGCCACCTGAGCAACAATTTTGGCCTGTGATCCGTCCTCACGAATGAGGGTCTGAGTAATTTTAGTGATCAGTTCCGGCGTATCCATGACAGCTCCTGTTAGTGAAAAATATCTAAGGATGCACGTATCGCTGAGCTTGATGACCATCGCGAGCAACCCTGTGCTGATTATGTCAAAACGAAAACGTCAGCTAATAACCCCGGACGAAAACAAGCAAACTATATAACTTGCGGGCAGCAGAGTGCCTTTGGCGTTACGTCCACTGTGCTAATATCCGACTTAGTTTGATTTCGTAGGCTTTTTACAGAGTAATCGGGGATGTCGATGGATTTATGGGCATGGTTAGACGAAAAATATCCGCCGTTCGATCCACTCGCCAGGATCGACGTTGAAGGTCAGTCAGTGAGGTATCTTTCCGCGCCTGACGCGCTGAATTATGAACATGAGCCGGACTATGAGGCGTTGCAGAAAATCCCTTCTCTACTGCCACCAGAAGAGCACATGATAAGAAAAGCCGTCAGTATTAATGTTGTGCATACGTTGTTGAAACAAAACCGCCATGTTCTGGAATACATTTTCGCGTTATCAGAAACTTTGTACACCAACAGGCTTTTACGGCAATCAGAGCGGTATCTGACAGACTGTCTGACCCTATCGCCCGTGCATAGAGCTTCTCTTGTCCGCGTCCTGAAAGAGAATAGTCCGGGACGCATAAATTTGATGTCGCCTCATTTGCAAAAGCTGGTGGCTGAATTAAATAAAACCGACTCCTGATACAACAGCCTGGCAAAAGGCCAGGCCGGGTCTGCCTTAAGGGTTATTTCTGGTAGTCGAGCACCAGAGCATCGAGCAGCGGGCTGGACTGATACCCAGGCGCACCGATGAAGAGATTGCGAGAAATCGCCAGCCATTCCATGATTTTCTCGGTTGCCAGCCAGCGTCGTCCGAGGCGCTCTGCGGCAATTGGGGTCTTAAAGAGACCAGCGAATGGTTCAACAACCAGATCGCCCGGTTCACTCAGAAACTCAATCAAAAATGACGCAAGCCGGGTAGGCGATGATGCCCCATGCAGCGGCATTCCGGACTCACGGGCAATTTTGTGGCAAAACCGCGTATCCGCACAGGCATTACCAAACTGAAAAGTATTTTTGGCAATAGTCCCTTCCGTGCTTGCGCCGTAGGAGCCGTGACGGAGCTGGTAGGCTCCATCGCCGTAATTCGTCACACGCTGTTCTCCGCCCGCTGCCAGCAGCTTCAGGTGTTGTTCAGAGTGAGGTTGCAGAACCCGGCGGTTATCGGATTTTACGTGCGTGGCATCGTTGGTAAACCACAGAACATATTCATAGGATACCGCGAGCTGGACGCGATGTTTGCAAGCCCAGTGGGTCGGTGACGGCGGCTTGGCGCGGTTTACCCAAATCAGCCTGTCCATCAGCTCCAGCCCAAGATTTTCGCACAGCGCCAGTGTGAGCTTTTCGACATACAGTGATCGGGAAGGCCTGCCCGGATTGAAGGCGTCCTGCGTAATATTCAGCGTGATCGACCCACCCCTGACCAGCCGTTTTACAATAGGCTCCAGCGTCTGCAAGATGAAGTCGATATACGCCTGCTCCCCCCTGGCTGAACCTGCTCCGTATGCCCTTGCATGTCGCAACAGGTAGGGTGGTGAGGTGACACACAGCGTCACTGGTTCATCTAACTGGGTAAACACTTGCTGGGCATTGCCGAAGATAGCGACACCGAGATCGGTTGAAAATCCGATCAGCGCCATTTTCTTCCAGCATTCATGCAACTTCTTCTCTGTTTTGAGTGCATAACGCCACACACCCCGATCACCAGGGACATGCTCGATTACACCGGCTTTACGTAGCGTCTGCTGATACCAACGCACTTTGTGTTTAACGGCACTGGTTTTCATCTGGCTGCTGCCAAAAGATTTCTGCGCCTTCAGTTCATCATCGGTCAGGCCGATAGACTGCTGTAGCATTGAATACAGCTCTTCATTCGATACCGGAGCATCCGCCTGTTCATAAAGGTGGGCAATCAGGTCAGTCGTTATTGATTTCATAAATGCTCGCGACGGCAGCGGGGAAATACACCCGAACACCGGTTTGATGATCGGGTACAAAATTGCCCGGAATTATATCCGGGCGCGGCATTTCTAAAGGTAAGTGCGGAGTACGGTTGCATGGTCGGAGGAGATCTCAACACAGCGTTTGACGCGATATAAATACTCGCCGTTGAGATCGGTAACACAGGTGTCATCTTCCCAGCAGACATCTTCGTCTTCCTCGTGACATTCAGCTTGCAGAGCCATTTTAGAGGCTTCATGTGCATCCTGTGCATCAACTACGTGAAGGGACGATTTTTCTACCTCGCCGGAAATGATGCAGAGTTTTACAGCAAAATGTTTGATACTCATGATTGGCCTCGGATGTTAGTCGGGGTTAAAGGCTGTTTCTTATTGTTGATCTTACCTGCCCACCTTTGCTGGCTAATAACCCAGACCAAAAATTCTCAGTCGTTTACCGAAAAAAAATCATGTGGTCTGCTGACTAACTGGCAGAACCGGAACGATGAAAAGTAACTTTTCCGGCTGCTGCAAGGGCATTACGCCCTACTCCCATCGGTAGAGGGAAAAGTAGTCATGATTTGCTGCCAGGTAGGCCAGCAAGGAATCCATGGTTTCACGGGCATAAGCCGTGAGGATAAAACGAAAACCGTCAATGGTTTCGATATAGCGCACACCGTTCGCGGTTAGTCCTGCATTGACTACTTCAGCGGTCATCATAAACTGCCCCTCCGGGAAGTCTGGCGACAGATAAACGAACCCGGTGGTTCCACCTGAAGGCGTAGCGTTAAAAATGACGCCGTTGAACATAACCCCATGTCGAGCAGGCGTCAGGTCGGTTGCATCCTGTCCTTTTTTCAGGAGTGCCTGTATGAGGCTTTTTTCCTCACTGGATGCATATGGACGTCGGTCGTCTTCAGTACCTGGACGGGAGTAAATCCCCACCACGGCCAGGAGACGAAGCTCATTCCTGATAGCAGGATGACAGCTTGCCCCTGCCCTCCCCTGAAGCTGGACGCCATAATCCTCACACAGCATCAACACCAGACGCAGTTGCTCCTTACTGACCACGGTGGAAAGCGTCAGACCCTGGCTACAAACCGTCAGTTCCTGAATCTCTTTGCCCGTGTCAGAACGGTAGGACTCCAGAGCAATCTGTGGCGGCTTATTTAACAGCAGCCTCTCCCCGTTAAGCCGGTAGCGCCGATTCGGGAAAGACTCCTGCAAGACCGTGTTAATTACCGCTGACGACTCTTCGCCAGCGGGGGCGACGACATAAATTTGAAAAGGGATGTCCGTGTAGGGGTCGAGCTGAACAGGATAGAGGCGGGGTGGGTTAAGTCGGGCGCATTCCGCATTGATCATGGCTGCCCATTCTGGATCGGTAGCTGCCTCACTGAGTGGCAGATTTAGATCATCACAGAAGGCCACAATTTGTTTCATCTGCAACGGTGAAACCGTTCCGGACAAATTCAGCCCGTGAGTGGACATGACAAGTTGCCGGGAGCTTATCAGTGGCTCTTGCGACAGCGAATGCAACGACAGCGTGGTGCGGCTGATTGTCGGGATGACCATTGTGCTTGCCTGCCCCATCAGCTTAAATCGCCCGTCATGCGCCTTTTGTAACAATTGCGAAAGAACGAATTGAGCCTGCTGACGTGAGCTGGCCTGGATATAAAATAACGCATCCATTTTAAAATCAGTTGCTGAAATCCCATATAGTTTCATTTTATATTCTCAGTGAATGAGCGATTTATAATCATGTGCAGATAAATGCACGTTATGCGCTCCGTCCTGCCATTCAAAAAAAAGTCTATATTTTGAATTTACTCGAATGGAAGAATACCGATTACAGGTCATTCTCAAACGTTCATAACGGAGACTGTTGGATGTCAGTTCCTTTTCAGAACTGACCTCATCAAGCGTTTTAAGTCGGCTCAGAATAGAGTTCGTAATATCTGATGGGATACCTGGCTGACCTTTCCCTTTACGGAAGATTTTCTCCAGACGGCTATCTTTAAATGAATGGATCATGTTGACCTCCATAAAGTAATACTAATGAATAAGCACTGATGCTTAGGGTTATTTAAATCCGAGGATTTTTTCTGCTACCGCAATTTGCTTATCAGACAGCGGGTGACGGCGGGAGAGTGTGTGCTTCAGGCTATCCAGGAAATTACTTTTCCCCGAATGCGCTGAAATCGCATCCAGAAGCGTCTGGTGAGTCTCACACCAGATAGAAAACTGGGAGTAGCGAGCCTGAGCCGCGTTCTGACGCGCTTTGAATTCTGCATCAGCCACCTTACGGGCAGCGGCAGGGTAGCTCCTGCGAAGGGCTTCCGGCGTGTATGCAGTGCGGGTGGTAATGAGGCTGTAGCCGGTCGCATTACATGCCATGCAGCGGCTTTTATAAAAGTGCTTACGCTCACCACGCCCATTGCATTTACTGCACAGAACCCGAAAGGTATATTCTGCCGTGCCCTTTACATCATCAATGCACTGAATGGATGATTCTAAAACTTCAATTCCACTGCGATCATAGTATTTTGTCATTTTTCATCACTCCGGCATCCGCTTTGATATGTACAGAATGTCAGAGGCGTCGCGCTGGCTAATAACCAACACGGAAAATAAATAAAATAAATCGTAAAACATTAAAACCAACGCCTGCTATTTTAATTCCTCACTCACACAGCGAATTCCTGAAAAAGCAACTTACACATACATTAATAAATGTTCTATAAATATCCCCAGTGAACTTTCAAACATTAAAAGCATATAAATGGCGTAGTGAATTTATATACATCGTCCGGTGAAAACATCATGCTGAACACGCCTGACATCACCGGTTATAAAGGTGACACGAGAAATTTATGCCTTTTCCCGGTTGTAGTTCCCTATACGTCTGGCAGTGACCTGGCAGGCAACCCCAAAGTAGAAAATCGGAGATAACCAATGAACGCAGATGAACGTCACCTGAAAGAGCAGCTAATAGCCCGGGCGGCTGCAACCGGCATTGTTGATGCTGGCTTTCGAGTCTCAGTGAATGACGGCGAGGCCACTGTACTGGTGAGGTCTGATAGCGTGGAGGCCATCCTCGCCGCCATGTTCTCGACAGATACGGATACCCTTCAGGCTTATGCTCCGCCGGAAGAGCCGGGGGGGCAATGGACGCGTATCGGGTTTGTTGAATTTATCTACGGTAACGATGGCTGGGACGTCATTGCCGATAACTCCCTCACACTCGAAGGTTGCCTTAAGGACGCCACTGCCCTGTCAGCCCGATTAGAGCGCGAGTCCAGCTGATTACAATGGGGAAGGTAGCTCCCTCCCCTATAATTACTTTCCGTATATTCACGGCGGATACTCTGTCTTAAAAAAGACGTATCGAGATATAATTTAATTTCCGACTATATTCCACGAAGGTTATTAGCCAGAAAGTCTGAAATGGTAGCGTGAAGTTATCAGATCAATGGAGATAACCAACATGCCTAAATATTTAACCCCTTCTGACTTTGCTGAGATTGTATGCGGATTGCTGGTGCAACCTGCTCGCCTCGATGCATTTTCCACACCAGAAGCTCACCAGGCTTTTCTTGAAGAGATGGGCCAGCTCGTTACCCGTCACTGCGGCGGGAAGATTGACGGCGTCATGATGCCGGTTGGAGTTAGCGAAGAAGAAAGCAAAGCGGCGTACCTGTCATGCCCTGAAACCACGCCGTATCTCGTTGTAAGTCCGGATGCGTCACTTCCCTCTCTGACACACAATGTCTGGCGCTACAGTAATCCTGCGGGATGGCTGGATGTGGTGCATGGAACGCCGGATACCTCTCCCGATGATCTGCCATCCACGACAGACTGCACTGTAGTGAGAACTGCATTACAACGCCTGCTCATCCCGGTTGAAACGGCTCAATGCAACCTGAAACAGCACGTTGTTAGGATGCAGGACTGCCGCTACACCGAGAACGATGAGCAGCCTGCGGAAGATAAAATTTTTACGGTTACTGCCGCGCTGGGGGGCAACGCGCAAATCGTCGTTCAGAACCATCACGGGAGATGTGTCTTGGGCGCTGTTCTGACCATTGAAAACGACACTCCGGCACTGCACATTAATCCCGGAGATGCGGATTTGACGCACCTCCATATCCATGCGGCCCACGGCGGGCTTGTGCTGGCAACAGGTTCATCTGACACCAATTTTGCTCTGGCCCCCGTGGATTGCTTCACCTACGGACGTTCCGGGTTGCTGGTCAGGACCGATTCATAATTATCGTGAATGCTAAACCTTTATTATAAATCTTCGGGTCCGAATTAATTCGGGCCTTTTTTATGTCCATTCATTCGTTTTTTTTATTTATTTTTTGCAAAGGTTATTAGCCGCCAGACTCTTTTTCTTAAAATAGCGATATCGAAACAAACCAGGACAGAAATATCATGGCTAAATTAGTAACCCCACTTGAGCTTACCGAAATTATCGCAGGGCTGTTATTAAAGCCGGAGCTACTCGGCGAACTGGATACCCCGGAAAAACACCGCGCCCTGTTTCTGAACCTGGGTGAAGTTGTGGCCACGCACTGCGGTGGACTGATTTCAGATGTAACCATTCCGGAAACGGACGGCACTGCTGTTGATGGTGGTCTTCTGAATGGCAAGCCGGTCCACTATCTCGAAAAACCGGAAAGTACACCGTATCTGGTTGTTCACGAAAATGAGTGCCTTCCTTCGCCTGATCAGAACGTATGGATGTATGTGGATACGGAGGGCTGGGTTGAAGAAGGACAGGATCTGTCCGTTATTCCAACACCCGAAAAATGCGAGTCCGTCCGTCGTGAACTTCGCCAACTGGTTTCCCCCACGATTGAGGGCGAATTAATGCTGACGATGCAGGACTGGCGGCTTCAGGAAGAAGAACTGCCGGTGGAAGACAGTAAGGTCTACACAGTGAAAGCGACTGCGGGTGAAAACCTGAGCGTGGAGGTTTGCGGACCGGACGGAGAGTCATGCTTTGGTTTTATGCTCGAAGTGAATCAAGGTGTTCCGGCGCTGCACATCAACGACGGCCAGAATTGCGCCCTGCATCTCCATGCCGCCCATGGTGGAGTCGTTATCGCCCCTGATGCCTCTGATGGCCGCTTTGACGTCGCCCCGGTAGACCGTTTCTCGTATCAACAAAAAGCAATGCTAATCGCATTTAACTGATCTGCCCCCCAATGCCTGTCACCTGCCTTCCGGCAGGTGAATAACCTTTAACTGGAGACACTATGCAAATTGCAACTGACGTACTGACGGCCCTGGGCCAGGCCCGGACTGAGGACAACCGATTGTTTCTGTCCGCACAGCTTGATCGGGCGCTGTACCTGAAAACCAACAAGGTGCTGGATGCCGCCGGGGGGAAATGGAATCGTAAGGAAAAGGCCCATATTTTCCCTTCGGATGCAGGTGAGCGTATTGACCAGTTACTGATGACCGGCGAAATTACCATTCCCCGGGACGAATTTAATTATTTCCCTACACCGCCAGACATTATTGCCGCCATGATTGCCGGTGCTGCACCGGTATCCGGTGACCGAATCCTTGAACCAAGCTTTGGCGATGGTCGAATCATTCGTGCATTGCAGACAGCGGCCCCGGGCGCTCGCATCACCGGCATCGAGCTGATGTCCGAACGCTTTGAACTGGCAAATACGGACGCGAAGCTTCACGCATCCGCTACGCTAATCAATGCTGATTTCCTCAGCTGGCAGCCCGAGCAGAAATTTGACGTCATCCTGATGAATCCACCATTTTTTAAACGCTCAGATGTGAAACATGTTAATCATGCTCTTGATATGCTTGTAACCGGCGGGCGCTTCGCCTCGGTCATGCCATCGAGCATCAAATTCCGCGAGGACAGCATGACGGTTGCGCTGCGTAAGCGGATCATCGCACTGGGGGGGAGCATTACAGACCTGCCTGCCGATACGTTTAAATCCGTCGGCACCCGGGTTAATACTGTGATGGTAAAAATCTGACGCGACAACTACCGCAACCGGAATAAGCGGGTCTCGATACCCGCTCATCACGTGCGAGAGAGCATATTTATGGATAATGTAGAATTAGAGACGAGCGTGTCCCCAGAATTTCAGCAGGTATATGACTTCCTTAAAACCCACTACAAACCCTCCCGTTTTGAAGAGCGTAACGGCGAAATCTGGGGCTATGACTATTCTCGCCGCATTACCCGCAATGCCCTTGTAGATCTGGAGAAATACGGTAAGTCGTTTGTCTCCCGGTTTGAGGACCGGGCCGGAGAAGGCTTTTCGTTCGGGCGTGAGCTGGTCGCTTTGCGGTGAAGGCTTTTCACTAAGCCCCTTAGCTATGGAGGCATATACTTTGCCTGCACCAAACGGCAAGCATTGCAGCCTCCTTAATCATGCGGCGCATGATTAAGGAGGAATGCTCATAAGGCTGTCCAGGTCTGCTGGTAGCGTTGCCAGGAATGGTATAATTATTTTGACCAATAAAGGAGTCTCTGATGGCTGATGATCAACAACAACGAATTGACCGGGCTATCTCGCTGGCCTGTCAATGGGGCGGTACAGACGAACTACATCATTTGCAATGGGTCGTGGATCAGATGGTGCGTGAGCTGGCTGGCGACCGTTATGACCAAATTGTCGCAGATGCTATTGCGGGAGAAAATGGCCCTAATACCTATAAGTGGAATACCGGTATCGCGCCATAACACATCAGTCGAATAGTTGCACCTATTCCTCCTGAGTGGTGCATATGGCCTTTTATATACGTCTTGATTAAAACCCACACCTATCCGGCCATTGAATTACAACGTATTTGGCCGCCTTGCTGACTTTGGCTGCTTTCTGACTTGTTTACAATGTCGTCAACAAAAGACGACTTTAAACGGAGTCAGACGATGAAGCACATTTTTAAGTTGGGTGTTGTGACAGGGCTTTTGGCATCAACCCAGGTATCAGCACAAATTTATGAGTCAACGTTTACCGATACCAACAACGTAGTCGTTCACGCCCCGTCCACACAACTTCTGTTGAACCCGGCGTCTACCGTAACGCTGACGCTGATCTCCGGACTGGATCGCTTTGTGAACGTCAAAGTGACCCGGGATACCGGGGCACAGCTCTACAATACCACCACCACCCGTACCGGCGTGGCTGATCGCCTGAAGGCAGCTGACGGCAGTGAATTCTATGGGAAGAAAGTAACTTTACCCGCGCTCGGGGAAGGGAAAGTAAACGTACAGGTAAATATTCTGGATCTGAGTCAGTCCGTTGTGGCCACGTATAACTACAACTGGACCATAGACACGACTCCACCGGCTGCAAATGCCCTGACGGCATCCGCCTCACTGGGCACAGGCACTGGCACTGTATTCAAATTGGGGCTTGAAGCAGTGGCGCAGTACAGCTTTTTATCAACGGGCATCAGTGATGCAGTGGGGATCGATAAAGGCATCTTTGAAATCTATCGTGCTAATGGAACCCTTTTCAGCTCGACTCCGATGAAATACAACGTCGGCGACAAGACGATGTACCTGCCCTACACCTTCGCAAGCGTGAAGCAACCTGGTATCCCTGACAGCAACCTGGACGAAGAATTTCAGGCAAAGGCAAAAATCTACGACACTGCCGGGAATATCCGCACATTACCGACCCAAAAATTCCGGTTTGATAATACTGTCGGTGAGATAACGCTTTTCGCCGTTCATGATCCCAATGACACAACGAGCGTGGTACCCGGGTTGAAAAACTATCCCGCTTATAAAGCCGGTATGATGGTCAATGAAAACCCTGTCAGGCTGGTTTATAAAATTCCTAAATCCAACTACCGGGCATATGCAGAGGGTGGACTGGAATTTATTAACTCTTACTCGGCTGCAAAAGAAATCGCTTCTGATGCCACCTACAGCTATGTCGAAATGACTCTACCATTTGGCGCCTTCAATGGGGATATGGCGCGTATGGCCAACTTCGGTCAGTGGGGAGGCTACTTCCCGGCCTACACGATGACGCTGAACCCGAATGCAAACAAGACACCTGCATTTACCGGCACCTGGGAGGACTTTCAGGACAGCAAAGGTACCTGGTATAAGTCGAAGGACTTCGAGACAGTTCTGTCTTCCAGGCTGCCGATTAAAATCGTCCGGGCAAGATTTAATGTAGAAGCCCGTCCATTTGAGCAGGAAGTTGGAGGCCGTCTGACCTGCCGCATCCCGGCAGGCCAGACAAGCTGTGAAGCCCCTGAGAATTTTGATATGGCAGTAGGCACACAGGGGTATAACCGGACCCTCTATTACGTGCGCAGTGTCGCCAATCCTATTCTTCGCTCCGAGCAGTGGGTGATGACACGGTGGAACAACCAAATCGTTCCTGAAATCGGAGCGATCACCTACAGCCCGACATCGAAGATACTGACCGTTGAGGCGCACCTCGACAAAGATAATGACTGGTTCGACGGTTTCAGGCTCCTCGGGTTCTACCTCACCGATAAGAACACCAATCAACGCATGACGCCTGTGGGAGTTGAGAAGTCCAGAAATGCAGGGAATTACACGATTGAGTATGACCTCTCCCGGCAGTCTGAAGGGCAATATAACGTTGAAGTTAACATTCAGGATCGCTTTGGCAACCAGACAAACAAAACCTTCGGTGTGATTGCGCTCGATGCCACGGCCCCAACGGTCGCTATCTCCTTCGACGGAAAGCCGGTTACGGATGATACCGTCGTTTATGGACTGGAAAACCTGCGTATTGCGCTGAGCGACAACTTAACCACACCGCGCATTACCCGCCTTCAGCTGACTGGCGGACCAACTTCAGATAATGTTGAACTCAGTTGGTCCCCAGTGGGCAAAGACATCTATTCGCCTGAATATCCACGAATTTTCCCCAATTTTGAACCCTCTGAAAACTATGCCCTCAGCGTGACGGTATCGGACAGCCAGTCCAACACAAAAACCTACACTCAGAAGTTCAGTTATCTGCCGAACAACCTGGTTCAGTTGCATAACCTTCGGACCCTGGCAGTAAAATCGGCGCTCAAAACCTCTGATAACGTGCCGCTCGCGTACCTGTCCACCAATATGCTGCGCAAGACCAACGGTGAAATAGCCAAAGGCTTGCAGAACGCGACCCTCTCAGTGCGTAAGGATGCTGACTTCGGGATTGCGTTTAATGGCGCGGAAGCGGCTCCAGGGGAGTCAGTGGATGTCAGTATCGACATGGGCCTGGGCGATAATCTTCTCATGCCGGTTTATCCGTCAGAGAACGGCAAGACAGGAACCGCAGAGTTCATGATCCAGATTGATGAGTTGAAGTAACCACTAAAAAGCCGTCAGCCAGCCTGACGGCCCCATCCTTTGGTTGATCTGTTTCCCACATTTACTTGTTACCCCATCCAAACCAGCGCCTTCTCTGCTTACGCGGAAACATATCTCCGGGATTGCGTCCTACAGAGTCTGCACACAGTGTTGCGTTAAGGTAACCATCTGAACTTCCCCATGACAGGATAGCTGGAAAAAGCACCAGCAAAATCAGAGCATTGGCAATACGGAAAGCACTGAAAATTTGCATTAAGTTATTTTGCATGTAACAATTTATTAACGGCGAGGATTAAAAAACCTCGCACTTTCTTCGACCTTTGGAAAAGGATCATGCGCAAACTCTATAAAGAAGAAATGGCTTTTGCTAAGAAGAAGCTGGCACAGCTGGAAAATATTACTCAACGGATCGATGACATGAACGATCAGTGGGAAGCGGAGATTGGACAGGAAAATCCGGGACTGTCCGACATAAAGAAAACCCTTCAACAGGTCCAACGTAATATTTACGAGCAAATAGGCCAGTGGAATCGAACAGCCTGACAATGACCGGCAGCTTGCACGGCAAGCCGCCGCCCTGCTCTACGCTTTCACGTACGCGTTAAGCCTTTTATCCAGTTCCTGTCTCTGTAAAAGATTCTGCTCGCACTCGTGCTTCCCCCAGCAACCCTGCCAATTCGCCAGATAAAGATACTTCTGTTCAAGCGCCTCCATACCATCAAGATTACTGGCGGAGAGGTCGTGCCAGACTACCCCAACACTTTTTTAAAAAAAGCTCTCGATTATTAAGAATATCAATGCAATGGTTTAATTTTGTATCTCGATTTTGGGATGGTGCAGCTCTCGAAAATCTGAGTTATCCTGAGATACCCTTATACATGAAAGGGGTTTAACAGTGCTGGCCCCCCTTTGAGATAAATGGAATGAAGAGACGTAAACTCGATAAATGGCTTAAAAAATTCGAAGATAAACACGGCTTAACAACAGGCGATCCAAATGTCGTTGGTTATGCCTTGTTCAACAAGGATAAACGTGCATTTGTGAGCCTTACTGATGGCGATTACGAACCCACCGACATTTACACCGGTGATCTTGACGACGCCTTCCTGACTGACAATATGGGTGAAGCCTTCGGTGTCATGATGGCGTTGGAACATTATGATAACATTAGCATTGTTCCGGTGATCTATAACGAGTTGTTCGGTTTGACTGTGAAACCCGGTTCACTAGATGCATTCAAACCAGACTGAATATTTCAAGACTATTTGTTGAATAATTGTAAAGGACTGAAAATGACTTCCAAAGATGACCTGATGAATATGTTACACCAGTCTGCTTCTGATCAAGAAGCTGGTGTGGCACGAGAAGCCAATGACATCAAAGAGTTTCAGGAAAGTGTACGTACTCTTTTCATCGAATTACGTTCATGGCTTGAAGACATGCCTGTGAAAATTGAAAGAAATCGTACGAATATTCATGATGTTACGACGCGAAATACAAATTCTTACCCGATGGATTTCATGAAGATCTCAAACGGAAATAAGCACCTGGAATTTCGTCCAGAAGCGCTTTATCTGATGGGGTCGAAAGGCGAAGTTGAGGTTCGATTTACTGGCGTTAGTCGTAATTTGAAATTCAATCTGTACATGCAGGATTCATTTGGGGGCGGTAAGAGTGAACCAGGTGTATGGTCACTCGTTGATGGTAACAACCGGGCAGGAAATCGTCGCCCGTTTACTAAAGAGCTGTTCTATTCATTGGTATCAAATCTGGTGTAAAAAGGCTTATAGAAGGCAAAAATGAATCGTTCAAGTAATAATGAAATTGGTGGGATGCTTGTAGTGCTGGGTGGTTTACTGCTCGTCGGTTTTGCGGTCTGGATCATGAAGACGTTTGATGTACCATTTGGCATAGCAACTGAAAGTGGCATCAAAATTGTTGTCTGGGCGCTGGCAGTCACTGGTGCCCTTTTCTGGAGCCACCACTCAGATTTTAACGTAATCAAATTCACAGCGCCGTTTATGGTTAGCATGTTCTGGTACAGCCTTTTTCCGGTGCTGGATTATAACGCCGGCATTCGCGATGACTTCCCTATTCAGATGAACATTAGTTGGTACGGTACCGCGTTCTGGCAGTTCGTAATCTTCCTGGCAATAAATGTGATCGGGTACGGAATTATTTACTATTTCCACAGACGTAACAATTATTACTGGTGATTTGGTTCGCGCAATGACTTTATATGTACATAGGCCGGTGTTCGATTCTCGCAGTGGCCTATTTAACTATTCTGGGTTTGATGGATGTACATAATTCAGCTTAGAGCCTATCTCAATAGGACTTTATTCCAGACAATAAGACCACAGGCAAAATGCAACATGGCCTCGTAATTTTCAGTCTTCTTTTCCCATCGTGTCAGAACCCGGCGAAAGCGATTCATCCAGCTATGAGTTCTTTCGACAACCCAGCGATGGGCTTTGAAGTCCGTGTTTTTACTGGCATCTGACTCTTCTTTACGGGACTGGATATGCGGCTCGTAGCGGCGGCTCTGCAGATATGTTTTCAGCCAGCCTGCATCGTAACCTTTGTCCAGGCAGAGTCTGAGTTTTTGCCCCGGACGACCCGTCTGAAGGGCATCGAGCGTATCCGCAACCAGTTTGATGTCGTGCGTGTTCGCTGCTGAGACAACCAGCGACAGAGGAAGCCCGCAGGCGTCCGTCAAAAGGCTGCGCTTTACGCCTTGTTTCCCTCTGTCAGTGGGGTTACGGCCTGTTTTTTTGTTCCTGACAGCGGCGATTTGGTGATACAGCCGTCCATTGACAGCCAGGACCAGTCAATGCTGTCCAGATGCCCGCAGGCAAGCAAACCGTTCTGCCAGAAGCGCTCGAAGACTCCGGCATCGCGCCATTCCTGAAAGCGCCGGTGTGCAGAACTCGATGAACATATCCCGGTGGCGTTCAGGGCGTTCCACTGGCAACCGGTCCTGAGGACGAAGAATATGGCGTCCATGGCAGCGCGGTTATCAACGCGTTTCCGGTGCGTACCGAGTGGATGGCAGGTTTTGTGCTCAGGGATAAGCGGTGCCATTTTTTCCCAAAGTTCATCGCTGATCCGCCATTTGCTGCCTGTCATCTTTTCACCTTCAGAAATTATCAGTTACGACATTCTGACAATCCCTTCTGGGATAGGTTCTTATTGCTAAAGCAATCATAACCAATTGTATTGAAATGATTTTTTTGAATGCTCATCAAACTTTTTTGAGCTAATTTTTAGTTCATAACTATGTAAATCCCCAGCTATAGCCTTGAAATTCTTGATTTTCCTTTGTATATCAATGCCATTGAAGTGATTTTCTTATACCGAAATCTTCGTCAGAACGCGACTCTCATGTCTTTAAAACATCTACCATATCATTGCCATTCAGTGAGCACTGGTTTTTTTTGGATTTTCTGCGCCGCCACGGAGAACCATCACCTACAGAGATAGTTTGTAGCACTCTGAGGTAAATTTCGCTTTAAGCAAGAAGGGGTGAGACCAGATGAAAAGTAATGTTAATAATTAACAATGCAAACTATTACTTATGTAAATCAGAATTAGACTAAATTTTTCCTTATCACTTGAAATCAAGCGAAGCGGCTCCATTTGAGGTTATGTTCACAACTAATGCGGGGCCAATATGAGTCTTCAAAACAAATTTAAGAATTTTCATGATGCTATCAAGTTAGGAAGGAAGGACCTGGAGTACACGACGGCCCGCCTCAAGGACGATAGCATTACTGCCGATATCGTTGAACGATTCAAAGAAGATGGATATCCGGTTATTGAGGATTTCATTCAAGGGTCTTTGGCGACCTTCACAGGGATCCGGGAAAAAGGGCAGGATTTCGATATTGACCGTGCAATCGTAATCGAAGCGGAGCTGGCTCCGGAAAACCCAATAACGCCTAAACTCGCTGTACTTGAAGTGCTGGAAGGCCGAGGTTTTAAAAATGCTAAGATCAAAAAACCTTGTGTGACTGCTGATTACAAGGCTGATGACCTTCATATCGATATCCCAATTTACCGCAAGTACAATAACGGCGAATACGAATTGGCCGTTGGCAAGAGACATTCAACTGAGGATAATCGTGAGTGGGCCAGAGCAGCGCCACGTGAGCTTATCGACTGGGTGAATAATTATGACGCTGATGAAACTTATGGTTCGAATAAGCATGACCAGTTTCGGCGTATTGTCAGATACCTCAAGCGCTGGAGAAATTTTACATTTGGCGATGATGTGCGTCGTAAAGTCTACTCAATTGGTATCGCGGTCATGGTCAAAGAATCCTTCGACTCCTCCATCAACGATGAAGGCTTCCCGGATGACCTCACTGCACTGAGAAAGACAATCAACCACATGCTTAACTATCGTAGCTATTTCACTCAGGTTGGTGTAGATAAATATAGTGTTAATGTTACGCTTCCAGTGAGCCCCTACAGAGATATTTTTCATAGCAGCAGTATCGTTACGGGAACACAGTTTCGCAATAAGCTGAGCGCACTGTTGAAAACCCTGAATAAGGTTGCTGATGAAGATCAAGAGTCCAAACAGTGCGAGTTGCTACGAAGTGTATTCGGTGAAGATTTTCCTGAGTGCGCAGAAACATCATCTGCATCGTCAACTGCTGTTAAAACTGTTTTCGCATCTGCCGGAGTAGTGGGGACATCGCAAGGCGCATGAATTATTCAGTCATCCTGGCTCACTTGAATGAATGCGGATACAAGGTATCCGCAATTCCATCAAAGACGGCAGAGGTCGGATTTTTAACCGTCGAACTGGAGATAAACGATATGCCAGTTACTCTTTGGCATATCGCTGTTCCTGAACTCACAAAAATGCCCAGTTTTCTCCTGGCCGATCCATCTGCATTGCCCAGACTTGCGCACACTGCGTTCTATCCTGAAAGCAAATTTGCAAGCATTTGTGTGAATGTACCAGACGCAGTATCAGTGAATTTCGAGTGCCCTGAGCTGGCCTTCGAAGAATCGCTAAAACGCCATGTCTCTTTGTTAAGCCAGGCTTTAACCGATAGTGAATGGAATACAAAGGAATTACTTCGGGAATTTGAAGCTGGCTGGTTGAATATCGTAGAGCCGGACACAACCCCTTTTCTCTGTTTAACTGAAAGCGAAACACCAGAAGAATTGTGTGTTCTGAAGCCGAGAAAAGGCAGCGTAGGTCTGGGAAAATATCATTTAGGGTATGCTGAGGGGGCAGTCCAGGATAATATTTTTTCACCTATCAATCAGCTTCTAAAAGATCGTCAGGCTGCAAAAGGTAACGGATTCGTCATACCGTTGAGCGTGACAAAACCTGCACCATGGAAAAAAGATGAACTTACTGATTGGTATCTAGACCTGCTGTCAGATCTACCGACGAATGTTCAAATGAAATTGACTCAAAAATTTGCTCAAAAGCGATCACATGAATTTTGGTTAGTCTTTAATGCCCAAACCCCCTCTGGAATCACATGGTTTGGAATTCATTTTTCCCAAAAGAACTCCAGCAAAGGTCGAAAAACCTTGCCTTTTAAGCATTCACATATGGCTGAATGGACGCTTGAACCGGTCATCGTATTAACTTTTAATAAAGAAAGGATTATGCCCCGGAGTGGAGCGGAACAATCCCTTACTAGCAAAAAAGTTATGCTTGTTGGATGTGGTTCCGTAGGAGGCGATGTTGCAGATAAACTCGCAGCCTCTGGCGTTGGCCATATAGATTTATATGATCCAGAGACACTTTCACTGAATAACCTTTATCGCCACATTCTGCCACCTCAGTATGTCTCATTCCATAAACCGAGTGCGTTATGGCACAGTCTCACCAGCAAGTACCCATGGCTCGAGATTGGAAGCTACACTGGTAAGCTACTTGATTTGAGGCGTCGTGACTTACTAATGAAGTATGATCTAATCATCATAGCGATAGGAGCACCGACCCAGGAACGATTGTTTCATGATTATTTAATTAAAGAAAAAATTAATGTCCCAGTTATTAACACATGGGTTGAAGGGTATGGCATAGGGGGGCATGCCGTTCTGGCGATCCCTGGAACAAAAGGATGTTTACGTTGTTCATATGTTGACCCAGCTGATTTTTCAAGAGGACTAGCCTCTAACTTGAATTTTTTGGCTCCGAATCAAGATTTGACTAAAAATCATGCTGGGTGTGGCGATGCGTTCCTACCTTACTCATACATAGCCTCGACTCAAACTGCTCTTATTACCGCTAATCTCGGGGTCCAATATCTTCTTAATAAAATTAGAGAATCATCCAGAGTGAGCTGGAAGGGGAGCTCTGAGGATGCGATAGCAAATGGATTCAAATTAAGCGGAAGGTATTACGCATTTACCCGTATATTAGAAGTGCTTCCTTTGTTTAATGAAGAGTGTGATATCTGCAATGGATAATGCTGATGCGCTAATTGTCGATACTGAACATTTTAGTCTCCAGATTTCAAAGAAAGTGATTGGGATCTGGCAGGGATTTCGACAGTTTAAACCAATGGATTCCGAGGCATTTGGAGTGCTCGTTGGCGATAAAGAACTTGAGATTGAACGTTACGGATTAGTTGAAATCACGGTTCCACAGAAAGAAGATCGATGTTCAAGAATGAGTTTTACTCTCAGAGATCCCGAACATCAGCGTATTGTTGATCGCTTGTATAATGACTCTGAAGGTCAATTGATTTACTTTGGTACGTGGCATACACATCCTGAAAAAAATCCCCATGCTTCATACATCGATATAAGGGACTGGAAACAATGTCGGTTACGAAATCCTGTACAAAGGCTTTTTTTTATAATAATCGGAACAGAGAAAAACGCGCTTTACTATTTTGAAGGTGAAAATATTTTGCGACAGGAATTCTGAGGAGGGGAAATGAACAATGCAACACTCATGTATCTGATAAAAATTATTTTTAGGCCGAAAGATCAATTGTCCCGACTGACGTTTGGGGTGCTTAAAATTGGAATGGCGGGATTGGTTGGAGGATGGGGAGTAAATCTTGTTTTCTCCGAAGAATTTCTTAAGAAACATGTTAATATAATCGATGGATTAACGTTTACTTATCAAAAATGCTCTGATCTTGCTCTTTTTTTTGGTGTGATTTTTCTGGTTGCTGGGTTTTGTCTTTGGGGAATTTGTGCTTACTTCGCTCTTCGAGATTTGAATAAGCGAGACATTGCTCTTATTCGTGCGTATGGGTTCGAAAATACGGATTCACAAGCTGCGGAGAAAATACTCTCTTCCAGAGAAAAAGCAAAAATATTAAATGTGGACTTTAAAGCATTTGATTCAAGGGACAAAAATAACAATTTATCCAATGCAGGTTTTATTCGGCAGATAATTCAAGAAAGAATATATCACACCGATGCGACAATTGCTTATGTTGCTGCACTTGGCAGTGTGCCATATCTGTATATGGTTGGTAGCTTCATGACGGATGGGCACTTACCATTAAAGTTGTTTGATTTTGACCGGGATAAAAGAACTTTTCACCCTCTTGACGCACCGCCGACAAATGCAAAGTTAGTAAAATGCTACAGCGGTCAGAATATTCATGATAGTAAGTGTGTGCCATCAAATAATGGAAAGGTTATCGGTCTTGCAATTTCATTCACGATGGAAATTTTAGAAAAAGATCTTCCTGTTGAATTTATTGGCCATACTTTACATGTTCAACTGAATACAGGATTCCGATTTGATAATCTCCCTGCGGAGGACGAGCAAGAAAAAATAGTGAAGGAAATTAGCTATATTATCTCTGAATTAAAAAAACAGGCAGACGAAGTTCATCTTTTTGTCTCTGCACAAGCATCAGTAGTCGTTCGGCTTGGTACTCTTTACCAGGAAGGCTTGCATGGTGTTATAAATATTTGGCACTGGAATTCTATTGCTAACCAATACGAGTGGCACCTAAAAGTTACCAGTAAACATATAAATTAATAATTTTAGCAATATTGGCTGATACTTGTATAAAAAGACTGATAAGCCCTAAGGCAATACACTTGAGGATGAAAAAGAGCCCATTTACATGGGCTATTCCTCTGATGAAGCCTCGAGTGTTCTGCCAGGCTATTTATGGCAGAACACAACCGAGGTCATCCGTATGTCTAGTCAAGGTTACATTAGTCTCTTATCTGCCAAATAGCAAGGAGAAGGATAGGGATTTTATGCCTATCTACTGGAATTCCCAACATATTACTGTAGCATCGTATCGAAATACTTCATTTCTTCCTGGTAGCTTTTTATAAGACAGTTGCTGACTTCGGCCGTTTCTGCATCAGTTCCTTTCGAATCAATCGTTTCCAGTTGGCATTTTTTATCAATCATCTCTCCCCATGATTTTTTCAGACCCAGAATCAATGGTTTATATTCTGGGTTGTTACCAATCTGTGCATCAACCGATTTATTCAAACTCTCTAATGCCGCTTTTACTTCCTCTGCGCTCTTTTGATTAATACTCGCAAGCTGGCTATTTTCTTCCCCGGAAAATGCAGCAGCACTTACTTCCGAATACCCAGTGAACAACAAAAGTAAAGCAATGCTATATTTTAGATGTTTCATTACTCACACCCCAAAGCGGAATCTTTATCACAAGCTATTTTTGCCGACAAATCACTAAGACGATCAATGCCAACGGACTTACAATCATAAACAAATTCCTTTTTGCTATTCAGGTTCGTAACACTAACTCCACGGCTTTCACTCTCATTCTCATAGTTACTAAATATCGTGTACTTATACTCTGCATTTACAAACGAGACATTGAAATAATCGGTTTGAAATCGTGAGTAATGGTTGTATTTAAATCCTGAATAATCACTACCTTTCGATTCATAGTTAAATTCAGTTTTGCGGTCTTTCGATAAGGTGTACCGAAGTACACCTTTGTTTTCATCTAGTTTGATTGTTCCTTTTGCTGTGTTGCATACAAAATATGCATCACTCGCAAACGATGAACCACACAAAAGCATTGCAACCAATGCTAAGAACTTATAATGATGCATTGTAATTTCTCCCCATTTTCAAATCATATCCTTTCTGCCTTGGCCCGTTATATCTTTTAGCAAATGAAAGCCAATCTTTAGTCCGAATAGAGCGCAGTAATACTCTATCAGCCTTAATGAAGCTAACGAATGCTTTTAACTGATTTTTCTCAGACTTACTTAATGCAAAAACGAAATCCTCAGGGCTAGCGTAGCCTGCTGTGGCGTAGTTCGACGCTAAAATCTGAAACTTACCCCAGGATGCTGATTTTAAAGCTGCTTTTTTGTCTAAAGTATACGCTTTAACTAGCTTTGCATACTGTATTGATGTTGCACCATATCCACCCGCAACAGGGTTTGATATAACTTCGAACTGATCATACTTTCCATTTGTATATTTATGAAAATGATGCCTTTCAAATAATATCGCTGGAACATAATCATCGTTATCTTCAAATTTAAAATAGGAGCCGTAAGAACCAGTTTCTGTTTTTGCTACAGCTTTAATTGCTGCAACTTCGCATTCTAATTCTTTTGCTGCCTCTTCATAATCAGTATCGTCAATTTTGTCCCCATTATAGAAGTGAATAAATTCTATAGGAGTTAACACCCCATTAACAGGAGTCCTGGGAAACTCTGCACTTCGTAATATTTCCGGAAACTCAAGCGGATGAAAATGCCATACTGACCGCTGGCTGGCGAACGGCGGCACCTTATCCATCCAGCGCGTCGCATCCAGAAATCCCCCGTTGGCCATCTTCACAACCGGGCTTTCATCCCTGACCTTAAATACCGACGACCAGCGTGTATCATCGCGGGTACTGTGCCAGTCACTGTCGTGTTTCACTATCAGCCGCCGCGCATATTCCGGGATGTTCATCTGATTGGTATGCAGCGCACCAAACAAATACTGGTCCTGTGATTTATCGGGATACGGGCTGGGTGGTCTTCTCTTTTCAGCGTTGTGGATCAGGCTGTCATAAAACATTTTTGCCTGCGCGAACTGTGGTCCTTTTTCACCGTCAAAGTGCGAACTGATGCTTTTCAGGGCGTCAATGAGCCAGTGTTCATCCAGCGTGCGGGTATAATCGGTCGTGTGTTCAGCCTCAATACAGTGAAAGTTTAGCCCGGCTAAATCATGCTGGCTGAGCTGCTCCACATCGTCCTGGTGCATCCACGTATGCGGGCGAGTCTGAAAGTACGTGACCCCGGTTTTATCCGTAAACGGATACGTAGCATCACGCGGGATAATTTTTCCGGCATCGGCACGGGTAATGGCGCTCATCTGCTCAAAGGTACTTTCCTCGCCCTCCCCGTTTCTCAGGTACATCGGGCGTTTCAGCTTCAGCTTAATAAACTGTTTGCCCGTTTTAATCCCCTTCACGTTTGCCACGAAATCAGGCACATGCTCGTCGAGGCTCAGCAGCTCGATATGGGCTTTATAGTCTGTGGTGATAATCTGCGGATGGTTATCTTCGTCAGCCAGATCCTGAGCGCCGAGGAACCCGACCGCATCCCCTGCTTTCACCGTCACTTTCAGCGGCGCAGGTGGCACCACCACATCATCAAACACGCCGTGATTCAGGGCGCTGTGCATCCAGTCAGGCAGACACACGTAACATTCGCCGTCAGGCTCCAGATATTCCGGGCGCATCGAGACCCAGAACAGCTTCCCGGCGGGCTTACCATCCTGAAGATGCTGCACCAGAGCGAACGGCTCCTGCCGTTGTTCCAGCAGAAACGATTTTTGTTGCAGTACGGCAAGCGTGTCGCCCTGAACGAGCGTTCTGGCGTGGCCGTGTTTGTTTGCCAGCACGTCCGGCGCAATTTCGCGGCTGTCATCGTGGCGGGAGTGTTTACGCATCCGCACGCCGTGGCCTTTCTGCGTGACCCGGTAAAGCGGGCGTTTCGGAAATTCTGCCAATGGCGCGATGTGCATGTAAAGCTGGTACAGCGTCAGCCAGGAGGATTCATCCTGCTCGTCAGGCTTATACACTGATTTGACCAGCACAAAGGTGCCGGACTGGCGCAGGGGGCGTTCTTGGTAACACTCGATAGCCGCGTAATCCCGGTTAACCCGCCATGCCACCACCTCGCCGTCCATCATGAACTGGAGCGGTACCGATTTTTCCGGCGTGTCCTGACTCAGCACCGAGGCCGGGGACGATGACATCCCGACATGGATCCCCCCGTGCCAGTAACGATTTACGCCGAGTAACCACCAACCGTGGGCGTTTTTGCGGATGTCGGTCAGCAGCTCGTCATAGTTCTTATAGTCCCGTCCGTCGGCTTTCCGTACCGGATAACGAATGTTCATCATCTTTCCTTAAGTTAAATCCCTCAAAACCTCAATCATCGCAGGGAGTTAAGAAGAAAGGGAGTGAAATTTATGCAAATTTTATTACTAAGATAACTCGCACGTCGTCAGATAAGGTATTGATCGGTTTCTAAGAGTATGACGCTGTAGCCGCCATGTTTAACGAACTCTCTGGAATGTAGGGCGCGGTCAGGGGGCGGTCACTAAGCCCAAAGAGCTTCTGGGAATTAAAAAATACAGAATAACGCGAACTGAGTTTTGCTGGCTGCTCTGTATCTCTAATCTGAGTGACAACGTAAGCAATAGAAAGATGATAGGTGGTTCGCGATAGTGTGCATGAAAGTTTATTCTTAATAAGTACCATCACAGCTAATATTCAACTGATGGGGGATATTATAAGAAAAAGGTGGTTGTTGCGCGTAAAGAATTAAATATGCATGTGGGAATAGATTATCATGGTTATATTTTCATTCCGGATTAATGTTCTACGATATAAAGCAAAACCATTTTTCGACCATACTAATCTTATGCTTTATGTTTCTTACACTGAACTGTCGCTCAGTTGTGTCCCCTTCATCCTGGTGTTGATGCAGCCAACTTTTTTTGGTGATGAACAAATCATTTGCATGCTGCTGTCAGGTGACATGCAATTATGACTTAACATCATATTTCTACTACCTTTGTTGAAGGTTTCGCGGTAAAAAGGTTATGTTCTTGAGACTTCCCATTACGTAATTATCGGGATGCGTGCCAGTTAGTTTTTCAAATTTCTGTTCCAGTTCAGCAATGCGCAGCATTGCCTGATATAAAGCATGTTCAGTCGTTCCTCGTTCAGCACATAGACGTTGAAGCTGTGCTTTCAATTCACTACAGGATTTCCGGTATTGTATTTTTAGCCTCTTCTCATTGTCCCGCTCATTTCGCAATGATTCCAGCGCTTCATGATGATGAGTATTTGCTGTGCTGACCTTGGTTGTTCCAGAATTATACCGGGATATGCATTCAGCGGCCCGCTTGCGAAATTCAGAGTAGGGTTTGTAATACAACGTTCCGCTTCCTACTTTAGCTTCTTTTGCCAGCCTGGCCATGGAAAGTTTTGTTCCGGGTGTAATATTCTTACCTTCGTTTCTGAGCAGGCGAGCAAGTGCCTCTTCAAAGAGCTGCAACTGGATTTCTGTTTTACATAATTTGTTATTCATTTTTCACTCCACTGAATATTAATACTGTTTGCCGGGGTATACGGTTCGAAGTCGATGTCATGATCGGCCATGATTTTTTCACAGGCGCGGATCCCGACCAGTGTTTTAGCAAGCAAGTTTGGTTGATTCAGATTTTGATTGAGTGCCTGCTTATGGCGTCTGATAAGGCGTTCGCGCAAATCAGCCCGTAGCTGGGCATGCTGAGTCATGACGACATCGTGGCCACATAAAACCGGATTGATTAGAGGGTCAATTGTACAATCCAGCCGTTCACAACGAGGGTTAAGGCACAGGCTATGTCCGTTATCTACTATGGTTAATTCACCTTTACGGATAGCCGTATTGATTTCCTCCCGGCTATGAAAAATGATATTGCCCTGGGCTATTTGTTCCCGGATTTGAGTTCCTGCCTTTCCCGAAACAGGTTCGTCTGTAAGATAGAGTCTTACTGCAATATCAGTCATTAGCAACATGTTCATTTCAGCGAGTTCGGCCTGAATTTCGGGATCCTGTTCCATATCAAATGTTCTGGCAACCTCAGCATTGTTCCCATACCAGGCTGACATACTGATGTTTGTATGTGCAAACTGCTGTTTCACCTGTAAAAAAGAACCAAAATTATTGCGCAACAGAAAAATAGCAAAAGTGCGTCTGAACTGATGAGTTGCGATTGGCCAGAGCTTATCCAGGGGGATGCTGATAGTATTCCACTGGCTGTTTAGTGTCTTAAATTCGGCTAAGTGTTCTTGCCTCAGGCAGGCTCCCTGCGAACCATCCTTTGTCGGGGCTGTTGCCACGAGCCTGTCCAGTGCATTCTTCATACTGGATTTTGTCACAA
This sequence comes from Enterobacter sp. JMULE2, assembly GCF_013337145.1. NCBI lineage: Bacteria > Pseudomonadati > Pseudomonadota > Gammaproteobacteria > Enterobacterales > Enterobacteriaceae > Enterobacter > Enterobacter sp. JMULE2. The sequence goes on from NZ_SGWD01000018.1 coordinate 293,082, forward strand.
CAATATTTTTTCCTCTGACTCCCAGAGCCAGGAAAAGAGATTGCCCATGTTCAATCAATTTGTTTGCAGCGTTGTATCGCCCGGCCTCACTCAACGTAGTAGATTGCGTTTTGAGTTGGGCTCTGCGTGGTTCCGTTATTGCCGCCAGTAAGTCGATCGCTGTTTTTGCTACCGGGGCTGTAACCCAGGCGTGGCGGATCGGAGTGCCCTTATTGAGCTTACTGGTTTTTCCTGCCAGAAGACTGTGAGTGATACCTTTATGTGTTTGTTCCTGGTAAGAATCAGCATCAAGCTCAAACCATTCACCGTAGCGCATGCCGCTGACAGCACCAATAACAGTGCCGCAGGCTGCCAGAATATCGTTATAGAGGACGGTAAGAGTATCTGTGGGGGCATAGATATAATCAGCTTCTTTCGCCAGAGCCATCAAAAAGGGCCTGTGATCGGTCAGGATATTCTTCAGCGCTTTTGATTTGTGTTGTTCTCGTAGCGTCAGGTAGTGACTAAAAAGTGAGACCAGTTTCTGGCGTGAATGGTGCCAAATTTCTATACGGTGTATTGCATGAGAATAAATTTGTACTGCCACAGGTTGTGGGATAGCGAGTGTTTGTTGTGATGTTTTGCTCTTGTCAGCGAGTTTATCGGCAAGTAATGCTATGTTTGTATATGGGAAATTGATAAAACCGTAGCGATGTGCCAGTGATAACGAGGCGAGGAGATGTACAACCCGCCCGACAGCCATTTTTCGGGTACTGACTTCCGCCATTAACTTTTGTTGCATGTGCGGCAATGAAAGCGCTGACATCTCTGGTATTCCACACTGGATACAAAGTTGTGAAAGTTCTGCCCATGCACCGAATCTTCTCGATACACCGGCAATACCTTCGCTGGCGGTACGCCGTTTTTCAAACAGATGGATGTACATTAAGTGCCTGACAGCATTGCGAAAACCTTCCGAAATCCTTTTCCAGTTCCAGATGGCGCTTCCCTGGCTGTTACCCGAGCGGGTGTTAACATAGGCTCTGAAGTCCCAGATATCACTCGTAAAGTAGCTAAGAGGCTGATTATCAACATCGAAACTCACAATAATTTCGTTTAAAGGAAACGACTTATTGCGATGGAGCTCCACCCATTCTGGGGTTGTTATACTTGGGTTATTCTTTCCTGGTTTAAATCGTGCCTGCATTATCAGTTCCCCTACCAGATATCGTACAGGTCTGCCACAGAGTTCTCATCGTCCCACAGAGGATGCGCCTGAACGTTTAATTTGCCGATGGCTTTTGCATATACATCAGGGTAGTCGCGCTCAACTTCTGCGAGCATAATCTGAATTTTGCCCATGACATCATTAATCCGTGTAACCGGAAGGTGGTGATTAATGGCCGGACGCTGAAGACTTTCGGTAAGACTTTCACGGAAGCTCAGCATGCACCAGATATCGTCTACTTCCGCTACCAGTGCCTGAAACTCACACCCAAAGCAATCAAGAAATTTGAAACAGGCAATAGACTCGTCCTGGGCCAGCAGGCCGCTGGCGACCAGTTCCCGTTTCAGACTTTGTGCTTTATCCCCGAAAGGTTGCCTGCACCTGCTCCCCATTTTGGTCGGGGCTGGCTCTGCATCTCCTTTGGCAATGATTTCCATTGCCCTTAGGGGTCTTCCATATTTTGCCTCAACAACTTTTCTCGCCTCATTAATGCTGGCTCCGCGGGCAGTGAGCTCAAGCGCCTCGGCTGCACTGCCCAGTCGATTGCGATTATTATGCGGATTGCCATTCATATAATGCCTTGCCGCAGTTCCTTTAAGGTTGTTAAGCCCCTCAGCAACGGTAGCAATGGAATTAGTATCCGCCATCAACCCGTCGCTCTTACTTTGCCTGAAGCGACCGATTACTGGCCTGACCTGGTGGGGAGCGCGAGCCATGAACCAGTTAATGTAGCTGGATATATCTGCTGAAAAGACAAATCCATCGTACTGACCGTTGTCAAAGCGAGGAAAAAGGTAAGCCTCTTCCGGAAGGTTGAAATATTCAAGGCAGTTAAGATAAACACTAAAGAAATCTTTTCCTCGCCGGGTGAATCCCATATCCCATGTATTTTCTTGCCCTCCCTGCCGATCCTTTTTACTAACCAGTCGATAGAGATTAATTGTTTTATCGAAATGGAACTCCCGCTCTGTAACGTCTCTCCGAAGTAATTTTCTAAGAGGTGAATTATTATCTCCGGTGAAATTAGCGGTGAGGAACAACGCAGTTATCGTGAGTTTATTAAACCAGAGGGTACTGTTATAACTGGAAATATCCCAGTTTGTTTTGGGCTGGTCAAAAGGACAGGTAATTGGTTCCCCCTTTTTTAGCCGACTGGCGAGCACATTAAATACTCTGAACAGGTCACGTGAAACGCCGATTTGTTCTTCATCTGAGTAAGCCTGCGTCTTCTTTTCCATCACATTGTGGCGGGCAACTTTTGGCATCAGGTTGGCCAGTGCTTCGTACCCTGCCCAGGACAGAAATGCTGAAAATCGATCGCTCATCCCACGAATGCATGCATGAGATTTAGCATTATTATTCACCTGGTTGCTTATATGTTGTGCGTAAGAGCTGACAGTTGACTCGGTCAACTCTGCCATACGCAGGGTTGTGTCGCAGTAGCGGAAAAAAAATATAACCATATTGAAATCGGTAAATATGGTGCTTCCGCTTAATATATGAACGCGAGTCGCCAGCCATTCGTAAATGAGCAACACCAGGGGTAAACGTTCGTTATGCTTTTTTGCATTGTTGATGTAGCTTGCCCTTGGAACACCATCATAAAGTAAACGAAAGACGTAAATCGGCCTGCATGCATTGTCTTTACATGCATGGTGCGCTACAGAAAGGATTAAATCATCATCGCCTGGCGTACCAGAATGAATTTGGGGGGAGATTTGCAACGTTCGTGAGGTTAATTTCTTCATCTTAGCCTCTGTGAGGGGAATGCAAATGACTCCATACACCAATGGTGTTGTCGTCTCCGTATATCCGATCCAGACCCTCCTGGTGGATACGGTCAGATTGTCTCGCCAGGTAGTTATCTTCCCAGAATTTAACGTAGAGTGAAGTTGTCTGAGGTGATGAATGACGCAAACGAGCCTGAACTTCTGACTCAACCTGGTCTCTGGTCATGACGGGTTCACCTGGATTCCTTGGATGGCTACCGGGATAAGTAAGTTGCATTAAAGCAATTGTCAGGTACGTGGCATAGGTTGAACGAAGATTATGAAATTTATGCGAAAATGTGGGCATCTTAAAGTCGATGCGAACAGCATTGCGGATTTCGCCCCAGCGGGCATTGAGCGAGTTTTCGTTGTATGGATCTCCCCGGTTATTCAATAATAACGGTGGATACTGACGAGCTAAGGAATCCGGGGTTAACTGGAGGTATTTTGACAAGCGTTTTCTGTATCGTGCGCTTTGCTTATAAGCGTATAACTGCCTCATCAACCAGACCGGTATTTTTATTTCACCTGACTCGCCGCGTTTAGTATGGCAATGATTACCAGGCCCAATCATTACGGTTATTGTGTTTTCATCTACAGAGGTTGGCTGAATCAGTGTGCTGCTAAACGTAAGCACCTCCATTCTTCGCATTCCTGTATATAAAGCGAGGTATATGGCTATTCGAATCTCAGGAGCAATAGTCTTTGGAATATATTTATCATTTATTTTAGTATAACTTCTTCCTTCTTTAAGAACGCCTAGCAAAGATTGTAACTCAGGTCGTTGTTCTTTCAGCAAAGGGCGTAAATGATTCGGGAGCCGGGATTGTTTTACTTTGTCACGTGCAGTAATTTTCAGGTCAGTTGTTTGAACCTTTATATAACGATTTATATGCCCCAGCATCCGCTCATCAGCAATATTAATCTCACTGAACTGGCATGGTGGTCGTTGAAACACATCACCATATCCCATCCAGTAGACATACATGCCGACAACGGCTCCCCGATAACTCTTTGCGGTAGAGCTTGCGAGTCGTCGTTTACCGCTCTGTGGGTCAACTTCATCATGCTGAGCCTGGAGATAATCACGGAACCGATAGAGAGGGCGCATGTGGCTTGCCCTTGGCATATCGCTCCAGGAAAGTTGTTCCCTTTCTAAAAAGGAAAAAAATAGCGTTAACGCTTTGGCAATACAGGAGAGATCCTGGTGCTTATCAACTGCTTTACAATGAATTAAATACTCATTGGCAGCGTTAATTGGGCGATCTTGTGAATCAAAGAGGAGGTACATATTTTTAAGATGTATGCCATCCTGGCCCCAGAATGTTAAGAGCTCACTATCTTTAGACAGGCTAAAGGCAGGTGTTGCCTCAATAAACATATCTCCGACGTTTAAATAACGTACAGGCATAGTAACCTCCCATCGATCCTAAGTTCATTTGAGTGTAGGAGGCTTTGCATCATTACTCGAAAAATTTTTGAGAGATCAAATGTGGGGGTTTTATCTGAGAGAAAAAGTGTGGGGGTGCCAGACATCCTGCCAGACGCCGTCTACGAGTTGTCCCATTTTTTACTCCTCCGTCAGATAGCAAAAGCGAGGAGATATCTCCTCGCTTTGGGTTCAATCAGTATAGCGTGCTTACCACTTCTTATTCAGAAGGCGGTCGATGCTGTATGCGCCTGGGCCAGTGATGGCCAGCAGCAGGAAGCCACCCGCGATGGTCAGGTTTTTCATGAACATCAGAGAGTTCACGCCTTCCGCAAAGTTGCTGTGGAACAGGAAAGCCGTCAGCAGGGTGAAGCCTGCGGTGAACAGCGCGGTGGTACGGGTCAGGAAGCCGAACAGCACTGCCAGGCCGCCGCCGAACTCAAGCAGGATGGTCAGAGGCAGCAGGAACCCCGGCACGCCCATGGCTTCCATATATTGCTGGGTACCCGCGTAACCGGTGATTTTTCCCCAACCTGCTACGATGAACAGAATTGGCATCAGAATACGTGCTACCAGTACACCAACATCTTCTAATTTTTTCATTTTACTCTCCAGAAAACCACATAAGCGGCTGAACTTTATTTGTCTGCAATTCCGGGTAGATACCGCGGCTCTGCTGTCGATGGAGAGGATAATAAACGGGGCGGGGGACAATTGTTAGCAAGGAAAACTGTCAATCTTTATCAAAGATATTGAGTAAGCGTGGGGAGGGATTTTTGCCGGGTGGCGGCTGTGCCTTACCCGGCCTACGGATAAAATGTAGGCCGGGTAAGGCACAGCCGCCACCCGGCAAGAAGGCTAGCGTAACTGCTGCTGCCGCAACGTTGCTTTCACCAGACGCCAGGCGCTCCAGGCACCAAAGCCGCGACGTGCCCAGCGGATCAGCATATTAGGATGACGAACCGTCCAGATAGCCATCACGCTGCTGCCCACCAGCGCCCAGGAACGCAGGCTCAGGAAGGTGTTCCAGCCCCGGTCGAACGGACGTGTTGCCTCGATCCAGTCGCGACGACCGGCGGACAGATCCAGCCGTTGCTGTTGGATCTGGCTTAGCAGATACGCTTTTCGCTTTTGACGTTCGGCTTTATCGCTCACGGCTTGTCATCCTCCAGCAGCGAACGATCGTTAGCCAGCTCCTGACGCGTGTGGCGCAGGAAGGTGGACCTGCGTGCTTTACGCATTGTCCAGATGCCGCCAATCAATGCCGCAACCAGTAACACCACCGTGGTGGCGATCATCGCGTTAAGACGATACTGCGGGTCGATAGCCCAGATGATTAATACCATCAGGCTCATCAGACCGAACGCGGCGAAGAGCATGGTGAGCCCGAGCATGAGCAGCATCTGGAAGAGATTGGCTTTCTCCTCTTCCAGTTCAACCACTGCCAGCCGGACGCGCGTTTCGGCAATGCCGACCAGCGTGGTTAATATACGCTGGCCGATACCGAGGACGTTATTAGCAGGCCCTTGTGCGTGACGAGGATCTTCCATAATCAACGACGCGTCAGCAGGACACCCAGCACTACACCAACGGCAGCGCCAATACCCACACCCGTCCACGGATTGTCGCGAACATATTCGTCAGCGCGCGCGGCGGCTTCACGGGTCTGTTTAGCTAACGCATCGCCGGTTTCACCGAGGCGATAACGGCTCTCTTTCAGCGCCTGCTCTGCTTTGCTACGAAGTTTGCTGACCTCTTCTTTCGACTTATCGGCAGAAGAGCTAAGTACCTCTTCCAGGGTGTCCGCCAGTGATTTCAGTTCAGCGCGCAGGTTTTCTGACGTAGTATCTTTTGACATGATTCTCTCCTGTTGAGATTTCCGTTAACTCAATAATCGCGAGCTTCCAGCGCTTTCAGGTCGTCCTGCGCTTCTTTCAACTTCTTCTCGCGCTTGGCAATTTTTTCCGCATCCCCTTTCTCTTTCGCTTCCTGCAGGTCTTGACGGCGCTCGGCTATCTCGTCCTTCTGTTCAGCGATTTTTTTCTGGTGATCGGCACGCAGCTTACTGTCGGAACAGTTGGCTTTCACTTCGCTTAACGCTTTCTTCAGGCCATCAACGCGGTGCTGATTGTTATGCTTTTCGGCATAGCCGATCTCGCGCTGAATATCCTGTTCTTTCTCCTGACAGAGAGAGGTGGCGTATGAAGCTGTGCTTAAAGACAAAAGGGCCAGAGCCAGGGTAATGCGGAATTTCATTATCGAAACCTTCCATTGTGTTACGGCGTGAGCCGTGATCCAGAACTATGCGGAGAACATCTGAGGGGTGCTCCGCGTACTTAAGCATAGTAAGTAAACGGCGTAATCACCAAAGTGAGTGAAAAGATTCGGAATCCTGGTAATTAACCAAACCGATGCGACGTATCGCGTAGCAGCGACATCCAGGAGGCAACATGGCTGTCGTCTTCCTGCTGCGCAATGATATAACCCTGCGGCAGCGTTCTGTCGAGCACGGCTTTTGCCGCTGCACTCTGCGCGCTGGAGTCAAATTTTATCAGCAGCACGTCGTCTTGCGGCGTAATGCTTTTAAAGCGGATCCCGTTGGCGTCCAGATGATGCCAGATGGAAAAACCATCCGGCACGCTGGCGCCCTGATTCACCGGACGTATTGCCAGCGTCGATTCCTGATGCTGCAGCGCAGCCCATGCCAGGATCAGGACGCTGAACATCATCAGCGCGATCATGGCGTAAGAGACGCGACGCAGGGCGAGCGGGGAGATAACCATGGTTAACCCCTGGCGCCGTATTTCTTTTTCCACAGGACAACCAGCGAGCCCACCAGGCCAAAGACCAGCAGGACCACCGGTAACAGCATCAGGCAGGACATCAACTGATCTTCATACTTCATGAAGACCGGGGTTTTGCCCAGCGCGTAGCCCAACGTGGTGAGGATCAGTACCCATAACAGGCCGCTCATCCAGTTAAAGAACTGGAAGCGGGTACTGCTCAGACCGGACAGCCCGGCGATGGTGGGCAGCAGAGTACGGACGAAGGCGATAAAACGGCCCATCAGCAGCGCCGAAAGCCCGTGCTTATGGAAAAGATGGTGCGCGCGCTGGTGGTAATGCGCCGGAAGATGCGAAAGCCAGTTTTGTACGATCCGCGTGTTGCCCAGCCATCGCCCCTGAATGTAGCTCACCCAGCAGCCCAGGCTGGCCGCAATGGTTAACAGCAATACGGTTTGCGGGAAGGCCATCGCCCCTTTCGCACAGAGTACGCCGACCAGCACCAGCAGACTGTCGCCCGGTAAAAAGGCGGCAGGAAGCAGTCCGTTCTCGAGGAACAGAATCATAAACAGGACAAAATAAAGCATGCCAATCATGGAAGGGTTGGCCAGCGTTTCGAAATCCTGAGCCCACAGGGCATTCAGTAGTTGGGTCAAAAGTTCCATTCAGTGTTCCTGGAAATCGGTTAACGTCACGCCTGTAATCCGGGAAAAACAGCACGGCGACATTGTTATGATTTCATTATGGTCGCTCGCGGACACATTGGTGTGTGGCCAACACTGTTCCCTGTTAATTGGCTGGTTAGCAAGCACTAACTTACAAAATAACGAAGTGAATCCAATTGTAACAAAGCCCGACGTTCTGCGTCACAGAATTTGCAGGGGTGAAGTGATTTTGGCGTAAGGCCTGGAAGGGAGCGAGGGATTTTACAAAGGCTGACACTATATATGTTTTGCTTACCCCTGTTCGCCATCAGGCGCAGCGAAGCGCCTGCCAGCAGAAAGGGAGACTATTTTGCCTGACTGGATGCGGTATCGAGATGAACCACGGGATTATCGGCAAAAAGATAGCGGTCAGCGTTAAATTCGAAGTCGTCGCTGGTCTCGTTGAACAACATCAGTTTGGTGTTTTCCAGGTGCTGCCACATTGCCAGTTTTGCCGCATGCGGATCTTTGCGAATCAGTGCCTTAAGGATTTGATCGTGATCGTCGCACCAGTTATCCACGGTGCGCGAATCGATATGATCGTGCAGTTTCTTCCAGTACGGGTTATGAACGCGCTGAGTCCACATTTTTTCCACGATTGCGGCCAGCGCCGTATTCTGCGTGGCCAGCGCCACCTGGACGTGGAACTGAAGATCCCATTCTGAATCGCGGAAACATTTTTCTTTACGCGCGTTTTCCTGGATCTCCATCAGCTTCATGATGTCCTGCTTGGTGACCTGCGTAGCGGCGAATTCGGCAATATTACTCTCGATCAGCTGGCGAGCCTGGAGCAGCTCAAACGGACCGTAGCTGGCAAATTCCAGATTTTCGTCCGGTGCCGGGGAGTGCTTTGCCTGGTTGGAGATCACATGAATGCCGGAGCCTTTGCGTACCTCAACGTAGCCTTCCACTTCCAGCATGATGATGGCTTCGCGCACCACCGTACGGCTCACGCTCTTTTCATCCGCAATAAAGCGCTCAGCGGGAAGTTTATCACCGACAAGATAGACGCCTTGCTCGATGCGATCTTTCAGCTCGGCAGCAAGTTGTTGATATAAACGACGTGGTTCGGTGATTTCCATATGCGCTCCAGGCAGGGTACGGCGGATGATTTGTTATACCACTTTTGCGAGCCAGTCTCCAGATTTCGCCATGAAAAAAGCCGCTACTGAGCGGCCTTTAAATGCCGGGTGGCGCTGCGCTTACCCGGCCTACGATTTTATTGGGTTTTGTAGGCCGGGTCAGGCGAAGCCGCCACCCGGCTCCCGGCACAACAATGCTAACTCTGCGTAGCCGGTCCCCCAAGGGACTCTTTCGCCAGTTCGTCTGCGGATTTACTTTTCAGCACCGTCCAGATAACCACCGCACCCATCAGGTCGAAGATAGCCAGCACCGCGAACAGCGGGCTAAAGCCAATGGTATCTGCCAGGGCACCGACCACCAGCGCAAACATGGTGCTAGCGGTCCATGCCGCCATACCGGTCAGGCCGTTGGCCGTTGCCACTTCGTTACGACCGAAGACGTCAGACGAGAGCGTAATCAGCGCGCCGGACAGGGACTGGTGCGCAAAGCCACCAATACACAGCAGGGCGATAGCCACATATGGGCTGGTGAACAGGCCGATCATGCCAGGGCCGATCATCAGCAGGGCGCCCATGGTGACGACCATTTTACGGGAGACAATCAGGTTCACCCCAAACCAGCGCTGGAACAGCGGTGGCAGGTAGCCGCCCACGATACAGCCCAGGTCTGCGAACAGCATTGGCATCCAGGCGAACATCGCGATCTCTTTCAGGTTAAAGCCGTACACTTTAAACATGAACAGCGGGATCCAGGCGTTGAAGGTACCCCAGGCCGGTTCTGCCAGGAAGCGCGGCAGGGCGATACCCCAGAACTGACGGGTGCCCAGGATCTGCCAGACGGTCATTTTTTTGCCGTTGTTGGTCTGATGCTGTGATTCCTGACCACCAATGATGTATTCACGTTCTTCTTCAGAGAGTTTTTTCTGGTCGCGCGGGTGTTTATAGAACACCAGCCACGCCATTGCCCATGCAAAGCTCAGTACGCCAGAGATAATGAACGCCATCTGCCAGCTGTGCATCACGATGGCCCAGACCACCAGCGGCGGCGCAATCATTGCACCAATCGACGAGCCGACGTTGAAGTAACCTACAGCGATGGAACGCTCTTTTGCCGGGAACCATTCGGAGCTTGCCTTCAGGCCCGCCGGGATCATGGCGGCTTCAGCCGCACCGACCGCACCACGCGCCAGCGCCAGGCCGCCCCAGCTGCCTGCCAGTGCAGTTGCACCGCAGAAAATCGCCCATGCTACGGCGAAGAAGGCATAGCCGATTTTGGTACCCAGAATATCCAGAACATAGCCTGCAACAGGCTGCATGATGGTATAAGCCGCGGAATAAGCCGCAATGATGTAGGAGTATTGCTGCGTGGTGATGTGCAACTCTTCCATCAACGTTGGAGCCGCTGCTGCCACTGTGTTACGCGTCAGGTAGCCCAGCACGGTGCCGAGCGTCACCAGTGCGATCATATACCAACGTAACCCTTTAATTTTACGCATGTAAAACCTCATCGTTATGTTATTTCCGTGCCAGAACACGGTAACAACTCAACCGTTGCCGGGAGTTGTTCAGTAACGGGAGGGGCATAACCGGGAGATGTCCCGGAACGGCCCGAACCTTGCCATAAGTCATCGTGCATAAGTCGGTTTCCGTACCGTTAAATCTGATGTTCTTGACACCAGCAATGCATTCCGTCGGCGTAGTGTTTGCGACGGCGAAACGATAACTTGTCATACAACTTTAAAAGGTGAGTGACATCACAAATGTGTGAATCTTTGTAGGGATATTCCGCGGTGCGAGCAAAGCCAGCATTGGCGCGGTCTGTGAGAGGGTTTACTCCATTTGGGGTAATTTTTTTGTCGACGTTTATTGATCTGACTCACGAAAAAAACTTCGGCGGGTGGAAATTGGTGTGATAACTTTGCAGCATATGAACATACGCTTTCTGACGCTCCCGTAATGAGGAAGACGATAATGACGCCGTTTATGACCGACGATTTTCTGTTAGATACCGAATTTGCTCGCCGCCTGTACCACGACTACGCAAAGGACCAGCCGATTTTCGACTACCACTGCCATTTACCGCCGCAGCAGGTTGCCGAAAATTACCGATTCAAAAACCTGTATGATATCTGGCTGAAGGGTGACCACTATAAATGGCGCGCGATGCGCACCAACGGCGTCGCTGAGCGCCTGTGCACCGGCGATGCCACCGATCGCGAGAAGTTTGACGCCTGGGCGGCCACCGTTCCGCATACCATCGGCAACCCGCTATACCACTGGACGCATCTTGAACTGCGTCGTCCGTTTGGTATCACCGGTAAACTGCTTTCTCCCGCGACTGCGGATGAAATCTGGGATCAATGCAACGCGCTGCTGGCGCAGGAACAGTTCTCCGCACGCGGCATTATGAAGCAGATGAACGTGAAGATGGTCGGCACCACCGACGATCCTGTCGATTCGCTCGAGCACCACGCCGTCGTTGCGAAAGACACCTCTTTCGACATTAAAGTGCTGCCAAGCTGGCGCCCGGATAAAGCCTTCAACATTGAGCAGGCCACCTTCACTGACTACATGGCGAAGCTGGCGGAAGTGTCCGATACCGATATTCGTCGTTTTGCTGACCTGCAAACCGCGCTGACCAAACGCCTGGATCACTTTGCGGCGCACGGCTGTAAAGTCTCTGACCACGCGCTGGACGTGGTGCTGTTTGCCGAATCAAACGAAGCCGAGCTGGACAGCATTCTGGCGCGTCGTCTCTCCGGCGAAGACTTGAGCGAGCACGAAGTGGCGCAGTTTAAAACGGCGGTGCTGGTGTTCCTCGGCGCGGAATACGCGCGTCGCGGCTGGGTACAGCAGTACCATATCGGCGCGCTGCGTAATAACAACCAGCGCCAGTTCAAACTGATCGGTGCGGATGTGGGCTTCGACTCCATCAACGACCGTCCGCTGGCGGAAGAGCTGTCCAAACTGCTGAGCAAACAGAACGAGCAAAATCTGCTGCCAAAAACCATCCTCTACTGCCTGAACCCGCGCGATAACGAAGTGCTGGGTACCATGGTCGGCAACTTCCAGGGCGAAGGGATGCCGGGCAAGATGCAGTTCGGCTCCGGCTGGTGGTTCAACGATCAGAAAGACGGCATGGAGCGTCAGATGACGCAGCTGGCGCAGCTTGGCCTGTTAAGCCGCTTTGTCGGCATGCTGACCGACAGCCGCAGCTTCCTGTCCTATACCCGTCATGAATATTTCCGCCGCATTCTGTGCCAGATGATTGGCCGCTGGGTGCACGCGGGCGAAGCGCCAGCGGATATCCAGCTGCTGGGCGAAATGGTGAAAAACATCTGCTTTAACAATGCGCGTGACTACTTCGCCATTGAACTGAACTAAGGCCGTCTGAGGTTGATATGCAATACATCAAAATCCATTCGCTGGATAACGTGGCCGTCGCGCTGGCGGATTTGACCGAAGGAACGAACGTCACGTTCGACGGTCAGTCGGTCACGTTGTGCCAGGCCATTGGGCGTGGACACAAGTTTGCCCTGATCCCCATTGCGAAAGGGGAGAACGTGGTGAAGTACGGTTTGCCCATCGGTCATGCGCTGGCGGATATTGCACCGGGTGAATATATTCACTCCCACAATACCCGCACCAATCTGAGCGATCTGGACGAGTACAGCTATCAACCTGATTTCCAGGCGGAAGCCGGACAGGCGGCAGATCGTGACGTGCAGATCTACCGTCGCGCCAGCGGCGAGGTGGGGATCCGCAATGAACTGTGGATCCTTCCGACTGTCGGCTGCGTGAACGGGATTGCGCGTCAAATTCAGACGCGTTTCCTGAAAGAGACCAATGATGCCGAAGGCACTGACGGCGTGCATTTGTTCAGCCATACCTACGGCTGCTCGCAGCTGGGTGACGACCACATCAATACCCGCACCATGCTGCAAAACATGGTGCGCCACCCGAACGCAGGCGCGGTGCTGGTGATTGGCCTTGGCTGCGAGAACAATCAGGTTGACGCTTTCCGCGACACGCTGGGGGAATTCGACCCTGAGCGCGTGCATTTTATGGTGTGCCAGCATCAGGACGACGAAGTGGAAGCGGGCGTGGAGCAGCTTCATCAATTGTATGACGTCATGCGCCATGACAAGCGCGAGCCGGGCAAGCTGAGCGAGCTGAAGTTTGGTCTGGAGTGCGGCGGGTCTGATGGTCTTTCAGGCATTACCGCTAACCCGATGTTCGGCCGTTTCTCCGACTACGTCATCGCTAACGGCGGCACCACGGTGCTGACCGAAGTGCCGGAAATGTTCGGCGCGGAGCGTATTCTGATGAGCCACTGCCGCGACGAAGAGACGTTTGAGAAAACCGTCACCATGGTGAACGACTTCAAACAGTACTTCATCGCCCATAATCAGCCGATTTATGAGAACCCGTCGCCGGGCAACAAGGCGGGGGGGATCACCACGCTGGAAGAGAAATCCCTCGGCTGCACCCAGAAAGCGGGCGCGAGCCAGGTGGTGGACGTGCTGCGCTACGGCGAGCGCCTGAAAACGCACGGGCTGAACCTGCTCAGCGCACCGGGCAACGATGCGGTCGCCACCAGCGCGCTGGCGGGTGCGGGTTGTCATATGGTGCTGTTCAGTACCGGTCGCGGTACGCCGTACGGCGGGTTTGTGCCGACGGTGAAAATCGCCACCAACAGCGAGCTGGCGGCAAAGAAAAAGCACTGGATCGATTTTGATGCGGGCCAGCTGATCCACGGCAAAGGGATGCCGCAACTGCTGACGGAGTTTGTGGACACTATCGTGGAATTTGCCAACGGTAAGCAGACCTGTAACGAGAAGAACGACTTCCGCGAGCTGGCGATTTTTAAGAGTGGTGTGACGCTGTAAATGTTATGTCGGGTGGCGCTAGCGCTTACCCGACCTACTAAACCCTGTAGGCCCGGTAAGGCGTAGCCGCCACCGGGCTTTTTTTACCCGCGCAATGCGTTCTTCGCTAAACGCGCGTCTTCCGCCTGACAGGCCGCTGCGGTGAACAGCACGTCGGTAGAGGAGTTCAGCGCGGTTTCGCAGGAATCCTGCAGCACGCCGATGATAAAGCCGACGGCCACAACCTGCATCGCGATCTCGTTCGGGATGCCAAACATATTACACGCCAGCGGGATCAGCAGCAGCGAACCGCCCGCCACGCCCGATGCGCCACAGGCACACAGCGACGCCACCACGCTCAGCAGCAGTGCGGTCGGCAGATCCACCGGAATACCCAGCGTATGCACCGCCGCCAGGGTCAGCACGGTAATAGTGATTGCTGCGCCCGCCATGTTCACGGTTGCACCCAGCGGGATCGATACGGAATACGTATCGCGGTCCAGGTTCAGCTTCTCCGCCAGCGCCATGTTGACTGGAATGTTCGCCGCCGAACTGCGGGTGAAGAAGGCGTACACGCCGCTCTCGCGCAGGCAGGTCAGCACCAGCGGATACGGGTTGCGGCGGATCTGCCAGAACACCAGCAGTGGGTTAATGACCAGCGCGACCAGCAGCATACAACCGACCAGAACAACCAGCAGTTGCGCGTAGCCCCACAGCGCGTCGAAACCGGTGGTTGCCAGCGTCGAAGAAACGAGACCAAAGATCCCGATAGGCGCAAAGCGAATCACCAGTTTCACCATAAAGGTCACGGCGTTCGACAAATCGTTGACCAGGTGTTTCGTGGTGTCGTTACCGTGGCGCAGCGCGAAGCCCAGACCAATCGCCCAGACCAGGATGCCGATGTAGTTTCCGTTCATCAACGCCGTGACAGGGTTAGAAACCATGCTCATCAGCAGGCCGCGCAGAACTTCCACAATGCCGGATGGCGGCGTGATATCACCGGCCGCGCTGGTCAGGTGCAGCGTGGACGGGAACAGGAAGCTAAACACCACGGCCGTTAAGGCAGCAGAGAAGGTTCCCAGCAGATACAGGAACAGAATAGGGCGAATGTTGGTTTTTTGTCCGTGCTGGTGGTTAGCGATTGACGCCATCACCAGCATCAGAACCAGTACCGGTGCGACGGCCTTCAGTGCGCCCACGAACAGCGTCCCGAGCAGTCCCGTGGCTTCCGCAGCGGGTTTTGACACCATCGCCAGCAGAATACCCAGTACCAACCCGACCAGAATTTGTTTTACAAGACTGCCCTGCGCCAGGCGCGCGAACAGACCGCGTGATTGTGTGCTCATACGTTATTCCTGAGTGAAATTGCGTTCCATCCTGGATGTGCTCTAAGTCACATTTGTGTCCGGATGTAAGTATTTGTTTGCCTGGTTGAGTATCAGGGAAAGCAGCGAAAGGCGGAAGCGTAAAATGCTGGATTTTACGTGTTGCGTCATGTTTTTTAACTATTGGTTAACGAAAATGCCGGGTGGCGCTGCGCTTACCCGGCCTACGGAGTGACGTTGTAGGCCCGGTAAGCGCAGCGCCACCGGGCAAAACGCATTAAGCCTGCTGCTTCTTATCGTGCTGGCGGTTAACCCAGGTATTGATAATCAGCGTCACGATCAGAATGCCGAACACCACGCCGAGCGAAATGGCGATCGGGATGTGGTAGAAATCGACGATCAGCATCTTGATGCCGATAAACACCAGGATCACCGACAGACCATACTTCAGCATCGAGAAGCGTTCTGCCGCGCCCGCCAGCAGGAAGTACATCGCACGCAGGCCGAGGATCGCAAACAGGTTAGAGGTCAGCACGATGAACGGGTCGGTAGTGACCGCAAAGATAGCCGGGATGCTGTCCACCGCAAAAATCACGTCGCTAAGCTCAACCAGGATCAGCACCAGCAGCAGCGGGGTGGCAAACAGCAGGCCGTTTTTGCGCACGAAGAAGTGCTCGCTCTCAATCTTGTCCGTCATGCGCAGATGGCCGCGGATCCACTTCACCAGCGGCTTATCGCCGATACCGGTATCGTCTTCTTTCGCCAGCGCCATTTTGATACCGGTGAACAGCAGGAACGCGCCGAAGACATACAGCAGCCATTCGAACTGGGTAATCAGCCAGCTGCCGGCGAAGATCATGACGGTACGAAGGACAATGGCACCCAGCACGCCGTACACCAGCACGCGACGCTGCAGGGCTGCAGGCACGGCAAAGTAGCTGAACAGCATCAGCCAGACGAAGACGTTATCAACCGCCAGGGCTTTTTCAATCAGATAGCCGGTGAGGAAGGCGAGCGCCTGAGGATCGGCCACCGCGCGGCCTTCGGTCGAGGCCAGATACCACCAGAAAGCGGCGCAGAAGAGGAGTGAGAGGGTAACCCAGACCAGCGACCAGACGGCGGCCTGCTTAACGCTCATGCCGTGCTCGCCACGACGACCCTGCAAAAAGAGGTCGATCGCCAGCATGATGAGCACGACAACCGCGAATCCGCCCCACAACATTGGAGTGCCGACAGAATGCATACTATTTTCCTTACACATAAAAAACAAAAACGGCCATGGTCAGAAGACGATAGCCGTTAGCTTTTTATGCATAGACCTCGCCTTCCGGCAAGGTCTCACTTACAACCACGAGGGTTGCCCGGCGACCGGATGCGTGTTTAACGCATCGTAATGACGATCCACCGGCGAAGAAGTTACTCCCCTTTGCAGGTAACAAAATATGTCAGACCATTGGTTTCGTCAATGGTCTGCACGGTTTCATTACACAGTTTTACGCGATAGCTTCCGCGCTCACGTCGTCTGCCGGAAACACCACGCCGGTCTGACGGCGGATCTCCGTTTGCAGTTTCGCCGTGGTGCGGCTCACCGCGAGGCCCGGGTGATTCACTTCGTTGTCTTCCACCAGACGGGCGAAGACCTCTGCCTCATAGAGCATAGTGTTAATATGCTGAGGCTGCGTCAGCTCCTGCGCTTTACCGCCGCGCGGCACAAAGCTCACTTTCTGACACTCGGAGATCTTCTCGATAACCAGCGCGCCCGCTTCGCCCTGAATTTCGCTCGGCAGCACCGAATCGCTCACCTTGGAGTGCTGCAGCGTCACGCTGAAATCGCCGTAGTCCAGCACCGCTAAACCGTGCGCATCCACGCCGCTTTCCAGCAGGCTGGCGGTGGCCGTTACGCCATGCGGCTCGCCCCACAGCGCCACGGCGGAGGCCAGACAATAGAAACCGATATCCATAATCGAGCCGTTAGAGAAGGCCGGGTTAAAGGTGTTCGGGTTCTCGCCGTCCAGGTAGCGCTGGTAGCGCGACGAGTACTGGCAGTAGTTGATAAAGGCTTTACGCACTTTGCCAATTTTCGGCAGGGACTGCTGCAGCAGCAGGAAATTCGGCAGGCTGGCGGTTTTAAACGCTTCGAACAGCACCACCTGGTTTTCGCGGGCAAGCGCAATGGCCGCTTCCACTTCCTGAATATTCGATGCCAGCGGCTTCTCGCAAATCACATGCTTTTTATGGCTGAGGAACAGCTTCGTTTGCGGGAAGTGCAGGGAGTTCGGGCTGGCGATATAGACCGCGTCAATGGCGTCGCTTTGCGCCATCTCGTCGAGCGAGGTGAAGAGATGCTCAACGAGGTAGTCGTTAGCAAAACTCTGCGCCTGCTCGAGGCTGCGGGAATAGACCGCGGTAAGCTTATATTTGCCGGTTTCGTGGGCGGCGTCGACGAACTGGCGCGTGATCCAGTTCGTTCCAATGACTGCGAAACGTATCATAAACGTTTACGTACTCCGTAGCGGGGAACCTTTAGCCACTGTAGCACGTCATCATGACAATTCGCGTGCGCTATTCCGCATTACTATTTAACGATAAATGCGTAAGCCATAGCCGGGTATCAAACTCCAGCTGGTGGTACTGCGGCTCCATGTGGCAGCACAGGGAATAGAACGCTTTGTCGTGCTCTTTCTCTTTCAGATGCGCCAGCTCATGGACGACGATCATCCGCAGAAAGGCTTCCGGCGCGTTACGGAAAACCGTCGCAACGCGGATTTCGGCCTTCGCCTTCAGCTTGCCGCCCTGCACGCGGGAGATGGCGGTGTGCAGGCCGAGCGCGTTTTTCAGCACGTGGATCTTGTTGTCGTACATCACCTTGTTGATCGGCGGCGCGCTCTTGAGATAACGGCTTTTCAGATCCTGCGTATACTGCCAGAGGGCCTTATCGGTCGCGAAATCGTGCGTGCCCGGATAGCGTTTTTCCAGCACTGCGCCGAGCTTCTGCTCGGCAATCAGGCTGCGAACCTGAGTCAGTAAATGCTCCGGATAGCCCTGGAGATAAGTAAGTTGGTTCATCAACGCCCCAAATCGACAATAAAACGGGTATACTCACGCACCCTTTTCAGGGATACGCCAAATTTTACCATTCAGGAGGGCCGATGAGCCACTTAGACAACGGTTTCCGTTCACTCAACCTTAAACGTTTCCCGGAAACGGACGACGTTAACCCGCTCATGGCGTGGGAAGCGGCGGATGAATATCTGCTGCAGCAGTTGGATGAGACTGAAATCCGCGGCCCGGTTTTGATCCTGAATGACGCGTTTGGCGCGCTGGGCTGCGCCCTGGCGGAGCACACGCCATACAGCATCGGCGATTCCTACCTGAGCGAGCTGGCGACGCGTGAAAACCTGCGTCACAACGACATCGAAGAGTCCAGCGTGAAGTTCCTCGACAGCACCGCGGACTACCCGCAGGCGCCGGGCGTGGTGCTGATTAAGGTGCCAAAAACCATGGCGCTGCTGGAGCAACAGCTGCGCGCGCTGCGTAAGGTCGTGACGCCGGATACGCGCATTATCGCGGGCGCCAAAGCGCGCGATATTCACACCTCGACGCTGGAGCTGTTCGAGAAAGTCCTCGGCCCAACCACCACCACGCTGGCGTGGAAAAAAGCTCGCCTGATCAACTGCACCTTCAGCGCGCCGGAACTGGCCGACGCGCCCGAGACGCTGAGCTGGAAGCTGGAAGGGACCGACTGGACCATCCACAACCATGCGAACGTTTTCTCCCGCACCGGGCTGGATATCGGCGCGCGTTTCTTTATGGAACATCTGCCGGAAAATCTGGAAGGTGAGATTGTCGATCTGGGCTGCGGCAACGGCGTGATTGGCCTGACGCTGCTGGCGAAGAACCCGGACGCCAGCGTGGTGTTCAGCGACGAATCGCCTATGGCGGTGGCCTCCAGCCGTCTGAACGTGGAAACCAACATGCCGGAAGCGCTGGACCGCTGCGAGTTTATGATCAACAACGCGCTGTCGGGCGTAGAGCCGTTCCGCTTCAACGCCGTGTTCTGCAACCCGCCGTTCCACCAGAAGCACGCCCTGACGGATAACGTCGCGTGGGAGATGTTCCACCACGCGCGCCGCTGCCTGAAAATCAACGGCGAGCTGTACATCGTGGCGAACCGCCACCTGGACTACTTCCACAAGCTGAAGAAGATTTTCGGCAACTGCGTCACCATTGCGACGAACAACAAGTTTGTGGTGCTGAAGGCGGTGAAGCTGGGACGTCGTCGTTAAGATTGTTTTGCCTGGCGGCGCTTCGCTTGCGCAGGCCTACGTAGTGTGCGGTCTGATGCCCGGTGGCGCTTCGCTTACCGGGCCTACAATGGCCTCGGACTCGTAGGCCCGGTAAGCGAAGCGCCACCGGGCGATGCAGTTAAATACTCAGCGCCAACTTCGTCCCCTGCGCAATCGCCCGCCGCGCGTCCAGCTCCATCGCCACATCGCACCCGCCGATCAAATGCACCGTTTTACCGGCTTCGCGCAGCGGATCCGCCAGATCGCGCTTCGGCTCCTGCCCGGCACATAAAATGACATGATCCACGCGCAGCAGCTGCGGTTCGCCGCCGATCGTGACGTGCAGCCCCTCGTCATCGATCTTCTGGTAGCTGACCGCCGGGATCATCTTCACCCCGCGTGATAGCAGGGTGGTGCGGTGGATCCAGCCCGTGGTTTTGCCCAGCCCTTCGCCCGGCTTGCTGGCTTTGCGCTGCAGCATCACGATCTGGCGCGGGCTTTTCGGCAGTTGCGGCCCTTCCGGGCGTAGCCCGCCGGACTGGCTCAGGCTGGTATCGATACCCCATTCCACGCAAAACTCGGCAATGTTCTGGCTGGTGGCCTCGCCCGGCTGGCTTAAGTACATCGCGGTATCAAAACCGATCCCGCCGCAGCCGATAATCGCCACCTTCTCGCCAACCGGCGCTTTGTCGCGCAAAACGTCCAGATAGCTCAACACCTTCGGATGATCGATACCCTCGATCGCAGGCAGGCGCGGTACGATCCCGCTTGCCAGGATCACCTCGTCGAAATCGATCAGATCCGCCGCGCTGACAAACTGGTTAAGCCGCAGATCGACGCCTGTAAGCTCGATCATCCGGCGGTAATAGCGCAGCGTTTCATAGAACTCCTCTTTGCCGGGGATCTGTTTGGCGATATTAAACTGCCCGCCAATCTCCGCCAGCGCATCAAACAGCGTCACGCTGTGCCCGCGCGAGGCGGCATTCACCGCAAACGCCAGCCCCGCCGGGCCTGCGCCCACCACGGCCAGGCGTTTTTTATTGACCGCCGGAACGACCGGCATTTTGGTTTCATGGCAGGCGCGCGGGTTAACCAGGCAAGAGGTCACCTTGCCGACGAAGATCTGATCCAGACAGGCCTGGTTACAGCCGATGCAGGTATTAATCTCATCCGCACGGCCGCTTTGCGCTTTGGAGAGCAGTTCGGCATCCGCGAGGAACGGACGCGCCATCGACACCATATCGGCATCGCCGCGTGAAATCACATCGTCCGCCACCTGCGGATCGTTAATGCGGTTAGTGGTGACCAGCGGAACAGACACTTTGCCCTTCAGCCTGCGCGTTACCCAGCTGAACGCCGCGCGCGGTACCGGCGTGGCGATGGTCGGGATGCGCGCCTCGTGCCAGCCGATACCGGTGTTGATAATCGTGGCACCTGCGGCTTCAATCGCCTGCGCCAGCTGCACGGTTTCGTCGAACGTCCCGCCGCCTTCCACCAGGTCGAGCATCGACAGGCGGAAGACGATAATAAAGTCCGCGCCCGCACGTTCGCGCACCGCGCGAACCACCTCCACGGCAAAGCGCATCCGGCGGGCATAGTCGCCGCCCCATTCGTCGTCGCGCTGGTTGGTGCGGGCGGCGAGGAATTCGTTGATCAGGTAGCCTTCTGAGCCCATCACCTCAACGCCGTCGTAGCCCGCCTCGCGGGCCAGCGCCGCGCAGCGGGCGAAGTCGTCAATCAATGCCAGGATCTCGTCGTGGGTGAGAGCGTGAGGTTTAAAGCGGTTAATCGGTGCCTGAAGAGCCGACGGCGCGACCAGGTTCGGCTGATAGCTGTAGCGTCCGGTGTGCAGGATTTGCAGGGCGATTTTACCGCCCTCGCGGTGGACCGCGTCGGTCACAATGCGGTGGTGCGGCAGCTGTGACGCATCGTTCAGGACCGCGCCGCCCTCCATGCCCACGCCGGAAGGGGCAGGGGCCACGCCGCCGGTGACTATCAGCGCCACCCCGTGGCGGGCGCGCTCGGCATAGAAGGCCGCCAGACGCTCGGCCCCGTCCGGATGCTCCTCCAGCCCGGTGTGCATCGAGCCCATCAACACGCGGTTTTTGAGTGTGGTGAACCCCAGATCGAGGGGGGCGAATAACGACGGGTAGCGGCTCATAGTCTCTTCCAGTGTAAAATTATTGTTATGTGGTCGGATGAGTTACTAATTTAGCCAGCGGCAGCGGAAAGGTAAAAGCGGGATCGAATGATTGTGATAGATCTCAAAGAACTTCCCCGGTGGCGCTGCGCTTACCGGGGCTACAAAACCGTAGGCCGGATAAGCGCAGCGCCATCCGGCGTTTTTTACGGCGCCGTTGCCCGCACCAGCCCCGGTGCCTGCCACATCGACGTCGTCAGCCCGCTGTCCACCAGCCCCAGCTGGTCGGCGTACACCGCCTGCCACTTCTGCATCATGCCGTCGTACAGCTCGCGGTGCTGCGGGTTCGGCGTGAACTCGCGGCTCCACTTCACCAGCCGCTCGCCCGTCGAGGCCATATCCGCAAACAGCCCCGCGCCCGCGCCTGCCGCAATGGCGCAGCCGAGCGCTGTCGCCTCTTTCACCTCCGGCACGCGCACCGGCAGCCCGGTGACGTCGCTTAATATCTGGCTCCAGAGTGCGCCCTTAGCCCCGCCGCCTGCAAACACCAGGCTCTCAAATGTCACGCCGGAAAAGTGCGAGATCTGCGCCAGGTTGCAGGCCGAGACAATCGCCGCGTTCTCTTCCAGGGCGCGGAACAGCGTCGCTTTGTTGCACTTTTCCGGGTCGATGGAGAGATTAATAAACGACGGTGCGGCGTGGTACCACTGCTTAAAATGCATCGCGTCGGAGAAGATCGGCATCACCCCGTGGGAGCCCGCCGGCACGCGGCTCGCCATCTCTTCCAGCAGGGAATAGGTGTCCATCCCCATCCGCTCGGCAATCAGCTTTTCCTCCGCGCAGAAGGCGTCGCGGAACCAGCGCATGGTCAGCCCGGTAAAGAAGCTGATCGACTCCGCCTGCGCCATGCCGGGGATAACGTGCGGGTTCACGCGGATGTTCATCTCGGGGTCGGTGCGCACCTGCGGCAGGTTTACGACCTGCTGCCAGAAGGTACCGCCCAGCACCGCCGTTTGCCCGGCGCGAACCACGCCCAGCCCCAGGCAGCCCAGCTGCACGTCGCCGCCGCCCATCACCACCGGCGTGCCTTCGCGCAGGCCGCTCTGCTGCGCGGCCTCTTTGGTGATAGCGCCCAGCACGGTGCCGGTCTCTTTCACCGGGGAGAGGATATCGGCGCGCAGGCCGGCCATGTCGAGCAGCGCCGGCCGCCAGTCGCGGGAGAAAAGATCCAGCATGCCGGTGGTGCCCGCGTTAGACGGGTCGACCGCCAGCTCGCCCGAGAGCTTCGCCGCCAGCCAGTCGCTGATCATGGTGATGGTGGCGGCCTTGCGGTAAATATCCGGACGATGGTGTGCCAGCCACAGCAGGCGCGGCATGGCGCTCAGCGCCAGCGTCTGGCCGGAAACCTCATACACTTCGGATTCAAAACGGTCGTCGTGGATCTCTTTGAGTTCGGCCACCTCGCGGCTGGCGCGGGCGTCGACGTTGGCGCAGGCCCAGATGGCCTCGCCGTTGCGGTCGTACAGCACGATCCCTTCGCGCATCGAGCAGCAGGCGACGGACTGAATATCCGCCGCGCTCAGGTCTGCACGCGCCAGCGCCTGATGAATACACTGGCAGGCCAGCCGCCAGTTGGTCTCGAGGTCGAACTCCATCGACCCCGGCACGTTCTCCACGCTCAGGTGCTTCCACTCGGCCTGGCCGACGGCAATCTGGTTGCCCTGTAAATCGAAAATCACGGCGCGAACGCTGCCTGTCCCTGCATCTAACGCTAAAAGGTAACTCATGAGCTTGCCTCATTGTTAGCGCAGGGCAGACTCTTATCCGGCCAGAGCCAGCACCGCGCGGGCTGTCGTCTCCTCCGTCACCAGGCCATTGATACGGCGGCCCTTCAGTGCGGCATAAATCGCATCGGCTTTCTCTTCCCCTCCGGCCACGCCAACGATGGTGGGCAGCTGCGCCAGTTCATCGAGCGTAACGCCCAGCAGTTCTTTATGGATCTCCAGCTCCTCAACGCATTCGCCCTCGGCATTGAGGAAATAGCCGAGAATGTCGCCGACCGCGCCTTTGCGGGCGTACATCAGCTGTTCACCTTCGCTGATATAGCCGGAGCGCAGTATCGTGGCGTCACGGCGCTGGTTCACCGAACCAATGCCGACTACCGCCACGTCGGCGGCGGTGGCGGCGAGGATCACGTCCCGCACGCTGGTCTCGCGTTTTAAGATCCCGGCCACCTCGGCAGATGACACGCGAAGCGGGGCGGGGATCATGCTCACGCTGCAGGCCGCGTCCAGCTGGCCGATACCGGTCATATAGGGCCCCACGCCGCCGGAGAGCGTCACCAGGCGGATCTGCTGCGAGCTGATAAAGCCGCTCAGGTGCTGGAGGCTGCTCATGGTGGTTTCACCAAACCCCACCGCCAGCAGCTGGCCGGGCTCCAGTACGCCCATCAGCGACTGCGCCGCGCCAATACCCAGCCGCACGTTCATCGGCGGCGTATTTAACGCCGGCATCACGCGCACCAGCTTCAGGCCAAAGCGCTGCTGTAGCTCGGTCTCCAGCGCCAGACAGCCCTCGTAGCGGGAGTTGATCTGTACGCGGATCACCCCGGACTGGCGGCCCTTATCCAGCAGGCGAGAAATCTTCAGACGCGGCAGCCCGAGCCGCTCGCCGATGTCGTTCTGGGTCAGCCCGTCGTGGTAATAGCACCACGCCACGCGCGCCACGAGTTCCTCTTCCGCCAGTGCCAGCCCGGCAAACCGTCCTTCTTCCGCAGTGCGTTTATCGCTCATAGTTGAACTCTTATAAAAATTTAGATCATATGTTCGTGATGGCGCGGAGGGAAAGTGTGAGCCACGCGACAAAACGGATCTTTTAGATCGTTTCTGGTTTATCTGTATCTCAATCGATAAAACTGTGATCCCTGCACGGTTGTAAATATAGTTCACCGTCTACGCTTTTGAACATTATTAAATCTAAAAATCATTTGTTCAATAGCGGAGCGATGATGACACCACTTCTCGACGCGCGAAATATCAGCAAGCAGTTCTCAGGCGTGCCGGTTCTGAAAGGCATTGATTTCACGCTGCTTGCGGGCCAGGTGCACGCCCTGATGGGCGGGAACGGCGCGGGAAAATCGACGCTGATGAAGATCATCGCCGGGGTGGAAACGCCGGACAGCGGTGAACTTTCTGTCGAGGGGCAGTCATATGCGCGGCTCACGCCCGTGCAGGCGCACAGGTTAGGCATTTACCTGGTGCCGCAGGAGCCGCTGCTGTTCCCCAACCTGACGGTGCGGGAAAACATCCTGTTTCGCCTGCCGCGCGAGCGCGATCGGGAAAAGCGCCTGGCGGAGAAGCTTCAGCAGCTCCAGTGCCAGCTGAACCTCGATGCCGCCGCCAGCACCCTGGAAGTGGCGGATCAGCAGATGGTGGAGATCCTGCGCGGCCTGATGCGCAACGCCAGGATCCTGATCCTCGACGAACCCACGGCCTCCCTCACGCCCGGCGAAACCGAGCGGCTATTTCGCCAGATCCGCGCCCTGCAGGCACTCGGCGTCGGGATTGTTTTTATCTCGCACAAGCTGCCGGAAATTCGCCAGTTGGCGAGCCACGTCTCGGTGATGCGCGACGGCGCGGTGGTGCTGAGCGGCGAAACCGCGCAGTTTGACGACAGCGCCCTGATCGCCGCCATGACGCCGGTAAGCCGCGATAAATCTCTCAGCGATACGCAGAAGCTGTGGCTGGCGCTGCCGGGCAACCGCCGCACCCAGCCGCAGGATTTCCCGGTGCTGCGGGTGGACGTTCTCACCGGGGAAGGGTTTATCGATCTCAGCCTTGAGATCTACGCCGGGGAGATCGTTGGCCTGGCCGGGCTGGTGGGATCCGGGCGCACTGAGTTTGCGGAAACGCTCTACGGCCTGCGGCCTGTGCGCGGGGGCCGCGTCTGGCTGGAAAATCAGGAGATCACCGGCGAGCCGGTAAGTTCACGTCTGGAAAAAGGGCTGGTCTATCTGCCAGAAGACAGGCAGGTGTCCGGCCTGTTCCTCGACGCGCCGATCCGCTGGAACACCGTGGCGCTGAACGAACCGTCTCTCTGGCAGCAGCGCAAGCGGGAGTCTGCGGTGGTGGAGCGTTACCACCGGGCGCTGGGGATCAAGCTTAACCATGCGGATCAAACCGTACGCACGCTCTCCGGCGGCAACCAGCAGAAGGTGCTGCTGGCGCGCTGTCTCGAGGCTAATCCTTTACTGCTGATAGTCGATGAACCGACGCGCGGGGTGGACGTCTCGGCGCGCGCCGACATCTATCAGCTGATAAAAAGCGTGGCGGCGCAGAACGTGGCGGTGCTGATGATCTCAAGCGATCTCGACGAGTTCCCGGGCCTTGCGGACCGGGTGCTGGTGATGCATCAGGGCGTGCTCAACGGAGAGCTGCCGCGTCACGCCGTCAGCCTCGACAAGATGATGGCGCTGGCGTTCGGAGGGCAATCATGAAGACCTTACTCAAAAACCGCGAGCTGAGCGCGTTTCTCGCCATTCTGGCGCTGTTCGCCGTGCTGGTGGCGCTGAACCCGTCTTACTTCAGCCTGCAGACGCTGGGGATGATCTTCGCCAGCGCGCAGATCCTGATCCTGCTGGCCATCGGTGCCGCGCTTGTGATGCTGACCCGCAATATCGACGTGTCCGTTGGCTCCACCGTGGGGCTGTCCGCCATCGCCGTGGGTGTAGCGCTGAACAGCGGCTACAGCCTGCCCGTTTCCATTCTCTTCGCGCTGTCGACTGGCGCGCTGGCCGGGGCGTTCAACGGGTTTCTGGTGGTGGGGGCTGCGCATTCCGGCGATTGTCGCCACCCTCGGCACGCTGGGGTTGTACCGCGGGGCGATGCTGCTCTGGACGGGCGGGAAGTGGATTGAAGGACTGCCGCAAGCGCTAAAATCCCTCTCTGAGCCTGCCGCCATCGGCATTTCACCGCTCGGAATAGTCGTGTTGATTATCGCGGCCACAGGCGCGTGGACGCTGTCGCGCACCGCGTTCGGTCGTGATTTCTACGCGGTGGGGGATAACCTCGCCGCCGCGCGCCAGCTGGGCGTGGCGGTGAACCGCACCCGCATGCTCGCCTTTACCCTCAACGGCATGCTGGCGGCCTGCGCCGGAATTGTCTTTGCCGCGCAGATTGGCTTTGTGCCGAACCAGACCGGCAGCGGGCTGGAAATGAAGGCCATCGCCGCCTGCGTGCTCGGCGGCATTTCGCTGCTGGGTGGCACGGGCACGCTGGTTGGTGCGCTGCTCGGGGCCTTCTTCCTGACGCAAATCGATACCGTGCTGGTGCTATTCAGGCTCCCGGCGTGGTGGAACGACTTTATCGCCGGGCTGGTGCTGCTGGGCGTGCTGGTGCTCGACGGACGTCTGCGCCAGGCGCTGGCGCGTCACCAGCGGGCGCTGAAGTATGGCCGCTTCCAGCCGGGCAACAGAGGGGGAAAGCACGTGACCCCTTTTCCAAAACGCAAAAAAGAGGTGGCGTAAATGAGGCTTAACTGGGAAAGCGCGCTGCTCATTTTACTGGTGCTGGAGATCCTGCTCTTTGGCGCCATCAACCCGCGCATGCTTGATATCAACATGCTGCTGTTCAGCACCAGCGACTTCATTTGTATTGGCATTGTGGCGCTGCCGCTCACGCTGGTGATTATCAGCGGCGGGATCGACATCTCCCTCGGATCGACCATCGGCCTGTGCGCCATTGCGCTGGGCGTGATGATGCAGGCGGGATGGCCGATGGCGGTCGCCGTTCCATTGACGCTGCTGCTCGGCCTGCTGTGCGGATTATTTAATGCCGCGCTTATTCACTACACCGGCATCAGCCCGCTGGTGATCACCCTCGGCACGCTCTACCTCTACGGCGGCGGCGCGCTGCTGCTCTCCGGCATGGCGGGGGCGACGGGCTACGAGGGCATCGGCGGCTTCCCGGACAGCTTCACGGCGTTCGCTAACCTCACGGTGTTGGGCATGCCGATCCCGCTGGTGCTGTTCGCGGTGATTACGTTTTTCTTCTGGCTGATTACCCATCGCGGGCGCTTTGGTCGTCACCTGTTTTTAATCGGCCAGAATCCTCGCGCGGCGCGCTATGCGGCGCTGTCGGTGAACGGCATGCCCTATGCGCTGTACGGCCTGGTGGGCGTGGCCTCGGCGGTTGCCGCGCTGGTGATGGTCTCCTATTTCGGCTCCGCGCGTTCGGATCTGGGGCGCGATTTACTGATGCCCGCGCTCACCGCCGCCGTGCTCGGCGGGGCGAATATCTACGGCGGGTCAGGTTCGGTTGTGGGTACGGCGCTGGCGGCGCTGCTGGTGGGCTACCTGCAGCAGGGTTTACAGATGGTCGGCATCCCTAACCAGGTGTCGAGCGCGCTGTCAGGGGCGCTGCTGGTTGTGGTGGTGATGGGACGTTCGCTGAGTCTGCACCGCGAGTGGGTGCGTTCTCTCTTTAGAAAACTATCCGGAGCGTAAGATGAAAACAAAACTGTTCGTCCTGGCAATGGCCCTCAGCTTCGCCTCGGCGCAGGCGGCGGACCGCATTGCCTTTATCCCGAAGCTGGTGGGCGTGGGCTTCTTCACCAGCGGCGGCAACGGCGCGAAAGAGGCGGGGAAAGATCTCGGCGTGGACGTGACCTACGACGGCCCGACCGAGCCGAGCGTCTCCGGCCAGGTGCAGCTCATCAATAACTTCGTCAACCAGGGCTATAACGCCATTATCGTCTCCGCCGTGTCCCCGGACGGCCTCTGCCCGGCGCTGAAGCGCGCGATGCAGCGCGGGGTCAAGGTCCTGACCTGGGATTCCGACACCAAGCCGGAGTGCCGCAGCATCTACATCAACCAGGGAACGCCGGAACAGCTGGGCGGCCTGCTGGTTGAGATGGCGGGCAAACAGGTCACCAAACCGAACGCTAAAGTGGCGTTCTTCTACTCCAGCCCGACCGTTACCGACCAGAACCAGTGGGTGAAAGAGGCGAAGGCCAAAATCGAGAAAGATCATCCTCAGTGGCAGGTCGTCACCACCCAGTTTGGCTATAACGATGCCACCAAATCTCTGCAAACCGCCGAAGGGATCTTAAAAGCGTATCCGGATCTGGATGCCATCATCGCCCCGGATGCCAACGCGCTGCCAGCAGCGGCGCAGGCGGCGGAAAACCTGAAACGCGAAGGGGTGGCGATTGTCGGCTTCAGCACGCCGAACGTGATGCGTCCGTACGTTGAGCGCGGCACGGTAAAAGCCTTCGGCCTGTGGGATGTGGTGCAACAGGGCAAAATTGCGGTCAATGTCGCCGATCGCCTGCTGAAAAAAGGCGATCTTAACGTCGGCGACAGCGTGGACGTAAAAGACATCGGCGCGCTGAAGGTCGAGCCGAACAGCGTGCAGGGCTACCAGTATGAGGCGAAGGGCAACGGCATCGTGCTGCTGCCGGAGCGCGTGGTGTTCACCAAAGAGAACATCAGCAAATACGATTTCTGACGGGGGAGCAAATGGCTGATTTAGACGACATCAAAGACGGCAAGGATTTTGGCATCGGCACGCCGCAGCAGAATGTGCCTTACACCCTGAAGGGCTGCGGCTCGCTGGACTGGGGCATGCAGTCCAGGCTTTCGCGCATCTTCAATCCGCAAAGCAACCGCACGGTGATGCTGGCCTTTGACCACGGCTACTTTCAGGGGCCGACCACCGGCCTTGAGCGTATCGATCTCTCTATCGCGCCGCTGTTTGGTGAAACCGACGTGCTGATGTGCACCCGCGGCATCCTCAGGAGCCAGGTGCCAGCCTCGACGAACAAACCGGTGGTGCTGCGCGCCTCCGGCGGTAATTCGATTCTGGGCGAGCTGTCGAACGAGTGCGTGGCGGTGGCGATGGAGGACGCGCTGCGCCTGAACGTCTGCGCGGTGGCGGCGCAGGTGTACATCGGCAGCGAGTTTGAGCATCAGTCGATCAACAACATCATCAAGCTTGTCGATGCGGGCGCGCGCTACGGCATGCCGACGCTGGCGGTGACGGGCGTCGGCAAGGAGATGGCGCGTGACGCGCGCTATTTCTCGCTCGCCAGCCGCATCGCCGCCGAAATGGGGGCGCAGTTCGTCAAAACCTACTACGTGGACGAGGGCTTTGAAAAAGTGACCGCCAGCTGCCCGGTGCCGATCGTCATCGCCGGGGGCAAAAAACTGCCAGAGCACGAGGCGCTGGAGATGTGCTGGCGCGCGATCGACCAGGGGGCATCCGGCGTGGACATGGGGCGCAACATCTTCCAGTCCAGCGCGCCGCTCGCCATGCTGAAGGCGGTGAAGAAAGTGGTTCACGAGAACTGGAACGCCCGCGATGCGTTCCAGTTCTGGCAGGAAGAGAAACAGGGAGAAGCAAAATGAACGTGACGCTGGTTGAGATCAACATCAAGCCCGAGCGGGTGGACGAGTTTCTGGAGGTGTTTCGCGCCAACCACGAGGGGGCAATCAAGGAGCCGGGAAACCTGCGCTTTGACGTATTGCAGGACCCGAGGGTGAAAACCCGGTTCTTTATCTACGAGGCCTATAAAGACGAGGAGGCGGTGCTGGCGCATAAGCAAACCCCGCACTATCTGGCGTGCGTGGATAAGCTTGAGGAGTTGATGTCGGAGCCGCGCAAGAAACGCAGTTTTGTGGGGTTGTTGCCGGAGTAGCGGATTTGCCCGGTGGCGCTGCGCTTACCGGGCCTACGGGGGGCGGGACGGTGCGGTAGGCCGGGTAAGCGTTAGCGCCATCCGGCGTTTTTCAGGCCAGCTCAAGAGCCGCAAGTATCCCGGCGAGCGCTTCACGCGGCTCACCCTGAACCGCCTGTAACGGGAACGGCAATGCAGGTGCAGCTACTTTCCCCATCATCTCTGCTGCCGCCGCGATAACCCGTAAGCTGCCGTATCGACGGAACAATTCCCACAGCGGCTCCAGCCGCTCGGATAGTGCCGCCTCTTTCGAACGGGCAATCGCCAGCGCTGTTTGCGGAAACAACCCGCCGACCACCGAGTACCAGACGTCAAACCCGGTATGCAGGGCGGAGGCCGCTCGCCAGTCACCGGCGATGCCCAGCGTGACGGTATCAGGAAGACGAGCGCGTACCTGCGACAGGTCTTCCGGCACGCGGCCAAGCTTTATGGATCCAATATTCGGCAGGGCCGCGACGGCAAATAACAGTTCATCGCTAAACGAAAAACCGGTAGTAGCGGGATTATCGTAAATGCACAGCGGTACGGAGATCTGGCGGGTCACCGTTTCATAGAGATTAAACACTTCGTCTTCCGTTAATCGCTGGTACGACACGGGTGCCAGCAGCACGCCGGAGACGCCTGCCGCCTGCGCGTCGTCAGCCAAACGCAGAATATCGTCCAGCCGTAATGCCCCGATGCTGACGATGACCGGAATGTCATCAGCATGCGCCACCGCGCAGCGTGCGATCCGGCCGCGCTCTTCTACGGTCAGATAGGCATAACTTCCCGTTGAGCCCAAAATGCCCAGTGAATCCACGCCAGCGTCGACCACGGGGCGCAGAAGATTGATGAAGGACTGCTCGTCAAACGTTCCCTCTTTCAGGGGCGTTAACGGAAACGCGCTTAACCCGTGAAACATCGTGTTGTCCTCTTACAGCGTCAGCAGCTGAACCTGAGCCGTGGCTCCCGGCATCAGCCGCTGCAGGTTGTTGACCAGCTCTTCTCCCGCCTCTGCCAGTGCCTCAAGCGGCATCGACGGCAGGCTTTCAAGAATAAACCACATAGATTGCGCCCGGCTGTCCAGACGGGTACGCACTCCCTGTCGCCAGTTCCAGCGGCGGCAGGTGACGCCGAGGTCGTCGCGCCAGATAACCTCGCCAGCATCCGGGTATTCCACCACCGGCTGGCCCTCTTTAAAGGTATCAAACGGCTCGCTGCCGTCGGCCAGCGTCAGGCGTGGCGCACCCGAGTACGCCGCCAGATTTTCCCCACCCACCGGAATGGCATAGCGAATGCTCACCGCATTATAGATATCCACGACCGGATCCAGCGATGGCAGCGAACCGTCTTTCAGCACCCTCTTGCGCAGGGCCGCGGCGGAACAGGGCGTGCGTTTCGGTTTCGCGCCGAACGCTTTAAACACCTCATCCCAGTCTGAAAGGTGTGCATCAGCCCACTGCACATCGTCATTCAACATCTGCTGGCTGGCCTGCGCCAGCGCGGCGGGCGCAACCTCCGGTTGGGTAATCGGCGCGGCTTCAACCAGAATGCTCAGCGCCCGAAAGCCGGGCGCAATGTCG
Source organism: Enterobacter sp. JMULE2 (assembly GCF_013337145.1). Taxonomy (NCBI): domain Bacteria; kingdom Pseudomonadati; phylum Pseudomonadota; class Gammaproteobacteria; order Enterobacterales; family Enterobacteriaceae; genus Enterobacter; species Enterobacter sp. JMULE2. Next base: position 324,970 of record NZ_SGWD01000018.1, read on the forward strand.
GCAAGTCGCGAATCTATTGACGGCGTAACGAGAGACATAAATAATCCTGTATTGACTGTTTTATACTATGGTAGTGACCAATGACTGAAAAAGTCAATATAATGACTGATTCGGGTGCCGATGTTGCCCAGGTAAGCCTGGCCGTGGCGAACCGCATCCGCAACTGGCGTAAAGAGAAAAAGCTGTCGCTGGACGAGCTGTCCCGCCGAGCCAGCGTCAGCAAAGGCATGCTGGTGGAGATCGAAAAGGGCGCAGCCAACCCCAGCATCGCCATTTTGTGCAAGCTGGCCGCCGCGCTCGGCATCTCGGTGGCGGATATCGTCAACGTCTCCAGCGAGCCGCTGGTGCACATTATTGAAGAAGCGGCGATCCCGGTTCTGTGGCAGGGCGCACAGGGCGGTTACGCCAGGCTGCTGGCAGGCACCGCGGGCCCGGACATGATTGAATTATGGCAGTGGGAGATGCAGCCGGGGGAGCGCTTTACCTCTTCGGGGCATCCGGCGGGAACCTTTGAGCTGCTGCACGTGAACGAAGGCGTGTTGACGCTGACGGTGGACGAGACGGTTACGCAGGTGAATGCTGGCGCGTCGGCGGTGGCGAAAACCGAAGCGGCGCACGGTTATGCGAACGAAGGGGAGAGCGTACTGCGCTTCACTATGACGGTGGCGGAGTTTCACCGTTAAAAAGCAGCCCGGTGGCGCTACGCTTACCGGGCGAACGTCTTTCAGGAATGATGATTCTGCAACGTAGCGAGCAGGCTGTCTGCACTGTATTGTCTGAGGAGTTTTTCATCTCTTGCAGGCAGGTCGCTTTGAAGAAATGCGTCCAGACCCTCGGTATCGACTCCGTTATAAATAAAAATACGGGCGGGATCGTACAGCGCCATCGTTTTAATCGACGCATTGGTGGTGATCAGCTTCTTATTCAGAACCAGTGCTTCCAGTGCGCGGAGTGTTAAACCATTTTGCTCAGGTTTGTTTATTTCCAGCATAATTGAGCAGTGTTTGGCTTTTTTAATATTGTCCAGATAGCTGAGTTTTTTATTCTGACAATTACTGGGATAGTTATCCTGATTATTGTACTTATCCAGCAGGTAAAAATCTGTCTCATAACCGCTATTTTCAAGTACCGGTGTCAGGGTACGAAGAACATCTGCCCGAATGGGTTCATAGCCACCGACAAAAAAGCAGCTTTTATTTTCAGCTGCGCTCTCTTTTTGAAATTGCTGGATTTCTTGCCAGCTAAACGGCAAAAACTGCTCGATAGCACGCAAGTTATAGCGCTCGCAATCAGCAGGATCAAAGCTATAAATAGCATCAAAGACGGGCCGAACGGTCTCGATGTAATCCGCATCCTGCGCCAGTTGTCCAAGAAAACGACGTTTGCGCGTCAGGGCATCAATGGAGTCGCGCAGAATCAACACTTTTTTACATGGCATGCTGGCGACATAATCCAGGAAAGGAAAGACGCTGTAGCCATTACAAATCGCGATATCATCCCGTTTGATTGCCGATAATTTAACGGCACAGTGCGTGCGTTTATGCCATTTTTTTAACGCCTCGCCTGGCAGTAGGGCATTGATCGATTTGTAGCGTCGCATAATGCGATTAATTTGCTTTACGGGATGATCCTTAGCAAGCGAGTTAAGCATCATGATTTCGAAAGGATTGACCCATTCCAGGAAAAAATAGCGCATGGTCCCTCAGGAGAAGATAGCCGATATTGCAGGAATGATATCGTATTCTGCCAGACGGGTCATTAAACACCCCCTCCCGCGGAGGGGGTGTTTATATTACGCCTCTTCCACACTCACCCTGAGCGCTGCCAGCGCTTTGCGCGCCGCTTTCAGCACCTGCTCACACTGCTCAATCGTCAGCGTCAGCGGTGGCTCAATGCGGATGGTTTTCGAGTTGTTGAGCGTCCCGGCCACCAGCACCCGCTGGCGGAACATCTCGCTCGCGAAGCTGTAGCCGATTTCGTTGTCGACAAACTCGATTGCCATAAGCATCCCTTTACCGCGCGCCTCTTGCACAAGGTCCGGGTATTCCCTCCCCAACTGGCGGAAGCCGTCCAGCAGCATGTCGCCTTTCTGCTCCGCCTGCGCGGGCAGGTTTTGCTCCAGCAGCACGTTGATGGTCGCCAGCGCCGCCGCACAGGCCAGCGGGTTGCCGCCAAAGGTGGTGGTATGCAGGAACGGGTTGTCGAACAGCACCGAGAACACCTCTTCCGTTGCTACCGTTGCGCCTATTGGCATCACGCCGCCGCCGAGCGCCTTCGCCAGGCACAGGATGTCCGGCTGAACGTTTTCATGCTCGCAGGCAAACATCTTGCCGGTGCGCCCCATGCCGGTTTGCACTTCGTCGAGGATCAGCAGCGCGCCAAACTCATCGCACAGCTGACGCACGGCGGGCAGATAGCCCTGCGGAGGCAAGATCACGCCGCCTTCACCCTGAATCGGCTCCAGGATCACCGCTGCCACATCGTCGCCGGTTTTACGGCATTCACTCAGCACGGTGCGCATGGCGTTAATGTCACCGAACGGCACGTGGCGGAAGCCCGGCAGCAGCGGCATAAACGGTTTGCGGAAGGTGGATTTGGCGGTCGCCGACAGTGCACCCAGGGATTTCCCGTGGAACGCGCCGCTGGTGGCGATAAAGGTGAATTTCCCGCGCGGCGACTGGTACGCTTTGGCGAGTTTAATCGCCGCTTCGACCGATTCCGTGCCGCTGTTGCTAAAGAAGCTGTACTTCAGTTTGCCGGGCGTTAAGGCCGCCAGCGTTTTCGCGAGCATGGCGCGAAGCGGGTCGAGCAGTTCCTGGCTATGGAGAGGTTGTTTCGCAAGTTGATTCTGTACGGCGGAAACCACAACTGGATTACGGTGCCCCACGTTGAAAATACCAAAACCCCCCAGGCAATCGATAAATTCCTGTCCCTGGGTGTCGACAAGCGTGTTCAGACTTCCCGCTTGCCACTCTACGGCTCCGTAATCCCCGCCGGCGGTAACAGATTTGCGATACTCAAGAAAACCAGGATTCACATGCTCTTTAAAGTAATCGATGACCTCTCGGTTAAGTTGTTTCATCTCCTCATGATCGAGCGTTCGCTTCTCAATGAGATTCAGTGCGTGCGCGGTACAGGCAAGAGCCGAGGCGCTGGAAGGTAACCTGTTCAAAATGTGCTCCCGGGGATCGCGTATCACATGATACTGCGTTAAGTATTGCAGGGATTACGCCACTTCAGCGGACTTAACGAAAATCGGGATAAACACCAGGTTAAAATAATGTTGCGCAATATTTAATCATGCCGATACCAGCCTGATGGGATGAAGGGGAGAGAGGGGAGAACGCGATGGATGGGGGTCAATTGCACCGGAGTGGTGCGAAAGATGCCACTTAAGTGGGCGTTAATAGATCATGCTTTGCGGGTAATTTCTCTACGAAAGTATTTTAAATCAATCGATTAGAAAAGCGTACAGAAAGTGCGGTTTAGCCGAAATTTGCGATCTCGATCGAATTTAACAACTAAAGATAAATTTGTAACCGCCGAAAAAACAATAAACCACAAAATTAACACTCGAATAACCTGCAAGGAATGCCCGCCATGTCCTCTCCATCCTTTGTCACCCAGAATGAATTCCCTCTGGATAGTGACACCACGCTTATGTCGACCACCGATCTCCAGAGCTACATGACCCATGCCAACGACACCTTTGTGCAGGTTAGTGGCTATACGCTCCAGGAACTGATGGGACAGCCGCACAATATGGTGCGTCACCCCGACATGCCGAAAGCGGCCTTCGCCGACATGTGGTACACGCTGCAACAGGGGGAACCGTGGAGCGGGATTGTCAAAAACCGCCGCAAAAACGGCGACCACTACTGGGTGCGAGCGAACGCCGTGCCGATGGTGCGCCACGGGAAAATGACCGGCTATATGTCGATTCGCACAAAAGCGACGGCGGAAGAGATTGCGACCGTGGAGCCTTTATATAAGGCGCTCAATGAAGGCCGTTGTAAAAAACGTATCCATAAAGGGCTGGTGGTGCGCAAAGGCTGGCTCGGGAAGTTACCGGCTATGCCGCTGCGCTGGCGGGTTCGTAGCGTCATGGCGGCGCTGTTTGCGGTGATGGCTGCCACGCTGGCGTTCACTTCTGCGGGGTGGCCATCGCTCGTGGCTGCTGCCGTCGTGATGGTTGTCGGGACGATGCTGTTCGAGCAGCAGATTGTCCGACCGGTGGAAAATGTCACGCGTCAGGCACTGAAGGTCGCGACCGGTGAGCGTAACAGCGTGCAGCACCTGAACCGCAGCGACGAGCTGGGGCTGACGCTGCGCGCGATCGGACAGCTGGGGCTGATGTGTCGCTGGTTAATCAATGATGTTTCAAGCCAGGTGGTGAGCGTGCGCGATGGCAGCGATAAGCTGGCGCAGGGGAATGACGATCTCAACGACCGCACGCGTCAGACCGTCACCAATGTGCAGCAGACCGTGGCGACGATGAATCAGATGGCCGCCTCGGTACAAAGCAACTCTGAAACCGCTGCCGAAGTCGATAAGCTCTCCGTGGCGGCCAGCAACGCGGCGACCAAAGGCGGAAATGCGATGCAGACGGTGGTGAAAACCATGGATGATATTGCTGACAGCACCCAGCGGATCGGCTCAATCACTTCGCTTATCAATGACATCGCTTTCCAGACCAATATTCTGGCGCTGAACGCGGCAGTGGAAGCGGCACGAGCGGGCGAACAGGGCAAAGGCTTTGCGGTCGTGGCCGGTGAGGTTCGTCATCTCGCCAGCCGCAGCGCCAGTGCGGCCAACGATATCCGTAAGCTGATTGACGCCAGCGCCAGCAAGGTACAGTCCGGCTCCGATCAGGTTCACGCGGCAGGCCGCACAATGGATGACATTGTTGAGCAGGTGAAAAACGTCACGCAGCTTATTGCCCAGATTAGCCACGCCACGTCTGAGCAGGCTACCGGGCTGTCCGAGTTAACCCGGGCCGTTGCCGAACTGGACAGTATCACCCAGAAAAATGCGGACCTGGTAGAGGAGAGCGCGCAGATCTCCGCCATGGTGAAGCACCGTGCGGGACGTCTCAAAGATGCCGTGACCGTGCTCCATTGAGCCAGTAATGTTCCAGAAAAGCCGTTTATGCCACCAGGTATAAACGGCGTTTTAATGTGATTATCTTTAATGTTTATTGTTAATATAATATTAAATAACTAAAAAAATCCCCTCAGTTATTTATGCCTGCCTAAGTCAGTTTTCCCCGATGCTATTTCAGAAATGCCCTCTCTGGTGGTTACGCAACGATCGATGCGCCAAAATTAATAGGCTGTACCTATCCATTGTGATGGTTATGAAATAAAAAAACGATCAAAGTCATAAAGTTAGCGCGCTCGTTACCGATAACGGTGATCGTCTGAGAAATAATCACATCGATGGAGTAAATATGTTCTTACATGACGTAAAGATCGGCACGAAATTATTTCTGGCGTTTGGGTTCTTTATTGTTCTGATGATCGTCAGTGCGAGTGTCTCATTGCTGAGCCTGAATCGGGCGAACAACGGGATGCAGACTATCATTACCCACGATTATCCCACCACGGTAAAAGCCAACCAGCTAATCGACAACTTCCAGGAATTTATAAGCACGCAGCAGCTTATGCTGCTGGACGAGCAGGGCACCTACACGGGGCAATCTCAGCAGCGTCTGAAAGAGATCAGCGAGCACATTACGGTGATCCTGGGCGAGTTGAACAACGCGTTGCAGGATCAGAAGTCTCAGCAGGTACTGGCGGATATCCGCAGCGTGCGCCAGCAGTATCTGGACTCGCGCTACCGCATTTTGCAGGCGGTACAGAACAACAACCGTGCGGGCGCTATCCAGGAGATGATGACCAACACCCTCACCGTGCAGCAGGCTTACAAAGCGAAGGTGCAGGCGCTGATCGCCATCCAAAACAACGAGATGCAGAGCGCGGGCGCGCAGGTGGACGGTGATTTCCGAACCAACCGCATGCTGCTGCTCCTGATCACGCTCTTCAGCGTGGCGGCGGGCAGCCTGATCGGCTGGTTTATCGTACGCTCCATTACCCGTCCGCTGGGCGAGGCGGTGAGCTTTGCAGAAGCCATTGCCGATGGCGATCTGACCGGCAGCATTACGTCTCACGGTAAAGACGAAACCGGCCTGTTGCTGCATGCGCTGATGGAGATGAAAACCCGTCTGCTGGAGATTGTGCAGCAGGTGCAAACCGGCTCGGAAAACATCTCCAGCGCCGCCGCGCAGATTGTCGCAGGCAACCAGGATCTGGCCGCGCGCACCGAAGAGCAGGCCAGTTCCGTCGAGCAGACGGCAGCCTCGATGGAGCAGATCACCGCGACGGTGAAAAACACCGCGTCGCACACTGGGGAAGCGACCACCCTCTCTGCCGATGCCGCCACGGTGGTGAAAAACAACGGTGAGATGATGAAACAGGTGACCAGCAAAATGCGCCTGATTAACGAAACATCCAACCGGATGTCCGACATTATCGACCTGATCGACGCCATTGCCTTCCAGACCAATATTCTGGCGCTTAACGCGGCGGTCGAGGCGGCACGTGCGGGAGAGCACGGGCGTGGCTTTGCGGTGGTCGCGGGCGAAGTGCGCCAGCTGGCGCAGAAAAGCGCCTCTTCGGCGAGTGAAATCCGCCAGCTGATTGAAAGCTCCACCAGCCAGACCCAGGACGGGATGAACCTGGTCGAAAAAGCCAGCGGGCTGATCAACGGGATGGTCGGCAACGTGGAGGAGATGGACCTGATTCTGCGTGAGATCCGTCAGGCCAGCCATGAGCAGACGGAAGGCATCTCGCAGATCAACAGTGCGATTGGCCTGATTGACGCCACCACCCAGCAGAACTCTGCGCTGGTGGAGGAGTCCGTTGCGGCGGCGGCATCGCTGAATGAGCAGGCGATGCACCTGAAAGAGCTGGTAAAAGTGTTCCGCGTGAGCGAACGCGCGCTCGCTTAATCCAGCTGGGAGATCTCCAGCGCCGCGCGGTCGATCACCCCGACGATCTGCTTGAGCTGCGCGTCGCTGAGCTCTCCCTGATTCACCTTCAGGTCCAGCACCGCTTTGAAGTTTTCCAGCGCCCGCTTCATCTGCGGGTTTTTGCGCAGTTGGAAGCCGACGCTGCGCGCTTTGATGCGCATCTGGATCTGTTCCAGCTGTTCCCGGTTTTCATCCAGCCAGTTTTGCCCTTCAGCAGTTATCGCAATTTTCTTACGACCGCTCTCTTCTTCCGTAATGGTGATAAACGTCTGATCCTGCAGATAATCCAGGGTTGGGTAGATCACGCCCGGGCTCGGCGTGTAGTTCCCCTGCGTCAGGTTCTCGATCTCTTTGATCAGCTCATAACCGTGACTGGCATTGCGGGTCAGAATATCCAGGATCACCAGCCGTAGATCGCCGTGGCCGAAAAAGCGCGGTCGGCGTCCACCGCCTTCATGTTCGTGTCGCATAGTGACTCTCTTTATTTGATATATCTAAACTATATCTTAGATATATTCAGATGCAATCTAAAAGATCTTGCATTCCTGGTTAATAGCAATCATTATCATTAAAAAATCAATTTCGATATATCGTATTCACCTGAGAAGGGCATAAAAATGACATCAACCCGTTACCCTCAACGTGTCCGCAATGACCTGCGCTTTCGCGAGCTGAACGTGCTCCGCGTCGAGCGCGTCAGCGCTGGCTTCCAGCGCGTTGTCCTCGGCGGTGAGGCGCTGGAAGGCTTTAGCTCCCGTGGTTTCGACGACCACACCAAGGTCTTTTTCCCTGCGCCGGGCGCGACCTTTGTTCCGCCCGTTGTCACCGATGAAGGCATCGAGTGGGGCGACGGCGTGCGCCCGCAGGCGCGTGACTATACGCCCCTGTTCGATGAGGAGAAAAATGAGCTGGTGCTGGATTTCTTCGTTCATGATGGCGGCGTTGCCAGCAGCTGGGCGGTAGCGGCCAAACCTGGCGACAAACTCACTATCGGTGGGCCGCGCGGATCGCTGGTGGTGCCGGAAGATTACGCCTGGCAGCTGTACGTGTGCGATGAGTCCGGGATGCCCGCGCTGCGCCGCCGTTTAGAAGGCATCGCAAAACTGCCGGTACGCCCGGACGTTCATGCGGTCGTGACCGTGGGTGACGGATCTTATAAGGCCTATCTGGCGCACCTGAGTGAATTCAACATCACCTGGATTGTGGGCCACAACCCGCAGGCGGTGGCCGATCGTCTGGCGACGCTGGCCGTGCCCGAAGAGGATTACTTTATCTGGCTGACCGGGGAAGGGAAGGTGGTGAAAAACCTGAGCCGCCAGTTTGAAACCGACACGATTGACCAACAGCTGGTGCGTGCCAGCGCATACTGGCACGCTAAATAGTCAGGCTGCGGACTCCAGCTGCGCTTCGCTCACCTGATGTTCGAGCGAGGCGCGGACCTCATGCAGCGCCTTCTCCTGCTGGGCAAAGTAGGCTTCCATATTGTTCAGCGACGACACCAGCAGCCAGGATTCTTCTTTCTCCAGCTCCGCCAGCTCGTTCACTAAGGTGTCGATTTGCTCGCGAACCTGCGCCATTTTTTTGCGGATACGCTCCAGATCGTTCAGCCTGTCGCTCGCCATCATTGGCTCAAAGCCCTGCTGCAGGCGTGCCACCAGTGAACGGATCGCTTTCACATCCCCGCGCTGTTTGGCCTGGTTGAGCTGCACCATCATGGTGTTAGCTTCTTCTTTCAGATCGTCTGCCACCAGATCCGGGTGGCACAGCTTGCTCGCCTGACGCCACAGGCGTTTCAGCTCGTTCCGATCCTCTTCCGAGAGATCTTTCCCTTTGCGTAGACGCACTTCGGCATCGTGATGCTGCTCGCGATACTTCTCGTACTCTTCGTTAGCCTCATCGCGCGCCTGGCGCGCGGGCTCTTCTTCACGCGTTAAGCCGCTCTCCAGTTCCAGCGCTTCGGCCAGAAGATTGGCAATCAGGTTGCTTTGCTGCTGCAGCTGTTTACGCGCCTCGGCAGCCTGTACGGAATCGGCCGGGAGATCGCGCCAGCGCTGGGTGAGCGTTGCCAGCACCTCCACGGCCTGCGCCATATAGCGCTGACAGCGGCGATAATCTTCTTCACGACGACGCGCCTCCGCCTGCTGACGACGCAGGTTTAGCTCCGCCAGCGTTTTACGCAGGGCGAGGATCTGCTGCATCAGCGGCCCGAGACGGGAGAAATAGAGATCGTTGAACTCATCAAGCTGCTGCACGCGGGCGTTGCGGCGGTCAATCAGATCGCGCAGACGCTCTTCCAGCGCCTTCAGCTCCAGCTTGCTGGCGGCCACCTGCGGGTCACGCCACGGGGTCACGGCGCGCTGGCCCTGCAGCCACGCGGTGATGGCCCTGATGGCTGCGGTGTAGTTCTTATTCTCAAGCGCCACGACGATTGCCTGTAGCTCCTCGTCAAACGCTTCATTTTTCAGCCGCGTCAGCTGGCTCTGGATGATGTCGTCATCTTCCAGTTCGATGGCATTTTTTATGATTTCTAGCCGTTTGATCGGTGTGCTCATGATGCCTTTCGCTTTGGCGCTTAAGTATTTGAGTTAAGGTTAGTTGTTGTAAAAGCTACAGGAAATAATACACACGGATGATGATCGGCGCGACAGGGGATTTCTTTAATCTTGCTTCAGATATACCCCTACAAAATCTGAAAATGCGCCAGAAATATCCTTATTCTCTTTGTTGATATTTACACTATTTACTTTTTGAAATAAGTTGCTCGTTTTTTAACAGTCAAGTTTGAAAACGGACTTTAAGCGGAGAGTAAAGAGTGTTAGGGAAAACATCAGCATGCGCGCTGTTGGCGGCCATCCTGTTACTGGCGCCAGGGATCGCACTCGCCGCCCCGTTGTCACCGACTGACCGTAATACCATCCAGCAGCAACAGCAGCAGCTGCTGGATGAGAGCCAGCGTCAGCGTGAATCGCTGGAGCGCAGCGTGGTGGTACCGCGTCCCGTTCAGCCCGACAGTACCGCGACTCCACAAGGCCCCTGTTTTGCTATCTCGCGCATCGAACTGACGGGTGCCAACCTTCTGTCTCCGTTAGCTAAAGAACGGCTGGTTGCGCCGTGGCTGAATCAGTGCCTTGATATTGCTGGCTTAAATGCCCTGACTAACACCGTTTCCGACTGGTACATCAGCCGGGGTTATATCACCAGCCGCGCGTTTTTAACCGAGCAGGATCTCTCCGGCGGCGTACTCCATCTTGCCGTGCTGGAAGGAAAGCTTCAGCACATTCGCCTCGAAGGTGTACCGGACCGCACATTGAAAATGACCTTCCCCGGGCTTGAGGGGAAGATCCTTAATCTGCGCGATATCGAACAGGGCATGGAACAGCTCAACCGGGTACGTCAGCGGCCCGTTGAGATTGAAATTTTGCCCGGCGACAGGCAGGGCTACTCGGTGGTTAATCTGACCGCCACGCCAGAGTTCCCCCTTAGCGGCTCCGTCAGTTTTGATAACAGCGGACAAAAGAGCACCGGGACCGGGCAACTTACTGGCGCGTTGTACGGAAATAACCTGCTGGGTCTGGCGGATAAGTGGTTTATCAGCGGCGGGCGCAGCAGTGATTTTTCCAACAGCAAGGATGCTCAAAATTTTGCAGCAGGCGTCAGCATCCCTTACGGCTACGGACTGCTGGACTACAGCTACAGCTGGAGCAACTACCTCAGCACTATTGATAATAACGGCTACCTCTGGCGGTCAACGGGGGATACCGAAACACACCGTTTGACGGGCTCCTGGGTATTGTTCCGCAATGGCGATATCAAAACCGGCGTGTCGGCGGGCATCACTCACCGCATCAACCGGAACTATCTCGATGATGTTTTGCTGGCCACCAGCAGCCGCAAACTTTCCAGTGTTTCATTGGGCATTAACCACACGCAAAAAATCGCCTCGGGCGTGGCGACCCTGAACCCAACCTTTACGCAGGGCGTGCCGTGGTTGGGTGCGGAAGACGATAACGACAAACAGGGTGATGTGCCAAAAGCCGAATTCCGCAAATGGAGCCTGAACGGCAGCTTTCAGCGTCCCGTGGCGGACAAACTCTGGTGGCTCACCAGCGTCTATTTTCAGTGGTCGCCGGACAGGTTGTACGGCAGCGAGCGTCTGACGCTGGGCGGCGAAACGTCCGTTCGGGGCTTTAAGGAGCAGTACATCTCCGGGGATAACGGCGGCTACTGGCGAAACGAGCTGAACTGGTCGCTGTTTACGCTGCCGTGGGTCGGCGATGTTGGCGTACTTGCCGCAATTGACGGCGGCTGGCTGAAGAAGGACGGCCAGGATCGTTACGCCTCCGGCACGCTGTGGGGAACCGCGTTGGGGCTTACCGCGACGAATCGCGGGTACTCTAGCCAGTTTACCGTCGGCACACCGGTGGACTATCCGGACTGGCTGGCACCGGATCACCTCGTGATCTATTACCGTTTTTCAGTGGCTTTTTAAGGGACAGGGATGATGGAAAAGGATCAGGTTCGTTTTTCACAACGTGCGCTTAGCGCATTACTGAGCGTATTGCTGGCAACCCAGCCGCTGCTGCCTGCGGTGGCCGCCACGATCGCCCCGTCCGGAAATACGCAGATGGATAAAGCGGCCAACGGTGTTCCGGTCGTGAACATTGCCACGCCGAATCAGTCCGGTATTTCCCATAATAAATACCACGATTACAACGTCGGCAAAGAAGGGCTGATCCTGAATAACGCCACGGGACAGCTGAACCAGACCCAGCTTGGCGGGATTATCCAAAACAACCCCAACCTGAAAGCCGGGCAGGAAGCCAAAGGGATCATCAACGAAGTCACCGGCGCGAACCGCTCACATTTACAGGGCTACACCGAAGTGGCGGGCAAGGCGGCAAACGTTATTGTGGCGAACCCCTACGGTATCACCTGTAACGGCTGCGGATTTATTAATACGCCGAATGCGACGCTCACCACGGGGAAACCGGTGCTCGACGCCCGCGGTAAGCTGCAATCGCTTGATGTGACGAAAGGTGCGGTCACCATCGAAGGCGCCGGGCTGGATGGCAGCCAGAGCGATGCCGTATCGATTATTTCCCGCGCGACCGAGATCAATGCCCAGCTGCATGCGAAAGAGGTACGTGTGGTCGCCGGGGCGAACCGCGTCGCGGCGGACGGCAGCGTCAGCGCGTTGAAAGGGGAAGGTGACGCGCCGAAGGTGGCGGTAGACACGGGTGCGCTGGGCGGGATGTACGCCAACCGTATTCGTCTGGTGTCCAGCGAAACAGGGTTGGGGGTAAACCTGGGGGATCTTAACGCGCGTCAGGGCGATATTACGCTCAGCAGCGCGGGGAAAGTGGTGCTGAAAAACACGCTTGCCAGCGGCAGCACCCGCGTTTCTGCGAAAGAGGTGATGTTAACCGGCGACCATAAAGCAGGGGGTAACCTCACTGTCTCCGGGCAGAGCGCCCTGACGCTCGACCAGGCCCATATCGCCGCCGAGAAAAATCTTCAGTTAGCGACCAACGGTACCCTCACGCAAAACGGCGGCGCGTTCACTGCGGGAACCGACACCACCTTGACGGCAAACGCCCTCACCCAGAGTGCGGATGCCCAGGCCGGTGCCGGTCGTAACCTTGCCGTGAACGTGGCAGAAAACGCGGCGCTTAAGGGGAAAAACATCGCCGGGCAGGATGCCACGGTTAACGCGAAAACGCTGGAGACTGGGACGCAGCTGACCGCATCACGCCATATTTCGCTGGAGGCGTCCCAGCGTGCCGCGATTAACGGCTCTGTCGTTGCGGGTCAGCAACTGTCGGTGAAAGGCGGTGAGCTGATGCAGCGCGGAAACGTCAGCGCCTCAGATATCTCGCTCAGCGGTCAGGCGCTGACTCAGGAGAGCAGCAGCAGAACCAGTGCCAGCGGGAATATCGCGCTCTCCACGTCAGGGAACACCCTGCTGAAAGGCAGTACCATTGCCGGAAAATCTCTTGCCATAAACACGGGGAACCTGATCAACAGCGGGACGCTGTCCGCAGGGACGGATGCCACGCTGAAGACCGGGACATTCAGCAATACCGGCACCGTTCAGGGCAACAGCCTGAACGTTTCAGGGACCGACATCACCAGTTCCGGCACCCTGAAAAGCGCCTCCACGCTGGGTATCAACGCGCGCAACGCCACGCTGTCTGGTGACACCGGCGCGAAAGGTAAAACGACCGTTATCGCGAGCGGTAAGCTGGATAACAGCGGCGCGCTCGTCAGCGATGACACGCTGACGCTGAAGGCTGCACAGGTGACAAACAGCGGCACGCTTTCCGGTGCCCGAGGGCTTGCTGGCTCAGCAGACGCGTTCATCACCACCGAAAAGTCAGTGACCCACAGCGATGGCGATCTGGCGCTGAACAATACGGCTACCGCCCTTGCAGGCGAAACCAGCGCGGGCGGCTCCGTGAGCATTCGGGGTCAAAGCCTGACGACCACGGCAACGGCACAGACGCAGGGTAACAGCGTCAGCATGGACGTACAGAATGCGCAGCTTGATGGGACGCAGGCTGCGAAAGATGGGCTTATCCTGAACGCCACTGACGCTCTCAGTCACGGGGGGAAATCTTCTGCGTCAGCCCTGAAGATTGAAACCACGAATCTCAATAACAGGGGGACGCTGACGGCGTCTTCGCTCGCCATCAGCAGTCCTGCGGTCATTAACAGTGGTTTGATCCACGCGGGGCAGACGCTGTCACTGGTTACCCGTCTGCTGGATAACCGCAGCAGCGGCGTGCTGTACAGCCCGGCGGCACTCACCCTTTCAGTTTCTGACGTGAAAAACAGCGGCATTATCACCAGCGATGCCGGGCTGTCCCTTTCCGGTTCGCGCCTGTCCAACCGCGGTGAGCTGAGTGGCGCGTCACTCCTTGTTGATTACGATACGCTGAATAACAGCGCGGGAGGCCTGCTGCTGGCGCAGGGGGCAAACCGCATCACGGCACAATCGGTGTCCAGCACGGGCAGTATCGTGGGGAACACGCTGACGCTGAATGCCGATCGCCTCGACAGTCGCGGTCTCTTGCAGGGGGATACCGCGTTATCCGTGACCGCCGGAGTGCTGGATTTAGCGGCAGGCTCGCGCACGCTTACGGGCGGGAACCTCACCTTTTCAGGCACCACGCTGACCACCGCTGGCCAGCTGCAGGGGCAGAACGTCAGTCTTCGCGGCCGCGACTGGAATAACAGCGGAAGCTCGCTGGCGACCGGCTCCTTTAATGCCTTCACCACCGGGACATTCAGCAATACCGGTGAACTGATGAGCCAGGGCGACATCACGCTGAATGCGGGCAATACCGTTAACAACGGCAATCTGTTATCGGCTGGCACGCTCTCGCTCACTGGGAATACGCTGCGCAACAGCGGAGCGGTTCAGGCGAACCGTGTCACCGCGCATCAGGACAGTATCACGAACAGCGGCACGCTCACCGGGATCGCCGCACTGACGCTGGCTGCTCGTCTGGAGATGGCTGCACCGCTCCTCTCGCTGGTGAATGAAGCATCGGGATCGCTGCTGACGGCGGGTGAGTTGACGGTGACGACCGGTGACCTCAGTAACGCCGGGCAATGGCAGGGTAAACGGGTACTTATTCATGCGCAGGCGCTTACGAACGGCGGTGCGATCCAGGCGGCAGATGTACTGGATGCGCAGATCGACACAAATCTTATCAGTACGACGGGCAGCAAAATCACCTCAAACGGAGAACTGGCGCTCTCAGCACTGACGCTTGCAAACAGCGGGCAGTGGATAGCCAAGGATCTGACGCTGAAGGCGAATACGCTGACAAACAGCGGTGAAATCACCGGGGTTGATGCGCTTTCCGTCGCGCTGAACCAGACGCTGACCAACCAGGCAGGCGGGAAATTACTCACGGCTGGCGTCCTGTCGATGAATGCCGGTAATGCGACGAACGCCGGACAGATTCAGGGTAAAACGACCGCAATCACAGCCGGGCAACTGATCAACAGCGGACGGCTTCAGGGTGAAGCGCTGACGCTGGATGTTTCCGGGGCGCTGAACAACACCGCTGGTGGTGTTCTGTTGAGCCAGAACGCGCTAAAGGCCTCGTCCGCCACGCTGAATAATCAGGGGACGGTGCAGGGCGGCGGTGAATCCACGGTGAACGCCACCACCCGTTTACAGAATGACGGCAAAATTCTCTCCGGTAGGAAGCTCACGCTGACCGCGCCAGAGCTGGCAAACGGTAGCGGCGGGCTGGTTCAGGCCGTCACGCTGCTGCTGGATGTGGTGAACGCCGTGAATGGCGGAAATGTCCTGGCGACGGGCAGCGCTGAGCTGCGTGGCAGCTCGCTCGATAACCGCGGCACGTTTCAGGGTGCGGATTTGGGGGTGAAATACCGGAACATCACCAACAGCGGCACGGTGCTGGGTACTGCCTCGCTGACGGTAGCAGGTGACGCTCTCACCGATACCGTCAGCGGTAAACTCTACAGCGGGGGCAACCTGCTGCTTGATGTCGGCCACTTCAGCGGTCATGGTCAGGTGGTTTCCCTGGGCGACGCGACGCTGAAGCTGGTCAATGCGCTCGTGAACACCGGTACGCTGGCCGCAGGTAAAACGCTGTCGGTCTCCTCGCAAAACGCCATCATCAATAGCGGCGTGATCCAGGGCAATGCCATCGCCCTCAGCGCGGGCGGAGCATTCACCAACAGCGGTACGCTCACCACCGGTAACGGCAGCAGCACGTTCAGCGCGCAAAGCCTGCTGCTGAATGCGTCCGGCTCGCTTCAGGCGGGCGGAGACGTGCAGCTTACCTCGCGGGAAAATATCACCATCAACGGCTTCACCGGTACCGCGGGCAGCCTGACGATGACCGCAGCAGGTACGCTGCTTAATACAGCGCTGATTTATGCGGGCAATAATCTCTCCCTGTTTGCTGCGCGTATTCACAATATTTACGGCGACATTCTTGCTGATAACAGCCTCTGGATGCAGAGGAATGCTGTCGGTGAGGCAAATGAAGAAGTGATTAACCGCTCCGGTACGATTGAGACCACACGCGGCGATATCACCGTGAATACCCGCCATTTGCTCAATGAAGCCGATGGGCTGACTGTCAGCCAGTCAGAACGGGAATACCCTGATGCCATTCCTGCCGCAGATGAACACTACATCAGTTATGACCTCAACGGCAGACCTTCGGATTTTGTCCTCTTGCTTGAAGACTGGAAAAACGATGGCAGTAAGGTTGTTTTTGACAGGTATGAGCGTTGCGCCGGAAGTGGTGCAAATGGCAGTGGACAGTGCAGTGACAGGGTTGATTACCGCCTCACAGGGGAAGATATCCGGCAATTCCTGCTGAGTGAGTCCGTTGTGTCCGTATCAGCCACCGGCAGTTCCGCCCGAATGGCTGCCGGACGCGACATCATAATCAATGCAGGGACGCTGGATAACCGTGCTAGCCATATTCTTGCGGGACGTAACGCCGTTCTTACGGGAGGGACGCTGAATAACCTCTCTGCCGAAGGTGGACGTCGCGTTACCTACGTTCAGGCTGAATATCGTTGTGAGTGGTTTTATCAGGACTGCAACGACAGCAAATGGCAACCTCTGACGCACTATGCAGACGGAAGTTGGGGCTGGTTTGATGAGGACTATGGCTGGTATGGCTGGGTGCCTTATCTCCTCGGTGAACGGACGACAGAATTTGTGGCCGATGGCGGAGTATACCGCTCGGTTATCAGTGCTGGCGGTAACGTCAGTGCGAACTTTAAGAGTGACATCAGCAATACCAACGTCACTGCCAACGCGGGGGGATTCAATAACACTATTCATGCCCCAACGCTGAATACACTTACGCCTAAAGCTATCGGTGAGGGGTTGAACAGTGAGGCATTGACTCCAGGTAGCAGCACAAACATGAGTGCCCCCGACCTTCTGGATAATCTCACCGACGCCCTGAAAGACATCGTCGGCGGTTCATCCCTTTCCGACCAGAACGGCAGCAGCGGTAACTATCCGCTGCCGTCCGGTGATAACGGTTACTTCGTGCCATCTACCGACCCCGATAGCCCGTATCTGATAACGGTGAACCCTAAGCTTGATGGCCTCGGGAAGGTGGATAACAGCCTGTTTGATGGACTCTATGGCATGCTCGGCATCAAGCCTGGCGATGCACCGCGTGAGACCAACAGTGCCTACACCGATCGGAACCAGTTCCTCGGCTCGGCGTACTTCCTCGACCGTCTGGGGTTGAACCCGGATCGCGATTACCGTTTCCTCGGCGACGCGGCATTCGATACCCGTTATGTCAGCAACGCCATTCTGAACCAGACCGGCAGCCGGTATATCAACGGCATCGGTTCCGACCTCGATCAGATGCGCTATCTGATGGACAGCGCCGCCACGCAGCAGCAGGCGCTGGGCCTGAAATTTGGCGTGGCGCTGACGGCCGCGCAGGTTGCCGCGCTTGACCACAGCCTGCTGTGGTGGGAAGCGGCGACCATTAACGGCCAGACGGTGATGGTCCCGAAAGTTTATCTGTCACCGAAGGATGTCACCGTTCACAGCGGCAGCGTGATCGGCGGTAATAACGTGCAGCTGGCGGGCGGCAACGTCACCAACAGCGGCAGCACCATCACGGCGCAGAATGTCCTGTCCATCGACAGCAGCAACAGCATCAGCAACCTCAACGCCGGGCTCATCAGCGCGGGCGGCGGGCTGAACCTGAGCGCGCTGGGGGATATCAACAACATCGGCTCCGCCATCAGCGGTAAAACCGTCGGGCTTGAGAGCCTTACCGGCAGTATCAACAATGTCACCCGTACCCAGCGGTGGAATGTTGATGCGGGGAACGTGCATGTTGGCGGTACGGATGTGGGCACGACGGCGTCCATCACCGCGATAGACGGGCTGGTGATGCGCGCCGGACAGGATATCAACGTGACGGGCGCAAACGTGTCGGCGGGCGGTAGCCTGGGCATGGCGGCAGGGAACGATATCATCATCACCGCCAACGAGATGGCGACGAGCGAGGGACGTTCCGGGCGCAACCGCACGACAACAGAGACGGCGTCCGTCACGCATCAGGGCAGCACTTTGACCGCAGGCGGCGACCTCACCCTGCAGGCGGGTAACGACTTGAATGCCCGCGCGGCGGCGATGGCCGCAGAGGGTGATGTGGGGATTCAGGCCGGACGCGACGTGAACCTGCTGGCGGAAGCCACCACCACGCGCAGCAGCAGCCAGGGCGGTAAGAAAACCGTTATCGATGAGTCCGTACGCCAGCAGGGCACGGCAATCGCCAGCGGCGGCAACACGGTCATTCTTGCCGGGCGGGACGTGACCGCACAGGCGGCAGAGGTGACGGCGCAGGGTGATATCGGCGTGGCAGCAGGTCGCGACGTGAACCTGACCACGGCGACGGAGAGTGACTACCACTTTAAGGAAGAAACCAAAACCAAAAAAGGGTTCCTCAGCAAAAAGACCACCCACACCATCGAGGAAGACAGCGCGACGCGGGAGAAGGGCTCACTGCTGAGCGGCGACAACGTGACGGTGTCGGCGGGGAACAACCTGCGGGTGTCAGGCTCGGCGGTGGCGGGTGACGGCGACGTGGCGCTGTCGGCGGGCAACAACGTGGACATCGTGGCGGCCACCAACACGGACACCTCATGGCGCTTTAAGGAGACCAAAAAGTCCGGACTGATGGGCACGGGCGGTATCGGCTTCACCATCGGCAGCAGCAAAACCACCCACGACCTGCGCGAGCAGGGCACGACCCAGAGCGAAAGCTTCAGCACGGTCGGCTCGACGGGCGGCAGCGTCAGCATCACGGCGGGCAAACAGGCACATATCGGCGGGGCGGATATCATCGCGCAGAAGGATATCCATCTTACCGGCGACAGCGTGGTGATTGAGCCGGGGCACGACAAACGCACCCGCGATGAGACGTTTGAGCAGAAGAGCAGCGGGCTGACGGTGGCGCTGTCGGGGGCGGCGGGGAGCGCGGTGAATAACGCGGTCACCACGGCGCAGAGCGCGAAGCAGAGCAGCGACTCGCGCCTTGCCGCACTTCAGGGCACGCAGGCGGCGCTTTCCGGCGTGCAGGCGGGTCAGGCCGTGGCGCTGGACCAGGCGAAGGGCAGTTCGGACAAACGCAATAACAACACCATCGGCGTCAGTG
This sequence comes from Enterobacter sp. JMULE2, assembly GCF_013337145.1. NCBI lineage: Bacteria > Pseudomonadati > Pseudomonadota > Gammaproteobacteria > Enterobacterales > Enterobacteriaceae > Enterobacter > Enterobacter sp. JMULE2. The sequence goes on from NZ_SGWD01000018.1 coordinate 344,194, forward strand.
CGTCGGTGGGGGCACAGTCGTCAAAATCCTCATCCCATATGCAAAGTGAGACGACGACGGGCAGCACCCTGAGCGCGGGCAATAACGTCACAATAAAAGCCACCGGAAGCGACATCACCGTGGCGGGGAGCCAGATTAAGGCCGGGAAGGACGTGACGCTGGATGCGGCCCGGGACGTGAACCTGATTGCCTCGCAGGACACGCAGCAGACAACGGGTAAAAACAGCAGCAGCGGCGGCAGCCTTGGTGTCGGCGTGGGTGTCGGCTCCGGTGGGGCGGGCATCAGCATCTCGGCGAACGCCAACAGCAGCAAAGGGCATGAGAAGGGCAACGGCACCTGGCAGAACGAGACCACGGTGGATGCGGGTAACCGCGTGACCATCAACACCGGGCGCGACGCGACGATTGCCGGGGCGCAGGTGAGCGGCGAGGCCGTGGTAGCGGATATCGGGCGTGACCTGACGATAGCCAGCACGCAGGACAGCGACCACTACAACAGCAAGCAGAACAGCGTCAGCGGCGGTGTGGGTTACACCTTTGGTGCCGGCACGGCTTCGGGCAGCATCAACGTCAGTCGCGATAAAATGACCAGCGACTACGACTCGGTGCAGGAGCAGAGCGGGCTGTTTGCAGGCAGCGGCGGGTTTGACGTGACGGTGGGCAAGCATACGCAGCTCGACGGTGGGGTGATTGCCTCGACGGCGACGGCAGATAAAAACCACCTCGACACGGGGACGCTGGGCTTCAGCGATATCCACAACCAGGCGGACTTTAAGACCGAACATCAGGGCGCGGGCATCAGCTCGGGCGGCAGCATCGGCGAACAGTTTGCCGGGAATATGGCGAACGGACTGCTGGCCGGGGGCGGCCACAGCGGACACGCGGAAGGGACGACGCAGGCGGCGGTGAGCGAGGGCAGCCTCATCATCCGCGATAAGGAGAGCCAGAAGCAGGATGTGGCTGACCTGAGCCGCGATGCGGAGCACGCGAACGGCAGCATCAGCCCGATATTTGACAAGGAGAAGGAACAGCAGCGCCTGCAGGAAGTGCAGCTGATTGGTGAGATTGGCTCGCAGGCGGCGGATGTTGCGAACACTTATGGAGAGACAGAAGGGCTGAAGGCGGCCAGGGAAGAACTGGCGAAAGAGGGCGTGACTGAGCCGGGAGCGGATGCCAGCGACGCACTGAAAAAGGCCTATCAGGATGCGCTGCGCGGGACCGATGCGTACAAAACCACGACGGCGAAATACGGCACAGGCAGCGACCTGCAGCGGGGTATCCAGGCGGCGACGGCAGCGCTTCAGGGGCTGGCGGGAAGTGACCTGACGGCAGCGCTGGCGGGGACCTCGGCACCGGAGCTGGCAAACTATATCGGACATGGTTCCGGACTGAGCGATGAGGCTGCGGTGGTGGCGCATGCTATCCTGGGCGGTGCGGTTGCGGCGCTGCAGGGGAACAGTGCCGCAGCGGGTGCTGCGGGCGCGGCGACGGGAGAGCTTGCGGCGAAGGCGATAGCGGGTATGCTGTACCCTGATGTCAAAGATTTGTCGACGCTGAGCGAGGAGCAGAAGCAGACGGTCAGCGCGCTGGCAACGATATCGGCCGGGATGGCTGGCGGGCTGGCGGGAGACAGTGCGGGGTCAGCGGTTGCCGGGGGGCAGGCCGGGAAGAATGCGGCTGAGAATAACTCGCTGAGTAAGAACAAGCCGCCGGTCAATATCTTTGACATCAACCAGTTGAAACCAAATGCGCTGGATGCTGACGGGGATCCGCTTAAGGGCGGTGGTGGAAATTCGGGAAGCGCTTATAACCCGACTGGAAGAAGCGGTAATCCTATGAATACAAAAGGCTCTAATTCACCAGCGGTAATTGGTGAACGAACCTATTCAGCTCACGCAGTTGATCGTATGCAAGGGCGCGGTGTACCACCTTCTGCTGTAGAAAACACAATCAAGGCCGGAGTAACCTACCCAACAAATTCTGGAACTACAGGTTATTATGATTCGACCAACAATCTCCGTGTGATCATTAACTCTAAAACAGGCGATGTTGTAACAGTAATACCCGGAGCACCAACAAAATGAGTAATCGAATATTATATGAGAAGATTAGAGCTGTTTTACTAAACGAATGGGATCCTATAGGGATCAACGGTCTAATTGAAGCTAATGATGAATATGACGCATATGTACAGCCTATCTGCGAGTTAATATGCTCAGGAAAGGGCGTTGACGATATTTATTACTATCTACACTGGGTTGCTACTGAGTATATGTGCTTGGATGGCGATAGTGATTTGGATCGTAGGGTTGCCGAAAAGCTATTTTATTTACCAAAAACTCATTAGAAAGGAAGATCCCGGCCCCAGTGCCTGGATCTTTTGATCGTCAGTCTTTAACCGGCTCGATCACCAGTCTTCCCTGCTCAACGCTGACCGTGACCGGCGTGTCGGTGCTGAATCCTGCTTCTTCCAGCAAGTTGCCATTCAGGCGCAGGCTGGGGCTACGGGAATACCAGGTGGCGGTGTAGTTGTTGTGGTAAAAATGCCGGATGCTGACATAACCGATTTTCATCCCCCTCTGTGCTCCAGGCGGACTTTAAGACGTAGCACCAGGGCGCTGGCATCAGTTCGGGCGGCAGCATCGGCGGGCAGTTTGCCGGGAACATGGAGAATGCCCTGCTGGCCGGAGGCGGCAACAGCGGTCACGCGGAAGGGACGACGCAGGCGGCGGTGAGCGAGGGCAGCCTCATCATCCGCGATAAGGAGAACCAGAAGCAGGATGTGGCTGACCTGAGCCGCGATGCAGAGCATGCGAACGGCAGCATCAGCCCGATATTTGACAAGGAGAAGGAGCAGCAGCGCCTGCAGGAAGTGCAGCTGATTGGTGAGATTGGCTCGCAGGCGGCGGATGTTGCACGTACTCAGGGCGAGATAAATGAGCTGAATGCGGCCAGGGAAGAACTGGCGAAAGAGGGCGTGACTGAGCCGGGAGCGGATGCCAGCGACGCACTGAAAAAGGCCTATCAGGATGCGCTGCGCGGGACCGATGCGTACAAAACCACGACGGCGAAATACGGCACAGGCAGCGACCTGCAGCGGGGTATCCAGGCGGCGACGGCCGCGCTTCAGGGGCTGGCGGGCAGCGACCTGACGGCAGCACTGGCGGGGGCATCGGCGCCGGAGCTGGCAAACTATATCGGACATGGTTCCGGGCTGAGCGATGAGGCTGCGGTGGTGGCGCACGCGATACTGGGTGGCGCGGTTGCGGCGCTGCAGGGGAACAGTGCCGCAGCGGGGGCGGCCGGAGCGGCGACCGGTGAGCTTGCGGCTAAGGCGATAGCGGGTATGCTGTACCCTGACGTCAAAGATTTATCGAAGCTGAGCGAAGAGCAGAAACAGACGGTCAGTGCGCTGGCAACGATATCGGCCGGGATGGCAGGTGGGCTTGCCGGAGACAGTACGGGATCGACGGTGGCCGGGGGGCAGGCCGGGAAGAACTCGGTTGAGAATAATGCGCTGGGTGATAAGGATAAGAAGCTTCCGATAATAGATATCCGTCCGGGCTGGCTGAAACCGGGGGTTCTGGATGGGGATGGAGAGCCTCTTGGCGCAGGTGGTGGGATAGCTAAAGGTGGAAACCGTGCTGTTAGTTCCCTGGAAGGGGCGAAACTAAAAGAATACTATCGACAGGCTGAGAAATATGGGCAGGCTGGAGTTAAGGAGTTGGAGAATGGAAATTATCGCTTTTATGGTGATATGACGCCTTCCAGAACAACTGGAGAAATGGCAGGGGCCAGACTGGTTAGAGAGTGGGATCCAAAAACAGGCCAAACCAGAACCTGGTATGAAACACTCGATCATGCTGGAAATATTCGTAGTGTGGCTCCGAAACCTGTTACCAATGATAAGAACCACCATATTTTTGATGCTGATGGTAATTATCAAGGAAGGAGATAAGTATGAACGCATTTCCATCGCGTTATGAAATTGCTAGCGTAATTAATAAGTTAAAATCGGGTGCGCTAGACAGAACCAATGTTGCTCAATGGGCTTTTTCAATTATTGATGCGGATGATATTCGAATCACAGATCAAGTTGCCTGGAAAGTGATTCAAAGCTTAGGTGCTGTCGATCTTCCTTCCTCAGATCGAGATTACTTGTATGGTATTGATGATTTTGATGATTGGTTGCGATTATTAGAATCATGATGTTAGAGATCCCGACCACCGAGCCGGGATCTTGTTTTTAATCGTCAGGCTTACCAACAATGTCCGTTCCCGTGCTTAATTATTGGCAGATAGCCGGTGTTGTTACGTGCTCCCGGAAATCATCCTGCTACAGGTGTCAATGGTACACATGGTGAAACATATGTACCACCAGAGCAGACTCTATGCTGCCAAAAAGGTAAGAGCAAAATGATTACTGATGTTGAGCTTCATGAATTTGAACAATCCATATTTACCGGGGTAACGGTGGGTGTGGGATCTTTAGTTTTGCTGTTTTCATCAGGCGCTAGAGTAATGATCCAGTGCCCATTTCAGTGTTGGGAAAAAGATCGTTTGCTTACAGGGCATGGTGAGGACTTATCAACCAGTAAGTTTTTATTTCCCTTGCTTAACCAGGTAGTCAGGAGGTGTTCTGTTCTTGATGGTGAAATATTGAGTCTATTCTTCGATAATGAAAAATATATAAATATCTATCCTGAAAATAACGGATTTGAGTCTTATGTTATTACTACCAGTCACGGAGATTATCCGGTAATTATTTACTGATAGTGATCCCGGTACTTACGCCGGGATCTTCTTTTAAACGTCACTTACTCTCGCTTAATCACCGGCACATCACCCAAATCATTCAGCGCTCCAGGAAATGTCTTCAACCACTGCGCCACTTTCTTTTTATTGATATTCACCACACTCATGCCTTCAAGGCATCCCCATAACTCACGCGTATGTTGCGGCGTAATGACAATACAATCCTTCATGACCCGGATTTTGACTGGCATGCCGTTGATAAAACCTGCATTTGCGAGCCATTTTCCACTAAGGGGAAGGTATCTACAGTCCACCCGTGAATAAAGCTCACAACAGGCAGAACTGTCTTCCTGCGTTTCCGCACGAGGATGAAAAGGGGCAGCATCAGTCCGGTTGCCGTGCGAACGGCAGATATCATTTTTGCGTATCAGATCGCGGACTAAATAAAATTCAGTAGATGATAAAAAGTTAATTATGGAGAATTCGAGGCAGCTTCAGGAAATTTAATTGTCTACCGTCGCCTTACTCGATAAATATCAATAACACCCATTTCGTACTGTCCATCTATCCTGGCAGTGCTACCTTATCACCGTTAATCGAATCTTGTAACTGATTGAAATAGCAAGAAACAGAGTAAAAAATGAGACAAATCCCTACGTAAAATTACCAGGTAAAACGCGTATTCATCCTAATAGTTTGCCCTTTCGGGACTGCCTATGATTCGTCTCACTGAGTGTGTTTTCCTGGCATCGGCGAACGAGGGTTCGACGAGCGGAATAATTTTCCAACGGAGTGAAGATGAATATGAAAGCGATTTTAGTAGCCCTGCCGATCGCAGCAATCCCGGTTACCGTTATGGCGGCAAATACTGAAGCAGGCTATTACGGTTCTGCAAAATACCTGCAGATCGAGCAGCGAGCGAAAGAGATGGATACCAGCGCTCGCCCGGGTGTCGGGCAGTTCACCGGCGGTAAAGAAAAAGAGCATTTTGGCGGAGCGGCGATTGCTGCGGGCTATCAGTTTGGTAACGGCTGGCGCACCGAAGGTGAGTACACCTTTAAGCAGAAAACTGAATACACCAGCGGCTCCAGCACATTCGCTAATAGCTATAACCATCTCCAGACCGAAACTGAGCTTCTGATGCTCAACGTGTATCGCGATTATGAGCTGGGTTACGGTGTTTCCGTGTACGGTACCGCAGGGCTCGGCGTGAGTAAGATCAAAGCGGGCGGCTGGCAGGGCAACGCCGGACGTGAATACGCCTCAACGACACAAAGCAACCTGACCTACGCGTTAGGCGCGGGCGTCAGCTATATGCCGGTTGAGCGTCTGTATGTTGATTTGGGCTACCGCTATATCGATATGGGCAAGATCGAAAGCGGATATAATAACTTCACTAATGCGCGTGGCTTAAAAGACGAACAGATGAAAGCACACATCGTCTCTAGTGAATTTACCCTTGGCATGCGTTATGTCTTTTAACCTGTTGTAAGCGTCACTGCCTTAAAAACAGGGCCAACGCCGCGGGAGTGCGGGGTTGGCTTTTTTTCTTGCGTGCAAATACCTGCACGCCCTCAGTTAACCTCGCTGTAAATCCCCACCACGCGACCCACCGTTTTGATCTCGTCGATACCGCATTCAAAGGGAACCTTGCCCCCCGCCACGTGGAGCTTTTTACCCGGCAGCAGCGTTAAGTCGCGGATGCTGGTGGTGCCTTCAATCTCAACCAGCCACAGACCGTCGGTTAACGACGCCTCTTTCTCGATAAAGTGCAGCTTGCCCTCCGCCCGGACGGCGATGCCGCGCGCCAGCGGTTTGCTAAAGACAGCAGAATCGATACTCAAAATAGTATTTTCTTCCAATCTTCCATCACTAAGGGTGAACGTGGAAACCGAAACGGGATCTCCCGGCGCGGGGTTACCTTCAAACTGCGCACCTTGCCCGGTCATTAGCCAGCGAAGGCTGGCACCGGTGTCCAGTGCACACTGAACCGCAAAGTCGTAAGAGACGGTACCGCGCGCGTAGCGGTTCTGAAGCGAGCTGGCGGCGATATTAAAGTGCCGGGCCAGCTGGATTTTCTGCGTGAAACCATATACCTGACAGATTCTATCGAGTAACTCTTCATTATTCACTTGAGAATCTAAAATCAAAATACGTTCCTTTGGGTGTTTACTAATACTCATTTGGGTATTAGTATCATTACAAATTCGGGCAATCAGCGGCAGACGTTGGCAAACAGAGGCTAATGATTGCAGACAGTATCAAAATGGGAATCATGCAGCATGGCTTGTGAAATCGCAATCCTCAAACGGCGGAAAAAGCCGTGCTGTGCCCGTTATCAGCGCATTAGCGTGCGTGAGTTTACGCGAGGGGAAATATGGCGATAGAAGCTGCCCGTGCAAGGGTTCCACTTAGCGTGGGGGCGCGTCTTAGCGGGCTTAACCACGTCGCTGAACTGCGCGCCCGATACGGGTGCGATAGCGGAAAAGAGCTGGCGCGGTTTATGGCCGAGCTGCGCGATAAGCGCGATCCCTGTTTTGAGGAGAACTGCAGGGCGCTGGCCGCCATCTTTTTCCTGGCGAGATTGCCCGTCGCCCGCCACGATTGTGATATCAGCGAGCTGACGACCGAGGAGAAACGGGCGCTGATTACCGCCATGAACCATTTTCGTGCTGTTGTGAGTTTATTTCCTGAACGGCTGACCATGCCGATGTAACCCAACCCAAAAACGAATGGCGTAAGCCCGCCGGGCACCCTATTGCCTGAAATTAAGGAGAACGCGTGATGCGAAACAGTGAAAACCACCCTTATCCGATCGGAAATGAAGAACTGAAACGCCTGCTGAAGGAGGCAAAAACAGAGGAGCGATGCGCGCGAGCCCGCGCGGTCTCCCAGCGCCTGGAGGCGCTGGCAAGCCATATCTTTAAAACCGGCATGAGCGGAGAAGACGTTGCCGAACTGCTGTGCCTCGAAGCGGCCCGCTACGAGCGTGAATCACAGGAGCTGCACTGATGGCCGATTTTATCGATCTTGCGCAGGCGCGCGAGCAGGAAGACAGAGAGCGGCACATTAATCACGCCCGCAGACGGCCCGCATCACCTTCGCGTTTCCTCTGCGAGGACTGCGAGGCCCCGATACCCGAAGCGCGCCGCATGGCGGTGCCCGGCGTGGCGCTGTGCTTCACCTGCCAGGAGATCGAGGAGATGAAAAATAAACACGTTCGGGGAGGATGAGTTGGCTACGTCATTTGAGTATCCATGGAACGCTCCTCGGTCGGCCGTTGTCAGCCCCTACCTTACCCATGCCCAACTGCAGCGCCGCGATCGCCTTTTCGCGGCGCTGCAGCAGGCAAGAATTGCCCTCTCACAGCAACCTGACTGCGTGCGCGTTGACGTCTGGCGCACGGTCGACGCTCTCGAACAGCGTCGGGGCAGCCCGCAGGCCAATGCCTTTTTGATCCGCTTCTGCAACAGGATACTGCCCCGCCTGCGGCAGGTTTCTGAACGCTATGCCTGCGCGGGCCTGCACGATGCGGTCTCCCGGGCTGTATTTGAAGGCCATTTCGACACCCGACTTCTGCAATACCTTGCCTCGCGGATGGTCGAGCTGGTTGCCCGCTATAACCGACTTCCCGATATGTCCCGTGCGGATATCGACCTGCTGGCCGCCGATATCGCCAGCTTTATTCGCGGCGAGCTGGCGAATATTAACGATGCTGACATGGGTGAATACCAGACGCTGTACGTCTGGTATCAGCGCGCCGGACTGATCGCACGGCAGTTTAACGTATCGCCCCCGCACTGGGAGCGGGTGACGACGACGTTTTTCAACAAAGATGATGTTGCCGCGGCGGTGATCCGCCTGTTTTCCGAGGCGTGGTGGCGCGGGCGATTGCGTCGGATCGCGGCCGCCTGGCGCGAGCATGTGCAGATTGCCCTCGGCAACGTCAGCAAAAAGAGAACGGCGTATGCGAGCAAGCGCTGCGTGACGGAATGGCGCGAGCAGAAGCGCCGCACCCGCGAATTTCTCAAGGGCATGGAGCTGGAAGATGAAGAGGGCAATCGCATTAGCCTGATTGATAAATACGACAGCTCGGTAGCCAATCCGGCGATACGTCGCTGTGAACTGATGACCCGCATTCGCGGCTTCGAAAACATCTGCCAGGCGCTGGGCTATGTGGGCGAGTTCTATACGTTAACCGCGCCCGCGCGGTATCACGCGACCGTGAGCGCGGGCTACCCCAACGCGAAGTGGGACGGGGCGAGCCCGGCGGATACGCAGCGCTACTTCACGCGGCTGTGGGCGCGCATTCGCGCAAAGCTGCACCGGGAGGGGCGGCGCATTTTTGGTATCCGCGTTGCGGAACCCCATCATGACGGTACGCCCCACTGGCACATGCTGATGTTTATGCTGCCGGAAGATGTCGAATGTGTACGCCAGATTATAGGGGACTACGCGCGGGAGGAGGATGCCGCTGAGTTGCAGAGCGAAAGCGCCAGACGGGCGCGCTTTCACGCGGAGGCGATCGATCCGCAAAAAGGCAGCGCTACCGGCTATATCGCCAAATACATCTCAAAGAACATCGACGGCTATGCGCTGGATGGCGAAACCGATAATGAAAGCGGCGGGCTGCTAAAGGAGACGGCGTGCGCCGTGTCGGCCTGGGCAGGGCGCTGGCATATTCGCCAGTTTCAGTTTATCGGCGGCGCGCCGGTAACCGTCTACCGCGAGCTTCGCCGACTGTCGGACACCGAGGCCGCGTGCGGTCTGAGCGTCGAGTTTGCCGCCGTCCATGACGCGGCGGACGCCGGGGACTGGGCGGGTTACGTCACCGCACAGGGCGGGCCGTTTGTGCGTCGCGATGATTTGCAGGTGCGCACGCTGTATGAACCGCGCGCCGAATGTAACCAGTACGGCGAGGAGACCGTTCGCATCCGCGGCGTGTACGATTCCGCCGTCGGTGCGGGCAGCCCGGTGTTGACCCGGCTCACGCAGTGGAAAATTGTGCCGAAGCGGGCCGCTGAGCTGAAGGATGCACCTGCGCCTCCTCGGAGTTCTGTCATTAACTGTACGGTGAGCGATCCCTCTCAACCCCTTAACCGGCGTGCGAGACGGGCATTAACCGAACGCATCAAACGCATCCGGCCNNCCGGCGCAGCGGCACCCTTTGTCTATGAGCGGGATCCGCAAAACGGGGTCCCGGAGAGGGTGATTGACGAGATAAGGCTTGCCACCGGCATAGCCATCTCCCGGGGAGAGGCCCTGCATCTGATGGCGGGCGGCGTGAGCCGCTTTAACGACAAATGGTGCAGAGGCGCCGCTGACGGATCGCTCTTTCCGGCGGCGCGTTCTTATCAGGAAAAGGCGCGAAAAATCCTTGAACGTATTGGGCATTTAACGGAACTGCTCACCCAGCGGGTGCGCTAATCTCCATCGATATCATGTACATACCGTGAAGGGTTTTGATTTTTCGCTTCACTCTTTTTATGAATACGTGATACTGTATGTTTATACAGTATCACGTGGTGGAGGTTGTGTGGACAGAGAGTTGAACGAGCAGGTCATGATTGAACGAGTCGAGATGATTGCGCGACTGACGACAGAAGGAACCTGTCAGGAAAGAGATCGTGAAATTGCCCTGAATTTAATTGCTGAGATTGCGAGAGGGAATTTAATCAAAAACAATGCGTTTACCGTTGTTTTCTCGGCATCGCCTGTTCCAGAACGAATCAAAAAAGAAAGCAATGTGCGGGTTAATATCACGCTGGATAAAGATCAGCACGTTGGCCCGTCCATCGTGGCGGCATTCCAGTGCGAACTCACCCGCAGGATTAGGCCCCTGTTCCCGTCAACGCGGGTGACGGTGAAAGAAGGCTCCATGACCGGCGTTGAGCTGCTCGGCGTTGACGGCGAGGCCGAACGCGAAGCGCTGGACACCATCCTCCGCGAAGTCTGGGAAGACGAGAGCTGGCGCTAGCCTCAGCCTCTTTTACCGGCACGACGCGCGTCATTCAGATTTTGTGCTCGCCAGGCGGCCGCTCGCGGCTCGTGGACGGCCTGTTGTGTCCGCGATTGTCCATCCGCCAGCGCTAGCGGAAAGGGCGCTGGCTCTGGAAACTCTACCGTACCTGGTAATCCGGATGTTGGAGCGTCTGATGAAGATCTATGCAATGCAGGGCGATACGCTTGATGCCATCTGTGCCCGTTATTACGGGCGCACGGCAGGCGTCGTCGAAACCGTTCTGAAAGCCAATCCTGGCCTCGCTGAGTACGGCGTTGTTCTGCCTCATGGCTGCGAAATAGACATGCCTAAGGTGGATAGCGCACCCAGAAAAGAAACCGTGAACCTATGGGACTGAGTCTGGAGAAAATCACCACGTTTATTGCCTACTGGCTTGCCGTGGCGTTGGCCTGGTTTGGGGCGATGTCTCCTGAGAAAGTCGCGCTCTACGTGGGAAGTCTCTGCGCCATTTTTACCGCGCTGACGAATTACTGGTTTAAGCGAAAAACCTGGCGCTATCTCAAATCGTTAGGCCTCGATAAGAAGAGCATTCGTGAACTCAATCATTAAGCGTTGCAGCATCGCCAGCGTGCTTGCGCTGGCGGTGCTCATGCCGGACTTTCGGCTACTGAAAACCTCGCCCGAAGGGCTGGTGCTGATCGCCGATCTCGAAGGGTGTCGTCTGTCGCCCTACCGGTGTAGCGCGGGCGTATGGACGTCAGGCATTGGCCACACGGCCGGTGTCGTGCCGACGAGAGACATTACCGAACGTGACGCGGCGGCGAACCTGATTGCCGACGTCATGAAGGTTGAGAAACGGCTTGCCGCCTGCGCACCGGTGGAGATGCCGCCCCGTGTCTATGATGCGCTGGTCAGTTTTGCCTTTAACGTGGGAACCGGCGCCGCCTGCCGTTCGACGCTGGTGTCGTTGATAAATCGCAAGCATTGGCCGCAGGCGTGCGGTGAGCTGACCCGCTGGGTGTACGTCAACGGGAACAAAAACGCTGGGCTTGAAAACCGTCGCGCCCGTGAAAAGGCCTGGTGTCTGAAGGAGGGCCGATGAGAACGCTTCTTCTGATGCTGGCCGCGCTGGTGGCCATGACCCTGTGGTATCGACATGACAATCAGAACCTGTCCCGCTCCCTGACCAAAACCAACCAGATCGTCCGCGAACAAAAAAGCGCGATCAACACGCTGAACCAACAGCTTAGCGTCTCGCAGCGGCTGGCCAGAGAAAATGAAAACGCGCAGGTCAGGCTCCGCGATGAGCTTGCCGCTGCCGGAGAAACGTTGGCCAGACGCGAAGTGGCCATTGGGAAGTTGATAAATGAAAATGAAGAGTTACGCCGCTGGTATACCGCTCAGCTGCCTGATGCTGTCCGCAGGCTGCACGTCCGCGCCGCCTGCGCCTCCGCCGCACATTGTTTACCACGCTTGCCCGAAGGTGAGCCTCTGCCCGATGCCGGCAAGCGAGCCCGCCACTAACGGCGATCTGAGTGCCGATATTCGCAGGCTTGAGCATGCCCTTACTGCCTGCGCGTTGCAGGTTGAAACCATTAAAGACTGTCAGGATACACGCGATGCACAAACTCAAGAGCCTGCGTCAGGCCTTAATTGACGCTGTTCCACAACTGCGCGCAAACCCGGAGCGCCTGGCGATGTCCGTCGGGAGCGGGAATATCGATGCACGCCTGGCGTCCTCGCTCTCGTTTGAAAAGAAATATGAACTGAAGGCGAAAGTCAGCGGTTTTTCCGGCGACAGCGAGGGCATTTTTGTTCCGGTGCTGGACTGGCTTCGGGAAAACCAGCCGGACATGTTTACCCTCGAACAGGGGCAAAAAAATGGCTTTCTCTTTCAGGTCGCCTTAAATGAGGATGAAACGGCAGAGATCGGCTTTAGCCTGCAGCTGACCGAGCGCATTCTGGTTTCCCAGGAGGAGGGGACCTTGCTCGCCACCTATTCCCCGGAGCCGCCGCTGCCGGAACCCGTCACGCGCCCGATGGAGCTGTACATCAACGGTGAGCTGGTGAGCCGCTGGGAGGTGTGACTGCGCTGATGGCCAGCCCGCAGCCCTGTTGGCTGGCCAGTCGGCAATACTGCTTGTTGTTTCATCCCGCATCAAACCCCGTCTCGTTGCTGCCGAACGCCCTGCGCGGCATTCTCTTCTTATGAATACATTAACCTCCATACACGGCATCGCTCGCGCGATCCGCAATCTTATTCGTGTCGGTGTTGTGACCGATGTCGACCTCAAAAGAGGGCTCTGTCGCGTTCAGTCCGGTGGGATGAACACCACCTGGCTGAACTGGATGACCTGCCGCGCTGGCCGTTCGCGCGTGTGGTGGGCACCGTCCGAGGGCGAACAGGTACTGCTGCTGGCCATCGGCGGAGAGCTGGATACCGCCTTTGTGTTGCCGGGCATTTTCTCTGACGAGCATCCGGCACCGTCGACGTCACCCGATGCGCTTCACGTTAGCTTTCCCGACGGGGCGGTTATCGAGTACGAGCCCGGGAGCGGGGCGCTGACGGTAACCGGCATCAAAACGGCAGCCATCACCGCATCGGAATCACTGAGCGCGACCGTACCGGTGGTGCTCGTGAAATCCGCGACCCGCATCACGCTTGATACACCCGAAGTAGTGTGTACCAACAAGTTAATTACCGCCTCGCTTGAGGTGCAAAAGGGCGGGGTGATGGCAGGAAATATCCAACACTCTGGCGGTCAATTCACCTCCAATGGGGTACAGGTGGACAACCATGCCCACGGCAGTGTGCAAAGCGGCGGAAGCTGGACTAAGGGGACACAATGACGGTGCGCTACACGGGAATGAACAGTCAAACCGGGCTCAGCATTTCAGAAGCTGAACATATCAGGCAAAGCGTGCGCGACATTCTGGTTACGCCCGTTGGCTCGCGGGTCATGCGTCGTGAGTACGGCTCCTTGCTGGCGGCGATGATCGACCGGCCCCAGAGTCCGGCGCTGCGCCTGCAAATTATGGCCGCCTGTTACTCCGCGATCCAGAAGTGGGAACCGCGGATGACCCTGACGGCAATCGCGTTCGAACGCTCGGAGAATGACGGGACGTTGTATGTCGATATCACCGGCACGCGACCAACGTCCGATCGCTCCTTTTCTATCACCATTTCACTGAGTTAAACCCTATGGCTATTGTTGATCTGAGCCAGCTCGCCGCGCCTGATGTCGTGGAGGAGGTGGATTATGAGACGCTGCTGGCAGAACGTAAGGCCACCTTTGTCTCGCTCTATCCTGAGGCGGAGCAAGAGGCGATCGCACGCACGCTGACCTTAGAGTCAGAGCCGATCGTGAAGCTGCTGCAGGAAAACGCGTATCGGGAAGTTATCTGGCGCCAGCGCGTAAATGAGGCCGCGCGTGCGGTCATGCTGGCCTACGCCGCGGGCAGCGATCTCGACCAGATTGGGGCAAACGCTAATCTTCAGCGTCTGGTGATTACGCCCGCCGACGACACCACGTTCCCGCCCACGCCAGCGGTCATGGAATCCGATACCGACTTTCGTCTGCGGATCCAGCAGGCGCCGGAAGGGCTAAGCGTGGCCGGTTCGACGGGCGCTTATCAGTTCCATGGCCGCAGCGCGGATGGGCGGGTGGCGGACATTTCCGTGATTAGCCCCCAGCCTGCGAACGTTACGGTTTCCGTGCTCTCCCGGGAGAATAGCGGCGTGGCGTCCGAAGCGCTGCTCACCGCCGTTCGCAATGCACTGAACGATGAGAACGTCAGGCCCGTCGCCGATCGCGTTACCGTCCAGTCAGCCAACATTGTCGACTACAGCATTGTGGCCTCGCTGTTCTTATTCCCTGGCCCTGAAAGTGAACCCGTGCTCAACGCGGCCAGAGCCCGGCTGCAGGCCTATATCACGGCGCAGCACCGGCTGGGGCGCGATATCCGCAAGTCTGCTATTTACGCTGCACTTCATGTGGAAGGGGTGCAGCGCGTGGAGCTGACGGCGCCGGCAGCCGATATCGTGCTCGATGAGACGCAGGCCTCATGGTGCAGCCAGTACAGCGTAACCGTAGGGGGGAACGATGAGTGATACCCGTCTTCTGCCGGTTGGTTCGTCGCCTCTTGAGGTGGCTGCCGCGCGCGCCTGCGCGGAGATCGAAAAAACGCCGGTGCCGCTGCGCCATCTCTGGAGCGCAGATACCTGCCCGGCAAACTTGCTGCCGTGGCTGGCCTGGGCGTTCTCGGTCGACCGCTGGGATGAGAACTGGCCGGAGGCCACCAAGCGTGACGTGATCCGCGCGGCGTGGTTTATCCATGCCCACAAGGGAACGATAGGCGCCGTGCGTCGCGTAGTGGAGCCGCTGGGTTATCTGATTAACGTCACCGAGTGGTGGCAAACCAACGATCCGCCCGGCACCTTCCGCCTTGATATCGGCGTGTTAGACACGGGCATCACCGAGGAAATGTATTACGAGATGGAGAGGCTTATTGCTGATGCAAAGCCTGCCAGCCGTCACCTTATCGGCCTGAATATCATCCAGGACATCCCGGGTTATCTCTATACCGGCGCCCTGAGCTATGACGGCGACATCATCACGGTTTACCCCGGATAAGCGAGAGCACAATGACAGTGAAATATAAAACGGTTATCACCAAAGCCGGTGCGGAAAAACTGGCTGCAGCAACCGTCCCGAACGGGAAGAAAGTGAACTTTACAGCGATGGCGGTCGGCGACGGTGGCGGAGCGTTGCCGGTGCCTGATGCCAGCCAGACAAAGCTGGTGAAGGAAGTCTGGCGCCACGCGCTGAATAAAATCAGCCAGGACAAGAAGAACAAAAACTACGTTGTGGCAGAGCTGCTAATCCCGCCTGAGGTTGGCGGTTTCTGGATGCGCGAGATGGGGCTGTATGACGATGCCGGAACGCTGATTGCCGTCGGGAACATGGCTGAAAGCTATAAACCCACGCTGGTGGAGGGCTCGGGGCGCGCGCAGACGTTGCGCATGGTCATCATGGTCAGCGATATCGCGTCCGTCGAGCTGACGATAGACACCTCAACGGTAATGGCGACGCAGGATTACGTTGACGGGAAGCTCGCGGAGCACGAGCAGTCGCGCCGCCATCCGGACGCGACCCTTGCTGCGAAGGGCTTTACACAGCTCAGCAGCGCCATTGACAGCGCCTCCGAAGTGCTCGCTGCAACGCCGAAAGCGGTGAAGGCAGCGTACGACCTGGCGAAAGGGAAATACGCGGCTCAGGACGCCACCACGGCGCAAAAGGGGATTGTCCAGCTTAGCAGCGCGACTGACAGTGTGTCTGAGGTACTGGCGGCGACGCCAAAGGCGGTAAAAGTCGCTAACGACAGCGCCGCTGCGGCCAATAAAAATGCCAGTGAGCGAGTCAGCAAATTCGGCGACAGTATGACCGGAACGTTGAATCAGGACGCCATAACACAGTCAACCTATAACTTAACGGCACTTTCTAACGCGACGACAGGCAATAAAAATTATCTGCGTAAAATGCGCGGCGGAGCGACGGACACTATCTGGCATGAAACCGTTCAGGGGGGCGAATACCGTCTGGCGACAGGCAGTACCGATTCGCAGGAGGAGCTGGCGATTAGCACTAATACCGGCCTGAGAGTGAGAGGTAATTTAACCTCACAACTCGGTGGATTTTATTCAGGGAATACGAAAAAACTCTCTTTTTATTCATCTAATACCTCTGACAAGAATGCAGCCTTGCGACTCTGGGGTAATGTAGACCGGCCATCTGTAGTCGAACTGGGGGACGACACCGGCTACCATTTATACTCACAGCGAAATAAAGACGGCTCGCTGTTGTTTCAGACAAACGGTGCGGGGCAATTCAGCGGTTATTTACGTTCAAGTGGGGAAGTGCAATCTCTTTCAGCCAATAGCTATCGGATTGCATATGGGGACTACGGCTGCTTCTGGCGTAATGATGGTTATAATCTTTATCTGATGCTGACCAATAAGGGCGATGCCTACGGAAATTACAATGCGCTGCGTCCTTTACGTGTGAGTCTTGAAACCGGGGCGTTGCAATCCGAAACACCTTTTACTGTAGGCAATACCATCTACGCCTCGAAGGAAATTACAGCGGGTTATAGCAATTCATTTGCATGGGCCGAGCAGTACAAAACAAAGGCACCATTTTATAATACCTATTCAACAACTGGAGCGAGTGAATACCACCCGGCGTTCAAACAGCAGGCAAGTATTACCGGGATCAATTCATGGGCTTTTTCCATGGGGTCTCTTGTTGCCGATACCGCTCTTTCATGGCATCTGCACATGAAAGGCAGCGGCGGTCAGGATGTTAACTATAAATGGGATACCAGCGGTAATTTTTCTGCGCCAGGACAAATTATACCGGGCAGTTTTGCTAATTTTGATGGGCGTTTTTATACCAAAACGCTGGCTGATACGCGCTTCCTGCTACGCGACAGTGCCTCTTATGCTGGCTTTGCGAACGGTGATGCGTCAAGGCCGTATATGAGGCATGAAGCCAGTAACGCTGTTGTTACATTGTTAAAGGTGGGAGATTCGTATACCAAAGCTGAAAGTGATGGGCGTTATTACACAAAAGCACAATCTGATGCAGGTTATATGCCTAAAACTAGCGCATATACCAAGGCTGAAAGCGAAGCTCGCTATCAAGGCAAAGGCAGCTATATAACAGGCATTCGTTTTGGTGCATCCGCTGAATATCAAGAGCGTGGGAACACTGAGCGCCTGACCGGTGGGGTGATGACATCTTTTGCTGACCGGGGAAGTTCTAATTACTGGATTCGTCTTCGTCCGTTGCAATATCAGATCAATGGCGGCTCATGGGTTACTGCGGCCTACGCATAAGGATAACTAATTCGATGTTAATGAAAAATTTCACTGCCTCAACAAAAAAATGGATGGCTTTACAGTCATGGTATTCACTGATGAGGATGGAAATGACTGGTATGCATCACAGACCAAATTTTCGGCCTCCTCTTTAAAATTTATGTTTGATGGAAAAGGCAATATTGTTGCCGCTTCATGGGATGCCTCCATGCTGGCACCTGAAAATCTGTCCGTTTCGGAAATTGAAAAAAATAGTGTGCCGGAGAATTTTTTCGAGCCGGAAATACGCTGGGTATTTGATGGTGAAAAAATCATCCCGTTTGTTTATTCGCATGAAGAACTGCTTCAACTAGCAAAAGACGAGCTCGAACGCTTACTTAGCGAGGCAAGAGAAAAAATAGTTGTACCTCAGACCAGGTTAATGGCAGGCAGAACGCTGACGGAGGGACAGTTAAACCTGTTAAACGCCTGGCTTGATTATATTGATGCTCTGGAGGCCTGTGATATCACCGTAATACCCGTTAGTTTCCCGGATCCCCCGCAGTAATTTAATTTGAAAAGACGAAATAACTCCAGCCCTCTGTTAAGAGGGCTTTTTGTTTGTTGTGTGAATGACAGATGGAACATGATGAAGTGCATGGAATGAGAGGGTGGCAGAAAATAGTTTTACACCTTAACCACGGAGTTAAACAGATGGGCGACTATCACCACGGCGTGGAAGTCATCGAAATCAACGATGGCACGCGCACCATTTCCACCGTCTCGACGGCAATCATCGGTATGGTCTGTACGGCCAGCGATGCTGACGAACAGACATTCCCGCTTAACGAGCCGGTGCTCATTACCAATGTGCAATCCGCCATTGCGAAAGCCGGTAAACAGGGGACGCTGTCCGCTTCCCTTCAGGCTATCGCCGACCAGTGCAAGCCGTTCGTTGTGGTTGTCCGCGTGGCCGAAGGTATCGACGATCCGGAGGATCCTGAAGCGGCACAGAAAGAGACTATCTCTAACATCATCGGTACCACCGACGAAAACGGTAAATACACGGGCCTGAAGGCGCTTCTGACCGCAAAAACCGTCACCGGCGTTAAGCCGCGTATTCTCGGCGTTCCGGGGCTGGATTCGCTGGAAGTGGCCACCGCGCTGGCCGCGACGTGCCAGAGCCTGCGTGCGTTTGGCTATGTTAGCGCATGGGGCTGTAAAACCATTCCTGAGGCGATCGCCTACCGCAAAAACTTTAGCCAGCGTGAGCTGATGGTCATCCATCCGGACTTCCTGGCGTGGGATACCGCGACGAACGCCACTAAAATGGCCTGGGCAACCGCGCGCGCGCTTGGCCTGCGCGCCAAAATCGACCAGACCACCGGCTGGCATAAAACCCTGTCAAACGTGGGCGTCAACGGCGTCACCGGCGTGAGCGCTTCCGTATCCTGGGATCTGCAGGAACAGGCCACCGATGCCAACCTGCTTAACCAGGCTGGCGTGACGACGCTGATTCGCAATGACGGTTTCAAATTCTGGGGCAACCGCACCTGCTCTGACGACCCGTTATTCCTGTTTGAAAACTACACCCGTACCGCGCAGGTACTGGCCGACACCATGGCGGAAGCGCACGCATGGGCAATGGATAAGCCCATTACTCCAACGCTGATTCGCGACATCATTTCCGGCATTAACGCCAAATTCCGCGAGCTGAAAACCAACGGCTACATCGTTGACGGCTCCTGCTGGTATGACCCGGAATCCAATGACGTGTCGACCCTGAAAGCGGGGAAACTGTATATCGATTACGACTACACCCCTGTTCCGCCGCTGGAGAATCTGACCCTGCGCCAGCGCATCACCGATACCTATCTGGCCGATCTGTCAGATTCGGTTAACAGCTAAGGAGCTGAAGTATGGCGTTACCACGCAAACTTAAATATCTGAATATGTTCAACGATGGCCTGAGCTACATGGGCGTGGTTGAGTCCGTCACCTTACCGAAGCTGACCCGCAAGCTGGAGAAGTATCGCGGCGGCGGTATGCCGGGCTCGGTCTCCGTCGACCTCGGCCTGGACGATGATGCCCTGGCGCTGGAGTGGACCATCGGCGGTCTCCCTGACGTCGCGCTGTGGGCGCAGTATGCCTCTCCGGGCGCGGACAGCGTGCCGCTGCGTTTTACAGGCTCTTTCCAGCGTGACGACACCGGTGAAATCTCAGCGGTCGAGATTGTGATGCGCGGCCGTCACAAAGAGTTTGACGGTGGTGAGAACAAGCAGGGTGAAAGCGGCACCACCAAGATGTCGACCGAGTGTGCTTATTACCAGCTCACCATTGATGGCAAAGAGGTCATCGAGATTGACATCATCAACATGGTGCTGAAAGTCGACGGTGTCGATCGTCTGGCGGAACATCGTAAGGCCATCGGCCTGTAACTTCTTAACCGGCCAGAATTGCTGGCCGGTTACTCCCCTTTTTTTGAGAGTAACGAGATGGAAAATATCAACGAAAGCGAAAATCCTCACACCGTCATGCTTGATAGCCCCGTTCAGCGCGGTGAACAAAAAATCGAAAAAGTGACCGTCGTCAAACCCAATGCCGGCACCCTGCGTGGCGTCTCGCTGGCGTCGCTGGCGCAATCCGATGTGGATGCCCTGATTAAGGTACTGCCACGGATGACCTCTCCCGCATTAACCGAGCATGAGATTGCGCGTCTGGATGCCTCCGACCTGCTCTCTTTTGCCGGGAAGGTGGTCGGTTTTTTGTCACCGACTTCGGCTCGCTGAAATTTCCTGAAAACCTGTCGGTCGACGACCTGATGGCGGATATCGCGGTGATCTTTCACTGGCCGCTGTCAGAACTGTACTCCCTGAGCGTGACCGAACTCCTTATATGGCGCGAAAAGGCGCTGCAGCGAAGCGGAAACCACCATGAGCAATAATGTCAGACTTCAAGAGCTGCTGAGTGCCGTTGACCGGGCCACCCGGCCGCTCAAGGCTATCCAACATGCCGGCCTCTCTCTCGAGGGCGAGATCCGTGATTCGCAGGCGGCGCTGCGCGCGCTTGATGAGCAGGCGGGGCGTATTGACGGCTTCAGGAAAGCAAACGCCCGGCTCGCCATGACGGAACAGTCGCTTGACCAGGCCAGACAGCAGGCCGCGGCGCTGGCGGTGCAATTTAAGAACACGCAAAACCCCACCCAGGCGCAGGCAGATGCGCTGTCCGCTGCCCGAAAATCAGCAGCCGACCTTAAGCTCGAGTACAACAGTCTGCGCTACGCGGTACAACGGCAGCGCACTGAACTCGCTCAGGCGGGAATAAATACGCGCACGCTCTCGTCGGACGAGCGTCGTTTACGCACCCACATCAGCGAAAAAACGCAGCAGCTTAACCGACAGCGTGATGCGCTGGCCCGCGTCAATCAGCAGCAGGAGCGGCTGAATACCGTTCAGACTCGCTACGAGTCAGGCAAACGCGTGGCCTCGCGGGTGCATCAGTTGGCTAATGCGGGCGTGGGTATGGCAAAGGCAGGTTTTGACCAGACGTCCCGGTTTATGGCCCCTGGCATCAGTTTTGAGAAGCAGATGTCATCCATTCAGGCGAACCTTGGTCTGGCGAAGGGCGACGCTCGGCTTGAGGCCATCCGACAGCAGGCGCGGGAGGTCAGCGCCAGCACCGGCGTCCCTGTCGATACGATCGCGCTGGCGCAGCGCGAGCTGGCCCAATCCGGTTTTGACGCCGATGGGCTGCTTGCGGCCACCGCGCCAGCGGTCAACCTTAGCCTGGCGGGGAATGTCGACGCGGCAAGAGCGGCCGATATGATCGCCAGTACGCAGGCCGCGTATGGTCTGGCCGATCAGGATGCGGGGCGCATCGCAGACGTTCTGACGCGCGGTTTTACCTCTTCGAAGACCAGCCTCGCTGAGATGCAGGACGCCGTCACCTCCGCTGCGCCCGCTGCGGAGGCTTCCGGTCTGGGGCTTGAAGAGACCACCGCGCTGCTCGGCGTCCTGGCGGAAAAAGGGATGAAAGGTGCCGCTGCCGGGGACGCGCTCAGCGCGATGCTGCGCCATGTTCAGACTCCGGATGCCATAAAAGCCGCAGGGGTGCTGGCTTCCGCTGCGGGTGATGGATCGCTTAATGAAAAACGTCAGCAGTTGCAGGCGGCGAAGGGCAGTACCGCGCTCGCGGCTTCCGTACAGACCGATAATCTTGACGGCGATATCAACCGGTTCCAGGCCGCGTGGAGCGGGTTAAAGATAGATTTATTTGATAACGCGGACGGTGCCCTGCGCACCCTGATCGCCACCGCGACCGGGTGGCTCGGTACGCTCTCTCTCTGGGCGAACGCTAACCCTGAGCTGACGCAAGGTCTGGTCGGCGTCGTTATCGGCGCGCAGGCGTTTGCAGGCGTACTGGGCGGGTTAGGCATGGTCGTCGCGCCGGTTTTGTCTGGCCTGAATATGATCATCACCGCCGCAGGAATGTTGGGTACGGGATTCAGCGTGGTGGGGGGCACAATCATGACGGTGCTGGGAGCCCTTAGCTGGCCGGTTATTGCCCTTGGCGCGGCGATTGCCGCCGGTGCCTTGCTGATCTTTAAATACTGGGAGCCCATCAGCGCCTTCTTTGGCGGCGTGATTGAGGGGCTTTCTGCGGTCTTCGCGCCGCTGGGCGAGCTGTTCTCCCCGCTATTAAAGGCGTTTGATTTCATCGCAGAAAAACTGAGCGGGATCTGGCAATGGTTCACCGAGCTGATTGCGCCGATCAAGGCGACGCAGGAAACGCTCGACAGCTGCAAAAATGTTGGCGTGGCGTTCGGTCAGGCGCTGGGAAATGCGCTAATGGCTCCGCTTGATCTCTTTAACAGCCTGAGCGGCAAGGCCAGTTGGCTGCTGGAGAAACTCGGCGTCATAAAAAAAGAGTCGGGCAATATCGACCCGGTCGTGCCGAAAGAGGGTACCTCCTCTGCTGACGCTGGCAGTGCCTGGGACCCGGCGTCACCGGTTTACGGCGGCTTCATGGGATACCAGCCAACGGCTGCCGTGGGAGGGCGTTCATACGTCGATCAGAGTAAAAGCGAATACAACATTACGCTGCAGGGAAGCATGGCCTCCGGAACGGATCTGACTCGTCAAATCCAGGAGGCAATAGAGAACAGTGAACGTGAGAAAGCGAGAAAGCAGCAAACCAGCTTTACGTACGGTTGAGGAGAGAGAAAATGTTAATGGTGCTGGGTCTGTTTGTCTTTGAACGACGAACCTTACCGTATCAGACAATGCAGTTTACAAAGGGCTATCGTTGGGCATCCAACGATCGCATCGGGAAGCCCAAAGCCTGGCAGTATCTTGGCGAAGGTGAGACCTCCTTCAGCCTGTCCGGGTTACTTTACCCGGAGCTCACGGGAGGGCGGCTTTCTCTTAAGGCGCTTGAGCTGATGGCCAATGAAGGGCGGGCATGGCCGCTGATAGATGGCACCGGCATCATTCACGGCATGTTTATCATTGAGAAAGTCACGCATACGCATTCGGATTTTTACAGTGATGGCACTGCGCGAAAAATTAATTTTACGCTGGAGCTGAAACGCGTGGACGAATCGCTAATGGCGATATTTGGCGACCTGAAAACGCAGGCTGAAGAGCTGGTGACGAGCGCACGCAATAGCATTGGAGGGCTGGTGGGATGATCACCGAAATGAATATCCGGGCGGGTGGGAAAATCGCCCCTGATTTTATGCTCAAGCTTGACGATCGTGATATCACGCAAAACGTCAGTCCTCGTCTTATCAGCTTATCCATGACCGACAAACGCGGGCTGGAAGCCGATCAGCTGGATATTCAACTCGATGATTCCGATGGACGGTTAGTGTTGCCTGCCCGGGGGGCTACGCTCTCGTTATGGCTGGGATGGGAGGGCGCCCCACTCCTACAAAAAGGGAACTTCACGATCGATACGATTGAATTTCAGGGCGCACCGGACAAGCTGACCATTAGGGGATGCAGCGCGGATTTCCGCGGGAAGCTAAACGTTCGGCGCGAGCAGTCGTGGCATGACACGACGATCGGCGCGATCGTTAACACCCTCGCTCAACGTAATCAGTTGACCGCCAGCGTCGCGGCGGAACTTTCATCCATTGCCATTTCGCATATCGATCAGTCTCAGGAGACAGACGCGGCGTTTCTCACCCGCCTGGCTGAACGCAACGGTGCCTTTGTTTCAATCAAAGCCGGCAAGGTTATTTTATGAAGGCGGGCCAGGCCGTGACGGCCAGCGGCAAAACGATTCCCTTAATGGTGATCGAGCGTGGGGATGGCGACCGGCATCTTTTTTCCGTCGCCGATCGTGAAAACTATTCTGGCGTGACGGCCAAATGGCTGCAAACGCGCGATCCCAAAAAACAGAATACTCAATTGAGTATCAATCGGTTACCTGACGGGCAGGTGCCAGAAGCATTAACGCACCCGGAGGCCGCCGCGCCGACAGCAGGAGCAGGAAAAGCGCAGCCGCCGCAGGAGATGCTGGTGGGATCGGCGGAGAACGTGTTTGAGCTCACTACGGTCTATGCCTCTGAAGAGCAGGCTCTCAGGGCGGCAGAGGCAAAGTGGCGTGCGCTCCAGCGGGGGACCGTGAAATTTTCCATCCAGCTGGCGCTGGGGCGAGCCGATCTGTTTCCCGAAACGCCGGTGCTTGTAAACGGTTTTAAACGCGTCATTGACGAGCAGGCGTGGATCATCAGCGAGGTGGTTCATACCCTCAGCGAGAGCGGATTTACCACCAGGCTTAACCTCGAGTTGAACGCCACCGACGAACGATTTTCTGTCGACAGTGAGTAATTGATTTGCCTTTACGTTGTTTTTGAGTATTATAAATTCACAAAATGTGAATTAAACGGAGGGGTACATGTTTCATTGTCCTAAGTGCAAGCATTCCGCGCATGCGCGTACCAGTCGCTATTTAAGTGAAAACACCAAAGAGCGCTATCACCAGTGCACCAATGTTGACTGCAGCTGTACGTTCGTGACGATGGAGTCCGTGGAGCGTCTGATCGCAACCCCTGGAGACGCTGGGAATGCGCGAACGGCTTCGCTGGCTCACGGTTAGCGGCTTCGCTTCCGACCGTTGAAAAAAACCAATAAAAAAGCCACTCGCTAGAGTGGCTTAATTATATGATTCTACAGCTAAAATTTGGTGGCCCCTGCTGGACTTGAACCAGCGACCAAGCGATTATGAGTCGCCTGCTCTAACCACTGAGCTAAGGGGCCGTGGCGGTGAATTATAAAGTAACTCCCCGCAGCAATCCAGCCATTCACTCCTGCCTGCTGTTTTTATAAACAATGCATAATCAATCCTTTATACTTCCATAACGATGTATCAGTGGGAGTAAAGATGATTAACGACATTCTGGCCCCTGGCCTGCGGGTAGTATTTTGCGGTATCAACCCGGGGAAATCCTCGGCGCACACCGGTTTTCACTTCGCTCATCCGGGAAATCGCTTCTGGAAGGTGATCTATCAGGCAGGTTTTACCGACAGGCTACTTAAGCCAGAAGAGGAGCAACACCTGCTGGATACGCGCTGTGGGATCACCATGCTGGTCGAGCGTCCTACGGTGCAGGCAACCGAGGTCAATCTGCATGAACTACGCAGCGGCGGGCGGGAACTGGTCAAGAAAATAGAGGATTATCAGCCCGCTGCGCTGGCTATCCTCGGCAAGCAGGCTTATGAGCAGGCATTCAGCCAGCGCGGGGCGCAGTGGGGTAAACAGAGCATTCGCATCGGTGTAACGCAGGTGTGGGTGCTGCCAAACCCAAGCGGATTAAACAGGGCAACGCTGGATAAGCTGGTTGAAGCCTATCGCGAACTGGATGAGGCGCTGATGGTGCGCGGGCTGTAGCTGCCGGAGCCAGAGGCTCCGGCAACACTGTCAGAACTCGAAGCGTGCGCCCATGTTGTAGCGGCGTCCTTCCAGCAGGGAAGACTGGTTATAGGACGTTTTGTAAATCGGGTTCACGTCGAACAGGTTGTAAACCCCCGCCATCAGCGTGATGCGCTTGTTGAGATGGTAGCGTGCGCCTAAATCAACCAGCGCATAGGCCTCTGTGGATGTCGATTTCCCGGTGTTCGGCGTGTTGCTGCGCCAGCTGGCTTTGGTCCACAGCTCAAGATCGTTAAGCGCGTTCCACGTCAGGGAGAGGTTGGCCATGCTGCTCGGGAATTCGTTCAGCGCTTCCCCCTTGTACTGACCGCTCTTTTGCTCGCTGTGTGTATAGGTGTAGTTCGCGTTAGCCTTCAGCGCGGGCGTGACCTGCCAGTCACCGTTCAGCTCCAGACCATAAATTTCCGCGTCGCTGACGTTGAAGTACTGGGAGACCTCTTCCGCTTCATAGCCGTTGTACACACACTTCTCCGTAGCCGTTGCGGTACAGATGGTGTAGTCGCTGATCTTGTCTTTAAATTTGGTGAAGAACACGGTGGCATCCAGCGCCAGCGCGTCCTCTTGCCAGTAAACGCCCAGTTCGGTGTTGACGCTCTGCTCGGGCTTAAGGTCGTTGTTACCGATGCCAATATAGGAATAAGGATACGAACCGTAAACGCTGGTGAAGCCTTCGTTGTTCTGGCGCAGATCCGGTTTTTTATAGCCCGCAGAGACGCCACCTTTCAGCGCCCAGCTTTCATCAATCGTCCAGTTACCGTAGAGTTTTGGCGTCACGTGGTAGCCAAAATAGCTGTCGTGATCGAGACGTGCTGAGGTGGTGAGGGTGAAGTCCGGCACCATCATCCAGGCGTCTTCGGCGAAGACCGCCCAGCCGTTACGCGTGATTTTGCTGACTGGCGTGACGCCCGGTACTTCCTTGTCTGCAATACCGAAGGTGTCGTCCAGCTCGTTGCGGGTGAAGTTAATCCCCAGCGTCAGCTTGTGATCGCCAAGCGTAAAGGTGTTCGCGCTATTGGCCTCGTAGTTACGCTGTTTGATGAACTGCGAGCTCATCCCCGGAACGCGATATTCGGTTTTGGCGTTCTCGTAGCTGACGAAGTTCTTCGCTTCCAGCAAATCGTCACCGTACCAGGCGTGCTGAGAAAGCGACGCAGCATCGCGGTCAAAATCCCATTCCCAGGCTTTATCGTTGTGTGATTTTACCTGATGTCCTTTAACGACATTTAAATCCCACAGTTGGGTATCGGTCGGCGACATGTTGATGGTCGCGTCCAGATTTCCGGCCTGGTGCTTTACAAAGCGCTCATCGTTCTGGCTGTCGTCATCGCGACGGTCCAGATAATCCGCCGCCACGCTCACCCCGAGTTTGCCGGGAATAATCGGCCCCATCAGGAAGGCGTTGGTCTGGTTGGTGTTGCCGTACTCGCTCTTCTCCTGCAGGAAGTAGTTATCTTCCAGTACGCCGGTCCATGCATCCAGGTTGTAGCCTTTTTTGGTGATGACGTTCACCACGCCGCCAATGGAGTCAGAGCCATACAGGGAGGACATCGGCCCACGGATCACCTCAATGCGCTCGATAGCGGCAAGCGGAGGTAAAAAGGCCGCTTCGGTGCCGATATGGTGCCCGTAAGGGCGGGATTCGCGGGTACCCTGTTTGATACCATTGACCATATAAGAGGTGTAGGTCGAGTCCATGCCGCGCATTTGCACATCACCCGTTGCCAGGCTTCCGTTACCGTTGCCCACTAATACACCGGGCATCTCACGAAGCGCCTCGGTGACGTTCTGGTTCGACCGGGTGTTAAGCTCTTTTTCACCGACGACAGAGATGGTAGCCGGTGCTTCGCGGCGTTCCTGCGCGAAACCGGTAGCGGTGACGACAAGCTGATCTTCATCTGCCGGGGTAGTTTCCTCGGCGAAAACAGCCGCAGGAAGGGTGGCGAGGGCGAGCGACATCGCCAGCGCCGTTCGTGTCTGGTTCATCACATCGCACTCCTCAGAATGGGGTTAAATCGAGTTTGAGCACATAGTCAGCCTTGTTGGCCTTTTCATCCTGTTTCACGCTGACGAACAGCGTTTTGTTGTCAGGGGAAAGCACCATGCTGTTTGGCATCGCCGCCGTTGTGACGGTGTGTTTCAGGCTGTAGGTGTTGGCATCGATAACGCTTATCTGACGGGCATTGCGATGGGTAACATACACTTCATCGCGCGCAGGGTTGTAGACCGCGGCAATAGAGTTCGGTGTTGGAACGCGATGAACAATTTTGCCGGAGTCGAGCTGGACAACCAGCACGTCAGGGGTGTTGGTATCCGCAATAAAACCAACGCCTTTGGTGGTGTTCAACGCGATGTTCAGGAAGTAGTGTTTAGGTTCAGCGGGGTCAACCTTTACGCGGGAGAGAACCTGAGAGGTTTTGCCATCCAGGGTAATTAGCTCGCCTTTGCCGGTTACAGCGTAAACTTTATCGCCTGCTTCATCGACCGCAAAACCGACCGGATCCATCTGTTTGTGGGTCAGCAGCAACGTCTGTTTTTGCGTGTCGACGACCCACAGCACGCCTTTGCCTTCGCTGCCGATGCCGGAGACATACAGGCGGTGGTGTTTCTTATCAAGAACCACTTCGCGGACGTGTGCTTTATTCTCAGCATCCGCAAGCTGGAGGGTTTTCACTTCTTTGTTGGTGCGGGTATCGAGCAGTGTCACTGAGCCATCAAGCGCGTTGCCTAACCACAGGATATGACTGGCATCATCCAGTGAAACCGCAAACGGGCGGCGCTGGGTAGTAATGCGCTCATTAACGTTTAGTGAATCGACCGCAAGCTGGAACACTTCACCGGCGGTTTTGTCTTTCTCGAAAGAGGGGGCAGAGGCCGCGTAGACTGCCTTTTGTCCAGCGTCATAAGCCAGTTCGTAAACGCCGTGACCCAGCGGCTGAGAGATAAACTGATCTTCCGTGAAATCCTTTGCCAAAACAGAACCCGCGTGAAGTGCCAGGGAAATCGCGAGCGCACAGAGGGATTGATTTTTTAATGTTTTGAAATTCATGTAATTTTTCTTTACAGTAGTTTACGAAAAGAAAAATGATAATGAAAATAAATATCATTTACAATTGCATATGTAAGCGGTCACCCCTACTAATTTTTGTACTCCCGGTAGAAAATCCCCAAAAAAAAACTCCCCGCAGGGAGTTTTTGCTGTCAGGACAGATTAGTCGTCCAGGAAGCTACGCAGCACTTCAGAGCGGCTTGGATGACGCAGCTTACGCAGCGCCTTCGCCTCGATCTGACGGATACGTTCGCGGGTAACGTCGAACTGTTTACCCACTTCTTCCAGCGTGTGGTCGGTATTCATATCGATACCGAAACGCATACGCAGTACTTTTGCTTCACGGGCGGTCAGGCCAGCCAGAACGTCGTGCGTGGCAGCACGCAGGCTCTCGGTGGTGGCAGAGTCCAGCGGCAGCTCGAGGGTGGTATCCTCGATGAAATCACCCAGATGCGAATCTTCATCATCACCGATTGGTGTTTCCATGGAGATTGGCTCTTTGGCGATCTTCAGCACTTTACGGATCTTGTCTTCCGGCATCAGCATGCGTTCAGCCAGCTCTTCCGGCGTCGGCTCGCGGCCCATCTCTTGCAGCATCTGGCGGGAGATACGGTTGAGCTTGTTGATGGTCTCAATCATATGCACCGGAATACGGATGGTGCGCGCCTGGTCTGCGATAGAGCGGGTGATCGCCTGACGGATCCACCATGTCGCATAGGTAGAGAACTTGTAACCACGACGGTATTCAAACTTATCTACCGCTTTCATCAGACCGATGTTGCCTTCCTGAATCAGATCCAGGAACTGCAGACCACGGTTGGTGTATTTCTTGGCGATAGAGATAACCAGACGCAAGTTCGCTTCAACCATCTCTTTCTTCGCACGGCGGGCTTTCGCTTCGCCGATGGACATACGACGGTTAATGTCTTTTACCTGCTCAATGGTCAGGCCAGTTTCTTCTTCGATCTGCTGAAGTTTCATCAGGCCGCGCTGCACATCGTCTTTCACATCATGCAGTTTTTCTGACCACGGTTTGTTCATCGCGATAGCCGCGTTGAACCAGGTCTCGCTGGTTTCGTTGCCGGTGAAGAGGGTGATGAAGTTCTTCTTCGGCATTTTGCACTGTTCAACGCACAGCTTCATGATGATACGTTCCTGGGTACGCACGCGATCCATCATAACGCGCATGCTGTTCACCAGGTAATCGAACTGTTTTGGCACCAGGCGGAACTGTTTGAACACTTCAGACAGCTTCAGGATCTCTTCCTGAGCGGCGGCATGACTGCGGCCTTTCGCTTTGATGGTGTCACGCGTGACTTCGTACTGGGTACGCAGCTCACCGAACTTCTCACGTGCCAGCTCAGGGTCGATGCTGTTGTCGTCGTCGCTGTCGTCTTCTTCTTCCTCATCTTCGTCTTCGTCGTCATCCATCTCTTCCTGAGACAGTTCTGAACCGACGTGAGTGGCGGTAGGCGCCATATCTTCTTCAGCGTTCGGATCGACAAAGCCGGTGATCAGATCGGACAGGCGAGCTTCTTCAGCTTCAACGCGATCGTACTGTTCCAGCAGATAGGTGATGGCTTCCGGGTATTCAGCAACAGAACACTGAACCTGGTTGATCCCGTCTTCGATGCGTTTAGCGATGTCAATTTCGCCTTCGCGGGTCAACAGTTCAACGGTACCCATTTCGCGCATGTACATGCGGACCGGGTCAGTGGTACGCCCGATTTCAGATTCCACGCTGGACAGTACCTGTGCAGCAGCTTCTTCCGCATCTTCGTCAGTGTTGTTGGAGGTTTCAGCCAGCAACAGATCATCGGCATCCGGTGCTTCTTCCATCACCTGAATACCCATGTCATTGATCATTTGGATGATGTCTTCGATTTGATCTGAATCGACGATATCTTCCGGCAGATGGTCATTGACCTCGGCATAGGTCAGATAGCCTTGCTCCTTACCGCGTTGGACAAGAAGTTTCAGCTGTGACTGCGGGTTTTGCTCCATAAGACGGTATCCACACTTATTTCGTTTGATTGGTGTCGGCGATGGGGCTGCCAACCTTTAAAGCGAGGGCGTACTTATATTTTTGCCGCTGCCTCTCAGTGCGGCTGCCGGGGGCTTCCCGATCGATATTCGGCACTTAAGCCGTTAAATTTTTTATTTCTTCGCCAGTTCCTGGTTAATCATCCAGAGCTCCCGGCGTTCTTCGCTGCTCAAACCGTGTGTGCGCTCGCGAGCTATCAACTCTTCCTGGCGCAACTCAAGCATCGAATCAAACATATGGTTGAGCGAGTCGGTGAACGTTTTTTCTGCAATGTCCTTATCTGCTATATCGTCCCACATCGACAATTTTTCAAGGGTAGCGGCCTCTTTTGTGCCGCGATAATGTTCTAAAAGTTGTCCGGTGGTCAGACCTGGCTGAGACAAACAAGTGTTGACCAGTTCTGAAAATAAGCCAAGTCCGGGCAATTTTTCGTGGTTCAAACCCGCCAGCGACGGCACTTGCGGAGCAAGCTCGGGGTTTTGCACCAGTAACCCTATCAGTATACGCATGGTTGTGCGTTTTAGCTGAGGCGCGGCGCGAACCGCACCGTTTTCAGCCTGTTTAGGCATTAAACGTTCAAGCTGGCTATCGTCCAGAATGCCGAGCTTGTTGCCTAGCTCCTGACGCAGATAGATGCGCAGCGTTTCGCCAGGCACCTGGCTGATTAACGGCAGCGCCAGCGTACTGAGCTGCGCGCGCCCGTCAGGGGTACTCAAATCGACCTGCGGCATCAGGCTGTTAAACAAAAACGTGGAGAGAGGCTGAGCCTGCTCCATCCGCGCTTCAAACGCCGCTTTGCCCTCTTTACGCACCAGCGTATCCGGGTCTTCACCGTCGGGCAGAAACATAAAGCGTAGCTGACGCCCATCGGTCATATAAGGTAGCGCGGTTTCCAGCGCTCGCCAGGCGGCGTCACGTCCTGCGCGGTCACCGTCGTAACAGCAGATGACGTTGTTGGTCACCCTGAACAGCAGCTGAATATGATCGGCAGTCGTGGACGTACCTAACGACGCAACCGCGTAGTTGATGTCGTACTGCGCCAGCGCCACGACGTCCATATAGCCTTCGACGACCAGCAGACGCGGAGGTTCCGCATTATTCTGCTGCGCCTCATAAAGACCGTACAGCTGGCGGCCCTTATGGAAAATATCGGTTTCCGGGGAGTTGAGGTACTTCGGCAGGGCATCACCCAGCACGCGACCACCAAAACCAATTACCCGGCCTCGCTTGTCGCGGATCGGGAACATCACCCGTTCACGGAAGCGGTCGTAGCTTCGTCCCTGGTCGTTGGTGACCAGCATGCCTGCATCGATGAGAGACTTACGATCTTCGCTATTGCCGCCAAAACGCTTTAACACGTTGTCCCAGCCGGGCGGGGCGTAACCAATAGCGAAACGCGCAATGACATCGTCGCTCAGTCCGCGCTTGTTCAGATACTGACGCGCAGGCTCAGCCGCAGAGTGCTTAAGAGACTGTTGGTAAAACGAATTCAGGCCATCCATCAGTTGATACAGCGTTTGCCGTTGATGGCGCTCGATCTGACTTGGCCCACTGCCTGCTTCATACGGCACTTCAAGGTTATGCATCGCCGCCAGCTCTTCGACGGTTTCAACGAACTCGAGCTTGTCGTAGTTCATCAAAAAATCGACGGCATTACCGTGTGCGCCACAGCCGAAGCAATGGTAGAACTGCTTTTCACCGTTTACGGTGAAGGAGGGGGTTTTTTCGTTATGGAACGGACAGCACGCATGGTAGTTCTTGCCCTGCTTTTTTAGCTTTACCCGCGCGTCGATGAGATCGACGATGTCGGTTCTGGCAAGCAGGTCATTGATGAAAACGCGTGGGATTCTTCCGGCCATATGCCCCAAAATTTTAAGCGACTTATAAACGAAAACAAGCCGCGCATTCCTTCCGGAAGCACGGCCTTACGACTATTACTCTGTCTGTCAATTGAGGGCTGAGGCCCTCAACCAATTAGTACAGACGAGTACGGCGTGCGTTTTCGCGAGCCAGTTTCTTCGCGTGACGTTTCACAGCGGAAGCTTTAGCGCGCTTACGTTCGGTCGTTGGTTTTTCATAAAACTCACGACGACGAACTTCAGCCAGAACACCTGCTTTCTCGCATGAACGTTTGAAGCGACGCAGTGCTACGTCGAACGGCTCGTTTTCACGTACTTTAATTACCGGCATGTAACTCTCACCTTTAATAAATTCGGTTTGCCGCTGGCATCAACGCCAGCTTATTTCAAAATGGTGCGGAATTTTACTGCAAATGCTGCTGCTTTGTAAAGCACCGATGCGATTTTGAAAGGGACTTTAATAAGGGTGAGGAGTATACACGAGCCTTCTTCCTGGGGCGAACAAAGTTTTACATCAACCCGCCCAGGCTCTACACTGCGCGGTATTGAAACGAGGTAAAACAAGTCATGCGTGTACTGGGTATTGAAACATCCTGCGATGAAACCGGCATCGCCATTTACGACGACGAAAAAGGGCTGCTGGCCAACCAACTGTATAGTCAGGTGAAATTGCACGCTGACTACGGCGGCGTCGTGCCGGAACTGGCCTCTCGTGACCACGTGCGTAAAACGGTTCCCCTGATTCAGGCGGCGCTGAAAGAAGCCGGATTAACGGCAAAAGAGATTGATGCAGTGGCATATACCGCAGGCCCGGGCCTGGTTGGCGCGCTGCTGGTTGGCGCGACGGTGGGGCGTTCGCTGGCCTTCGCGTGGGATGTGCCGGCCATTCCGGTTCACCATATGGAAGGGCATCTTCTGGCGCCGATGCTGGAAGAGAATCCGCCTGAGTTCCCGTTTGTGGCGCTGCTGGTTTCCGGGGGGCATACGCAGCTGATTAGCGTAACGGGCATTGGCAAATACGAGCTGCTGGGCGAGTCGATCGACGACGCCGCCGGTGAAGCGTTCGATAAAACCGCCAAGCTGCTGGGGCTGGATTACCCGGGCGGCCCGATGCTGTCAAAAATGGCGTCGCAGGGAACGGAAGGGCGCTTTGTCTTCCCGCGCCCGATGACCGACCGTCCGGGGCTGGACTTCAGCTTCTCCGGGCTGAAAACCTTCGCGGCCAATACTATCCGCAATAATGATAACGACGAGCAGACGCGTGCCGACATCGCCCGTGCGTTTGAAGATGCGGTGGTGGATACGTTGATGATCAAGTGCAAGCGCGCGCTGGATCAGACTGGCTTTAAGCGTCTGGTGATGGCGGGTGGCGTGAGCGCTAACCGTACGCTGCGCGCGAAGCTTGCAGAGATGATGCAAAAGCGTCGTGGAGAAGTGTTCTATGCGCGTCCTGAATTTTGCACCGATAACGGCGCGATGATCGCTTACGCGGGTATGGTGCGCCTGAATGCGGGTGCAACGTCCGACCTCAGCGTGTCCGTGCGTCCGCGCTGGCCGCTGGCGGAACTGCCTGAGGCGTGAGTTTTTTTGCCCGGTGGCGCTGCGCTTACCGGGCCTACAACATCCACATGTGCCAACGTGCAATAACCCACACTACACCCGCAGCATCCCTTTCTCTTCCAGAAACGCAATGATCGTCGCCAGCCCGTCACCCGCCTTCAGGTTGGTAAACGTCCATGGACGCTCGCCGCGCATGCGGTTGGTGTCGCGCTCCATCACCTCCAGCGACGCACCGACGTACGGCGCGAGATCGGTTTTGTTGATCACCAGAAAATCGGATTTGGTGATCCCCGGTCCGCCCTTGCGCGGAATTTTTTCCCCTTCGGCCACGTCGATAACGTAAATGGTCAGATCCGCCAGCTCCGGACTGAAGGTCGCGCTCAGGTTATCGCCGCCGCTTTCCACGAAGATCAGATCCAGATTGCCGAACTTCTCGCTTAACGCTTCCACCGCCGCCAGGTTCATTGAGGCATCTTCGCGGATGGCAGTATGCGGGCAGCCGCCCGTCTCCACGCCCACGATGCGCTCCGGCTCCAGCGCGCCCGCCTCGGTCAGGATGCGCTGATCTTCTTTGGTGTAGATATCGTTGGTCACCACCGCAAGATGGTAGGTATCGCGCATCGCCTTGCAGAGCGCTTCCAGCAGCGCGGTTTTGCCCGACCCTACCGGGCCGCCCACGCCCACGCGCAGGGGATGTTTGTAATCAGCCATATTGACTCCTCAGGAACGGAATAGTCGTGAATATTGGGTTTCGTGGCGCGCGGAGGCGATGGCGGACAGCGGCGTTGCTGCCCCCAGCGCGTCGTCGCGACGTAAAAATGCCTGTTCAAAACCAGCGGCGTAGTCGTCGCTCAGTTCGATAATCAGCTGCTGCGCGGCCTGTTGCCCAAACGGCACCAGCTTGACGCCCGCCATCACCGCGCTCTCCATCCAGCTGTAGCCGAGGCTCAGCGCCAGCTCGCGCGCGCCAATACCCCAGCGCACGCCGAGCCAGGCCATGCCGCAGAGCTGGCTTTGCATACACAGCGGCAGCCATTCGGGCGGACAATCCGGCTCCCAGCGCTTAATCAGCCGCGTAAAGGCCGCCCCGCGGTTTCGCTCTTCTTCTCGCAGCTCGCGCGTTTCCCGGCAGGCGAGAAGGTATGCCGTCCAGCGTTTTGCACTTGTAAGATCGCGTTGCTCACAGGCCTGATAAAGACGGATAAACAGCGGCAGATCGACGCAGAAAAAGCTCTGTTCCATCTGCTGGATTTGCCAGCGTTTGAACGCGTCGGCGTCCGTGACCCAGCCCGCCTCAACGGCCCACTCCAGCCCCTGCGACCAGGTAAACGACCCGACCGGCAGGCTGCTGCTGGAGAGCTGCATCAGGCGCAGCCTCTGACGGGCGTGCTCCATCAGCTCATCAGCGCCAGCAGGGCGGAGACAATCAGCCCGCCGCCGAAGGTTTTACGCAGGCCGTCGTGACGGCGCAGCAGCAGCCCTGCGGCAAAGCTGGCGCACAGCACCGTGGCGCTGGCGAGCATGAAGCCGCTGGTGAAGAGCCAGAAGCTGTGGCCGGACATCTCCACGCCGTGCGCCCAGCCGTGGAACATCGCCAGGGCAGGCACCGCCAGCAGCAGGCGGTTTTCAGTTTTAAACATCATCACGCCGGATACCGCCAGCGAGGCGATAATCAGCATCTCCATGCCGCTGAAGCCGCCGAGCAGGCTGCCCGCAATCGCGCCGACAAGCATCATCCCGAGGGTGGCAAACGGCAGCAGAAGCTTGCGTCCGCTCAGGGCAGAGAGCACGCCCGCACCGGTGAGCATCAGCAGGTGATCGAGCCCGGTCAGCGGATGCAGAAAACCGGCCTGAAAGCTGTCGGTGCCGTGGCCGGGGTGGGCGAGCGCCGGAACGGAAAAGGCCAGCAGTAACAGCGGTAAATACTTGCGCATGATTAATCCTTAATGTGAATGAGCGTGAGAATGACTGTGGGCATCGCTGGTATAAGCGCCCGCTTCCGGTTCAAACGCCAGAGTAGCGAACGTTACTTCCAGCCCGAACTGGCACAGCATGTCGTCGAGAACGTGGTCGTGGTGATAGCGCAGCTCGCCGGGCATGATCTGCAGCGGCACGTGGCGGTTGCCCAGGTGGTAGCAGGCGCGGGCGAGCAGGAACGGATCGGCGCAGCGCACCACGGAAACCGACTCCGGAGCGGCGATCACCTCGACAACCTCGCTGCCGTCGTCGGTAGTCAGCAGGTCGCCCCCGCGCAGCAGCAGGCCGCGCGCGGCAGCATCAGCCCGGCTTCGCGGCCGTCGTTCAGCGCTACGCGGGCGCGGCTTTTCACCCGTACGTCAATCGGCAGCGTGACGCTGGCGGTGACGGGGTGGGCATGGTCCAGGCGTTGGGTTAAGTAGATCATCATTACTCCTTAAAACAGGAAATAGCGTTGCGCCATCGGCAGAACGTCAGCCGGTTCGCTGGTTATCAGTTCACCGTCGACGCGCACCTCGTAGGTTTGTGAGTCGACGGTGATATTCGGCAGCAGGCCGTTGTGGATCATGTCCGCCTTTTTCACCGTCCGGCAGCCTTTCACCACCGCGGTGGCGCTCTGCAGGTTGAGCTGCTGCGGGATGCCGTTCGCACTGGCGGCCTGCGAGATAAACGTCAGCCGGGTGGCGTGGCGCGCGGCGCCCAGCGAGCCAAACATCGGGCGGTAATGCACCGGCTGCGGCGTAGGGATCGAGGCGTTGATGTCGCCCATTGGCGCGCAGGCGATCATCCCGCCCTTGACGATGGTGGCGGGCTTGACGCCGAAGAACGCCGGGGACCAGACCACCAGATCCGCCAGTTTGCCCGCCTCAATCGAACCGACTTCGTGGGCGATGCCGTGGGTGAGCGCCGGGTTGATGGTGTATTTGGCGACGTAGCGCTTCACGCGGACGTTGTCGTTCTCGCCGGTCTCTTCCGGCAGCGCGCCGCGCTGGACCTTCATGCGGTGCGCGACCTGCCAGGTGCGGATAATCACTTCCCCGACGCGGCCCATGGCCTGCGAATCTGACGAGGTGAGCGAGAATGCGCCGATGTCGTGCAGCATGTCTTCAGCGGCGATGGTTTCACGACGAATGCGGGATTCCGCAAACGCCACGTCCTCGGCGATATCCGGGTCAAGGTGGTGGCAGACCATCAGCATGTCGAGATGCTCGTCGATGGTATTGACCGTGTAGGGCAGCGTCGGATTGGTGGAGGAGGGCAGAATATTCGGGTGCGCGCAGGCGGTGATAATATCCGGCGCGTGGCCGCCGCCCGCCCCTTCGGTGTGGAAAGTGTGGATGGTGCGCCCGGCGATAGCTGCCAGCGTGTCTTCGACAAAACCGGACTCGTTCAGCGTGTCGCTGTGCAGCGCCACCTGAATATCCATTTCTTCCGCGACTTCCAGCGAGCAGTTAATCGCCGCAGGCGTCGCGCCCCAGTCCTCGTGGATCTTCAGCCCGATAGCGCCGGCGGCAATCTGCTCGCGCAGGGCGTCCGGGTTGGAGCCGTTACCTTTGCCGAGCAGGCCGATATTCACCGGCAGCGTATCGGCAGCCTGCAGCATGCGGGCGATATACCACGGTCCCGGCGTGCAGGTGGTGGCGTTGGTGCCCGCCGCCGGTCCGGTACCGCCGCCGATCATGGTGGTGACGCCGGAGACCAGCGCCTCTTCCGCCTGCTGCGGGCAGATCCAGTGGATGTGGGTGTCGATCCCGCCGGCGGTGACGATCTTCCCCTCGGCGGCAATCACTTCCGTTGCCGCGCCGATCGGGATCGTCACGCCGGGCTGAATGTCCGGGTTTCCGGCTTTGCCGACGGCGAAGATCCGCCCGTCCTTGACGCCGATATCGGCTTTTACGATCCCCCAGTGATCGACGATCAGCGCGTTGGTGAGAACCAGATCCACGCAGCCGTCTGCGGTCATCTGTCCCTGACCCATGCCGTCGCGGATCACCTTCCCGCCGCCGAACTTGACCTCTTCGCCGTAGATCGTGAGATCGTCCTCCACTTCGATCCACAGCTCGCTGTCGGCCAGCCGCACTTTATCCCCGGTAGTGGGGCCGAACATATCGGCATACGCCCGGCGTGAAATCTCAACCATGTTTTACCTCTCCCATCACGTCACCGCGAAAGCCGAAAATCCGCTGGGCACCCGCGACCTGCACCAGCGTCACTTCCCGCTTCTGGCCGGGCTCAAAGCGCACGGCGGTGCCCGCCGGGATGTTCAGCCGGTAGCCTTTGGTGGCTTCCCGATCGAACTTCAGCGCGGGGTTGACCTCGTAAAAGTGGTAGTGCGATCCGACCTGGATCGGCCTGTCGCCGTGGTTTTCGACAACCACGCGTTGGGTTTCACGCCCGACGTTGAGGGCAATGTTTCCGGGCTGGACCTGATATTCACCTGGGATCATCACGCGCTCCTTAAACGATCGGGTTGTGGACGGTGACGAGCTTGGAACCGTCCGGGAAGGTGGCTTCGACCTGGATATCCGGGATCATCTCCGGCACGCCCTCCATGACCTGGTCGCGCCTCAGGACGTGGCGGCCCGCCTCCATCAGCGAGGCGACGGTTTCGCCATCGCGCGCGCCTTCCATAATGAAGGCGCTGATCAGCGCGACCGATTCCGGATAATTGAGCTTTACCCCGCGCGCGAGGCGGCGTTCGGCAACCAGCGCGGCGGTGAACAGCAACAGCTTGTCTTTTTCTCTGGGGGTCAGTTCCATAACGTTTCTCTTATGTCTGCCAGATACGCGGCGAACAGGCGGGTTTGGTAGTGAGAAGCGGGCGAAGCGACTGCCAGATATCGCGCATCACCCGCTGGCAAATCAGATTGTCGTGGGAGAGAAAACGCACCGACAGCAGGCCATCGGTGAGCGTTGCCCCGGCATAATTTTCCAGCGGTGCGAGCCGCTCGCGCACCGCGTCGAGATGTTCTTCCCGGGCTGGGTAGAAGAGCAGCGTGCCGAGCCACGGATGCCCGGCGACGGGCGAGAGATCGCCGTCGCTAAGATGCTGGCGCTCAATCAGGCGCGGCTCGTCATCTACCCACACCTCAAGGCGGCTCTCCAGCGTGCCGTGGCTGAAGGTTTCGTTTATTACCGGGCGTCCCAGGCAGTACAGCTCCCAGGCCAGCAGCGTGCTGGAGGCCTTCAGGTGGAAGACGGAGCGCAGCGCGGCGTTCGCGCCGGGAAAAATAATCGTGTCCTGCGGCAGCCACTCGAGTGTGGATCCATCATCGAGATAAAAGTGCTGATTGAGGCAGGCCTGCGGGCCGCTGCTGCGATAGAACTTACTGGCGCCGGGCATGGTGATAAGCGTATGGCTTTTGGCGTCCAGCCGAACGGAAATGTCCAGCGTATCGCCGCCCACAATCCCGCCGGGCGGGTGAAGCAGATAAAGGTGGCAGGTTTCCCCTTCGGGGTAAAACGGACGCTGGACGGTGAGCGGCCCGACGTGATGAGCGGAGTACAGGAGGGTTTTCTCAGGGGTGTGACAAAACTGCAGGGCAAGCGATGCCTGCCAGCCTTTGTATGAATTATCAGTGACCTGAGCTGCTAACATGCTGCATCCATCTGCTCATCATCGGGGTCGTTTCAGTATGCCCTGGCAGAAATGAAGGCTGTCATATGAGTCGCTTATGGATAAAAAAGCTCATGTGATTTTCGCCCGGCGGCGCTACGCTTGCACGGGCCTACAAGATAATGCGCAGTGTAGGCCGGGTAAGCGCAGCGCCACCCGGCAGGAAAGGCTAGCGATAATCCTCCGCATCCACATCATACCCGGACGGCTCCCAGCGGATCGCCAGCAGCGACGCCAGGCCGATAAACGGCGCCAGCGCAATCACCCAGAACACAGCGGTGTCGAGAGACGCAACGAGCAGCGGGAACAGGAACAGCGACAGCGTGGAACTGCTGCGCATCAGCGTCTGGTTGAGCCCCACGCCGACGCCGCGCAGCGAGGTCGGGTAGCTCAGGGAGGCAAACGTCATGGTATGCGCACCCGGGCCAAAGCCCTGACCGAACAGGAATAGCGCCAGCATCGAAACAGCAAGCACCCCTTCAGAGGCACCTTCCGGTCGGCCTATCAGCGCCAGCCCGAGCAGTGCCACAAGCTGGCAGGCATAGCCCGCGAGCGACATCCGCCACGCGCCGAAGCGTGGAACATAGCGCACCGCCAGTAATCCGCCAACAAACGCAAACAGCAGGTTCAGCACCAGCGAGATCAAAATGGTGGTGAGCATCGACTGCACGAAGAAGCTTGAAATAATCACCGGCAGGCCAAAGGCCACGGCGTTATAGGCAAACGAGGAGACCACCGACAGCAGCGTGGCGAGGGTGGTACGCCGCAGATAAATGCCCCGGAACAGGTTGAGGTAGTTCGACCATTTTGCCTTGTTAACCACCGGCGCGGGCTGGTCAAGGGCATCCTGCGGCACGTGGGCGTTGATGTTGTACGACTGCCGCAAAATGGATGCCGCCTCTTTCAGGTTGCCCTGATTCGCCGCCCAGACCGGAGACTCGCTCATGTAACGGCTGCGAATGGCGATAATCACCAGCGCGGGCACCGCGCCAAAGCCAAGGATCAGGCGCCAGAGCCAGTCGCTGTGGCTTTCCGGTAGCACGGCGTAGAAGAAGAGCACCAGCAGGTAGGAGACGCTGATGGCCGCATACCAGGTAGGGCACCACATCGCGACGCTGGAAGCTTTGTTTCCCGGACCTTTCAGTCTGGCGAACTCGCTGAGAAACGCCATCGCCACGGGAAGGTCGATCCCCACGCCGAGCCCCATCACAAAGCGCGCGCCCGCCAGCACATATTCGTTCGGAGCGAGAGCACAGGCGATAGCGGCGACGACGAAGAAGACCATATCGGCCATAAACACGCGGTAGCGCCCGATTTTATCCGTGAGATAGCCGCCGAGCAGCGCCCCGACGATGGCACCGAAGGTAATGGCCGACGCCACCATGCCGGTGCCGGCAGGGGTTAAATTGAATTCGCGGGTAATGTCCTTGATGCCAAACGCCAATGCGCCGAGATCGTACGCGTCGAGAAAAATACCGCCCAGCGCGATACCGACCACGATACGGGCGTTGGCCCGGCCCTGAGAGCCGTCGTTAACCAGACGTGAAACGTCCGATGCGCTGCGCACCCACTTGATGTCGCCGTCCGGGGTGCTTCCTGCCGTTGAAAGGGGAGTTGTATCTGTGATTTCTGCCATTTTTCTTTTTGTGTGGTTGTGTTGTGTCTCTAACAGTTACCACAGGCAGAAGGTGACCAAAATCACATTTGGTTATAAGGCATAACGAACGCTTTATTTAGCGTCTTTCTTCTTACGCTTGAGCTTCGTCCAGATCTTGGTTTCCTGACGACGCCACAGGCGCTGAATATTGTCGTGATGGCGCAGCAGGATCAGGCAGGAGAGCATCGACACCGGGAAGGTGAACTGGGGTTTAAACCACCAGACGTAGAACGGGGCAATCAGCGCGCTGACGATCGCGCCCAGCGACGAGTAGCCGCTCAGAAGAATGGTGAGCAGCCAGGTCCCGGCCATCACGCCGGTGAGATCCCAGCCGATAGGTGCAATCGCACCGAAGGCCGTCGCAACGCCTTTCCCGCCTTTAAAACCAAAGAAAACGGGCCAGATATGGCCGACGCAGGCGGCGATGGCGATAAGACCGAGCCAGAACGGCGTGACGCCCAGCGCATACGCGCCCCAGACGGGTAGCATCCCTTTCAGAACATCAAAAATCAAAACCGCTACGGCTGCTCCCTTGCCGCCAATTCGTAGTACATTGGTCGCCCCCGGATTCCCGGAACCACTTTCGCGTGGGTCAGGCAACCCGGCGATGCGGCAGACCAGAATGGCGCTGGAGATTGAGCCGCAAAGGTAGGCGAGGATAATCATTCCAGGCGCGATTGCACTCATAACGCTGTTCCGTTTTGAAAATGTATCTGTATTCTCAGCATCTGTGGATAATACGCATAATTCGCCGGAAGTGGTATCCGGTTTAGCCAAAAAGCAGGCAGGTCGTGATGGATATTGTATTTATAGAGCAACTTTCGGTAATCACCACTATTGGTGTTTACGACTGGGAACAGACCATTGAGCAGAAGCTGGTGTTCGATATCGAAATGGGCTGGGATAACCGCGCGTCGGCAAAAAGCGACGATGTGAATGACTGTCTGAGCTATGCCGACATCAGTGAAACGGTCATCAACCATGTGGAAGGGCAGCGTTTTGCGCTGGTGGAACGCGTGGCGGAAGAGGTGGCGGAGCTACTGCTGACCAAATTTAACTCGCCATGGGTACGCATCAAGTTAAGCAAACCGGGGGCGGTAGCGCGCGCTGCCAACGTAGGCGTGATTATCGAGCGTGGCAATAATCTGAAAGCAAAGATTTAACGTCATAATCGCTAAACCATTTTAGGTTATACCGGTCATAAAGCTGTATCTTTCACGGTTGTCCACGTGGGACACCGTTTTTTTATATCTTTTTAGGGGTTTATAGATGAGCGATATGCACTCGCTGCTGGTGGCGGCAATACTGGGTGTGGTCGAAGGATTGACGGAGTTTTTGCCGGTTTCCAGTACGGGCCATATGATTATCGTCGGCCACCTGCTGGGCTTTGAGGGCGATACCGCAAAGACGTTCGAAGTGGTGATTCAGCTGGGTTCTATTCTGGCGGTTGTGGTGATGTTCTGGCGTCGTCTGTTTGGCCTGATCGGCATTCACTTTGGACGTTTGCCGCAGCGTGAAGGGGAAGGCAAGGGCCGTCTGACGCTGATTCACATTCTGCTCGGCATGGTCCCGGCGGTCGTGCTGGGGCTGGTATTCCACGACACCATCAAATCGCTGTTTAACCCGATTAACGTGATGTATGCGCTGGTGGTTGGCGGTTTCCTGCTGATTGCAGCAGAAGTGCTGAAACCTAAAACCCCGCGTGCGGAAGGTCTGGATGATATGACCTACCGTCAGGCGTTTATCATTGGTTGCTTCCAGTGTCTGGCGCTGTGGCCGGGCTTCTCGCGTTCAGGGGCGACCATTTCTGGTGGCATGCTGATGGGTGTGAGCCGTTATGCCGCGTCGGAATTTTCATTCCTGCTGGCGGTGCCGATGATGATGGGTGCCACCGTACTCGACGTCTATAAGAGCTATCACTTCCTGACGGCTGGCGACATTCCGATGTTCGCCGTGGGCTTCATCACCGCCTTCATCGTGGCGCTGATTGCCATCAAAACCTTCCTGCAGCTGATCAAGCGTATCTCGTTCATTCCGTTCGCGATCTACCGCTTTATCGTCGCGGCTGCGGTGTACGTGGTCTTCTTCTGATGACCAACGGCCCTCAGTCTTTTGGCTGAGGGCAACGCTTTTCCTTCCATGCCGCAACGGCTTCTGTCCTGCGTTTCGTCAACTCTTCCCGAATTTCCGGTCCTTTGAATCCTGCTTCAACAACATCTTTCGTGGGTACGGCTTTCGCCACGTCCCAGGCTTCACGCAGCAAACGGCCTTGTGGGTAATCGCAGGCCTCAAACCCGGTGCGACCGAGCACGTCGGCTTCGCTGGTCAGGGCGATCTGCTCCACGCGCTGGGGTTTACGCCAGGCGTCGATATTATCGAACAGCTTAACGATGGTGGCCGGTTTCAGGATCGGGAAGGTATGGATGAGATCGTGGAACTCTGCCACCAGTTTTGCCAGGTCGCGGATCTCATTCGGCACGCGCAGCCGCTGGCAAATGCCTTCGACCAGCTTCACGCCTGCCGGACCGTGTCCGTGATGGCGCGGCCAGAACGCCTTCGGCGTTAACCCTTTGCCGAGATCGTGGCACAGAGTGGAAAAACGCACGTCCACGTCCGGGCTGAGCATGGCGGCCATGCTGAGCGTCATCAGGGTATGAATACCGGTATCAATTTCCGGGTGCCATTTCGCCGGGGCGGGGACGCCGAACAGCACGTCGATTTCCGGGAACAGCACTTTCAGCGCGCCACAGTCGCGCAGCACCTGGAAAAAGACCTGCGGGTTGCGGGTCGTGAGGGCGTTTTCCGTCTCTTTCCAGACGCGTTCTGGCGTCAGGTGTTCCAGTTCGCCCGCTTCGGTCATCGCGGTCATCAGCGCCATGGTTTCATCAGCGATACGGAAACTGAGATGCGCATAACGCGCGGCGAAACGCGCCACGCGCAGCACGCGGAGCGGATCTTCAGAAAAAGCCGGGGAAACGTGACGTAAAAGACGGTCGCGCAGATCGTCCTGACCGCCGTAGGCATCAATGATCTGGCCGTGCTCGTCCTGCGCAAGGGCGTTGATGGTGAGATCGCGGCGCAGCAGATCCTGCTCCAGCGTCACATCCGGGGCGGCATAGCAGGTAAAACCGGTATAGCCAGAGCCGGATTTTCGTTCGGTACGCGCCAGGGCGTACTCTTCACGGCTTTTAGGATGAAGAAAAACGGGAAAATCGCGGCCTACCTGCTGGTAGCCCGCGTCGAGCATCTCTTCGGGGGTGGCACCTACCACCACCCAGTCTTTATCTTTGACCGGCAGACCTAACAACGCATCACGTACCGCACCACCGACCAGATAACTCTTCACACCAACGCTCCCGTTTTCTCTTTTCGCAAGATAATACGTAAGTGTGGCAGAGAAGACGAGTTAGTTCATCCAGCGGTCTTTGCGCTTACGGCTTGGGATCAGCATTGGCAGCACCAGACCCA
Organism: Enterobacter sp. JMULE2; assembly: GCF_013337145.1. Classification (NCBI taxonomy): domain Bacteria; kingdom Pseudomonadati; phylum Pseudomonadota; class Gammaproteobacteria; order Enterobacterales; family Enterobacteriaceae; genus Enterobacter; species Enterobacter sp. JMULE2. Next base: position 388,935 of record NZ_SGWD01000018.1, read on the forward strand.
GCACCAGACCGACGCCCAGCACGCCGCCGCCATACATGAACCACTGCATGATGATGGTGCGCTGTTTATCATCAAGCTGCAGGTTGGCGGCATTCACTTTCTTCTGCGCGACAATCAGCTCGTTTTTCAGCTTCTGGTTCTCTTCCTTCAAACCGTTGATCACACCGTCGCTCTGGGCCACTTTCTGCTGCATTTCTGCCGTGCGCTGGTTCCAGGTGTTATCGATGTTGGTCAGCTTATCGGTCAGGGTTTTCACCTGGTTTTCCAGGTCCGGCACGCGGGTGCGCAGGCTTGGCACGTTGCTCAGCTCTTTCAGCGGGATCCAGGAGGTGCGGCCGGAGCTGTCGCGTACCTGACCGTAGTTGGTGTCTGCATTGGTTTGTAACAGAACCACTTCCTCGCCGGCATTTACCGTGCCCACGAGGCGATAATTGTCCCCAGGGCCACTGCGTACCCAGGTGTTCAGTTCATCAGAAACGTAACGCTTCTCTTCAGCGTGGACCGCGGTTGCGGCGCTAAAAGCGAGTAAAGTAAGTCCAATCAGGCGTAATTTAAGCATATCAGTCGTTATTTTCATAAATAGTGGAACGATAGTAGTGGTATCAGTGTCTCTACGCAAAGGATTCGTCATCAATCGGAATCATCTGTGTCGTGATTTCCACCTCTTCAAACTTTTACGCCCGTCAAATTGCTCATTGCGTGGTAATTTGGCGCAAAATACTATGTACTGACAAACAAATGGCGAGGAAGTTCGCCTTCATCGACGCGTCTGTGACGCAGGCAAAAGTACAAGGCTATGGCACAAGAAATCGAATTAAAGTTTATCGTCGAAAAAGACAGCGTTGACGCGCTCCGTCAGCATCTGCACACGCTTTCCGGCGAACACCATGAACCGGTACAACTGCTTAATATCTATTACGAAACGCCGAATAACTGGCTGCGTCGTCACGATATGGGCCTGCGCATCCGTGGCGCGAGCGGGCGCTACGAGATGACGATGAAAATTGCCGGTCGCGTGGTGGGTGGTTTGCACCAGCGTCCGGAATACAATATCGACATCAGTAAGCCAGAACTTGAGCTTGAACGTTTTCCGGCTGAGGTCTGGCCGGAAGGTAAACTCCCGGCAACCTTATCCGCAGAAGTACAGCCGCTGTTCAGCACCGATTTCTGGCGCGAAAAATGGCTGGTGACGGAAGGCAAAAGCCGCATTGAAATCGCCCTCGATCTGGGCGAGGTGAAGGCGGGGGAGTTCCAGGAACCGATTTGCGAACTGGAGCTTGAACTGCTGGAAGGCGACGCCAACGACGTGCTGAAGCTGGCGCGCAAGCTGGTGAACCAGTCTGGACTGCGTCAGGGAAGCCTGAGCAAAGCCGCGCGCGGCTACCACCTGGCGGCGGGGAATGCGCCGCGCGTGCTACACCTGGCGGCGGGGAATGCGCCGCGCGTGCTGAAAGAGACGACCATTTTGCACGTTGCACCGAAAGCCAGCGTTGAACAGGGTCTGGAAGCCGCGCTGGAGCTGGCGCTTTCCCAGTGGCAGTACCACGAAGAGCTGTGGGTGCGTAATGTGAAAAACGCGAAATCCCACGTGCTGGCGGCTATTGCCCTGGTACGTCATACCCTTGCGTTGTTCGGCGGTATCGTTCCTCGCAAAGCGAGTGCTCACTTACGCGATCTGCTGACGCAAACCGAAGCGCTGATGCTCTCGGACGTATCCGCGCAAACGGCGATCTACAGCCCGCAAACCGCCACGGCAAAACTGGCGCTGACCGAGTTTCTGGTGACGCGAGGCTGGCGTACTTTCCTTGATGCAAAAGCGCAAACCAAAATCGCGGAAAACTTTAAGCGTTTCGCGGATATTCATCTTTCCCGCCATGCCGCCGAACTGAAGACCACGTTTGCCTACCCGCTGGGCGATCAGTATGGCGATCAGCTTCCCCGTCTTTCGCGCAATATCGACAGCATGGTGCTTCTGTCTGGAGCCTATGACGGCGTGAAGGCGCAGGCCTGGCTGGAGAACTGGCAGGGGCTGAAACACGCCATTGAAACCCGCCAGCATATTGAGATTGAGCATTTCCGTAACGAGGCCATTTCGCAGGAGCCGTTCTGGCTGCACAGCGGAAAACGTTAACTCTGGCAAGGAACCCCAATAATGCCGCTTTCTTCGCAATTACAGCAGCAGTGGCAGACCGTTTGCGAACGTCTGCCCGAGTCATTACCGGCCTCATCGTTAAGCGAGCAGGCAAAGAGCGTGCTCGCCTTCAGTGATTTTGTGCAGGAAAGTATCGCCGCCAACCCGGACTGGCTGGCAGAGCTTGAGAACGCACCGCCACAGGCGGACGAGTGGCGGCATTATGCTGGCTGGCTGCAAACCGCACTCGAAGACGTAGCGGATGAAGCGACGCTGATGCGCGTGCTGCGCCAGTTCCGCCGTCGGGTCATGGTGCGTATCGCCTGGGCGCAGTCCCTGGAGCTGATAAGCGAAGAGAGCACCTTGCAGCAGCTAAGCGAGCTGGCGCAAACGCTGATTGTCGCCGCGCGCGACTGGCTCTACGCCGCCTGCTGTAAAGAATGGGGTACGCCGTGCAGCGAGGAAGGGGTTCCTCAGCTGCTGTTGATTCTGGGAATGGGCAAGCTCGGCGGCTGTGAGCTGAACTTCTCCTCCGATATCGATCTGATTTTTGCCTGGCCCGAGAACGGCTCCACGCGCGGCGGCCGACGCGAGCTGGACAACGCCCAGTTCTTTACCCGTCTCGGCCAGCGTCTGATTAAGGCGCTGGATCAGCCCACGCAGGACGGTTTTGTCTACCGCGTGGACATGCGCCTGCGTCCGTTTGGCGACAGCGGCCCGCTGGTGCTGAGCTTTGCCGCGCTGGAAGATTACTACCAGGAGCAGGGGCGCGATTGGGAGCGCTACGCGATGGTCAAAGCGCGGATCATGGGCGACAGCGACGACGCTTACGCCAACGAGCTGCGCGCCATGCTGCGCCCGTTCGTGTTCCGTCGCTATATCGACTTCAGCGTGATCCAGTCCCTGCGAAATATGAAAGGGATGATCGCCCGTGAGGTGCGTCGTCGCGGTCTGAAGGACAACATCAAGCTCGGCGCGGGCGGCATTCGCGAAATTGAATTTATCGTGCAGGTCTTCCAGCTTATTCGCGGCGGGCGCGAGCCATCGCTGCAGTCCCGCTCGCTGTTGCCGACGCTGAGCGCCATCGAGCAGCTGCACCTGCTGCCGGAAGGCGACGCGCAAACCCTGCGCGAGGCCTATCTGTTCCTGCGCCGTCTGGAAAATCTGCTGCAAAGCATCAACGACGAACAGACCCAGACTCTGCCGGGCGACGACCTGAACCGGGCGCGTCTGGCCTGGGGCATGCGCGTGAATGACTGGGCTGCGTTAACCGAGCGGCTGGATGCCCATATGGCGGGCGTGCGCCGCATCTTTAACGACCTGATTGGCGATGACGAAAGTGAGTCGCAGGACGATGCGCTTTCCGAGCACTGGCGCGAGCTGTGGCAGGACGCGCTTCAGGAAGATGATACGACCCCCGTGCTGGCGCACCTGAGTGACGATGCCCGTCATCGCGTGGTGGCGCTAATCGCTGATTTCCGTCTTGAGCTGAACAAACGCGCCATTGGCCCACGAGGCCGTCAGGTGCTGGATCACCTGATGCCGCACCTGCTGAGCGAGGTCTGCTCGCGGGCGGACGCGCCGGTGCCGCTGTCGCGCATGATGCCGCTGCTGAGCGGGATTATCACGCGTACCACCTATCTGGAGCTCCTGAGCGAGTTTCCGGGGGCGCTCAAGCATCTGATTTCCCTCTGTGCCGCGTCGCCGATGGTGGCGAACAAGCTGGCACGTTACCCGCTGCTGCTGGACGAGCTGCTCGACCCGAACACGCTGTATCAGCCCACGGCGACGGATGCCTACCGCGACGAGCTGCGTCAGTATCTGCTGCGCGTGCCGGAAGAAGATGAAGAGCAACAGCTTGAGGCGCTGCGCCAGTTTAAGCAGGCGCAGATGCTGCGCGTGGCGGCGGCGGATATCGCCGGAACGCTGCCGGTGATGAAAGTGAGCGATCACTTAACCTGGCTTGCGGAAGCGATAATCGACGCGGTGGTGCATCAGGCGTGGATGCAGATGGTGGCGCGCTACGGCCAGCCGAAACACCTGGCCGACCGTGAGGGTCGCGGCTTCGCGGTGGTGGGCTACGGCAAGCTTGGCGGCTGGGAGCTGGGATACAGTTCTGATCTCGATCTTATTTTCCTGCACGATTGCCCGGTTGACGTGATGACCGACGGCGAGCGTGAAATTGACGGGCGCCAGTTCTACCTGCGTCTGGCGCAGCGCATCATGCACCTGTTCAGCACCCGCACCTCGTCGGGCATTTTGTATGAAGTGGATGCCCGTCTGCGTCCGTCAGGCGCGGCGGGCATGCTGGTCACCTCGACGGACTCCTTCGCCGATTACCAGAAGAATGAAGCCTGGACGTGGGAGCATCAGGCGCTGGTGCGTGCACGCGTGGTGTATGGCGATCCGCAGTTAAAAACGCAGTTTGACGTCATCCGCAAGGAGGTCATGACCACTCCGCGTGACGGCAGTACGTTGCAGACCGAAGTGCGCGAAATGCGCGAGAAAATGCGTGCGCATCTCGGCAATAAACATCGCGATCGCTTTGATATTAAAGCCGACGAGGGCGGGATTACCGATATTGAGTTTATTACCCAGTATCTGGTGCTGCTGCATGCGCACGACAAGCCGAAGCTGACGCGCTGGTCGGATAACGTGCGCATTCTGGAACTATTGGCGCAAAACGACATTATGGACGAGCAGGAGGCGCAGGCTTTAACACGCGCCTACACCACGCTGCGCGACGAGCTGCATCACCTGGCCTTGCAGGAGCAGCCGGGGCATGTGGCGCTGGATTGTTTCATCGCTGAACGCGCTCAGGTAACGGCCAGCTGGCAGAAGTGGCTGGTGGAACCGTGCGTAACAAATCAAGTGTGATATTATCGCGCGCAAATTGTGAATCTTTCTGGAGTCAGGAATGAAAGTAACACTGCCAGAGTTTGAACGTGCTGGGGTAATGGTTGTTGGGGATGTGATGCTGGATCGCTACTGGTACGGCCCGACCAGCCGCATATCTCCGGAAGCACCGGTACCGGTGGTTAAGGTCGACACCATTGAAGAGCGTCCCGGCGGCGCGGCAAACGTGGCGATGAACATTGCCTCTTTGGGCGCGCAGTCGCGTCTGGTGGGCCTGACCGGCATCGACGATGCGGCGCGCGCGCTGAGCAAGTCGCTGGCGGACGTGAACGTGAAGTGCGATTTCGTTTCTGTTCCGACCCACCCGACGATCACGAAACTGCGCGTGCTGTCGCGTAACCAGCAGTTGATCCGCCTCGACTTTGAAGAAGGTTTTGAGGGCGTCGATCCTGAGCCGCTGCACGAGCGTATCAATCAGGCGCTGGGCAATATCGGCGCGCTGGTGCTGTCCGACTATGCGAAAGGTGCGCTGGCAAGCGTGCAGACGATGATTCAGCTGGCGCGTAAAGCCAACGTCCCGGTGCTGATCGACCCGAAAGGGACCGATTTTGAGCGCTATCGCGGTGCGACGCTGCTGACGCCAAACCTCTCCGAGTTTGAGGCGGTAGCGGGCAAGTGCAAAACCGAGGAAGAGCTGGTTGAGCGCGGCATGAAGATCATTGCTGATTTCGAACTGTCCGCGCTGCTGGTGACCCGCTCCGAGCAGGGGATGACGCTGCTGCAGCCGGGCAAAGCGCCGCTGCATATGCCAACCCAGGCGCAGGAAGTGTACGATGTGACCGGTGCCGGTGATACGGTAATTGGCGTCCTGGCGGCGACGCTGGCGGCGGGTAATTCCCTCGAGGAAGCGTGCTACTTTGCCAACGCGGCGGCGGGCGTGGTGGTCGGTAAGCTCGGGACGTCTACCGTTTCGCCTATCGAGCTGGAAAACGCCGTGCGCGGTCGTGCGGATACCGGTTTTGGCGTCATGACCGAAGACGAGCTGAAGGTGGCCGTTGCCGCCGCGCGCAAGCGTGGTGAAAAAGTGGTGATGACTAACGGCGTATTTGACATCCTGCACGCGGGCCACGTTTCGTATCTGGCGAATGCGCGCAAGCTGGGCGATCGCCTGATTGTGGCGGTCAACAGCGATGCGTCGACGAAACGCCTGAAGGGTGAAACGCGTCCGGTGAACCCGCTCGAGCAGCGCATGATCGTGCTCGGCGCGCTGGAAGCGGTGGACTGGGTGGTGTCGTTTGAAGAAGACACGCCGCAGCGCCTGATTGCCGGTATTCTGCCGGATCTGCTGGTGAAGGGCGGCGATTATAAGCCGGAGCAAATCGCGGGTAGCGAAGAGGTCTGGGCCAACGGCGGTGAAGTGATGGTGCTCAACTTTGAGGACGGGTGCTCAACCACCAACATCATCAAGAAGATTCAGAAAGACAGTCAGTAAAAAACGGGCCAGCTGGCCCGTTTTTTTATGTCGGGTGGCGGCTGCGCCTTACCCGACCTACGCGTTCATGTAGGCCCGGTAAGCGAAGCGCCACCGGGCATATCAGGCCGCACTTACGCCTGGTCATCCACTGGCGGAATCGCCGGTGCCGGTTTCACTTCTTCCGGGGTATTGCGGTTTTCCAGCTCGGTCAAACGCTGTTCCAGCAGTGCCAGCTTTTCGCGGGTGCGCAGCAGAACCTGCGTCTGCACGTCGAACTCTTCACGGCTCACTAAATCAAGGCGAACCAACTGCGCCTGCAGCGTCTGGCGGATTTTCTTCTCAACGTCATCACCAAATTCACGAATGCCTTTTGGCATGGACTCGTGAACCTGACGCGCAATTTGCTCAATTTTCTTCGGGTCAATCATAGTGGCTTCCCTTGATAAAACGGTGTTGATGAACATTGTAGCGCGTCATGCTCCAGGATAAAGCAGATTTGTTTGAAGCTTATGCATTGCCCAGGTTAATCAATAGCGTTATAGTTATCTCGCTTATTCTCAGGGCGGGGCGAAATTCCCCACCGGCGGTAAATCAGCTTAACGCTGAAAGCCCGCGAGCGCTTTGGGTGAATACTCAAAGGTCAGCAGATCCGGTGTAATTCCGGGGCCGACGGTTAGAGTCCGGATGGGAGAGAGTAACGATCCAGTCGGGCATGGGCCCGCTCACGTTATCTTTTTGCCGCTTATACGGCGCTCCTAAGACTGCCCTGATTCTGGTAACCATAATGTTAATGAGGTTTTTTTACCATGAATCAGACGCTACTTTCCTCTTTTGGCACTTCAACTCAACGTGTTGAACATGCACTGGATGCACTGCGCGAAGGCCGCGGTGTGATGGTGCTTGACGATGAAAACCGTGAAAACGAAGGCGACATGATTTTCGCCGCCGAAAACATGACCGTTGAACAGATGGCGCTGACCATCCGTCACGGCAGCGGCATCGTATGCCTGTGTATTACCGAAGATCGTCGTAAGCAGCTCGAGCTGCCGATGATGGTCGAAAACAACACCAGCGCCTTCGGTACCGGTTTTACCGTGACCATTGAAGCGGCGCATGGCGTGACCACCGGTGTCTCTGCGGCTGACCGTCTGACCACCGTACGTGCAGCGATTGCCGATGGTGCTAAGCCGTCCGACCTGCATCGTCCAGGCCACGTCTTCCCATTGCGCGCGCAGGCGGGCGGCGTGCTGACCCGCGGCGGTCACACCGAAGCGACGATCGACCTGGTAACGCTGGCAGGCTTCAAACCTGCAGGCGTGCTGTGTGAACTGACCAACGATGACGGCACCATGGCGCGCGCGCCGGAGTGCATCACCTTTGCCCGTCTGCACAATATGCCGGTGGTAACGATCGAAGATCTGGTTGAGTATCGCCAGGCGCACGAGCGCAAAGCCAGCTGAAATGGCTGATGTGAAAAAGCCGGGGAAACCCGGCTTTTTTGTGTCTAGTGATAGTTAATTTTGAACAGCACTACCGTTTCGAACGGGCCGGACTGAATGGCTTGACCCTCTACGGGCGATAGCTCTGCCGTGTAGGTTTGCTCATATTGCAACGTGCTGCCCGTAAAATCAGCATACTCTTCATAGTGGTTGAAGGTGTAGGGCTGCTGCGTTTCGTTAAGGATCCGCAGCTTTAAGCCGTTCCCGACCAATAACGCCGTATCGTCGGTGCTGAGTGACTCTGTGGTATAGAACGACGAATCCATTTTGAACCCATCTGAACATTGCGCATCCTGCACTTTGGTTGTTCGTACCGAAAATGTGCGAGTGCGCGTCTGCTGATTCACAATGTCGCGCGCGCTAAAAGTGCCGAAATCAATCTCCTGGTTCTCAGGGTAAATACTGAACGTCGCCCCGCAGTCCAGAACGGTAATATTTTGCAGGCCGTTAATATGATATTTGAGGTTTTTCGCGTCCACCATCTGGTTAACCCCACCTTTTCCGTCAAACTGCACGACGATGTAATCCCCCAGAGAGCTGACGTAGCCGTGGGGCGGCATCGCTTTGATTTTGACGTATAAACGCAGGCGAGCGACAAAAGTACGTGAAGTGTGAATATCGTCCGGGTTACCGGAACAGATGCGATTTTCCCATCCCATTTGTCGAATCTGGTCAGGGGTATAAATTGTGATGTTTTGGTTGTCCAGACACTGTCGGGTATCGACGCCGTTGGGCTGGCCTGTTGCATCGTAGTCTATCCCTTCATAGGTTACCCCAAGTTCATAATAGGGATCGGTAGCAGAAGGATATGGGTTCACCCAGCCAAAAACGTCTTCAGGTTGAAAACTGCTTGTGACGTTGTGATCGCACGTCACCGGGATTTTGATGTCATCTGACTCCCAGATTTTTTCACCCACCTGCGCATTACTGGGAATAGCAAACGGAGAGATCGTTTTGACCTCTTCAACGGGGCCGCCGGAACCGCCCAGGTAGCAGTCAAGTGCCAGCGCGTCTTTTAAAGGCAGCACTGAGAGCAGCAATATAAACAATACCTTAGCGAGATTTTGCATCTTTTTCGATCTTCCTTTCGCTGAGCGTGCACTGCGCCGTTCCCGCACACTGCACGTCGACCTTTTTCAGCGCACCGTAATCGTCGATGTAACCGATGCTGTAATAATTACCGTGATAGTCACCCGTAGACGTGGTTGCTGTAGCGAAAGGCGCGATCATCAGGCTGTCAAAGCCCGGGAGCATGGTCTTAGCATTCTTGCTGAGCCACGCGAGGGTGATGTAATACGGCGTGGGGTTATGCACGGTCATCCCTTTGGCATTGGCTGAAATTTCCATGCGCATTTCCGCCAGCTCACCGGGCTTTTTGGTAATCGCTTTTGGACGCCAGAACAGTTTGATCCTGCTCTGCATCGCGACCTGCATGACGCTGCGTTCCTCGCTGGCGCTGCTGCTTTTCGGCGGCACTTCGCGCAGGTTGAAATAAAACAGGGATTCTCTGTCTTTCGGCAACTGGCTGGTGGCTGCTTGCTTAACGAACCTGATCTGCGACGCGGAGCCCGCTTCAAGGCGTTGAATGGGAGGGAGCGCCATGAAATGCGTGTCTTCTTTCCGGCCTTTTTCATCTTCAATCCAGGAGAGCGCCAGATAAGGCAACGCCTTGCTCTGGTTTTCAACCTTCAGGCTGCTGGCTTTGTCGCTTTCCGGGAAGACAATGCGCGTGCGGTCGAGGTTTACGGCCGCGTGGGTGGTGAATGCTGCGCCGGCCAGCATCAGGCACAGGCTTTTGAGTAGGGTTAATTTCATCATGGTTTCTTACTGACATGGCAGTATCAACTGCATACTGTTTTCAAGGTGTGAAGGTAACGCGAAGCGACACTGCTGATTGTCTCCCCACGTTACGCGGAACTGTTGTTCTGGCTCTACGGCACCGAGCCAGACGTGGCCGTCATCGGCGACCATGGCAATCTGCCGGTCGTTTTCCTGCAGGCGAACAACCGCACCCAGCGGCGGCGTGCCGGATGCGGTGCGTAAGATGCCTGTAATATCGTTGCCTGCACGCGTGGCAATCTGACGGAATCCAATCGCGCCTTCTGTCCAGGTTGAGGTGACGACGCGGGTGTCCACGTCCACGCCATCGGGCAGGTTGTTCATATTGACCTGCACGCTGGAGGGCGAATAGCTGGAGATGGACGGTAAAACGCCAATGCCAAACCGGTTTGTTTCATCCCGCGACATGTTCAGCGGGATGTTGCCTACGCCGTCGGTGCTGACCATCACGCGCGGTTCATTACCGTAGCTGCGGCGGTGCAGGGCGGCACCTTTCGCCGTTGCAGTAAACGAGCCGTTCCAGCTGGCGCTCAGGGAATTGTATTCATTAGCCTTATAGCTCCCGGAAAGATTCAGATCGCCATAAGGGGAATAATGTTGATAGTTGCCGCCCACCTGCGCACCAGCATCTGACTTCTCGCTCTCGGTGCCTGCGGAAACACCCCAGGTATTATTGCGGTCTGATGTGTCATACCACGATACGTTCTGGCTGAGACTGTCGCTGTTGCGCAGGTCGTAATTCAGTCGATGATCGGGATCGAGCGGCACGCTCAATGAGAGATAGAACTGCGTATCGTCGTCTTCATCTTCATAATGCGTTTTACTCCACGACAGGGTGACGCCCAGGTTTTTCCAGCGACCCAGGTCAAAGTTGTAGCCAGCGGTCACGCTGCCCGTTGTGGAAGGCGAGTCGTTCCACCAGGTTTGACGCAGCATGTTTACATAGAGGTTGAGTGATAACGCCGAAATGTATTGGCTGGCCGTCACGCTGAGCGTCTGTTTTTCGGACTGCCGATCGTTATTGTCATCATCCAGAAAACGGGCGTAGCTCAGGAACTGAGGGTCTGAGTAGCGATAGCTGGCGAGCGTAAGCTGACTGCCTGTGGTATCGAAACGTTTACTGTAGTTAAAGCGGTAGCTGTAGCCCGTCTGGCTATTCTGATTGGGCAACTGGCTGGTAGCCTGTGTGACGTCAAAAGAGAGGGCACCCAGGTACTCCATGTTTTGTCCGATGCCGGCAGCGACGGAACGGTAATGGTCGCCATCGGCGAGCGTACCGCCATAGAGGGAGGTTTGTGACAGCATCCCCCAGGAGAATTCACCGCTCAGAAACGCGTTATCTTCAACGTCATGCGAAGCGTCTTTGCGCGCTTTCCCGGTCGCCAGCTTGTAGCGAACCTGACCTTTGCGGGTTAAAAACGGGACCGATTCTGCGGAGACCTGGAAGGTGCTGACGCGCCCGTCTTCTTCCGTTACTTTGACGTCCAGCGTGCCCTGGACAGACTGGTTAAGATCCTGAATTACAAAGGGACCGGGCGGGACCTTGCTCTGGTAAATCACGCGATCGGCAAGGCTGACGGTGACCGTGGCGTTGGTTTGCGCTATCCCGGTAATTTGTGGCGCGTAACCCCGTAGCGACCACGGCAGCATGCGCTCATCGCTAATCAGGGATGCACCGGTATAGGTGAAAGCATCAAAAATAGCGGACTGGAAATCTGTTTCCCCTAGCGTAAGTTTGGCGCCGAGCGACGGGAGAGGGCGGAACATATAGACACGTGAAAAGCGACCATCATTTTCTGAACCCGTGTCAGTATGGGTTTGCGTGTACTGATAATCGCTGCGCAGCCGCCAGGCATCCATATTGGCACCCACCGTTCCGTAAGTGTTCGCATTGTCGGTACTGCTGCCATCATTTGGCTGATAATGGCTGGCAAAAATGTTGTAATCCAGCAGCACGCCGGGCACGCCGTTTTCCCAGGTTGAGGGCGGCATCCAGTCGGCAGCGCGGTACTGTAGCCACGCCTGGGGGATAGTGACTTTTAATGTTTGGCTGGCTTGCTCAAAGGTAAATTTAATATCCGGTTTGGACGTAAAGTCGACGCACCCGTCTTTTTCAGGCAATGCGCTACGGATGGAGTCTTGAAGTGCAAACGTATCGGCCAGCTCGGGTGGAATACAGACTTGTATGCTATTTTTTATCTCCCGCCAACGAAGCTCCCAGCCGTTCGCCAGCGGAATATCATTAATTGAAACGCTAACGAAATAGTTGCCTGGCGTGACGGATATTTGATCTTTAAAAAGGGATAAATCAACGCTGCCACGCTGATCTTTATCAATGGCATTGATGTTGAATTCGGTAGCGGAGCCAAGTTTCGTCATTAACAGGGACGTAATAATAATTATCCATTGTAATTTATATGTCATCGTCCTGTTACTCAAAAAATATAGATTGCCGGCTGCATTAAATGCCAGCCGGTTTATACCGTGACGTGATGTTATTATTTGTACATCAGAACATAGTTGGCAGTTGCTTCAACCTGACCCGCCGTAGCGGTTTTGCCTGCAAGCACTTCCATTAATGCTTTGAAGTGAAGAGTCTGAGTCGTTGAACCTGCCAGCAGGGCAACTTCATTAGCTGCACCCAGCGTAATGTTGGCTTCGGCGTTATCCAGCAGACGAACGCCAACGTTCTGAGCACCGCTTGCATAGGTGTTGCTCATCAGGCTGGTGTCAGTTGCGTCTGTTGCTGCGCTGGTGAAGGTGACATCGACTTTGGTAATTGGAGTGTCAGTCTCATCGGCCGGATCGTCAAGCTGGCAGTTTTCCAGATTGATATCAACCGGAACAGCGGTAGATTTCTTGTTGGCATTGATAACTGCTGTGGTCACTTCACCGAGATCCACTTCTTTATCAACGCTATCTGGTGCAATGTTGCAAGGCGCATCAATAACTACACCTTTGAATTTGATTTTGCCAGAACCCTGATCGTCAGCAAATGCAGAACCCGAGACAATGGCAGTCATTGCAACCGCTAACAGTAGTTTTTTACCCATATGCATGAAAATATCCTTTTTCAAATGAATTCATAAACTGAATATTAAATTTCAGAATACTCGCAAAGTATACGGGCTAAAGAGGTGAGGGGGCGATTAAATTGGCTAAAACTCATTTTAAGGAAATATTAAATTATAATTACTGGTTATTGTAAGCGGTGCATATAGTTACTGTTTTACCCGGAGATATTCGAAATAATTAAAGAGAATAAAAATAATGTAGATTGTCTTCGACAAAATAAGGAAATAATGCCTCCGCGTTTAACGGAGGCAAAACGCTCAACCAATACCTGCTGTTTGCAGCAACACCAGGCTCAGGCCCATCACCGACATCCCGCACAGTACGCCATAGCTGGGGTTGTTATTCGGATCGATCTCTTTTGCCAGCGGCATCAGTTCATCCACAGAGAGGGCGACCATAATCCCCGCGACCGCCGCCATAATGGCTGCTATCACGACCGGAGACACCAGGCTGCCGAGGATCAGCCACGCCAGCACCCCGCCGAGGATTTCGGCCATCCCGGAGATCCCCGCCCAGAATACGGCCGTGCGTTTTGAGCCGGTCGCAGCATAAACCGGTCCGGCAACGGCCAGTCCTTCAGGGATATTGTGTAAGGCCACCGCCAGGGCGATGCCAAAGCCCATCTCCAGATTGCTGCTGGCCGTCACGTAGGTGGCGACCCCCTCCGGGAAGTTATGCAGGCTGATACCGAGCGTCAGCAGAATGGCGGTACGCTTGATATTGCGCGGCAGGGGGGTAACGTTTTTCTGCATTAAATCCTGCGGATGTGCATGAGGCAGCATGCGGTCGAGGGCAAAGTAGCCCAGCAGGCCCAGTACAAACATGCCGTAGCCCAGAATGGGCGACATGCCCCTGGTACCCAGTGCCGCAGGGAGCATCTCCATTAACGAGATGAGCAGCATAATCCCGGCGGCAAAGCCCAGTGAGAAGGCCAGCACGCGATTAGACGGTTTTTGTCCGAGCACGCCGAGGATCGCGCCAATAAAGGTGGCTGCCCCCGCCAGTATTGTCAGAATTAAAGGTACTGACATTCATCCCTCCTTACGCTGTACCTGATATTCAAATTTCCTGATGATGATCTTCATGCTTATCTGCGTTTATCTGCACGCGATCGCGCGTAATGTAGCACCATCAAATTGCCAATATCTCTAAGGATATCACCATGACTTCTTCACGTATGCCAGCACTGTTTTTAGGCCACGGTAGCCCAATGAACGTTCTGGAAGATAACGTCTATACCCGCGCCTGGCGTCATCTGGGCGAGACGTTGCCGCGTCCGAAGGCGATTGTGGTGGTATCTGCACACTGGTTTACCCGTGGTACGGGCGTCACCGCGATGGAAGCACCAAAGACCATCCATGATTTCGGCGGCTTCCCGCAGGCGCTGTACGACACGCATTATCCTGCGCCGGGTTCGCCTGAACTGGCGCAACAGCTGGTTGATTTACTGGCTCCCGTTCCGGTCACGCTGGATAAAGAAGCCTGGGGCTTTGACCACGGCTCCTGGGGCGTGCTGATTAAGATGTACCCGGATGCCGATATCCCAATGGTGCAGTTGAGCATCGACAGCACCAAACCTGCCGCCTGGCATCTGGAGATGGGCCGCAAGCTGGCAACCCTGCGTGATGAAGGCATCATGCTGGTGGCGAGTGGTAACGTGGTGCATAACCTACGTACGGCGCGCTGGCACGGTGAGAACACGCCGTACCCGTGGGCAACCTCGTTTAACGACTACGTCAAAGCAAACCTGACGTGGCAAGGCCCGAGTGAGGCGCATCCGCTGGTGAACTATCTGGATCACGAAGGCGGTTCGCTCTCTAACCCTACGGCGGAACACTTCCTGCCGCTGCTTTATGTATTAGGCGCATGGGACGGTCAGGAGCCGATTACCATTCCGGTTGATGGTATTGAGATGGGCAGTTTGAGTATGCTGTCGGTGCAGATTGGGTAAAAACATGCCGGGTGGCGGCTTCGCCTTACCCGGCCTACATGTCGCGCGTAGGCCCGGTAAGCGTAGTGTATGACCGGATACATAGGTGACAGATCAGACCGGGAACATAGGTAACACTTTTCAGTCTATCCGGAGCACACTCTCGGTTTTTCGGTCGTAGTACGCAAGCGTTATTCCGTTAAAGATGATGGCCTCAAGGCCATCATCCTGTTCTTCCAGCATGATGTACTCATCAGTCAGCGCTTCACTCAGGAACACCGTCCCCTTTTTCCCCATATAGAGTGTCCCCCGCGATTTTACCCTGTAGACCGTACCGCCTTCCGGATACGCGTATTCAGGAACACGGCCATCCCAGTGTCGGTTCGAGGGGTGCCATACCGTTCCGGGCGTTGCACCCGCCAGAGCTTCATGCGGCCTTTCGTGGTTAAATTCTTCCCGGTAGTCACTGAACCACCGCTGTTGTTCTTCCATCGTCATGAAGGTGTTGCCCTGTTTCACCGCACTTTTCAGGGAGCGGTGCATTCGCTCATGACGGCCATTTTCTTCCGGATGCCCCTTCCTGATACGCTCAGGCCTGATGCCCAGCTTGATTAGCCAGACGGCAAGACGACTTAGTCCGGCTATCCCTGTTCCCGCGAAGGGCTGACCGTTATCGGTTCTGAGCACTTCCGGCAGACCGTATTCCAGGAACGCATCCGTCAGGCACTGTCTGACGAAGGGCTCACTCTCCCGGTCGGTTCCCCGGCAGCTCAGAAGATACCGGCTGTGATTGTCGGTCAGGGTGAAGGGATGGCAGTACTCTCTGCTCAGCAGCCTGAACTTGCCTTTAAAATCAGCGCTCCAGACCTGATTGTTCTCACTGATGGTGGTCAGGGGCTGGCGATTGCCCGGGGTCCTGCGTTTTCGCTTTTTATCCGGAACCAGGCCTTCACGCTTGAGGATATCGCCGATAGTGCTGGCAGCAGGTACGGTAAAATCGACATGATGATTGAGCAGCCACATCCGCAGTTTTTTCGGACCCCAGTCAGGGTGTTTTTGCCTCAGGGCCGTAAGCTGTCCGGCGATATCATCAGGAACCGTCCGGGAGTGGGAGTGTGGCGCGCGCGACCGGTCAGAGAGAGATGACAGGTCAGCGGGGTCAAAACGCTGAAGCCATTTATAGCCGGTTTTACGGCTGATGCCAAAAAGACGGCAAAGCGCGGAGAAGGAGTCCGTACCTGCATGGCAGGCACGGATAAAATCAAGGCGTTGCATAGGTCGGGTCTCAGTCCAGGGCATAGCGAGTCTCCTCTTCTATGCCAGTTATAACTGTTACCCATGTATCCGGTCTAAAGTGTTACCCATGTTTCCGGTTCATACCGTAGCGCCACCGGGCAAGTCTTACTCCACAAAAATATGCGGATAAAACCGTGACAGATCCTGGGTGATCAGCGCGCGATCTTCGCGAATACCAATCCCGGCTGGCTGATCGTTGATGAGCCAACTGCCAATCAGGGTATAGCTGTCGCCAAACTTCGGCAGTTGCCAGAACTCCTGGACGATCATCCCTTCTTCGCCGTAAGGTCCTTCAACCGCTTCCAGCGTTTTGCCGTTTTCGATGATGGAGACGTTTGCCCCCTCGCGGGAGAAGATCGGCTTAACGACGTATTTTTCCATTTGCGGGTGATCGTCTTCCGCAAAGTACGCCGCCAGCAGGTTCGGATGGTTCGGGAACATCTCCCACAGCATCGGCAGCAGGGCTTTGTTGGAGATAATGCTCTTCCACGCTGGCTCCAGCCAGCGCACGCCAGCGTCTTCCAGCTTGGTGGAGAACATCTCGCGCAGCATGTACTCCCACGGGTAGAGCTTGAACAGGTTGCTGATGATCTGGTCCTGCGTGTCGGTAAACTGACCTTTCTCCCCCAGACCAATATCTTCGATATAGAGGAACTCTGTCGCCACTTCCGCTTCTGCTGCACAATCCTGCAGATACTGCACCGTTCCACGGTCTTCTTCCGTGTCGCGGCAGCAGGCGAGGTGCAGCAGATTGAAGCCGTGCTGTTCGCGCAGTTCGGCGAAACGCTCAATCAGCTTTTCCTGCAGGCTGTTGAACTGGTCGCTTCCTTCCGGCAGGTTTCCAGCATTGATTTGATCTTCCAGCCAAATCCACTGGAAGAATGCCGCTTCATACAGGGAGGTTGGCGTATCGGCGTTATTTTCCAGGAGCTTAGGTTCACCCACGCCATCCCAGGCGAGATCGAGGCGAGAGTAAAGTGAAGGTTGGTTCGTTTTCCACGACTGGCGTACAAAGCTCCAGGTGTGCTTCGGAATGCGGAATTTGGTCATCAGCTCATCGCTGTCGATAACCTTCTCAACAACCTTCAGGCACATCTGGTGCAGCTCTGCGGTGACCTCTTCCAGCTTTTCAACCTGGGCAAGCGTGAGCTTATAGTAAGCATCCTCACACCAGTACGGCTCGCCGTACATGGTATGGAAGTTAAAACCGTACTCGGTGGCTTTTTCGCGCCAGTCCGGGCGCTCAACAATACTGACTCGTTCCATGATCAGCCGCCCATTGAGCGAGTAGAGGTACCGGTCGCGCTACGCTGCATGGTGGTTTGTTTCGCCACAGACTCACCGAAGCCGCCACGGGTGATGGTGCTGGTGGTCGCTGGCTTAGGTGCCATCGCCGTTTTAGGCACGGTAGTGGTACGGCCAGGCGTTGCTGCACCGTAGTTTTTACCGGTGGCGTCGGTGTATTTACCGTATGCCGGGCTGTTTGGGTTTTTGGAGCTAAACAGCGGCTGCTGCTGGTAGCCCGCGCCGCCGCTCATCATGCGGCCCATCATGTAGCCCGCCATCAGCGGCATCCAGAAGCTGCCGCTGGACTGCGCCTGCGCCTGGTTTTCCGGTGCCATGCCTGCCTGAGCAGGCGCCTGCTGGCACTGGCCTTCGCCGAATTCCGCCACGCAGTCTTCGCGCGAAGCATATTTCGGTGCGGTACGTTCCGCTTCTTTCAGCGCGCTGTTATAAGCCGTCGTACATTCCGCGGCTTTACCGGTTGCGGCCGAGCAGTCGTCCGCGTTTTGATACATCGAGACCGTTTCGTCGCTTTGCTCACAGCCTGCCAGCATAAAGACGGCGGTGACCGCCAGTGCAACTGGGGTGAGGTGACGTGCGTTCCAGCTTTTGCGGAACGACGCGTGATTCATCGTTTTTGTCCGTTTCATGTTTGTCTTCCAGGACCCAGTGGTAATAACGCTCAGGATAGAGGATGAGTGGTTGAAAATGAAGCGAAGAGGGGCGGAATCAGGGGGATCTTTACGTTGGCTTACGTTCGGATGTGATTTTGCGCCGGGTGGCGCTGCGCTTACCCGGCCTACGATCAAGTAGGCCCGATAAGCGAAGCGCTATCGGGCAATGCTTAGTTACGGAACGGATTACTGCCGGTGTTGGTACGTGCTGCCGCTGGTTGTGCAGCAGGCGCGCCACCTTCAGCGTTGTAGTTATCCACCGCGGCAACCTGCTGCGGGTTCTCCGGTGCAACGCTTTCCGGTGAAGTCGACACTGGTTTGCCCAGCGTGCTGTTCAGCATTTGCAGATCCTGCTCGTTAAGCGTACCCAGCGCCTGCTTGATATTCAGCTGGTTAATCAGGTACTGGTAACGTGCGCTGGAGAGCTGCTGTTTCGCGTTGTACAGCGTGGTGGTTGCGTCCAGGACGTCAACGATGGTACGGGTACCGACGGAGTAACCCGCTTCGTTCGCATCCAGAGAGCTCTGGGCAGAGACAACGGCCTGTTTATACGCGTTGATGCTGCTGATCGAGGCGTTCACGTTGTTGAAGGAGGAACGCACGGTCTGCACCACGTTGCGGTGGGCGCTTTCCAGCTGCTCGCTCGCGCCAACAAAGTTGTACTGCGCCTGTTTCACCTGCGAGTTAACCTGACCGCCCTGGTACAGCGGCAGAGAGAAGCTCAGGCCCACTTTGTTCTGGCCCATATTGCTGTCGTCATACTGGGACGTATTGGTTTTAGAGCCGCTATAGCTGGTATCAGAGACACCGGTTGACGCGCTCAGGCTCAGGGTTGGCAGGTGGCCGTCCTGCGCCTGACGGATTTGTTCGCGGGCCAGGTCCTGGCTCAGACGCGCCTGCAATAACGCCAGGTTGCGGTTTTCCGCCTCTTTCAGCAGGGCGTTTACGGCCTGCGGTTTATCCGTTTTAAAGCTGTCCACGTTCAGGGACGCCAGCTCTGGATAGTAGTTACCGGTGACCTGACGCAGGGATTCCAGCGCGTTATCGAGGTTGTTACGGGCAGTCACCTCGTTAGCCAGCACGGTGTCGTACTGTGAGCGGGCGTTCTGCACGTCAGTAATCGCGACCAGACCCACGTTGAAACGCTGGGTCGTTTGATCTAACTGACGGTAAACCGCCTGTTTCTGCGCTTCGGTATAGGAGAGTGCGTCAATCGCGCTCAGCACGTTGAAGTACGCGGTGGCGGTATTGAGGATCAGCGTCTGCTGATCGGTCTGATACGTCACATCCTGAATACCCGCGCTCTTTTCCTGCAGGGTCAGGGCGCGCCATTTGGACATGTCAAACAGCGTCTGGGTTAACTGCAGTGATGCGCTGGTGGCATTGGAGTTAACGCCGTTAGCGTCGCGAAAACCGTTGCTGTAGGTGTAATCTGCACCTAAACCTAACTGCGGCAGCAGCGGGCTACGCGCTTCGTTAATCTTTTCAAACGCAGCATCACGATCGGCCGCTGATTTACGTAAATCAGGGTTGCCCAGACGTGCCTGCTGGTAGACCTGTAACAGGTTTTCCGCCTGGCTCATTGCACTGAAGCCCGTCAGGCTCAGGCCGATAAGGATGGGGAGCAATTTCTTCATTTGCATTCCTTGTTGTGAAGCAGTATTAGCGCTGATCTAATTAAAAATAATTGCCGATTCTAACAGAATCATCCACACCAAAAGGTTGGCGTTACGTGCCATCTGGCGGTAATTTGCACCAATCTATCATATAGCCTTACAAACGGCAGCCAAACAGCCTTGAAATTCATCATTTCATCACCATTGCTACCAGGACATGATTTATGCAAAAAACAGAGAAGTTGCCCGTCACATTCGCCAAAAACGATGTAGAAATTATTGCACGAGAAACGCTTTATAGCGGTTTTTTTTCAATGGATCTTTACCGTTTCAGGCATCGCCTGTTTAACGGCGAGATGAGCGGCGAAATCAGACGCGAAATTTTTGAGCGCGGGCATGCTGCAGTCTTGCTACCCTTTGACCCAGTGCGCGATGAAGTGGTGCTGGTTGAGCAGATCCGCATCGCCGCTTATGACGTCAGCGAAAGCCCGTGGCTGCTGGAGATGGTGGCCGGGATGATTGAAGAGGGCGAATCGGTCGAGGACGTTACCCGGCGCGAAGCGCTGGAAGAGGCGGGTCTGGTTGTCGGCAGAACAAAGCCCGTGCTCAGCTATCTGGCAAGCCCGGGTGGCACAAGTGAACGCTTATCCATTATGGTGGGCGAAGTGGACGCCACGACCGCGGAAGGGATCCACGGTCTGGCAGATGAAAACGAAGATATTCGGGTTCATGTGGTGAGCCGGGAACAGGCTTACCAGTGGGTAGAAGAGGGGAAAATCGACAACGCAGCGTCTGTCATCGCCCTGCAATGGCTGCAACTGCATTATCAGACATTACGAAACGAGTGGAAAAAATGAAGCGCTATACGCCTGACTTCCCAGAAATGATGCGCCTGTGCGAAACCAATTTCGCACAGCTGCGCCGCCTGCTGCCGCGAAACGACGCACCCGGCGAAACGGTAAGCTATCAGGTGAGCAACGCGCAGTATCGGTTAACGATAACAGAATCAACGCGCTACACTACTCTGGTAGAGATTGAGCAAACGGCCCCCAGCATTAGCTACTGGAGCTTGCCGTCGATGACGGTGCGCCTTTATCACGACGCGATGGTCGCTGAAGTGTGTTCGAGCCAGCAGATCTTTCGCTTCAAAGCGCGGTATGATTACCCGAATAAAAAGTTGCATCAACGCGACGAAAAGCATCAAATTAACCAGTTTTTAGCCGACTGGCTAAGATATTGTTTAGCACATGGAGCAATGGCGATTCCGGTTTGTTAGCGTCATAAACCTACCTAAGGACACCATTTGGAAAGCCTGTTGAACCTGACTGTTGCTGGTGGGGCGCCAGTCAGGATATTACAAATCACCGATACCCACCTGTTTGCCGAAAAGCATGAAACGCTGCTGGGCGTGAATACCTGGGAGAGCTATCAGGCTGTACTCAACGCGATTCACGCCGAAAATCGCGCCTGCGATCTGATTGTCGCAACGGGCGATCTGGCGCAGGATCAGTCCTCCGCGGCCTATCAGCATTTTGCTGAAGGCATCGCGAGCTTCAGCGTGCCCTGCGTATGGCTGCCCGGCAACCATGATTTCCAGCCTGCCATGTACAGTTCGCTCCTGGAGTCGGGTATCTCCCCGGCGAAGTGTGTTTTTGCAGGGGATCACTGGCAAATTTTACTGCTCGACAGCCAGGTCTTTGGCGTCCCGCACGGTGAGTTAAGCGAGTTTCAGCTTGACTGGCTCGAAACCAAACTGGCTGCCGAACCGGCACGCAATACGCTGCTGTTGCTTCATCATCATCCGCTGCCAGCGGGCTGCAGCTGGCTCGATCAACACAGCCTGCGTAACTCAGCGGCGCTGGACAGCGTGCTGGTGAACTTCCCTCGCGTGAAAAATCTGCTGTGCGGACACATTCATCAGGAACAGGATCTCGACTGGAATGGCCGCAGAATGCTCGCCACGCCGTCCACTTGCGTGCAATTTAAGCCGCATTGCGCCAACTTCACCCTGGACACCATCGCCCCAGGCTGGCGCTGGCTGGAACTGCATGCCGATGGCAACCTGACGACAGAAGTGTGCCGTTTGTCAGGCGCAAAATTCCGCCCCGATACCGCTTCAGAAGGCTATTGATGTCTACGCTTCTCTATCTTCACGGGTTCAACAGCTCGCCGCGCTCCGCGAAAGCGACGCAGTTTCGCCACTGGCTGAGCGAGCATCATCCGCACGTTGAGATGATTGTCCCGCAACTGCCGCCCTACCCGGCGGAAGCGGCGGAGATGCTGGAATCGATCGTCCTCGAACACGGTGGCGAATCCTTTGGCGTGGTCGGTTCATCGCTGGGAGGATATTACGCCACCTGGTTGTCGCAATGCTTTATGCTGCCCGCAGTGGTGGTTAACCCAGCGGTACGGCCATTTGAGCTACTGAGGGACTTTCTTGGCGAAAACGAGAACCCCTACACCGGCCAACAATATGTGCTAGAGTCACGCCATATTTACGATCTCAAAGTTATGCAGGTCGACCCGCTTGAAGCGCCGGATCTCATCTGGCTGCTGCAGCAGACGGGTGATGAAGTGCTGGATTACCGCCAGGCAGTGGCGTATTACGCATCCTGCCGCCAGACTATAGAAGAGGGCGGAAACCATGCTTTCACGGGCTTTGAGGATCATTTCACCCAGATTGTCGATTTTCTTGGACTGCACAGCCACTGACAATCAATGCGAATTGCTAGTTTAAATCATGACGCAAACCTATAACGCTGATGCCATTGAGGTCCTCACCGGGCTTGAGCCGGTTCGCCGCCGCCCGGGGATGTACACCGATACGACGCGCCCAAACCACCTGGGCCAGGAAGTTATTGATAACAGTGTGGACGAAGCGCTGGCAGGCCATGCCAAACGCGTTGACGTTATCCTGCACGCCGATCAGTCGCTGGAAGTTATCGACGACGGGCGCGGCATGCCGGTGGATATCCACCCGGAAGAGGGCGTGCCTGCCGTTGAGCTGATCCTCTGTCGTCTGCATGCGGGCGGTAAGTTCTCCAACAAAAACTACCAGTTCTCCGGTGGCCTGCACGGCGTGGGCATTTCCGTCGTGAACGCCCTGTCCAAACGCGTGGAAGTGAACGTTCGTCGCGACGGCCAGGTCTATAACATCGCCTTTGAAAACGGCGATAAGGTGCAGGATCTGCAGGTTGTCGGCACGTGCGGAAAACGCAACACCGGCACCAGCGTCCACTTCTGGCCTGACGAAAGCTTCTTCGACAGCCCGCGTTTTTCCGTTTCTCGCCTGACGCACCTGCTGAAAGCCAAAGCGGTGCTGTGTCCGGGCGTGGAAATCACTTTTACAGACCACGTTAACAATACCGCGCAAACCTGGTGCTACGCCGATGGTCTGAACGACTACCTGTGCGAAGCGGTAAACGGCCTGCCAACGCTGCCGGAAAAACCGTTTGTCGGTAACTTTAGCGGCGATACAGAAGCCGTGGACTGG
Organism: Enterobacter sp. JMULE2; assembly: GCF_013337145.1. NCBI lineage: Bacteria > Pseudomonadati > Pseudomonadota > Gammaproteobacteria > Enterobacterales > Enterobacteriaceae > Enterobacter > Enterobacter sp. JMULE2. The sequence continues at coordinate 412,102 of NZ_SGWD01000018.1, forward strand.
GCGCTACTGTGGCTGCCGGAAGGCGGCGAGCTGCTGACCGAAAGCTACGTTAACCTGATCCCGACCATGCTGGGCGGTACGCACGTCAACGGCCTGCGTCAGGGGCTGCTGGACGCGATGCGCGAATTCTGCGAATACCGCAACATCCTGCCGCGCGGCGTGAAGCTGTCTGCGGAAGATATCTGGGATCGCTGCGCCTACGTGCTCTCCGTGAAGATGCAGGATCCGCAGTTTGCCGGTCAGACCAAAGAGCGTCTGTCGTCACGTCAGTGCGCGGCGTTCGTTTCCGGCGTGGTGAAAGATGCGTTTACCCTGTGGCTGAACCAGAACGTTCAGGCAGCAGAAATGCTGGCTGAAATGGCGATCTCCAGCGCCCAGCGTCGTCTGCGTGCCGCGAAGAAAGTGGTGCGTAAAAAGCTGACCAGCGGCCCCGCGCTGCCGGGCAAGCTGGCGGACTGTACCGCGCAGGATCTCAACCGTACCGAGCTGTTCCTCGTGGAAGGAGACTCGGCGGGCGGATCGGCCAAGCAGGCGCGCGATCGTGAATATCAGGCGATCATGCCGCTCAAGGGTAAGATCCTGAATACCTGGGAGGTCTCTTCTGATGAAGTGCTGGCCTCGCAAGAAGTTCACGATATCTCGGTGGCGATTGGCATCGATCCGGACAGCGACGATCTGAGCCAGCTGCGCTACGGCAAAATCTGTATCCTCGCGGATGCGGACTCCGATGGTCTGCATATCGCCACGCTGCTGTGCGCGCTGTTCGTGAAGCACTTCAAAACGCTGGTGAAAAACGGCCACGTTCACGTGGCGCTGCCGCCGCTCTACCGTATCGATCTCGGTAAAGAGGTTTACTACGCGCTGACGGAAGAAGAAAAAGCGGGCGTGCTGGAACAGCTGAAGCGCAAGAAGGGCAAACCGAACGTGCAGCGCTTTAAAGGGCTGGGCGAGATGAACCCGATGCAGCTTCGCGAAACGACGTTGGATCCGAACACGCGCCGTCTGGTACAGCTAACGATCAGCGACGAAGACGAACAACAAACCAACGCCATGATGGATATGCTCCTTGCCAAGAAACGTTCGGAAGACCGACGTAACTGGCTGCAGGAGAAAGGCGATATGGCGGATATCGAGGCCTGATGCTGAAAAAGCCCTGCGATGCAGGGCTTTTTTTTGCCCGGTGGCGCTGCGCTTACCGGGCCTACGATCGATCCCCTCGCCCCTCTGGGGAGAGGGTTAGGGTGAGGGGAACGCCTCGCACTGACGTCAAAACTCCATCTTCACCGTAAACTGCACTTCGCGCGGATCGCCAATCTGGTTGCCCAGGTTGTTGGTCGCAATGGACGACGTGTAGTAGGTCTTATCAAACAGGTTTTTCACGTTCACCTGCAGCGTCACCGGATACTGCAGCTTCATCTTATACGCCGCAAACGCATCCGCCACGAAATAGCCCGGCAGATAGTAATCCGCACCGTTGGTTGCGGAACGACGGCTTACGCCATGCCCGCCGCCGCCCAGCGTCAGCGTATTCCCGGCAAACGCATTGTGAATATCGTAGGTCAGGAACAGGGAGCCGGTATGGCGCGGCACGTTTGGCAGCGGTTTGCCCGCATAGTCCGGGTCTTCCAGCACCTTCGCGTCGGTATAGCCGTAGCTGGCAATAATGTTGGTGTTCTCAGTCAGCGACCCCGCAAGATCCACTTCTACGCCCTGAGATCGCACGCGGCCTGCGGTTTTGGCGATGGTTTCATCACCCACGCTTTCGGTGTACAGCACGTTGCGCTTGTGGATATCAAACAGCGCAATATTGGCGGTAATGCCGTCGAACAGGTCAAACTTAGCACCGATTTCATACGCATTAGACGTTTCCGGCGGCAGGTCGCCGATGTAGCTCGCAATGGACGACTGCGGCATAAACGTCTGGGAATAGTTGGCAAATAGCGAGACTGCCGGGGTGAGCTTGTACACCAGCCCCAGCTTCGGCGTCCATTGGTCGTCGCGGCTGTCGGTATTCACGTTAAACGGACGGCCTTTGCCCGCGTACTGGGTGTAATACTGGTAGCGCAGTCCGGCGACGGCGATCCATTTATCGGTCAGGTACAGCGCGTCCTGCGCGTAGGCGGAGTAGCTCTCCTGCTTGATGGTCTGGTCGCTGTCGGACGCCGAGACGGTGGTGCACTTGTCGAGATTCCCATACGTCGGATTGTAGATATTGAAACCTTTGACGTTTTTACAGCGCATCATATCCGTGCGCAGCAGATCGTAATTCTCATACGACACACCGGTCAGGATCTCGTTGTAGAAACCGGCGATATCCACGTTCCCCTGCAGATCCGCCCGCGTCGTATGCATCCGCTGGGTTGAGCCCTGGGTGGCATCCACGCGGCGGGTCAGGTTGCCGGTTTTTGAATCGTAGGCCATCACGCGCGCCTGGTTATCGCTGTACTTATCCTGGCTGTAGCTGTAGTCGAACTTCGCAGTCCACTGGCTGTTAAGACGATATTCCGCGTTGAGCTGCGCGAGATCGGACTGCCCGTCGGTGACGTTAAACGATTCGTCAAAGCGGGTTTTGCGATCGACGTCGACAGCTTTTTTGGTGTTGAGATCGAAGATCGTTCCGCGATCGAACGGCGTTTTATAGTCGCGATGCGAATAGAGCACGGTCACGGTGGCGTCATCGCCAAACCAGGTGAGCGACGGGGCGATAAAGGTGCTGCGTTCGGTGCCGAAATTGCGCCAGTAGTCTTCGTCCTGATATTCCCCCGTCAGGCGATACGCCAGGCGCGTGCCGTCAATCGGGCCGGTGACGTCAAACTGACCGGTGCCGCCGCCAAAGCTGGATGAGGTGGCAGAAATTGAGCCGCCGAAGGTTTTCTCCGGGCGTTTGGTGACGACGTTAATCAGGCCGCCGGGGTCGAGAATACCGTACAGGGTCGAGGCCGGGCCTTTCAGCACCTCTACGCGTTCGGTTGAGGCGTTAAAGCTGCGCGGCAGCACGGTGCGCAGGCCGTTGGTCATGATCGAGCCGTCACGGTTCGCGCCGAAGCCACGGCGCACAAAGGCATCCTGCGTGCCGCCCAGGGTGTTGGTCTGCACCACGTTGCTGACGTTATACAGCGCCTCGTCGAGCGTGGTCGCGTTTTGGTCTTCCAGCACGTTATTGCTGACGGTATTGACCACCTGCGGGATGTCCAGCATCGGCATGTTGGTCAGCGTGGCGGTGGAGGTGTTCAGGGGCTGATAGCCGCTGGTGGCGTCGAGGGTCGCATTCGGATCGGCGGTAACGGTCAGGGTCTCGCCGTCGTTTGCCGCTGCGTGTACCAAAGGTGCCATAAACAACAGAGAAAAGAGCGCGCGCCCTTTTACCCCAGAGAATGAAGGTGTGAACTTAGCCATTACATCTGTTTTCCCAGAATATCCGGCGAAACAATCTTCGCGGAAAAATGTGTGAGTCATTGCCCTTACGGTCTGTTCGTTAGCCTGAATGGCATCGAACTTGTAATTGAGAATCATTCAATCATGCGGGATTGTAGTAGTAAATGGAAAAAGTAAAAAAATGACTACAGTGATTTCCGTACCGTTAAAATCAAAGTGATTGATATTTAACTTATTGAAATGGATTGATATTTATTGATTTAACTTTGCTTTACCTGTTGCGTTCACCCCTGGTTTATCCAGGGCTTTTATTCACTTGACTACTACATGGCGCAGCGGCAAACTTCTCAAAAGAGAATGAGTTTTATTTTTATTTATTGGTTTTTCATTACGTTGGCATTCACGTGGCGCATAACACGACAAAACCGGGACTGGTTCTGGAGAATCTTTCTGCGGGTTATCACAAAAAAATCATCGTTGATGATATCTCCCTCGCGATCCCGCAACGGAAGATGACCGTTCTGGTGGGGGCGAACGGCTGTGGCAAATCCACGCTGTTGAGCACCCTCGCGCGTCTGCTACAGCCGCTTGGCGGCAGCGTCGTGCTGGATGGCAAAGCCATTCATGAACAGCCGACCAAAGCGGTCGCCCGTCAGCTTGGCATTTTGCCGCAGTCTCCGCTGTTGCCGGAGGGGTTAACCGTTTTTGAACTGGTTTCGCGCGGGCGCTTTCCCTGGCAGAACGTTATGCGTCAGTGGAGTGATGAAGACGAGCTGGCGGTGGAGGAGGCATTACGCCTGACCGGAACGGCAGAGTTTGCTCATCTGCCGGTTGAAAGCCTGTCCGGCGGTCAGCGTCAACGCTGCTGGATCGCCATGGCTCTGGCGCAGCAAACGCCGTATATCCTGCTGGATGAGCCCACGACGTATCTCGACCTTCGCTATCAGGTGGAGATCCTGGAACTGCTGCACACCCTGACCCGCCAGCACGGGCGCACCGTGGTGGTGGTGCTGCACGATCTCAACTTCGCCGTGAACTACGGCGATTCGCTGGTCTTTTTACGCCAGGGCAAAGTCGAGGGTGTATTACATGAAGGTGACACCTGCACGCCGTCGCTGATCAAAACGGTGTTTGACGTCGACGTACATATGTCCGTTAACCCAATGACCGGAAAGCCGTTCTTTATGCCGTTTCGAAAGGTCGCAGAACAACCATGATGCGCACCTCTCTGGCATTCCTTGTATTCACATTGCTGCTGGCGATGGGCGCGATTGCACATCTGGGCATCGGCGCGCGCTTTATCGCTCCCCGGACGGTAGTGGATGCATTCTTCTATTTTGATCCGCGCAATTTCGACCATAACGTGATTATCAGGCTCCGGCTGCTGCGTCTCTGCGCCGCAATGGTGACGGGCGCCGCGCTCGGCGTGGCGGGCGTGCTGCTGCAGTCGGTGATCCGTAACCCGCTCGGCGAGCCGCATATTCTGGGGCTGAATGCAGGGGCGGCGCTGGCGGTAGTTATCACCAGCGCGCTGGGGCTGTCGCTGCCGTTTGGTCGCCCGCTCGTTGCCGCCGTTGGCGCCGCGGCGCTGTTTCTGCTGGTGCTGACGTTCTCCTCGTCTGGTCGCACCGGGCTGACGCCGATGAAAGTCACGCTGTGCGGCGTGGCGATGTCGGCATTTGCTTCATCGGTGACTGCCGCGATATTAATCCTTGATGAACAGACGCTGCTCGCCATGCGCACCTGGCTGGCGGGAGATTTAGCGGGGCTCAGCGCCGGGACGATAGGGAGCGCTGCAGGGGTTGCTGCCGCTGGCTTTGTGCTGGCGCTGTGGCTCTCGCCCTCGCTCAACATGCTGGCGCTGGGCGACAGAATGGCGCAGGGGCTTGGCGTCTCATTGCTGAAGACGCGCCTGTTCGCGCTGCTGGCGATTGCACTGCTCTGCGGCGCGGCGGTCTCCATCGCCGGACCGATTGGTTTTATCGGCCTTGTGGTACCACAGCTGATCCGCCGCCTGGTGACGGTGGACATCCGCGCAATGGTGCCGCTTTCGGCCCTGTGTGGGGCGCTGGTTCTCCTGCTGGCGGATGTTGCCGTCCGCACGCTGTTTACGCCGTATGAGCTGGCAACCGGCGTCATGACCGCGCTGGTCGGTGCGCCCGTCTTTATCTTCCTGGCGTCGAGGATGTTCAAATGAGCCGGGCGGGACTGCGTGCGCTACGCGTCGGCCCCCTTTCGGCGCTGGTTCGTCCAAAAGCGCTGGCATGCCTGGCATTGTTATCGCTGGCTGCCTTCTTGCTGCTCAGTTTTGGTCTGACCCACGGCTCGCTGCCCATTCCTGCCTCTGCCATCGGGCGCGCGCTGTTTTATCCGCAGACGCTGGAAGCAGAGACGCATTACATCGTGATGGATATCCGTCTGCCGCGCCTGCTGATGGCGGTGCTGTGCGGCGCGATGCTCGGTATGGCGGGGGCGGCGATGCAGTCCATCACCCGCAATGGCCTTGCTGACCCCGGGCTTATCGGCGTGAAAGAGGGCTGTAGCGCGGCGGTGCTGTTGCTGATTTTTCAGTTCCCGGCGCTTAGCCTGTACTGGCGACCGCTGGTTGGCATGGCCGGTGGGCTGCTGACCGCGCTGCTGGTGGTGGCGCTGGCACGCGATATTACCCGTCCGCGATTCATCCTGGCGGGTATCGGCGTGTCATGGGCGTTTGCCGCCGCAATGGGCGTTTTTATGACTACCGCGGACGTGCGCGACGTGCAGACCGCGATGCTGTGGCTGGCGGGAAGCCTGCATGCGGCAAACTGGATGCTGGTCAGCATTGCGGCAGCCTGGACGCTTCCCGCGTTCGCGCTGCTGCTCTTTACCGCACGCGCCGCCGACGTGGCGTTGCTGGGTAACCACACCGCGACCGGGCTTGGCGTGCGCACTTCACGACTTGCCTTGCTGCGCGTGCTTGCACCGGTCGTGCTCACCGCGGCCTGCGTCTCCTGTGTGGGGAGTATGGGTTTCGTGGGGCTGATTGCGCCGCATATGGCGCGCCTGCTGCTGCGCGGTGGGCAAACAGCATTGCTGACGGGAAGCGCCGTGCTGGGCGCGCTGCTGGTGCTGCTGGCGGATAACGTCGGGCGTCTGGCATTTTTGCCGCTACAGCTGCCGGCGGGGATTGTGATTTCACTGATTGGCGGGCCGTTTTTCCTGCTGCTGCTCTGGCAGCGTCGGGACCGATTTTAGAGGGAGTGTGATGCGCGTACTTTTGACAATGCTGTTGCTGGTAGGGTTTGTAGCGAGTGCGGCGGAACCGACGCAGAGGTTTACAGACGATCTGAACCGCAACGTGGTGGTGCCGGTGCATCCGAAGCGGATCGTCTCGTTGCACGATTTGGATATAACCATCCCGCTGATTGAGCTTGGGGTACCCCCGGTTGCCAGCCATGGCCGCACCCGACCGGACGGCAGCCATTTTCTGCGTTCCAGCGGCATGTTAACCGGCGTCGATTTTGATAATTCCGATATCAAATTCATCGGCACTGCGGATATCGACATTGAAGCCATCGCCGCCGCGAAGCCGGACCTGATCATCACCGAGCCGACCCGTAACACGCCGGTAGAACAGCTGGAAAAAATTGCCCCGACGGTGAGCATCGATCACCTCGACGGCGGTGCGCCCGAAATCTACCGCAAGCTGGCGCAGCTCACCGGTACGCAGGCGCGGCTGAAGGTTCTGGAGCGTCGCTATCAGGAGCAAATCAAGGCCCTGAAAGCGACTATCGACACCCGCACGTTAACCGTGTCGGTGATTCAGGCCAATCAGGGAAAAATCAACGCCATGCACAGCTACCACTCGCTTGGACGCGTGCTGCGCGACGCAGGATTCACGTTTCCACCGCTGATTGAGAGCATCCCGGACGGTGGGCGTATCGACGTCAGCGCCGAGCGCCTGCCGGAGCTGGATGCCGATTTCGTCTTCGCCACCTGGCGCGGCGATACCGGCGGCAAGCCGCAGGACGAGCTGGCGGCGATGGACGCGGTGATGCCGGGCTGGTGTCAGTTCCTCAACGCCTGCCGCACCGGGCATTACGTGCTCATCTCTCGCGAGGAGGCCATCTCGAACTCGTTCGCCTCGTTAGGCCTGATGGTCGCGCAGGTGCAGTCGCAGATTGCGGGACGTCCGCTGCCGGAGGCATCACGGTGATCCGCAAAGTCGATGTGTACGGTGACCGCTTCCGTTCGCGGGCGAACCAGCTCACGCCACGGCTGCTGCTGGTGGCGCAATACATCAATGAGAACCGGGAAGCGGTCATGGAGCAGACGGCGATGGAGATCGCGACGATGCTTAACACCTCGGATGCCACCGTTGTTCGCGCTATCCAGGCGCTCGGTTTTGCCGGATTGCGCGATCTGAAGCAGACGCTCGAGCAGTGGTTCGGCCCCGTGGTGACCTCCAGCGAGAAAATGTCTACCACGGTGAATACGCTGACCAGCGATGTGAATACGAGCATCGATTTCGTGCTGGAGGGGCATCGGCACACCTGCGAGGTGCTGTCTGAACCACACAACCGCTATGCGATGGCGCAGGCCGTGTCGCTGCTGGCACAGGCGAGGCAGGTCGCTATTTTTGGCATTGGCGCATCCGGTATTCTGGCCGATTACACTGCCAGGTTGTTCAGCCGTATGGGACTTCCTGCGATCCCGCTCAACCGCACCGGGATAGGGCTTGCCGAACAGCTTATTGCGCTTCAGCGCGGCGACGTGCTGATCATGATGGCGCAAAAATCCGCGCACCGGGAAGGGCAAACCACGCTGCGCGAGGCGAAACGTCTGGGCATTCCCACCATTTTGCTGACTAACGCGACCGACTCGCGATTCAGCAAAGAGGCCAGCGTGGTGATCCACGTTCCGCGCGGCGGCGAGAAGGGCAAAATCCCGCTCCACGGCACGGTGCTGCTGTGCCTTGAAATGATTATTTTGTCCGTCGCCTCCACCGAGCCACAGCGCACTATTAAGTCGATGAAGCGCATCAACGAGTTACATCGTGGATTAAAGCCCGGGAAGAAGAGTGGTTGATTTTCCCCCTCTCCCTGTGGGTGAGGGCGTCAAACCGCACGATGGTTCTTCCTGTACTGCAGCGGCGTCTCGCCAATCCCTTTTTTAAACGCGCTGATGAACCACGTCACGTCGGAGAACCCCGTCTGCGCCGCGATGTCTCGCACGCTCGAATCCGTGTGAAGTAAACACTCGCAGGCCTTACGCAGCCGTAACGTGTTGAGGTAGTCGTGGATCTTCTCGCCCGTCTCCGCATGGAATTTTCGCGACACGTAGCTGCGCGATTTGCCCAGCTCTGCGGCCAGCGCGTCCAGGCGGAACTTCTCCTGATAGTGCTCATCCAGCCAGAACATCACCTGGCTGGCGATCCCCTGGCTGCTGCCCGGCGTGCCGTCGCGATCGTCGGGCAGCATGGCAAACAGGCCGATCAGCAGCCCGGCAATGGCCTCGCTGTTCATGGGAGACTGATAACAGCCCAACAGATGATCGACATGGTGATGGCAATGCGCCAGGTCAGCGACCCACGCCTCACCGCCGCGGCGTGAAAGCCGCTCCAGACGCTGCCGGGTTTGCGGGAAATCACGCAGGTTTTTCAGCACGGCGTGATGATCGAGATGAATGATGGTGCGACGGTAAATGGCCTCCGCCTGCGCGTCCACCATCACCTTGTGCAGGGTAAAGGGTGGGAAGAAAAACAGCCGGCCGGGGCGCATGGTGTAATGCCGGTTGTCGACAATCGCGACGCCAAACCCTTCTTCCACATAGAGAATTTCCAGACACTGGTGCCAGTGGTGGTAACGCACGGTATTGGCGAACAGGCGGCTAAACGACACCACGGTGTCGTTTAGGGTAATCAGCTCAAGATGATCGGACGTTGGCGTGTCGCGCATAGTGCAATAGATCTCAACTTTTTCCCGTCAGATGCTATTTATAAACCACCTTTTTAAATTTTCTTAACTGTAGGTTTATTCATCGTTCTCACCTGTGACGCGGCTAACATTTCTGCCCCTTGCGGATTCTCTATGCTTTGCCGCAGTTGATTACGAGGGCAAACCTATGTGGGCGGCAAACAAAGAAAAATCAAATCCGTTGTCTTCACGCCGGGACGTGGTGGCGTATTTAAACGGGATGCTGGGCGCGCTGGATAAGCAGTTTCCGCCGGGCAGTTCACGTTTTTCGCTGGGCGAGACCTGCGCGCATTACGCGACGGATATCGCGCAGATGGAAGGGCTTTCCCGCGCGCTGTGGGGGCTGTTTCCGCTGATGGCGGGCGGCGAGGGCGAGTCGTGGAGTGAGAAATACCTGGACGCCATCAAACTGGGCACCGATCCGCAAAGCGCGGGCTACTGGGGTGAAACCGGCCCCTACGATCAGCGTCTGGTGGAGATGGCGGCCTACGGTCTGGGGCTGTCCCTGCTGGGTGACAAACTCCTCAAGCGCTTCACCGAGCGCGAAGTGATGAACCTCCACGCCTGGCTCAGCCAGATTACCGACGCGCAGATGCCGGACAGCAACTGGAACTACTTCGCCATCATGGTCCAGCTTGGATTCAAGCGCGCCGGGCTGCCGTATGATCAGCGCGCCATCGACCATCGCTTTGCGCTGATGGACGCGTACTATCTGGGCGACGGCTGGTATTCCGACGGTCCGGGGCGTCCGAAAGATTATTACATTTCAATGGCCTTCCACTTCTACGGGCTGATCTACGCCGCCCTGAGCGGCGACGAGGCGAGGGCGGACGTGCTGCGCGAGCGCTCGCGTCTGTTCGCGCAAGACTTTATCTACTGGTCCGCTGCTGATGGTGCCTCGGTGCCGTTTGGCCGCAGCCTGACCTACCGTTTTGCGATGGTCGCGTTCTGGAGCGCGGTGGCTTTTTCCGGGCTGGATGTGTTCACGCCGGGCATCGTGAAGGGCATTATTCTGCGCCATCTGCGCTGGTGGCAGCAGCAGCCGATTACCGATCGCGACGGCATTTTGACCCTCGGCTTTGCCTATCCGAACCTCGCGATGTGCGAGGACTATAACTCGCCCGGTTCGCCGTACTGGGCGCTGAAAACCTGGCTCATTCTGGCGCTGCCGGAGACGCATCCGTTCTGGCTGGCCGATGAAGAGCCGCTGCCCGCGCTGGCTGAAAAGCACGTGATTCCGCATGCCCGGCAGATCCTTATCCATGCGGAAAAGTCGCAGCACGTCACCATGCTCACCGCCGGTCAGCTTGAGCTGAATAACTACGTCAATACCGACGCCAAATACACTAAATTTGCCTACTCCAGCCGCTTTGGTTTCACCATTGAGCGCGGGCGCTTTGGCCTGAAGCATGCGGCCTGTGATTCCATGCTGCTGCTGGCGGACGGAGACGATTACTACCGCGGTCGCCGCGAATGCGAAGCGGTGCGGGTGGATGAAAATTACCTCTACTCGCGCTGGTCGCCGTGGCACGACGTGCATATCGACACCTGGCAAGTGCCGTTCGGGGAATGGCATCTGCGCCTGCACCGCATCAACAGCGCACGCGCGCTGCAAACGGCCGAGGGCGGGTTTGCGGTGATGAAAACCGAACACCAGATCCGCGAGCGTGGCTGTTATCTGGCAGCCGAGAACGGCAGCAGCGTGATTGTCGATCTGTCGCCTGCCATCACGCGCCTGCCGGACAGCATCGTTACGCCGCCGAACAGCAGCATCATGTTCCCGGCGTGCGCCACCATTCCGCTGTTAAAAACCGATATCCCTCAAGGCGAAAGCTGGCTCTGCTGCGCCGTCTTTGCCAGCGAAAAGCAAAAACTTGCGGCCAGGCCGCACCTGAATATCACCCAAAACCAGGTCGAGATCCGCGAACCTGGAGGCGAACGTCTACTGTCGTTCACATTATAACAATTCTGACCCTACACCTCGGCGAGGATGGTATGAAAAATACATCGATAACCAACAGAACCGAATATTACAAAATCAGCAGCTTTATTTTTCTCTATTTCTTTACCTGGTCCGCCAGTATTGGTCTGCTGGCTATCTGGCTCGGTCAAAAAGCGAATCTCAGCGGGGCGGTGATCGGAACCGTATTCGCGGTGAACGGTATTTTCTCCGTTATTCTCAAACCCATCTACGGCTATATTCTCGATAAAATCGGCATGAGCAAATACCTGCTCTATTTTGTGGTCGCCATGTCGGCCCTGATGGCGCCGTTCTTTATTTACGTCTATCAGCCGCTGTTAATCTCCAACACCATGTTGGGGATAATTATCGGCGCGCTCTATTTGAGCTTTGCCTGGTATGCGGGCGTGGCGGCGTGTGAATCCTATTCTGACCGCTTCAGCCGCCTGAACGGCATGGAGTTCGGGCAGATCCGCATGTGGGGCTCGCTCGGCTGGGCGGTGGCGTCGTCCTTCTCCGGCCTGCTGTTTAACCTCTCGCCTGCGTATAACTTTATTATGGGCAGCGTGACCTCTGTGGTGATGCTGATTGTCCTGCTCAGCCTGAAAGTGAACACTAACTCCGTTCACGCCGGTGAGGTGCTGACCAAAGAGAAAATCGCCCCTTCGGACGTGTACGCCCTGCTGCGCAGCCGTAAATTCTGGGCGTTCTGCCTGTACGTGGCGGGCGTGGCGTGGATGATGTTTATCGCCGAACAGCAGTTCTCGCGCTATTTCGTCACCTTCTTTGACGATATCCACCAGGGCAACGCGGTGTTTGGCTATTTGGGCACCGTGCAGTCCGGCATGGAGTTCGTTATGTATATGGTGATCCCGCTGTTCGTCAACTTTATTGGTGCCAAGCGCGGGCTGTTAATTGTCGGTCTGGTGGTGGGTGCGCGTCTGATTATTTCCGGCATGTGCGATTCACACCTGTTAATTTCCGTGCTGAAGCCCCTATACGGCCTGGAAATCTGTCTGCTGCTGGTCTCGGTGTTTAAATATATCGCCGAGCATTTCGATAAGCGCGTGAACGCCACCATGTATTTACTGGGCTATCAGGCAATGCTGTACGTCGGTAACGTGGTCATCTCTTCGCCTGCGGGATATCTGTATGATCGCATCGGCTTTGAACAGACCTATATCATCATGGGCGCCACGGCGCTGACCTTTACCCTTATTTCTGCCTTCACGTTATCCGCCTGTCAGAGCAAATGGCGCGGGCCCCGCACGCTGAACGTAGCAGAAACCTCTACCCGATAATTACGCCGTCAAAGAAGGAACCGAAATATGTTAAGTCGTATCAAAGAGGAGCGCCTGCCCGCGATTGCCGCGCCCGTTGACCCACGCGCATTTAGCGATGAACTGAGCGCGGCTCGCGGCCATGTCCTCGACCTGATTAGCCGTCATTTAACCGAATTCGGCGAGCAGTTCCCGGCGGAAACCTGTAAGGACGGTTTTTACCCGCTGACCGATAACGTGGAGTGGACCACCAGCTTCTGGACCGGCCAGCTCTGGCTGGCGTGGGAAATGAGCGGCGAGGCGAAATTTCGCGCGATGGCGGAAAAGCACGTACGCTCGTTCGGCCTGCGCATCGCCGGACGCAATGACACCAACACCCACGACCTGGGCTTCCTGTACACGCTCTCCTGCGTGGCGGCCCTGGCGGCTGACCGGGAACCGCGAGGCGCGCGGGTTCTCCCTGCTGGCGGCGGAAGCCCTGCTGGAGCGCTTCCATGAGAAGGCGAAGATCATTCAGGCGTGGGGCGATCTGGCCGATCCGGAACAGGCCGGACGGATGATCATCGACTGCAACATGAACCTGCCGCTGCTTTACTGGGCGACGGAACAAACCGGCGATCCGCGCTTTGCCGAGGCTGCAAAAGCGCACGTGATGCAGGCGGCGACGTACCTGATCCGTGAGGATGCCTCGACGTTCCACACCTACTATATGGATGTGAACACCGGCGCGCCGCGCTACGGCAATACCCAGCAGGGCTATGCCGACGACTCGTGCTGGTCGCGCGGGCAGGCGTGGGGCATTTACGGCTTCCTGCTGAGCTATATCTACACCGGTGACGAGACGATGATCGCCCTGTCGAAGCGGCTGGCGAACTATTTCCTCAACCGACTGCCGGAGGATTCTGTCTGCCACTGGGATCTGGCGCTGGTGGGCACCGACGCGCTGCGCGATTCGTCCTCGGCGGCCATCGCGGTATGCGGGCTGCTGGAACTGGTGAAGCATCTGCCGGTTACGGATCCGGATCGCGAGCGCTATCTGGAGTGGGCGAAAGGGATCATGTCGTCGCTGACGAAGCACTATCTGATGGGCAAAGACGAGAAGGGCAACGGGCTGCTGAAGCACTCGGTGTATCACCTGGCGAGCAACAAAGGGGTGGATGAGTGCGCAAGCTGGGGGGATTACTTTTACGTTGAAGCGCTGGTGCGCTTTACGCAAAGCTGGAAATCGTACTGGTAAAACAGTCGGGGGAGGTGCCCCCGACTCTGCGGTTACGCTTTCGGGATGCGCAGCGTCTGGCCTGGATAAATTTTATCCGGGCTGGAGAGCATCGGGCGGTTCGCCTCGAAAATCTTGTTGTACAGGTTGGCATTGCCATACACCGTTTTGGAGATGGCGCTCAGGGTGTCACCTGATTTAACCGTGTAGTAGGTCGCTTCATCTTCGGCATCGGTGGCGGTGATGTTGTTCTCCACCTCGCTCACCCCTGCGATGTTCCCCACGGCAACCTGAATCTTCTCTTTCTGCTCTTGCGTCAGCCCGTCACCCGTCACGCTGGCTTTGCCGTCGGTAACGGTGACCTGGACTTTATCCGCGCCAGGAATATTCAGCTTTTTGAGGTGCTCGCTGACTTTGTCGCTCTGACCTTTATGATCGGTCAGGTTATCCCATAACTTTTCGCCTGCTTCTTTCACGAAGTTAAAAAGACCCATTCCATCCTCCTGTTAACAATGAAGTCAGAATAAGCATAGCAGTTGGGCTTTAAGGTGATAAAAAAAGCCCGGTGGCGCTAGCGCTTACCGGGCCTACGGGGCAGGTTTTGTAGGCCGGGTAAACGCAGTGCCACCCGGCAAATTCCACGAACCTTAAACCCCTTGCTCCAGAATACGGATATGGGTATCCAGCACGTCACCTTTTACCGCCTCACTCCACGCTTTCATGTGCGGAGTCTGCAGGTGCGCCTCGAGGTGCGCCACGGTTTCCCACAGTTCAACCATCATTATTGAATCCGGCGCGGTCGCCTGGAAGCTGGCATCAGTGGCTGCATCCACCAGCGGCGCATAGCCGTGGCAGCCTTCCTCTTCAAGTACAGTCGGGATAATCTTCGCGAACTGATCCAGCACCGCCTGGCGGTGATGTTGACCTGGACGAGTACGAATTTCAGCAATTACGGTAAGCATGGTTAACTCCTTCTAATTCCAGGTTACCAGTTAAGCAAAAATTTCCGCGAGATGCTTGCGATATTCTGCGATATAGCTCGGGACATCAGGCATTTTAATCACGTCGTTAACGATAAACGTCGGCAGCGGATCCATGCCCAGGAACTGGTTCGCCTTGTGGAACGGCAGATACGCACCGTCTACGCCCACGCCTTCGAAGAACTGATCTTTCTCGGTGAAGGCTTCCATCGGGGCGTTCCAGGTCAGGGAGAGCATATATTTTTTGCCCTGAATCAGGCCGCCGGAACCGTATTTTTTGGCGGCGTCTGAACGGGTACGACCGTCGCTGGCATACAGCGAACCGTGGCCTTCAGTGAACACGTCATCCATGTATTTTTTCACGGTCCACGGCGCGCCCATCCACCAGCCCGGCATTTGCCAGATCACCACGTCGGCCCACAGGAAGTTCTGCACTTCGGCTTTCACGTCATAATCGCTGTCCGCGCGCACGACCTTAACATCATGCCCGGCGTCGCGCAGGAAACCGTCCGCGACCTCGGTCAGGGTGTCATTCAGCTGGCCTTTAGAGTGCGCGAACTCTTTCGCGCCGTTGATAATCAGAATGTTGCTCATTATTTGTCCTCGGTGTTGAGAGTATGTCGGGGATTCTACGCGCGAGGACGGAGCGGAAAAATAAGCAAAATGTGCAAAGTCTTTTGCACACAGCGCAATAATGCCTACCAGCTGACGTTGACCTCAACGCCCCCTTCAGCCGCATTAGCCAGCGAGACGCGCATACCGTGGAGGGTGGCGATGCGTTTAACAATCGATAACCCCAGCCCGCTTCCGGTGGCATCTTGCCCCGGTGGACGATAAAAGCGCTCGCCAATACGTGCCAGCGCGTCGGGGGAAATCCCGGGGCCGTTGTCACGCACGGTGAAGCGGTGACCGTCCAGCGTCACGTCCACCACGCTACCGCGCGGGCTGTAACGTACTGCATTATCCAGCAGGTTACGTACCAGCAGGCTCAGGAGCAGCTGTTGACCCGCGCGTTTCACCTCTGGCGCATGGATATTCAGGCGCACATCAATGCCCGCCTGCTGCGCCGGATGATAAATATCCATCACCGCGGACTGCAGTAAATCGGCCATGACAATCGGCTCGACGCCGTCCAGGTTATCCAGCGAATCCAGGCGCGACAGCGTAAGGAGCTGATCCACCAGCCGGGAGGCGCGGTCGATACCCGCATGAAGCTGAGAAAGGGCCTTGGACTGCGCCTCGGGATCGTCCTGATACAGCTGCGCCACGTCGGTTTGCACCTTCAGGGCGGCTAACGGGCTGCGCAGCTCGTGGGCGGCATCGGAGGTAAAGCGGCGCTCGCGGCTCATCATCTCTTGCGTGCGCATAAACAGGTGATTCAGGGCGTCGAGCAGCGGACGCACCTCAGTGGGGACACCCTCCGTTGGGAGTTTATCGGTGGCATCCGGCGTGCGGGAGCGCAGGGTTTGCGCCAGCTTTTTCAGCGGCTTCAGCTCGCGGCTCAACAGCAGGATCAGCAGCAGGAGCATGACGGGCAGCGCCACCAGCCACGGCGTAAGCTGAGAGCTCACCACGTCCAGCGCCATGTCCTGGCGGTACTCCCACTCCTGCCCGACCACCACGCGGTATTTACCGTCCGGCGACGTCAGCCATAAGAAGCGCCATTCGTCGTTGTCGTCCTGAAGCCGTCCGTCAGTAAACCCGTCGCGGCGGTAGTGATACGGAATATCGCGCCCGTTTTCACCGTCGTTGAGGATCATGCTGCCGTCGGCGCTAAAGATGGCGAAGGCCAGCGCGTCATCGTCCAGATGCCCGTGTTTGGCTTTTTTGGGCACCTCGCGCATGCGCTCCGGCGCGCGGAGTTCGTCAAGATCCATCGTCAGCAGACGTTTGGCAAACAGCATCTGCTGGGTATCAAAGAGCTTGTCGAGCTTATGCGTCGTTTGCTGCCACGCGACAAGACTGGCGGCAAACCAGGCCGTCAGGGAGAGCAGCAGGAAGAGCAGCGTCAGGCGGAGTTTCAGGCTCAGTTTCATGCGTCACCCAGGGTGTAGCCGATGCCGTGCACGGTGCGGATAAACGCGCTGCCGAGCTTGCGGCGAAGATGATGGACGTGAACTTCCACGGCGTTGCTGGAGACGTCGTCATCCCAGTTATAGAGCTTTTCTTCAATTGCTGTGCGGGGGAGCACGCGGCCCGCATTGCGCATCAGCAGCTCCAGCAGGGCGAACTCTTTTGGCTTGAGGGTCAGCGTTTCGCCGTCCAGCGTGGCGACCAGGCTCGTCGGGTCGAGCGTGACCTTACCGTGACGCAGCTCGCTGCGGGTCTGGCCGTGGCTGCGGCGCACCAGCGCTTCAAGGCGCGCGGCCACTTCGATCAGGGCAAACGGCTTGCAAAGGTAATCGTCCGCGCCCAGGCGCAGCCCCTCGACGCGCTGGTTCAGCGCATCCCGCGCCGTCAGAATCAGTACCGGCTCGCTGCGCCCGCTTTCGCGCCAGGCGCGCAGGATCTCCAGCCCGTCGATCTCCGGCAGCGTCAGATCCAGCACTACGGCATCATAGGGCGCGCTATACAGCGCGGCCTGACCGGTTTTCCCGTCGGTAAACCAGTCCACGTTAAACCCCATTTTGCTCAGGCCCGCTTTGATGCCGTCGCCGATGAGCCTGTCGTCTTCTACCAGTAAAATGCGCATGTTCCCTCCTTGATGCGGTCAGTAAACCCTCTGAATCAACATGCTGTACAGTAAAAATAAATAAATTTTCCCCTTAAGAAGTTGTTAAGGATTACCCTGTTTAATGGACTGCGAAACCACATTAAAGGGAGAGATTAAGATGAAAAAATTCGCTGCACTTGCTGCCATCATGATGATGACCACTGCCCCTGTTTTTGCCGCGCAGGGCGGATTTAACGGCCCGTCCGCAACCGCGACCCAGACGCAAACCCAGCAGGGCGGTTTTGTGGATAACAATGCCAACCTGACGACGGTGGCAAAAGTGAAGGATCTGAAGGACGATGCCTGGGTGAAGCTGCGCGGGAACATCACCGAGCGCCTATCCGATGACCGCTACACCTTCCGCGATGAAACCGGCACGGTGGTGGTTGAGATTGACCACAAGCGCTGGAACGGCGTGACCGTCAGCCCGCAGGATAAGGTCGAACTCCAGGGTAAAGTCGATAAAGACTGGAACGAGTTTGAAATCGACGTGAAGCAGGTCATCAAGCTGAACAAATAACCCGAAAAGGGCCGCCTGTGCGGCCCTTTTTCTTTGTGACTCAATTCGTCAGATGAGGTAGTATCTGCGGCAATATTGCCTGAAACCCTTCGGTTTCTGAGTTGAGGAATCACACGTAATGAGCGATATGGCAGAGCGCCTCGCGCTACATGAATTCACGGAAAACGCCTACCTGAACTACTCCATGTACGTCATCATGGACAGGGCGTTGCCGTTTATCGGGGATGGCCTGAAGCCCGTTCAGCGCCGCATCGTCTATGCGATGTCCGAACTGGGCCTGAGCGCCAGCGCCAAGTTCAAGAAATCCGCCCGTACCGTCGGTGACGTACTGGGTAAATACCATCCGCATGGTGACAGCGCCTGTTATGAAGCGATGGTGCTGATGGCGCAGCCGTTCTCTTACCGCTACCCGCTGGTGGACGGGCAGGGGAACTGGGGGGCGCCGGACGATCCGAAATCCTTCGCGGCGATGCGTTATACCGAATCCCGCCTGTCTAAATATGCCGAAGTGCTGCTGGGCGAGCTGGGTCAGGGAACCGTTGACTGGGTGCCAAACTTCGACGGTACGATGCAGGAGCCGAAAATGCTGCCTGCGCGTCTGCCGAACATCCTGCTGAACGGCACCACCGGTATCGCGGTCGGTATGGCGACGGACATTCCGCCGCACAACCTGCGCGAAGTGGCGAAAGCCGCCATCACCCTGATTGAACAGCCGAAAACCTCGCTGGACGAGCTGCTGGATATCGTGCAGGGGCCGGATTACCCGACCGAAGCCGAGATCATCACCTCGCGCGCGGAAATCCGCAAAATCTACCAGAACGGTCGCGGCTCCGTACGCATGCGCGCGGTGTGGAATAAAGAAGACGGCGCTGTGGTGATCACCGCGCTGCCGCATCAGGTCTCCGGTGCCAAAGTGCTGGAGCAGATCGCCTCCCAGATGCGCAATAAAAAACTGCCGATGGTGGACGACCTGCGCGACGAATCGGATCACGAAAACCCGACCCGTCTGGTGATCGTCCCGCGTTCTAACCGCGTGGACATGGAACAGGTGATGAACCACCTGTTCGCCACCACCGATCTGGAAAAAAGCTACCGCATCAACCTGAACATGATTGGCCTTGACGGTCGCCCGGCGGTGAAAAACCTGCTGGAGATCCTCACCGAATGGCTGACGTTCCGCCGCGATACGGTGCGCCGTCGTCTGAACCACCGTCTGGAAAAAGTGCTTAAGCGCCTGCATATCCTCGAAGGTTTGCTGGTGGCGTTCCTCAACATCGACGAAGTGATTGAGATCATTCGTACCGAGGACGAGCCGAAGCCCGCGCTGATGTCGCGCTTTGGCATCAGCGAAACCCAGGCCGAAGCCATCCTCGAACTGAAGCTGCGTCATCTCGCCAAACTGGAAGAGATGAAGATCCGCGGCGAGCAGAACGAGCTGGAAAAAGAGCGCGATCAGCTGCAGGCGATTCTGGCGTCCGAGCGCAAGATGAATACCCTGCTGAAGAAAGAGCTGCAGGCGGATGCTGAAGCCTTTGGCGACGACCGTCGTTCTCCGCTGCACGAGCGCGAAGAAGCGAAGGCGATGAACGAGCACGACATGCAGCCGTCCGAGCCGGTGACCATTGTGCTGTCGCAGAGCGGCTGGGTGCGTAGCGCCAAAGGCCACGATATCGACGCGCCGGGCCTGAGCTATAAAGCAGGCGACAGCTTCAAAGCGGCGGTGAAAGGCAAGAGCAACCAGCCGGTGGCGTTTATCGATTCCACCGGCCGCAGCTACGCCATCGACCCGATCACGCTGCCTTCCGCGCGCGGACAGGGTGAACCGCTGACCGGCAAGCTGACGCTGCCGCCGGGCGCGACGGTTGACCATATGCTGATGGAAGCGGATGACCAAAAACTGCTGATGGCCTCCGATGCGGGCTACGGCTTTATCTGTACCTTTAACGATCTCGTGTCGCGTAACCGCGCCGGTAAAGCGCTGATTAGCCTGCCGGACAACGCCCACGTGATGACGCCGCTGGTGATTGAGAACGAGAGCGACATGCTGCTGGCGATCACCTCTGCCGGACGTATGCTGATGTTCCCGGTCAGCGACCTGCCGGAGCTGTCGAAAGGTAAAGGCAACAAGATCATCAACATCCCGTCAGCGGAAGCGGCGAAAGGCGAGGATGGCCTGGCGCACCTCTTCATTCTGCCGCCGCAGAGCACGCTGACGATTCACGTCGGCAAGCGTAAAATCAAACTGCGTCCGGAAGAGCTGCAGAAGGTTGTTGGCGAGCGCGGTCGTCGCGGCTCGCTGATGCGTGGCCTGCAGCGTATCGACCGCGTGGAGATTGACTCTCCTGCGCGCAGCACCGCGGGCGACAGCGAAGAGTAACGTAACGCCTCCCCCCTCCGTTCCGGAGGGGGGCATTTCACGAAAATTTCCCGTAAAATCGTTGTTAATTCGTGCGTTGCGATTAACAATACGCGCTCGTAATAAAGTCCTTACCTGGCCACAGGTGAAGTATAATTGTCAGCTGTCAGGGCTTCAGAGGTCGCTATGCTATACATTGTTCGTCTCATTCTTACCGTTATCTACTGCATTCTGGTTTGTGTTTTCGGCTGCATCTATTGCCTGTTCAGTCCGCGTAATCCTAAACATGTCGCCACCTTTGGCCATATGTTTGGCCGCCTTGCGCCGCTGTTTGGTCTGAAGGTGGAAAAACGCCTGCCGGAAGGCGCGGAGCAGTTCGGCAACGCCATCTATATCGCTAACCATCAGAACAACTACGATATGGTGACCGCCGCAAACATCGTACTGCCGCCAACCGTGACGGTGGGGAAAAAGAGTCTGCTGTGGATCCCGTTTTTCGGTCAGCTCTATTGGCTGACGGGTAACTTGTTGATTGACCGTAATAATCGAGCCAAAGCACATGGCACTATTGCGGAAGTGGTGAATCACTTTAAGAAACGCAAAATCTCAATCTGGATGTTCCCGGAAGGGACGCGCAGCCGCGGCCGTGGCCTGCTGCCGTTTAAGACCGGTGCGTTTCATGCTGCAATTGCGGCAGGTGTTCCAATTATTCCCGTGTGTGTTTCTAATACTTCTAATAAGATTAATCTTAACCGCCTGAATAACGGGTTGGTCATTGTCGAAATGCTGCCGCCGGTGGATACCAGTAAATATGGCAAAGATCAGGTGCGCGAACTGGCAGCCCATTGCCGTGAGCTGATGGCTCAGCATATTGCGTTGCTCGACAAAGAAGTCGCAGAGAGAGAAGCCGCCGGTAAGATCTAACCCGGCGTTATAAGGGAAAACGAATTCCCGCGTTGTTAGTCGTTTCAGATGGAGCTTATATGTCATTCAGTCGGCGTCAGTTTATTCAGGCTTCGGGGATCGCCCTTTGTGCAGGTGCGATACCGCGGACAGCCAGCGCCGCCGGGCAGCAACAGCCGCTGCCCATTCCGCCGTTGATTGAATCCCGTCGCGGGCAGCCGCTTTTCCTCACGCTACAGCGTAGCCACTGGTCCTTTACTCAGGGAACGCGCGCGCAGATATGGGGAATCAATGGGCGCTACCTTGGCCCAACCATTCGCGTGTGGAACGGCGATGACGTTAAGCTGATTTACAGTAACCGGACGACTGAAAATGTTGCGATGACCGTCAGCGGGCTGCAGGTGCCGGGGCCGCTGATCGGCGGCGCGGCGCGCATGATGTCGCCAAACGCCGACTGGGCGCCCGTCCTCCCTATCCGCCAGAGCGCGACCACGCTGTGGTACCACGCCAATACGCCGAACCGCACCGCCCAGCAGGTCTACAACGGCCTCGCCGGGATGTGGCTGATTGAGGATGAGGTGAGTAAATCGCTGCCGATCCCGAATCACTACGGCGTGGATGATTTCCCGGTCATTATTCAGGATAAACGCCTCGATAACTTCGGTACGCCGGAATACAGCGAGCCGGGCAGCGGCGGCTTCGTCGGCGATACGCTGCTGGTCAACGGCGCGCAAAGCCCGTATGTTGAAGTCTCGCGTGGCTGGGTGCGCCTGCGTCTGCTGAACGCCTCCAACTCGCGCCGCTATCAGCTGCAGATGAGCGACGGCCGCGCGCTGCACGTGATTTCAGGCGATCAGGGTTTTTTACCCGCGCCGGTTTCCGTTAAACAGCTGGCGCTCTCGCCGGGTGAACGTCGTGAAATCCTGGTGGATATGACCAACGGGGATGAAGTCTCCGTCACCTGTGGTGAAGCGGCGAGCATTGTTGACCGCATTCGCGGATTCTTTGAGCCGTCGAGCATTCTGGTCTCTACGCTGGTATTAACCCTGCGCCCGACAGGTCTGCTGCCGCTGGTGACCGATAGCCTGCCAATGCGTCTGCTGCCGCAGGAGATCATGAGCGGCTCGCCGGTGCGCAGCCGCGATATCAGCCTGGGCGACGATCCGGGTATTAACGGCGCGCTGTGGGACGTCAACCGCATCGACATTACCGCGCAGCAGGGGACCTGGGAGCGCTGGACGGTGCGTTCAGACATGCCGCAGTCGTTCCACATTGAAGGGGTGTCATTCCTGATCCGCAACGTCAACGGCGCAATGCCGTTCCCGGAAGATCGCGGCTGGAAAGACACCGTCTGGGTGGACGGTCAGGTTGAACTGCTCGTCTACTATGGTCAGCCTTCATGGCCGCACTTCCCGTTCCTGTTCCACAGCCAGACGCTGGAGATGATGGACAGGGGATCTGTGGGGCAGATGCTGATTAATCCGGCACCTTAACCCCAACATTCCCGGTTCGCCGGGAATGGTTTATGCCCGCCAGAAAAAGCGCGAGAACAGGATCAGCACCGGGTAAATTTCCAGACGCCCTAAGATCATCGCCGCGCACATCAGCAGTTTTGCCCCTTCTGTTAACGTGCCAAACGTTGACGCCGTCTCGCCAAACCCCAGCCCCATGTTGTTGATGCAGGCGGCAACCGTTGCGAATGACGTAAACAGGTCGTAGCCCATCAGATTGAGCGACCAGACAAAAAAGCCTGTGATCATCACGTAGAGAAAAAAGAAGCTCCATACCGAGCGCACGACGCGGTCATTCACCACGCTTTTGCCCACCTTGACGCTCAGCAACGCCCGTGGATGCGCCAGCTGGTTCATCTCCTGGATAGACTGTTTGAACATAATGAGAAAACGCAGGGCTTTGATCCCGCCGCAGGTCGAGCCTACGCAGCCGCCAAAAAAGCTGGCGCTCAACAGCAGGAAAATGGTGTGTGCAGGCCATTGGGCATAATCGGCTGTCGAAAGGCCGTTATCGGTCATCATCGAACTGGCAAGGAAGAAGGCGTGCACCAGGCTATCGGTGGCGTTGTACATCCCGGCGTGCCAGACCTGCCAGGCGGTGATGACGATAATTACCGCGGCGGCGCTCAGAAAGAATTTAACCTCAGGGCTGCGGCGAATCGGTTTCAGGGTGCGTCTGACAATGGCGACGTACCAGAGGGTGAAGTTGAACGCGGAGAGCAGTGAAAACGCCCCGGCGACAAGCTCAATGGCATGGCTGTCATAAAACCCAATGCTCTCGCTGCGGGTGGAGAATCCGCCCAACGACACGGTCGAAAGCCCGTGACAGAGGGCGTCAAAAAAGGACATCCCCGCCAGCCAGTAGGCCAGGGTGCAGGCCACGCCCAGCGCGAAGTAGGTCACCCACAGGGTGCGCGCGGTATCGGCAAGGCGGGGAGTCAGACGCTCCTCCTTGAACGGCCCCGGCATTTCGGACTGATAGAGCTTCATGCCGCCGATGCCCAGCAGCGGCAGGACCGCGACGGCCAGCACGATGACGCCTAACCCGCCGATAAAATTCAGCTGAGCGCGGTAATAAAGGTACGATTTGGGCAGGGCACTGACGTCCCCGATCACTGTTGCCCCTGTGGTGGTGATCCCGGATACCCCTTCAAAGAGCGCGTCGGCAAAGGAGAGCTGCAGCCCGTCATCCATCCAGAGCGGCATGGCGCTAATGACTGAAAACAGCAGCCAGAACAACACGATAATCACAAAACCGTCGCGGGTACGTAGCTGTATGCCCGCGTGACGTGTAGCCCGCCATGCCAATCCGCCAAGGCTAAAAAAGGTTAAAAAGGTGGTCAGAAAGGCAAAGTAGGTCCGCTCTTTATTCAGCAGGGCGATAACCATCGGCGGCAGCATGGAAAGGCTGTACAGCAGAACCAGAAAACCGCAGAGGTGAAGGACAACCCGCAGCTGGGATACATGTAACGAATCGTTGGGCTTCACAACAGAGCTCCGCGCAATAACACGTTCCGGGGCAACTCACCGGAAAATAGAGTGAATATTATGATTCAAAATTATCAGGGCGCCGTATTTTAACGACTTCTATGAATATCTGCCTGCTTCATGCATCCTTTTCTTCAAATCTGGCGGATGAACAGCGTATAATCCCGCTCCTTTTGTCTATTTTTTCTTCGGAAGCATTATGAGCGCAATTTCCCTGATCCAGCCGGATCGTGACCTCTTCTCCTGGCCCCAGTACTGGGCGGCCTGCTTTGGACCGGCGCCGTTCCTGCCGATGTCCCGGGAAGAGATGGACCAACTGGGCTGGGATAGCTGCGACATCATTCTGGTCACGGGCGATGCCTACGTTGACCACCCGAGCTTTGGTATGGCGATTTGTGGTCGTATGCTCGAAGCGCAGGGCTTCCGTGTGGGGATCATCTCCCAGCCTGACTGGAACAGCAAAGACGACTTTATGCGTCTGGGTAAACCGAACCTGTTCTTCGGTGTGACCGCAGGCAACATGGACTCGATGATCAACCGCTATACCGCCGACCGTAAGCTGCGCCATGACGACGCCTACACGCCGGATAACGTGGCGGGAAAACGCCCGGACCGCGCCACCCTGGTCTATACCCAGCGCTGTAAAGAAGCCTGGAAAGACGTCCCGGTGATCCTGGGCGGCATCGAGGCGAGCCTGCGCCGCACCGCGCACTACGACTACTGGTCAGATACCGTTCGCCGCTCGGTGCTGGTGGATTCCAAGGCCGACATGCTGATTTACGGTAACGGCGAGCGTCCGCTGGTGGAAGTGGCGCACCGTCTGTCGCAGGGTGAACCGGTGAGCAGCATCCGCGACGTGCGCAATACCGCGCTCATGGTGAAAGAGGCGCTGCCGGGCTGGAGCGGGGTGGATTCCCGCATCATTGATATGCCGGGCAAAATCGACCCTATCCCGCACCCGTACGGCGAAGATCTGCCGTGTGCCGATAACAAACCGGTTGAGCCGAAAAAAGCGGAAGCGAAGGCTATCGTTGTGCAGCCGCCGCGCCCGAAACCGTGGGAAAAGACCTACGTGCTGCTGCCGTCCTACGAGAAGGTGAAAGCCGACAAGGTGCTCTACGCGCACGCGTCCCGTATTCTGCACCATGAAACCAACCCGGGCTGCGCCCGCGCGTTGATGCAGAAGCACGGCGAGCGCTTTATCTGGATCAACCCGCCGGCGATCCCGCTCTCCACCGAAGAGATGGACAGCGTCTTTGCGCTGCCGTACAAGCGCGTGCCGCACCCGGCGTACGGTAACGCCCGTATCCCGGCGTATGAGATGATCCGCTTCTCGATCAACATCATGCGCGGCTGCTTCGGCGGCTGTTCCTTCTGCTCCATTACTGAACACGAAGGCCGTATTATCCAGAGCCGCTCTGAAGATTCGATCATCAATGAGATCGAAGCGATTCGCGACTCGGTGCCGGGCTTTACCGGCGTGATCTCCGATCTCGGTGGCCCAACCGCAAACATGTACATGCTGCGCTGCAAGTCGCCGCGCGCGGAGCAAACCTGTCGTCGCCTCTCCTGCGTCTATCCGAGCATTTGCGAGCATATGGATACCAACCACGAGCCGACGATCAACCTCTACCGCCGCGCGCGCGACCTGAAGGGCATCAAGAAGATCCTGATCGCTTCCGGGGTACGTTACGACATCGCCGTGGAAGATCCGCGCTACATCAAAGAGCTGGCGACGCACCACGTCGGCGGCTATCTGAAAATTGCCCCGGAGCACACTGAAGAAGGCCCGCTGTCGAAAATGATGAAGCCGGGCATGGGCAGCTACGATCGCTTTAAAGAGCTGTTCGACACCTATTCGAAGCAGGCGGGTAAAGAGCAGTATCTGATCCCGTACTTCATCTCCGCCCACCCGGGCACGCGCGATGAGGACATGGTCAACCTGGCGCTGTGGCTGAAGCAGCGTCGCTTCCGTCTGGATCAGGTGCAGAACTTCTATCCGTCACCGCTCGCCAACTCGACGACCATGTATTACACCGGCAAGAACCCGCTGAGTAAGATTGGCTACAAGAGTGAAGAGGTGGTGGTGCCGAAAGGGGATAAACAGCGTCGTCTGCATAAAGCGCTGCTGCGTTACCACGATCCGAAAAACTGGCCGCTGATCCGTCAGGCGCTGGAAGATATGGGTAAAAAACACCTGATCGGCTCGCGACGCGACTGCCTGGTACCGGCCCCGACGCTGGATGAGATGCGCGAAGCGCGTCGCCAGAACCGCAATACGCGCCCGGCGCTGACCAAGCACACGCCGATTGTGCATCAGCGTTCGAACGGTGGGGCGGGAACGAAGAAGAACGTAAAACGTAAGACGGGTTAAACCTGTAACAATGCCCGGTGGCGCTGTCGCTTACCGGGCCTACAGGTCAGCGCGTAGGCCGGGTAAGGCGAAGCCGCCACCCGGCTTTTTTACGCACTTAACCGCCAAACTGATCCGGATCCGGGCCTAAACGTTTACCTTTATCCAGCTTCGCAATCTCACCCAGCTCATCTTTATCCAGCCGGAAGTCCCAGACGTCGAAGTTCTCGGCGATGCGCGACGGCGTGACCGATTTCGGGATCACCACCAGTCCATTATCCAGATGCCAGCGAATGACGATTTGCGCCGGGCTTTTGCCGTATTTATCCGCCAGCTCACGGATAATTTTCTGATCGAATACCCCTTCGCCGCCCTGCGCCAGCGGGCTCCAGGATTCGGTCTGGATCTTATGCGTGGCGTTCCAGGCATGAAGCTGGCGCTGTTGCAGCAGCGGGTGCAGCTCAATCTGGTTGATGACAGGCGCAACACCGGTTTCATCAATCAGACGCTGCAGGTGATGCACCTGGAAGTTACAGACGCCGATGCTTTTCACCAGCCCCTCTTTTTGCAGGTCAATCATCCCTTTCCAGGCATCAACATAGTGATCGATAGCCGGAACCGGCCAGTGCATCAGCCAGAGATCGACGAAATCGAGCTGGAGCTTTTCCAGGCTCTCCTGCAGGGCTTCGCGAGGGCGCTTTTGATCGTCGTTCCACAGTTTAGTCGTGATGAATAACTCATCGCGGGGGATGCCAGCGCTGGCCAGTGCGGTCCCCACGCCGTCCTCGTTTTTGTACGCGGCGGCGGTATCAATCGACCGATAGCCGACTTCCAGGGCTTTATGAATGGCGGAGACGACCTCGTCGTTACCGGCTTTCCATACACCTAGCCCCAACTGGGGCATCACGTTGCCGTCCTGCAGCTTGATTACGGTTTGGTTTGCCATTTTTCCTCCTTCAGGTGCGCATCGTCAGAGGGGGACTCCGACGATGGGGTGTGCATTAAGTCTGGACGAAATGTCAAAAAACGAAAGTCGGGAGGGCAAAAACGCTTAGCGCGCCGCTTCGTAAATGCGACGGCTGACGTCCAGCGTAATGTCGCCGTGCTCGCCCAGTTGGGTCATGCCGTGCTCTTCAAGTTTTGCCAGCAGAGCAGGGATGGAGCTGCCGTCCAGACCGTAGCCAGACAGACGCGTTGGCACGCCCAGACCTTCAAAGAAGCTGCGGGTCGCTTCGATGGCGGCATCAATACGCGCATCGTCAGAACCCTCGGTGATGTTCCACACGCGCTCGGCGTACTGCAGCAGCTTGGCACGCTTGGTGTCGCGTTTTTCATTCCACAGGGCAGGCAGAACGACCGCCAGCGTCTGGGCGTGATCCAGACCGTGCATCGCCGTCAGCTCGTGGCCCAGCATGTGGGTCGCCCAGTCCTGCGGCACGCCAGCGCCGATCAGGCCGTTCAGCGCCTGGGTTGCCGCCCACATCACGTTGGCACGCACGTCGTAGTTTTCCGGTTCTTTAAGCGCTTTCGGGCCGTCTTCGACCAGCGTCAGCAGAATGCCTTCCGCGAAGCGATCCTGGATTTTGGCATCGACCGGATACGTGACGTACTGCTCAACGGTATGAACAAAGGCATCGACCACGCCGTTCGCCACCTGACGCGCAGGCAGGGTGTAGGTATACACCGGATCCAGAATGGCAAACACAGGCTGAACGTGTTCGTTCATAAAGGCCTGCTTGTCACCGGTCGTTTTACGGGAGATCACCGCGCCCTTGTTGGATTCAGAGCCGGTCGCTGGCAGGGTCAGCACGGAGCCCATCGGGATGGCGCTTTTAATGTCGCTGCCGCGGGTTTCCAGAATGTGCCACGGATCGATGACGTCAGCGTAGTGCGCTGCCGCCGCGATGAATTTGGTGCCGTCCAGCACGGAGCCGCCGCCGACCGCCAGCAGGAAGGTGATGTTGTCTTCGCGGGCGATTTTCACCGCGTTCATCAGCGTTTCATAAGACGGGTTTGGCTCGATGCCGCCGAACTCACGCACGTCCAGTCCGTCCAGGGCGCTGTAAACCTGATCCAGCACGCCGGTTTTTTTCACGCTGCCGCCACCGTAGGTGATCAGCACGCGGGCGTCAGCGGGGATTTGCGCGCGCAGGTCGGCGATGGCGTCTTTACCAAACAGAATGCGGGTTGGGGTGTGAAGATTAAAGTTGTTCATTGCTCGTTCCCTTTAGTGGGTGAAAAACCGTGGTGGCGCAGAGGGCTACCTGATGCTGCACATTGTGGCCGCCCGGGGCTATCCTCTCAATGCACATTCCTGCCGATGTCTTGCCCATTTCTACAGAGCGCTGGAGAAAGCGCGGAAAACGACGCACACTGTCAGCGTCGGAAACCGTACCCGGAGTAACGTAATATGAACCGTGAAGCGATCTGCCATCAGCTCACTACGCAGATTAAAAGACTGATAGATAACGAAAAGGGTGTCAGTAACCTGCTTCCTGACATTCGCCTGCTCTACGGCACGCAGCCCGGGACGCGCACGCCGGTGATGTACCAGCCGGGCATCGTTTTTCTCTTCTCGGGCCATAAAATTGGCTATATCAACGAGCGCGTGTTCCGCTACGACACCAATGAATACCTGCTTCTGACAGTACCTTTACCCTTCGAATGTGAAACCTTCGCGACAGAGGCGGTTCCACTGGCCGGTATTCGCGTCAACGTCGATATTCTTCAGCTGCAGGAGCTGCTGATGGAGATTGGTGAAGACGAGTTTTTCCAGCCTTCAATGGCGGCAAGCGGGATTAACTCAGCGACGCTGTCGGAGGAGATCCTCTGCGCCATTGAACGTCTGCTGGACGTGATGGAAAGGCCGCTGGACGCGCGTATTCTCGGCAAGCAGATTATCCGTGAAATTATTTACCATGTGCTGCTGGGGCCGGGAGGCGGTGCGTTACTGGCGCTGGTGAGCCGACAGACCCACTTCAGCCTGATCAGCCGCGTGCTCAAGCGTATCGAAAGCCAGTACACGGAAAACCTCAGCGTCGACCAGCTGGCGGCGGAAGCGAACATGAGCGTCTCGGCGTTTCACCATAACTTCAAATCGGTGACCAGCACCTCGCCGCTGCAGTACCTCAAAACCTACCGTTTGCACAAGGCGCGGATGCTGATGATCCACGACGGCATGAAGGCCAGCGCGGCGGCGATGCGGGTGGGTTATGAAAGCGCGTCGCAGTTCAGTCGGGAGTTTAAGCGCTATTTCGGCGTCACGCCGGGAGAAGATGCGTCGCGCATCCGAACCATGCAGGGAGCTTAGGCTTTTTTCCCTCTCCCTATGGGGAGAGGGTGAGGAGATCAAGCGCTGCAGTACTTTTTCTTAATCACCACCGCAATCGTCCCTACCAGCCCCGCCACCAACAGGAACATCGGCAGCACCATCAGGAAGGTCATCACCTGGTCTTCATGCTGTTTCACAAACGGGATCATGTTCAGCGCGTAGCCGAGTGTGGTGACTACACCAACCCACAGCAGGGCGCTCAGCCAGTTGAAGAACTGGAAACGGCGGTTCGACAGGCCGGAAATGCCCGCCATGGTGGGCAGAAGCGTGCGAACAAATGCCAGGAAACGCCCGGCGAGCAGCGCCAGCAGGCCGTGCCGGTCAAACATGCAGGTCGCACGCTGATGATATTTATGCGGCAACTGCGCCAGCCAGCCTTTTACGACGCGGGTATTCCCAAGCCAGCGGCCCTGTAAATAGCTCAGCCAGCAGCCCAGGCTGGCGGCTGACGTGAGGATCACCATCGTCGGCGTGAAGTCCATCACTCCCTTGCCGATTAACGCGCCTGCGAGCAGAAGCAGGCTGTCACCGGGGAGAAACGAGGCTGGCAGTAATCCATTTTCCAGAAACAGCGTCGCGAACATCACGAAGTAAACAATCCCCACGACGTGCGGATCCGCCAGCGCGGCAAAATCGTGTTGCCAGAGCGCCGCAATAATATCTTGAATAACAGCCATGGACTTTCCTGTGGAACAGCAGATATAACGCTATTGTACTCCCGAATTGGCCCGCTGGGGTTGATCGCGGACGCAACTCATGCAGACTTTTCTGCTTGCAGTGTTCACAAAAACGTCCAGGAGTACATTTTCAGCCTGCACTCTACACGATACGTTCAAACCCTGCTGACAAATCCGCAATTAAATCGTCCACATTTTCTAAACCAATATGCAATCGAATCAGCGTGCCGCTGAAGTCCACTTCGCCGCCGGGGCGCAGGGCCGCAATTTGTTCCGGCTGGTTAGGCAGGATCAGGGATTCAAAGCCGCCCCAGGAGTAGGCCATGCTGAAGAGGGTAAAATTATCCAGATAGCTTGCCAGCTCGTCGTTGTTCAGCCGCTTTTTCAGCACGAAGGAGAACAGGCCGCTGCTGCCCGTAAAGTCACGTTGCCAGAATTCGTGACCTTTACTGCCCGGCAGCGCAGGGTGATTCACGCGCTCCACCTGCGGATGCTGCGCCAGCCACTCGGCAACTCTCAGGCTGCTTTCATGGTGTTGACGCAGACGAACTCCCAGCGTGCGGATGCCCCGGCTGGTCATGTAGGCCGTGTCTGCGTCCACCATTTGCCCCATCAGATAGGCGTTTTCACGCAGCTGATCCCAGCAGCGCGCGTTGGAGACCGCCGTGCCAATCATGCCGTCCGAGTGCCCAATCAGGTATTTTGTCGCCGCCTGAATCGAAATATCAATATCGAATTCCAGCGCCTTAAACAGCACGCCTGCCGCCCAGGTGTTGTCGATCATGATAATCGCATCCGGCGCTTTGCTGCGCACGGCCTTCACGATGGCAGGCACGTCGTGCACTTCCATGGTGATTGAGCCGGGAGATTCCAGGAACACAATGCGCGTGTTTGGCTGAATAAGTTCGGCAATGCCTTCCCCGATCAGCGGGTCAAACCAGCCGGTGGTCACGCCGAGCTTACTGAGGATTTTGGTGCAGAAATCCTGGCTTGGCTCGTAGGCGGTGTTGGTCATCAGGATATGATCGCCCTGTTCCACAAACGCCAGAATGGTGTTGGCAACCGCCGCCGCGCCGCAGGGGAACAGTGCACAGCCCACGCCGCCTTCCAGCTCGCACATGGCTTCCTGTAGAGAAAAATGGGTTAGCGTGCCGCGACGACCATAAAACAGGCCGCCTTTCGCGCGATTGCGCGTGGCGATTTTTTTCTCCTCAACCGTATCAAACACCAGCGAGGAAGCGCGTTGAATCACGCTGTTTACCGATCCCTGGGTGTATTTCTTGCTGCGTCCTGCCTGCACCAGCGTGGTATCAAGATGCTTCTTTGTCATGTTCGCTAACCCTGTTTTTTATACGTCTGGACGTCCAGACTACCACGATTGTAAAAATGTGCACCCGGATGCTTATCGAATAAGCAGAAAATATTATGAAAAATACGCATAAGAAATTTTTACTGCGTAAGCGCAAGGAATGTGAGCGAAAATTACGGCACTATGTAAATACTAATGAGAACTACTATCAATTCGACGACGTTTTGATATTATTACGCTCAGATTTTGTGATTTGCGTCCTGGAGATACAGAGTGGGTAATAATTTGATGCAGACGGATCTCTCCGTTTGGGGCATGTATCAACATGCTGACATCGTGGTTAAGATTGTGATGATCGGCCTGATTCTGGCGTCCGTTGTCACCTGGGCTATTTTCTTCAGCAAGAGCGCCGAGCTGCTTTCTCAGAAGCGCCGCCTTAAGCGCGAACAGCAGCAGCTGGCCGAAGCCCGCTCTCTGGATCAGGCTTCTGATATGACCTCATCCTTCCATGCGAAAAGCCTGACCAGCATGTTAGTTAATGAAGCACAGAACGAGCTGGAACTCTCCGCAGGCAGTGAAGATAACGAAGGCATTAAAGAACGTACCGGCTTCCGTCTGGAACGCCGCGTAGCCGCCGTCGGTCGTCATATGGGCCGCGGTAATGGTTATCTGGCGACCATCGGGGCGATTTCTCCTTTCGTCGGCCTGTTCGGTACCGTCTGGGGCATCATGAACAGCTTCATCGGCATCGCGCAGACTCAAACGACTAACCTGGCGGTGGTTGCACCAGGCATCGCAGAAGCGCTGCTGGCAACGGCCATTGGTCTGGTTGCCGCGATCCCTGCGGTCGTAATCTATAACATCTTCGCGCGTATGATTGGCAGCTACAAAGCCACGCTCGGTGACGTTGCTGCACAGGTTCTGCTGCTGCAAAGCCGTGACCTGGACCTCAACGCCAGCTCCGTTAAACCGGTGCATGCGGCCTCTAAACTGCGCGTAGGTTGATCGTATGGCAATGCGTCTAAACGAAAATCTGGACGATAACGGTGAAATGCATGAGATCAACGTGACGCCGTTTATCGACGTCATGCTGGTTCTGCTGATTATCTTTATGGTGGCAGCGCCGCTGGCGACGGTCGACGTGAAGGTGAATCTCCCGGCCTCGTCCAGCCAGCCGCAGCCGCGCCCGGAAAAGCCTATCTATCTGTCGGTGAAAGCGGATAAATCTATGTTCCTGGGTAACGACCCGGTAACGGATGCGTCAGTCATTCCGGCGCTGGATCAGCTGACCGGCGGCAAGAAAGACACCACCGTCTTCTTCCGTGCAGATAAGACCGTCGACTATGAAACCATGATGAGGGTGATGGACACGCTGCATCAGGCGGGGTACCTGAAGATAGGTCTGGTCGGCGAAGAAAAAGCGACCGCGAAATAAAACGAAGAGCTGACGAAAGTCAGCTTTTTTTTGCAAAACGCTAAGCCTGTCGTTTACTTCTGCAAGGGGTCGGCGTGCACGTCTTCGTCAAGCGCGACGTGGGTGACGTTTGAGGTGTGATAATCCCCCTCAGACAGTTTACGGGTCAGGCGCAGCGTCGCGGTCTCTCTCGCCAGCAGATACTGATAATTGGCCTCCAGACGTCCCAGAAGCTTCTCTTTCAACTCCGGGCGCTGCTCGATGATGGCATTCATCACGGCACCGTAGATCTCTTCTTTCACCTGTAACGGGTATATTTCGCGGCGGTTCTGCCATTTCAGGCGCACGAGCGTGGCCGGGATCGATACCAGATCCTGGGTAATACGCGTCATCTCTTCATTTTTACTCTTTTTTAATGCTTCGAGATTTTGCTTTAAGATAAATTCATCGCTTTTTTTATCATCTAAAGTCAAATAGACATTATTATCATTAACTGGTTTCACGTTAATCTTCCCCGAAGTCATAAAAAATTGGGGCATTTTTTTCTCGAGTAATTAAATTAAGCCAAATTTCATTACCCATTTCGTTTATTTCTTTGGTCTTTTCAGCCATTATTTGACTGAGCTGCTGGGCATCTATTTCACCTTCGGCTTGCAGGTCATTCAGCAGGTGCGCTAAGGCTTCAATTTTCACAGCGCGAAATAAACGGTCTTTAATATGGCGGTCGTGCTCCTCCAATACCATATTACGGGATTTGCCCGTTCGGGAAACACCAATTAATATGTCAGACTCGAAATCGGAGAGCTTTCTTTTTCCCTGAGTAAAATTAGCCTCTTTTTCTTCTTTCGTCGGTTGCTGTTCCACAGGCGCAATGTGGTACTTAGCCGGGACGAGACTGTCGGGCAGCATTTTTTAATTTCCTTTAATTTCAACAGGGTGGGGTTGGTAAAGGCGTGAGATTCGTTGACAATAACATGAGGCAATTTTAAAATCAAAAAAAATGGAGCCTACCCATGAACAGCATTTTCTTTACGGTCATCACATTACTATTACTGACCGCTGGTGTGCTTTTATTGATGCAAGAGTTCAATAAAACGAAAGTGTCGAAAGACGCCAGTGAACCGCCGCAACCTGAGTTGATGACAAAAGAGGAAGGAGAAGATCATTTCTCTGTATTGATGAACTCGGTGACACCGGTTTGGTACTGGCGGGTGAACCATGAATATATCGACTTTTTGCACGCGACAATTAAGCGGATGAAAATGTCAGAAATTAATGACACGCCGGGGTTGTTTGAAGCGCAGCGTCGTTGCAGCGACCTGAATTCCGCTGTCTATAAATATTATGACAATATCAAAAAGCGCTGTCTTAATGGCGAGAAAGTCTCGTATTCCGACCTGGATGTATTAAACCTGCGTCAGTGTTTTCGCGAGTTCAGTCTGGAAGCCTACCCGGAGCTGGTGGTATTGGTCTGGCCGGAGTACGCGCGACCGGAGGTTAACCCGGAAGAGGTGTAGGCGTGGTGTTGGTTAGTTGTTGCAAACAGTAAGCGTCGTTGAGATATACTGCCCGCTGGTTTCGATTGCAGACAGGACTCTATGGAACGCTTTTTTGAAAACGCAATGTACGCCTCTCGCTGGCTACTGGCACCCGTCTATTTTGGCCTTTCTCTGGCACTGGTCGCGCTGAGCATAAAGTTCTTCCAGGAAATTTTTCACGTCTTACCAGACATCTTCTCCATCGCCGAAGCGGACCTGATTCTGGTGCTGCTGTCGCTGGTGGACATGACGCTGGTGGGCGGATTGCTGGTGATGGTGATGTTCTCTGGCTATGAGAACTTCGTTTCCCAGCTTGATATCGCCGAGCACAAAGAGAAGCTCAACTGGCTGGGTAAAATGGATGCCTCGTCGCTGAAGAACAAAGTGGCTGCGTCGATTGTGGCGATCTCCTCTATTCATCTGTTACGCGTGTTTATGGACGCGAAAAACGTCCCGGATAACAAACTGATGTGGTATGTGATCATCCACCTGACGTTTGTGCTGTCTGCGTTTGTGATGGGGTATCTGGATAAGATCAGTAAGAAATAATTTCCCCCTCACCCTAACCCTCTCCCACAGGGAGAGGGCCGGGGTGAGGGCATCAGACCGCACTATTTATCCGACGACGCCTGCCACAGATTCAACTCCCCATCCGCCACATGCTGGTCAATCCGCTTGAGTTCGTCCTGCGTAAAGCGCAGGTTTTCCAGCGCCTGAACGTTCTCCTCCAGCTGTTCCGGACGGCTCGCACCTATCAGCACCGACGTCACGCGTTCATCTTTGAGCAGCCAGCTCAACGCCATCTGCGCCATGGTTTGCCCACGTGCATGCGCCATTTCATTCAGCAGGCGCAGGCTGTTCAGGTTGGCTTCGGTCAGCATTTTTTCCGTCAGGCCGCGCACCTTTTTGCCTTCGCGCTGCATGCGTGAACCTTCAGGAATTCCGTTCAGGTATTTCCCGGTCAGCAGGCCCTGCGCCAGTGGGGTGAAGGCGATACAGCCCGTCCCGTTTGCTTCAAGCGCATCCAGCAAACCGGTCTTGTCGACCCAGCGGTTAAGCAAGTTGTAAGATGGCTGGTGGATCAGCAGCGGGATTTTCCACTCGCGCAGCAGCTCGGCCATTTTCTGCGTGCGCTCGGTTGAGTAGGAGGAGATGCCCACATACAGCGCTTTGCCGCTTTGTACGGCGTGCGCCAGCGCTGAGGCCGTCTCTTCCATTGGCGTGTTTTCATCCACGCGGTGAGAATAGAAAATATCCACATACTCCACGCCCATACGCTTCAGGCTTTGGTCGAGACTGGCGAGCAGATATTTACGTGAACCGCCGGAACCATACGGCCCCGGCCACATGTCGTAGCCCGCTTTGGTGGAGATAATCAGCTCGTCGCGATACGCGGCAAAATCTTCGCGCAGGATGCGGCCAAAATTCTCCTCGGCGCTGCCCGCCGGTGGCCCGTAGTTATTGGCGAGATCAAAATGGGTGATGCCGAGGTCGAAAGCTTTATGCAACAGCGCCCGCTGGGCATCCAGCGGCTGGACGTGACCGAAGCTATGCCACAGTCCCAGTGACAGCGCGGGCAGACGCAGGCCACTTTTCCCGCAGTAGCGGTACTGCATATTCTCATAGCGGCCGGTGTAAGGGTGCCAGGACATGATGTCTCCTTTCTTATAGATGAATTTTCGAAACAGCGTTTTCATTCTGAACTTATCACATCACCCATTACATCACTAAGCGTGGGCATAATGGTTAACGGCAGCTGTGTGACCTGTGAAGCCACACTAATTAAAAATAATCACAAAAGGTTATAATTTCCGCGCTCCCTGCCGATAACGAGAGTAGTACTCGCCTTTGGGCGAACTCACCCTCTCGGCAAGGAAGATTTATGAATATGCTCCGTAATTTCACGATCCGCTTCGTCATGCTGACGATTCTTGGGATCTTTTGTTTAATGTGGGCGGGGGTTGGGCTATACAGCACCTGGTCACTGTCTCGTGTTTCTGATGGTAACGAAGTGGATCGGCAGCTGGTCAAACAGATGACGGTACTCAGTCAGGGTAACGATCAGTATTTCCGATTCGTCACCCGTTTGAGCCGCGCAATGGACGTCAAAGCCGCAGGCGGCACGCCGGACCTGGCCTCTGCCCAACAGGCGCTGGATAACATGAGTAAGAAGCTGGCCGAAATGAAGGCCATCTCCCCCGGTCCCATGGACGAACAGGTTTCTGCTCAGGTCATTAGCAGCTGGCAGGCGCTGCTCGATCGGGGCGTAACCCCGCAGATGCAGCAGGCTAAGCAGTCGCTGGACGGCTATCGTCAGCAGGCCAACAACGTCACGCCACCGCTGAGCCGCGCGTTTGGTGCCGCGGCGGAAAACTTTAACAACGCCGCCGCGAAGTCGCTCGACAGCACCCGCGTGG
The DNA here is from genome assembly GCF_013337145.1 of Enterobacter sp. JMULE2. NCBI lineage: Bacteria > Pseudomonadati > Pseudomonadota > Gammaproteobacteria > Enterobacterales > Enterobacteriaceae > Enterobacter > Enterobacter sp. JMULE2. Next base: position 449,397 of record NZ_SGWD01000018.1, read on the forward strand.
TGGTGGACGGCCTGACCAGCATGACCCGCACGGTGATTATCGTCGCCACGATTATTGGCCTGCTGATCCTGCTTTTCACCGACCGTTACCTGGTGGCGATGCTGGTGAAACCGCTGGCTCGTATTCGCCAGCAGTTCCGCCAGATTGCCCAGGGCGATCTCAGCCAGCCGATTGAGCCGTTTGGCCGCAACTGCGTGGGACAGCTGGTTCCCTTACTGAGCGCCATGCAGGACAGCCTGCGTGAAGCGGTCAGCACCATCCGCTCCGGCAGCGAAAATATCTGGCGCGGTGCGACGGAGATCTCCAGCGGGAACAACGATCTCTCGTCCCGCACGGAAGAGCAGGCCGCCGCGCTGGAAGAGACCGCCGCGAGTATGGAGCAGCTTACGGCGACGGTAAAACTGAACGCCGAAAGCGCACGTCAGGCCAGCGAGCTGGCGGACGTGGCTTCGACGACCGCCAGCCGTGGCGGTTCGCTGGTAGAAGACGTGGTCACCACCATGAGCGGTATTTCTGACAGTTCGAAGAAGATCGCGGAAATTACCACCGTGATTAACAGCATTGCGTTCCAGACCAATATTCTGGCGCTCAACGCAGCGGTTGAGGCAGCGCGCGCAGGGGAACAGGGGCGTGGCTTCGCCGTGGTTGCGGGTGAAGTGCGTAATCTGGCCAGCCGCAGCGCCAATGCCGCAAAAGAGATTGAAGGGCTGATCGCGGACTCCGTTTCCCGCGTCGAGCAGGGCGCGCAGCTGGTGAACGACACCGGCACGACGATGGAAGCGATTCTGCGCGACGTGACCGAGGTGACGACCATCATGAAGCAAATTGCGTCTGCGTCAGAAGAGCAAAGTAAGGGCATTTCTCAGGTGGGCATCGCTATCACCCAGATGGATGGCGTCACTCAACAGAACGCCTCGCTGGTTGAAGAGGTTTCCGCGGCGGCCGCCGCGCTGGAACGCCAGACTGAAGAGCTTCAGCGCTCGGTGCAAAAATTCCGCCTCACCGCATAGCCTTATCGGGTCGGGTCGCCTGTCGCGGCCTGACCCCTTATCCCCCTGAAAGACGATCCCGCTGAATCACCTGCGTCACCTGTGACAGTTGGCCTATCCTTACCTCACTTGACCGCTGGAATTTGCTTTTATCAATCAGCAGCAGCGACTGGCCTGCGCGGCTTAACAGCAGTGATTTAAAGACCGCGTTATGCTCCACCGGATCCCACAGCGTGCCCTGCTCATCAACGCCTTCGCAGGAGAAGATAAACAGGTCAATCTCCAGCCCTTTAAGCTGTGTAAGCAGCGCCGGATTGACGTAGCAGCGATACTTGCGATCAAGCGTGCCGCCGGAGCAGATAAGCGTGATCCGCTCGCGTTTTGCCATCTCATGACAGATCGGCAGGCTATTGGTAAAGACGGTGAGTTCGATATCCGGGAGCTGGCGCGCCAGGTGAAAGCAGGTCGAACTGGCATCGAGGGCGATGGTCATCCCTTCGCTGATCCAGTCCAGCGCGTGACGGGCGATATCGACTTTATCGGCGTAATGGCTTTTTAAGCGCGCGCCAAACGGCTCTCCGCTGTCGCGGCTGTTCGGATGGATAAGCCGCGCGCGGCCGTGCTGGCGCAGGATCTTACCCTGCTGCTGAAGGGCATTCAGATCGCGACGGATCGTCTCCCTGCTGACGGCGAGTGTTTCTGCCAGCGCGTCAGTGGTTAGCCAGTCGCAGCAGCCCAGCAGTTCAAGAATGTTCTGCTGTCGGGTCAGCTTCATGCGTCAGCCCATTCTGATAGAAATAAAAATGATTCTTGCTAAATAGCTGCGCCGAATAGTAGATCACTTAAAGGGAACTCAGCCCGAATTGTGCGATCTGATCAATCGCCAAATCAAAACAAATCACCAACCGGACTGAGCGATGCCGATCATAGCACCAATACCCCGCGACGAACGCCGCCTGATGCAAAAAGCTATCCATAAAACACGCGATAAAAATTATGCCCGCAGACTCACCGCTATGCTGATGCTGCACCGGGGTAACAGTGTTAGTTGCGTTGCCAGAACGCTCTGTTGCGCCCGTTCATCTGTTGGGCGCTGGATTAACTGGTTCACGTTATCGGGTGTGGAAGGCCTCAAATCCTTACCGGCAGGACGCTCCCGACGCTGGCCTTTTGAGCATATTTGCACCTTGTTACGTGAACTGATAAAGCACTCTCCCGGCGATTTTGGTTATCAACGTTCACGCTGGAGCACCGAATTACTGACAATAAAAATCAATGAGATAACCGGGTGTCAGTTGCATGCAGGCACTGTGCGTCGCTGGTTGCCCTCTGCCGGACTGGTATGGCGCAGGGCTGCGCCAACGTTGCGTATCCGCGATCCGCATAAGGACGAAAAGATGGCGGCAATCCATAAAGCACTGGACGAATGCAGCGCAGAACACCCGGTCTTTTATGAGGATGAAGTGGATATCCACCTTAATCCCAAAATCGGTGCAGACTGGCAGTTGCGTGGACAACAGAAACGCGTGATAACGCCGGGGCAGAATGAAAAATACTATCTGGCCGGAGCGCTGCACAGCGGCACGGGCAAAGTCAGCTATGTGGGTGGAAACAGCAAGAGTTCGGCACTCTTCATCAGCCTGCTGAAGCACCTGAAAGGCACATATCGACGGGCAAAAACCATCACGCTCATCGTGGATAACTACATTATCCATAAAAGCCATGAAACACAGCGGTGGCTGAAAGGGAACCCGAAGTTCAGAGTGATTTATCAGCCAGTTTACTCACCGTGGGTAAACCATGTTGAGCGGTTATGGCAGGCGCTGCATGACACGATAACGCGTAATCATCAGTGCCGTTCAATGTGGCAGCTACTGAAAAAGGTTCGTCATTTTATGGAAACCGTCAGTCCCTTCCCGGGAGGACAGCATGGACTGGAAAAAGTGTAGCGGTATTAGGCGCAGCTATTTAGTTTATCGGGACTTGTAAATATGCCGTTGAAAAACGAGAGGATATAAAGCGAGAGAACGCCGGGCAAGCACCGTAGCGCCCGGCGTAAATTATCAGTGCGTGGCTTCACCAATCAGCGCGCCAGCGCCTGCGCCAACGGCTGCACCTTTCAGTACGCTATTGCCCGTCACTGCTGCTGTACCCGCCCCAACGACTGCGCCCACGGCACCGCCCTTACGCGCATCTTTGCCTTTTTCACCGTTTTTAAACATGGCACCCGTACCCGCACCAACGACCGCGCCGCCTACTGTGGATTTCAGGTCTTTGCCCGTGGCGGCACCAATCGCCGCACCGGCAACGGCGCCAGCGGCAGTTTTGTCCATCGCCATACCCGAGGTAGAAATAATGAGGGTGCTGATAACCAGCGCTGTTTTGATGAATTTCATAACAGATCCTTTGTAATAGCTGTTGGTTGATACTTCGCTTCTCACGGCCAGGCGTGAGAGAAGAGGGCGAATAGTGCCAGTAATACCGGCTCAACCTTTAAGCTAATCATGCCCTGGGCAAGGATCGTTATTACCGGGCGGTGGCCCGCCCGGCAGAGCGTCAGGCCTGACGCTTATCTTCCGTATTCGTCTCGAAGTCGCTCGCCGCGTGGCGTTCGTGGAGCTGCTCGTTCAGCTCGCCGCTGGTGCGGTTAACGATGCGTCCGCGCTTAACGGCATGGCGATTCGCCACGTCTTTCGCCCAGCGCTGCACGTGAGTGTACTTCTCTGCATCCAGGAATTCGGCGGCGTTATAAACGCTGCCCAGCGCCACGCAGCCGAACCATGGCCAGATGGCGATATCCGCGATGGTGTACTCCTCGCCCGCCACGTAACGACCGCGCGCCAGCTGTTTATCCAGCACGTCGAACAGGCGCTTGGCTTCCATGGTGAAGCGGTCAATCGCGTACTCAATTTTCACCGGCGCGTAGTTGTAGAAGTGGCCAAAGCCGCCGCCGAGGAACGGCGCCGCGCCCTGCAGCCAGAACAGCCAGTTCAGCGTCTCGGTGCGTCTCGCCGGATCTTTCGGCAGGAAGTGACCGAATTTCTCTGCCAGGTAAAGCAGGATATTGCCGGATTCAAATACGCGCGTCGGCGGGTTTGTAGAGTGGTCACGCAGCGCCGGGATTTTCGAGTTCGGGTTCACGTCGACAAACCCGCTGGAGAACTGGTCGCCTTCGCCGATGCGGATCAACCACGCGTCGTACTCCGCGCCCGTCACGCCCAGCGCCAGCAGCTCTTCGAGCATGATCGTCACTTTCTGGCCGTTAGGTGTTCCCAAAGAGTAGAGCTGCAGTGGGTGAGAGCCTACGGGCAAATCCTTCTCATGCGTCGCGCCGGAGATCGGGCGGTTAATATTGGCGAACGCGCCGCCGCCGTTCTTTTTCCATTCCCACACTTTCGGTGGCTGATACGTGTTGTCTGACATGTTGGCCTGCCTTTTTAGTGATGTGTTGAGGGAGTTTAGCAGGAGATGAACCGACCGTTTAACGATGTGAGCGCAATGGTCAGGGGAGGTGTATGATAAATCCACCTCTGTCAGGTTAATTACAACGTGCAGACGACGACAACCCTTAAAAATATTGCCGCCTGCCTGTTTTAGGTTGGATACATGCGTAAAGGAAAGTTAAGCAGTGATGCGCCATTCGGGACGTTGTTAGGCTATGCGCCCGGTGGCGTGGCGATTTACTCTTCAAATTACGGCAGTCTGGACCCGCGAAAATACCCGGAAGACGCAGATTTTCGCAGCTATATCGGCAACGAATACATGGGCCACAAGTGGCAGTGCGTTGAGTTTGCCCGCCGTTTCCTGTTCCTCAACTATGGCTTTGTGTTTACCGACGTCGGCATGGCGTGGGAAATCTTCTCCCTGCGCTTTTTGCGTCAGGTGGTGAACGATAACATCCTGCCCCTTCAGGCTTTTGCCAACGGTTCGAAACGCGCGCCGCGCGCCGGGGCGCTGCTGATCTGGCAAAAGGGCGGCGAGTTTCACGAGACCGGCCACGTGGCGGTGATCACCCAGCTTCTCGACGATAGGGTGCGTATTGCGGAGCAGAACGTGATTCACTCCCCGCTGCCGCTCGGGCAGCAGTGGACGCGCGAGCTGCGTCTGAGCGTGGAGAACGGGTGTTACACCATCCATGACACCTTCAACGACACGGAGATCCTCGGCTGGATGATCCAGACCGACGACACGGAACACAGCATTCCCCAGCCGGAAATCGACGGCGAACTGCTGAAAATCAGCGGCGCGCGGCTGAAAAACAAACGTCAGTTCGACGGAAAATGGCTTAACGAAAATGACGCGCTGCAGCAGGCATATATCCGCGCCAACGGCCATGTGATCAACAAAGATCCCTGCCAGTACTTCACCATTACCGAAAGCGCCGAGCAGGAGCTGATCAAGGCCACCAACGAACTGCACCTGATGTACCTGCACGCGACGGACAAGGTGCTGAAAGACGACAGCCTGCTGGCGCTTTTCGACATCCCGAAAATCCTCTGGCCGCGCCTGCGCCTCTCCTGGCAGTGGCGCCGCCACCATATGATCACCGGTCGTATGGATTTCTGCATGGATGAGCGCGGCATTAAGGTTTACGAGTACAACGCGGACTCCGCGTCCTGTCACACGGAAGGCGGGCTGATCCTCGAAGAGTGGGTGAAAAACGGCTATCGCGGCAACGGGCACAACCCGGCGGAAGGGCTGCTGGAAGAGCTGACCGGCGCATGGAAGCACAGCCACGCGCGGCCGTTCGTGCACATCATGCAGGACAACGATGTCGAAGAGGACTATCACGCGCTTTTTATTCAGCGTTCGCTGATGCAGGCCGGGTTCGAGACCAAAATCCTGCACGGGCTGGAGGCGCTCAGCTGGGATGCCGCCGGACAGTTGATTGACGATGAAGGCCGCCATGTCAACTGCGTGTGGAAAACCTGGGCGTGGGAGACGGCGATAGAGCAGATCCGCGAGGTCAGCGAAACCGAATACGCCGCCGTGCCGATCCGCACCGGGCATCCCGAGGGCGAGGTGCGCCTGATTGACGTTCTGCTGCGCCCGGAGGTGCTGGTCTTCGAACCGCTGTGGACCGTGATCCCCGGCAACAAGGCGATTCTTCCGGTCCTGTGGCAGCTGTTCCCGAATCACCGCTACCTGCTCGACACCGATTTTGAGGTTAACGACCTGCTGAAACAGTCCGGATACGCCGTCAAGCCGATTGCCGGACGCTGCGGCAGCAATATCGATCTCATCAGCGCTCAGGACGAACTGCTGGACAAATCCAGCGGCAAGTTTGTTGACCGTAAAAACATCTACCAGCAGCTGTGGTGCCTGCCGAAGGTCGACGGCAAATACATACAGGTCTGTACCTTTACCGTGGGCGGGAACTACGGCGGAACCTGCCTGCGCGGCGATGACTCGCTGGTGGTGAAAAAAGAGAGCGATATCGAGCCGCTAGTGGTAGTGCACGATTAGATATCAATCGTAGCCCAGATGTATCTGGGCTACATGATTCCTTATTTATTTCATGGGTAGATAGTTTTCTACTATTGCGTTGATTTCGGAAGGAAGGCTTTCTTTAAAATAAGAAAAGTTAGTTGCATTTCTATCAATAAATACACGGATTATATAATGGATAGTTTGATACTGATTAAGTTTATACCCACATTCATCAAGACGTTTTGCTGTATAGCTATTGTTAAGGTTTTTAACAAGAAGTTTAACCTCTGTTTTTTGTATATCCTTAAATGCTACATCTGTTTGTATATCAATGCAAAATTGATCTTTATTGAAATGTGAGTTAACTAGTTTATTTAATTCATCTTTAATTGATGCGATGAGTTCTTTCGAAGTTGTATCATTTATAGTAACGTTTTTAACGTAATATTTTTTCTCGAACACTTTTGACCAAGGACGTCTTTCGATAATGTCATTGAGTATTTTTTTATTGCTCGAAATATTGTTTGTTTTATCTATCCACAATCCCAGTTTTTCATTGAGAAAATGGTCGTCGCTACAATCAAGATAGAAATCAGACATTAGATGTTCCGGGTTTTGCCCTGAAGCTTTTTTTGTTCGCAGTTCGTCAATGATAAGATTCTTCTGGGCGGTGGACTTCATATTCTCGCAAAGTTTATTAAGCATTGATGAAATGGAACGATTAGTTTTATGAAAATAAATTTGAGAAAAAAGACTTGATCTTGCTCCAATGAACTCGACAACAGAGTCAATTCCGCTCTCTTTATAAGCTAGAAAAAGTTTACCTTCTGATTCTACAGGTACAATAGACATAAAAAGTCTATTGTAGTCATAAATCCCACTCTTTACACCTGAGAAATAACTGTCTCTTAGCAGATAATCCATCCTGTCGGCATCAATTGGGCAGGATGATATGATAGATGTTAATAAAGGAAGTAAATCAATTTCATTTTTGCCAATTTTGCACGAAATTTTTCTGTCGCCATATTCTTTTTCAATAATTTTTAAAACATTTTCTGTGTTGATGTTTCCCAGAAGATTTTTTTCTTTATTTATGTCAGCGAAAATCATTGATGCAAAAATTAAAGAGATATGCTCATGCTCTACGGGAGTATCGTCTTTTTCTATGAGGTTGAATATTTCATGATGTTTATTTTTTAAGAAAGATTTTAGTTCATTCTTTGTCGGCATAAAACTTTCAAACTGATGCGACATTGGACCATGCCCTACATCATGAAGGAGTGCAGCTAATCTTAATTCTTGTATATGACAACTGGGGATTTCATTGATATAACAAAAGACATGCCCATCTTGATATTTATTATTATATCTAATGGCATTGAGTCGAAGGTTTTCTATTATTTCATATGATAAATGTAGAACACCTAATGAGTGTTCGAATCGGCTATGAACAGCGGATGGAAAAACTTTATACAGAAAAGAGTTTTGTTTAATGTTTCTTAATCGTTGAAATAAAGGGTGGTCAATAACTGCCATTTCTAAATTCGTAAGTCTTATAATCCCGTGTATTGGATCAAGGATTTTACGAGTTAAATCATTCTCGAATTCCATTAATGGCTCCAAAGATATTGGCTGTGCTTTAAAGTGTGATATGTAGAAAACAATGCTTGTCAACTAACTGATTTATAAAATCATTAATATAGGATATGAGGTTTTAAGCAATTTTGAATTCTGGTTATGTGAAGTTGATCAAGATTTTGATGCTAAAAAGTACTTTGTGTATCATTTTTAACAGAGCCTGAGTCACAGGTAACATCTTACAGTGAGTACTTTTTCTAAAAGATGAGAAGTATGATTTTGAGATTTTACGTTTATTCATATGAAAAGAGTGTGTTTTTGAGTCGGTTTTGCTGCATGGATACTTCAGTGAGAAAACGAAATGGTTATTTTGGAAATACTTTTTGACGGTGTAATTTGTTATTTTTGAGTTAGATATATTTATGTTGAAAAGGAGGATTAGCTGGTGGTGAAAAAAGAGAGCGATATCGAGCCGCTGATTGTGGTGAAGGATAAGTAACGCACACCCGCTATAACAAAGCCCCCGCAGGGTATCCTGCGGGGGCTTTTCGTTACTGTTCTTCCTCTTCCAGCTGCCCGCTTACCTTCAGATCGATGATGCGGCCAATCCGATCGTGATACACCGTCAGCAGGTTGTACTGGCTCATCTCGGAGATGATCTGCGGTGAGACATTAAAGCTGCGGGCCAGCTCCTCCTGGTGAAAATAGCCCGGCTGACGACGTCTCACGTGGGCGCGGCGGCGGTTGTACTGATACCACAAAATCAGCAGCCAGCCGTTGAGCGCGGCGAACAGCAGGTAGAGCAACACCGTATTAAAGGACGCGATAATCACGCCCCACCGGTAGTCGCTCTCATCGGTTAGCTGCATCCAGAGCCTGGCATACAGGAAAAACAGAAAGCCTCCCCACGCCACCAGCGTTAACGCGGCATCGAAAAGACGTGGTAAGAGACGATGCTCGGTCAAAATTAAGGTATTTTCGTTCATTGAAGGCTTCCTTTTCCCCGGTCCGGACTGATCCAGCGCGCGCGGGCACGCTGACGTTTAAGCATGACTTTTGGAAATGCGACGAGGGTGGTGAACAGGCCAATCATCCAGTACACCATCGGGAACCAGATCACCCAGAAAAGCGAGCTGGCCACTCTTCGTTCATAGCGCCGCTCGATGTACAGGCTGACCAGGAACTGCAACAGGCACATCACCCCCAGCAGCAGCCCGGTAAACTCCGGTGGAAAAAGGCTCTCCACGGTCAGCCTGGCGGGAATAGGCGCGACATGGCTGATGATGAACAGCAGCACCGTCATCGCGTACGCGAAGGCCCACAGCGTTGACAGCGCGTACTCCATAAATAGCGGCCACATCCGGTGATGCTCCCAGCGCACAATCCTGCGAAGGTTGACCAGAAACACCTCCGCGCCGCCCTGGGCCCAGCGCAGACGCTGTTTCCACAGGCCCTTCAGCGTCTCCGGCATCAGGATCCAGCACAGCGCCCGCGGCTCGAAGAAGATATCCCAGTGGCGCAGCTGGAGCTTCCAGCTGATGTCGATGTCTTCGGTGATCATGTCCGGGCTCCAGTACCCGACGTCCGCCAGCGCCTGTCGGCGAAAGGCGGCGATGACGCCGGAAACGGTAAAGACCCGGCCATAGATCCGCTGTGTCCGCTTAATGAGACCAATGATGGAGGAGAACTCCCCCACCTGAATGCGGCCAATCAGCGTGGAGCGCGTGCGAATGCGCGGGTTCCCGGTCACCGCGCCGACGTGGGGGTACTGAATCAGCGGGGCCACCAGATAAGCGGCGGTATCGCGATCGAGAAGGGCGTCGCCGTCAATGCAGACCAGCAGATCGCCCCGGGCCGCTGCCGCCCCGGCTTTGAGCGCCAGCGCTTTCCCCTGGTTCTCCGCGAGGTTAATCACCCGCAGGCGCGGCTGTTCCTGCGCCAGCGCCTGCAGCACCTCAGCGGTGTTGTCAGACGAGCCGTCGTTGATGGCGATAACTTCGATATTTTCATACCGCTGCTCCAGCGCGGCGCTGATGGTCTCCCGCGCATTTCGTCCCTCGTTGAAGCAGGGGATAAGAATGGAGATGAGCGGCTCACCGGCGAGCGTCGGGGCAGGCGTGTCTTTATCCCACGACCAGTGGCGTTCAAGCTGATACCAGAAATAGAGGCCGCCGGTTATCCAGAGCACCGACATGAACAGCGGCCAGAAGAACACAAAATCCAGAATCAGTTCGCCGGTAAAGAGGGCGGCCACGCCCAACGGCAACCCGAATACCAGACATAAAATAGAGAATGCGATAATGCGATCAGTCATTGTCAGGGTACCAGTAAGAAGAAAATTCAGACCTGATGCGCGAGATATCAGGTTGGTTGTTGAGGAAGTCGTCGGGGTAGTAACCGTAATTTTTGACGCCGTTCAGCTGGAGCACGCGCATCCACTGCGCAAGCTGGCTATCGGCAACGGCGCGCTGCGGTTTCTGGTTCCAGTCCCTGGCCTGCAGCTCAAAAATCGTTTTATCGAGCGCGCCGGGGCGCGCGGCGACCGCGTTAACCAGACGCGTCAGCCAGGCATCGCTCTCGTCTGCCGGGACGGACTCCATCAGCGGCATGGCCATTGGTACCGTCCAGTCATATTCCGCCAGAAAATCATCAAGATTCTGCGCGAACCACGCTTCGCTTTCGGGCTGCAGAATGGGTAAGGCGAACATGTTGCGGGCGGTTTTTATCTGCGGGCCACGGATGTTTTTCACCGCCTGGCTCAGAGTGCGGGTAACGCTGATAAGCCGCTGGCTCTTCTGGCGAGTCGTGTCCTGTCCGGCATCGTCCACGTCCGTCAGCGCCGCATCGTCATGGAACAAAATCCCGTTGAAGCTGGCATAGCGGGCCAGATCTTCATAGATGTCCGTCACCTGCTGGCGCACCTGCGGATCCCACGGGGAGAGCCGGATATAGGGCTCGGTGGCTTCGCGCAGCTGGCCGGTTTGACGATCCCGGCGCTGCACGCGCGGCAGGGAAGGATCGAGATCGAACGAGAGCACCGGCATCCACGCGAAGACTTTTACCCCCGCGCGGGTTTGTAGCTGCCAGGCGACAAAATTAAAGAGATCGGCCCGAACCGGCAAACGACGGTTCGGGAAATAGAGCGCCGTGATCCTGCCGTCGCCCTGCGGGTCGGCAAACGCCTGCAGGAAAACATGGCTGATTTTCATGTCATAGACCCGCTGGATCAGCCTGTTGATGTTTTGGGTCTGCTGGGCCGGATCGGGATCGTAAACGTAGTCGAGATCGACGTGCATGACGCGCACGGGATCGTGCTCCTGAACCTGGCTGACCGTACTGGCAAACGCCTTGAGCGAGGGATTTCCGGCGATCAGCAGGCGGGGGATGTTGCCCAGATCCTGCACATTTCCCAGCCCGTCCTCAAGGGTAAAGGCCAGCTGATAACCCTGCTGCCTGGCGATAGCGAGCGAGGTACCGCTGGCGGCGCCGTAAGGCCAGACCCAGGCGCGCGGCGCTTTGCCCGTCACCTGCGTGATTTTTTCAGTCACTTTGCGAACGTCATCGCCGATCCGCTGGTTGAACTGCTGGTCGGTTTCATAGCGTCCCGTTGCTTTATCATAAAAGCGATTGGCGATCGCCGGTTCGCGGCTGCCCTGCGGGTTAGCCTGAATGCCGTAATGCGAGGCCCAGGTATGCGAGCCAATCTCAATCAGCGGGGACCGGCTAAGCTCGCGCACCATGTCCCACGTTGCGAAGCGATCGCGGGGCGTCATCAGGCCGCCAAAATTCACCTTTTGATTCGCTGGCGTATCGACCCAGCTGCCCACCGGCGCCCACAGCGCAGGGACGTTCCACGCCTGAAGCAGCGGCCAGACGCGGGTGTAGAAGCTGCTGTAACCGTCGTCAAAGCTGAGCAGAACGGCCTTTGGCGGCAGCGTTTTTTTCCCGTCATGCGCATCGAGAATGTCCTGCACGCTGATGGCGTGATAGCCGTTGTGCAGAAGCCAGCTTATCTGCTCGTTTAACGCGCTGGTGCGAACGGAGAGGTAGCGCTGGTCGGCGGCATCATCTTCTACGTCGTGATAGGCCAGGACCAGAAACTGGTTCTTCGGCCAGGGTTTACTTGCCTCCAGCTGCGGCCGCGCTTTGGGCGCAATGAACGAGATCGCCTGCGCGCAGACGCTCGCGCTGAGGCAGAGCCAGCCGAGGAGTATCAGGCTCACGGAAAAACGTGTGTTCAGCATATTCATCCTTAAAAGCGTAAAGTCGCGTCAAACGTGACGGAGAGGTTGCTCTCGCGTTTGCCGTCGTAAGGGCGCTTATCCCAGTTCAGCATCACGCCGGTATCGATAACGTTGTTCCACTGAACGCGTTGCCCGTAACCCAGCAGGGCGATGGCGCCAGCGGACTGATTTTTCTGCCAGTAGCTGCCGCCTCCCGCCACGAACTGCTGGCTCCAGAGGGTGTCGTAATGGCGATACATCTCATGGTCAACGGCCAGGGCAGCCGTCACGGACAGATCCCGCGCCGGGTTGTAATAGAGCGTGTCCCGCAGGCTGTTTTTACTGGCGGCGATCCCCGGTTCGAGATCCAGCGTCAGGGACGGGGTCTGCCAGAGACGCTCCTTACCCGTGAGGGTGTATTCCTGGCGACGGTTATGATCGGAGAAGCGGCTGAGGGCGGCGCTGAACTGGTACTCACGCCGCTCGTTTTGGTACCAGCGCACCCCGCCTTCACCCCGGTTGGCGCTAATTCCGTTGCGTAACGCCCGAAGGGGCGTAGTGCGCGACAGGCGCTCAAGGCTGCCGCTGACCTGCCAGCGATCGGTCGCAAAGTACGTCGTTGAGAGGCGAGCGCCCGGCTTGTTTTCACCGTGATAGCGGTTGCTGGAGAGTTCGGCCTCGAGCTGCAAGTCGCGTGGCCGCCATTCGACGCCGCCCAAAAGGTGACGGCTGGCACCTTTGCCCTCATCGAAATGACTCTGCGCGTAGCGGGCACCTGCAAACAGCCGCCAGCTATCCGCTACGGGTGGGCCATAGAGCGTGGCGTCCCAGTTCAGGTCGTGTGTCCCGCTGACGGGGTTATCTGAGTGCAAGCCCTTGCCCGCGTTGAGGCGCAGTTCGGACATGTGGTGGACCGTTCGGAGCCTGTCGAGACGCCTGGCGCTGCGGTCGGCGGGTGCGCGAGCCAGCACGTCGTCGGCCAGTAAATCCATCTGTCGCCACGCCTGCAGGTCCATCGCGACGTAGGCCTGCTGTTGCTCTAGCTCTGTATTGGACGGCTCCAGCGCCTCCGCCGTTTTCAGCTTTTGCTCGGCCGCGCGTGGCAGACCCCGCGCCTGAAGCAGGGTGGCGTAGTCAATCTGTAGCCCCTGATTGCCCGGCGCCGTTGTCGCCAGACGGTGCGCCAGCGTTTCGGCTTCCGGCAGGGCATTCGTCGCCAGCAAATAGTTAAAACGGAGCGACTGCCCGGTAAGCCACCGATCGTTCGGCTGAGGGGTAGGGGAACCAAAATCGTAACGGGTCCAGGGGACGTCGCGGGTCTGGCGCTCAACGTACTGGCGGGCGGCCTCGTACTCTCCCGTATCCAGCCAGGCGTAAAAAAGCGCGTGCTCCTCATCCTGCGGGTCGGAAGCATATTGCGGATAGCGTTGCAGAAGCGCGAAGGCGGCGGCCGCGTTTTTCTCCTGCAGATACGCGGAGATGACCCAGCCAATTGCCCAGCCCGGCACCGGATGCTGGGCTGCCGTAAGATCCTGATATTCGCTTATCACCTTTGGGTAATCAGCATGGGCGTACAGCGCGCCAAGCCTGTCGATACGCGCAAGGACGACGTCTTCCGCCGCCTGCGGCTCGTTTTGCCAGCGAGCAAGCAGGGGGTCGTAACGATTCAGCGCGGATTGCGCAAGCTGCAGGCGCTCCTTTTCTGTTCTGCCTGGCACATCGGCAAGGCGAACCCGTTCGGCGGCGGCATTACGCTCAAGACGTCGACGCTCCGCGGGAGACAGCGTCACGCTTTGTGAAAGCTGGAGCGCGGGGGTATTCACCCGGTTATCCGTAAGCGCGTCGATCAGCTCGCTGAGGAGCGCTTTATTCTCAGGTGCGATATTCAGCGCGCGCGTATCTGCCAGAAGCCGATCCCAGCTTTTCCCCTGGCGTAACCAGACATAGGAGAGCGTCTGAAGATGCGCCTGAGAGGGATTTTCCGCCACCAGCCGTTGGGCTTCCTGCAGGGCAAGCGTATCCATGCGGGCATCGGCCAGGGTTTTTATATAGCCGATACGATAATCGTCGTTATCCGGCGCAAGGCTACGCGCCTCTTTCCAGAGCGCCAGGGCTGGCTGCCACGCTTTTTGATTTCGCCTGGATTGCGCGACGGCAGCAACGCCGCGGGCAGGCAGCGGCATATAAATGCCGTAACGCTGCCAGACCTGAATAACCTCGTCATCATGACCCGCCCAGGCTGCCACCTGTAACCAGTCCGCAACGTGTTCAGGTGTCAGGGCATGCTGCTGCTGATAACGCTGAAGATAATCGAGAAACGGCGTGTAATTACCGTTACGCGCCTGTTGAATCTGTTGCTCATAAACGGATTCAGTCGCCTGAGCCAGAACAGGAAAGAGGAATAACAGGAACAATAATGTTGGGGTGCGATAAAAGAATAACGTATTGAAGCGAAGCGATCTTTCCATATCTATTTGCCATTTGTTTATCGTGAATCCATTGCATAACACGGCCGCCTTTAAACTCAGCGTTAAAGGCCATAAATGAGAACATTAAATCTAAATGCAGTGATGTTGTGGGATACTTACCTAAAGGTAATTATGGATCCTTATCTCAGGGGATTGGGTGAAAGCTAATGTACACCTGATATGTTGCCTGGTAAATATGTTGAAAAGCGGGTTTATCGTTTTGAGATAATTCTGTATCGAGCGGTTTTTAACGTTTTTATTGAATTGATTGTTTATTTGTAACTCGTTGAAATTTATTTGTTTTATTTTTATTGTGACAGCCTGTTATATATTTTTTATGCGGTTTTGCTGTGTCAATTAAAGTACTTTCTGGTACATATTTGGGAAGTTTCATGACAAAAATTCTTAATGTTTAGAGAAGTGACTTTTCTGCGATTGTTTTTTATTTATAATTAATGGCGGCCATTGAATGATAGTCTACAGGAAGTCTTTCTCATCAATGTCTGTATTGAGGGATATCCAAAGCCAGAATACATTTATCGTTAAAATAACAGCGCTATAAAACGAAGGCGGCCTTCTTTCTGAGGGATCGTTCTTGCTTTAATCTAAAAGGGATGGTTAGTGGCAACTTCAATAGTGTTAGTGACTCAGGATCGCTACCTTGTGAGGGGGATGCGGATTTTTTTTCCGGATATTATCCTGCTCGACAAGATTGACAGAAACATATTTGATAGCGGTGCAGATGAATATTCTGTGTTGATTGATAGTCGTGCTCCGCTCCGTTTATATGATTACCTGATACGCCATCCGGCCAGAACGAAAAAAACAATCTGCTGCGTTATGCTTGATATGCGACACCGCGAGGAGAATCTGCTCAGTATGAAGTTATTTATGAACACGTCGCTCACCGCGCCGGATATGGCCTCACTGTTTAATCTGATTCTTAATATGAAGGGCAGACGCCTGACCACGAGGTGGCTACTTAATTTACGGCCGGGCACGCACGAAGCGATCATGTTGCGGTTGCTGAGGGCAGGGATGTCGATGGAAGCCATTGCCGAGGAGCTGAATACGTCGGTGAAAAGCCTCTATCGTAAACGAACGACGCTCTCGGAACGCCTGGGAGTGGAGAACTTCAACGAGGCGTGTTTGTTTATCTTTAAAAACAAACTGCTGGACGCAGGTGGGAACGATCCCTGAATTCCTGAGTGCCCAAAAGCAAGAACCCGCCACAAGGGCGGGTTCTTTTAATAGAAATGATTCAGAACGACCAGCGCAGATTCGCGTTAACCGAGTTGACGCGGGTATCCGCACCATATTGCCCCTGATAACCCACATCCAGCGTCGCCGCTCGCGACAGCTGTACGCTCACGCCGATATCACCCACCATCACGTCCTCATCCACGGCCTGACCCTGAGTAATGAACGTGTTGCTGCCCGCAAACGCCATGCGCGAAGAGGTGTTCTTATCGCCATAGGCGTGCTGCCAGCCCAACGAACCGTAGAGGTTGACGTTCTTCGGTAGCTCGGTCACACCGCGCACCCCGAGGGTGGAATAGAAGGTGTTCATCGTTTCGTTACGTACGCTCAGCGCGGCGGCACCGCCGTCTTCCCTGAAGCTGTCGGTATGCAGTCGGACGTACGATAAATTGACGAACGGCTCAATATTCATATCAGGCTGGCCGAAACGGTAGCCCGCTTCGGTGAACGCCAGCAGCGAGTTGGCGTCGTAATCCGACTTCAGACGATCCGAGAAGCCGCTGAAATCAACAGTGCGCTCGCCTTCGATCTTGTGCCAGGTATAACCCAGCGCGCCGCGCAGGGAGAACGCATCCTGTTGACCCGCTGCATACAGGCCAAGATGGTAGTTGTCGGTATCCGTTGAGGAACGACGGCTATCGACGTCGTAATCACCGCGGCTGTAGCCGAAGTAGCCACCGACACGCACGTTATGATCCGCCAGCTTGCGATCTGCCCCCAGCAGGAAGCCGGTGGTATTGCCATCCAGCTTGCCCACGTTACCGTCGCCGTTGTTTCGGCTCCATGAACTGAAGGTCTGACCCCAGACGCCGTTATTTTGCGGCTCCGGCTGCTGCACCAGCGACATCGCTAACGGTGGTATCGGCAGGCTGTCGTTATCAAATGCGCGCTGCATACGCTGGTTTAACACGTTAAACACCTGCGTGCTGCCCGCGATCAGGTTGGACTGCATTGACGGATAAACTTCACCGGACAGCTGGTTGAACGCCTCGCGCGCTTCCGGCGCGCTCAGCACCAGCAGCGAGTTGTACAGCGCCAGCGACGGGCCGCTTTGCGTCAGCGTGGAGAGCGCACCGGCGGTATTCCACTGGTTGCTGCTTTTGGCCACGGTCTGGAAAATGCCCGGCTTGCCGCTGCCCGGGTTTTCACCGCCAGGATTCTCACCGCCCGGGTTTTCGCCTCCGGGATTTTCGCCTCCGGGATTTTCGCCTCCGGGGTTTTCACCTCCGGGGTTTTCACCGCCCGGGTTTTCACCCCCGGGATTCTCGCCGCCGGTTTCTTTCTGCGCGATGGTCAGATCGACGGCGTTGGTGCTCTGCTTGAGCGCCACGTCCAGGAAGGCGGATTTGGACATCGCCCCCGCGAACTGACCGTCAATTCCCCCGTCGGAGGTTAAAATGCGATAGCTTTGACCCGTTTTGTAGCTGGTTTGCGGATCCAGCGCGGTGACCTGTACCTGAGCCTGATCGCTGATGGTCGTTTTGCCCGATACCAGCAGTTGGTCGCTACGGCCATCTCCGGCAATATCAACATCATAGAAGGATTCGCCGACAAAGTTCAGATAGCGTTTCAGCGTCAACGTACCGATATTGCCGTCACCGGGCGAGATATGCCCGCCGGACAGGATCTCTGTCTGGCCCAGCGTGCCGTTCCCCCCCAGCGTACCGCCGGCTTTGATTGACGCGGCGCTGCTGTAGCCCAGCCCGTTGCTAACGTCGGATCCCGCCGTCGCGTTGAGGATCAACGTTCCGCCGTTCTCGGCGCTAAGGGTCTGAATATCAAAAATATCGTCTTCTGGCTGGGTGTTGATATTGCTGGCAATGATGACTTTGCCACCGCGCGCGGTCACGTTCGCCTGCAGGGCTGAAAGATCGCCGTTAAGCGTTGTCTGCCCGGAGGTATTGATCACCTCACCTTCACCGCTCATCGTGTTGCTGAAGACGTAATTTCCGTCGGTATGGTTGAAGTAGACATAGCTGCCGAACAGCCCGCCACGCAGGCTGATTGCCGTATTCGCATCGAGAGTACCCGCGCCACCCGCTGTGCCAAGCGTTGGCTCAGTTAAACCCGTGCCGGTGTCCATATTGCCGCGGCTGCCGATGATGAGTGCACCCCGGTTCGAACCGGAACCCGAAGTCCCCACGATCAGCGTATTGCTACCAGCGGAAAATGAACCGCCGTCAATCACAGACAGCACGCCATTGCCATAATCGCCCACGCTCACGCTGCTACCGCTGGTAAAGCGTGAGTCTTTGCCCGCAATAACCAGCTCGGCGGTTTTACCCGCCCCGGAGACGCCCGCCACCTGCGCGCCGCCAACGTTAACCGTTCCACCGTTCAGCACGTCCAGATCGCCATAAAGCGTCAATGTACGGCCAACATTCCACTGTGAGCCGCTCCCCGTGACGGTGGCTTTCGGGCTCAGCGTGTCGGTTTCACCCGGCCCGGTACCGTTGCCGATGCGCGCATCGTAGGCGGTGCTGAGCGCCGCGCCGTCTTCAATCGCCAGCGTGGAGCGTGCTCCCAGATCGGTGCCTACGCTGAGAAAATTACTGGTCACGCGAGAACCCGCACCCGTGGCGATAAGGTGGCTGTCGTAGCCGCGGGTGGTGCCGACAACGATCTCCTTCGCGCTCGCCAGCGCGCCCTCTTCGACACGCAGGGTGCCGAGGCCAAGATTAAGGTCACCGCGCAGGACGTACCGATCGTTCACCGCGTTAAGCTCAGCGTTTGGCCCACGAACCGTGACCACGCTTTCATAAATTTGGCCGTCGAACAGTCGACCGATATTGATGTTATAGGCGGTGATTTTGCCATTATCGATCAGCAGGTTTCCGCGTTGATTACGTCCAACGTAAACATCTCCGGTGTAACCCAGCGTTTCGGTAATACGCGCGTCGCCATCAAAAATTGCATCGGCTGCATGTGCGAAATCGGCAGGTGAAAGCAGTAACAGCGGCGCGGAAAATAGAGCGAGGTAAAGTCTGGAAAGCGGCGTCTTAACCGCTAAAGCATGCGATGTAGAGTTATTCACGGGCTATCTCCGTACTCATTAGCGTGATGTCTGGAAAATCGTTTTTATGAAAACTCAGATACGTCAGAAAATATAAAAGGCGTTATTTATGTACGCCTTTTGATTTGAAGTTAATTATTTATGAGTGACGACAGGGGTACAGGTTGGCGCGCTGAGTGTCGGTGCGGATCCTAAAATCCCCGGCATCATCATTGATGAGCAATCGAAAATACGCCCTTTTTCCGTCGTGGCGCGATAAGACAGCTTTTGTCCACCCAGTGCGTCCGGCTGGGCGCCATTAACATTGGTCACGGTTATTTCATCTGATGAGCCCAGCCCCAGCATTTTAGCGGTCTCCGCCTGCAGGAGTGGAATAGCCTGATCGGTTTTCAGCGTGGAACAACCGGTTAGCATCAACGTAACGGTTAAAAAGACGAGAGGTTTTTTCATAAATTATCCTTGATATCCAATCAGTTAATTTCACTGATTGTATTTATGTTTTCATTTACTCAAATCAGCGAATAATATATTTCCCTTTCCTAATCGAAAAAACCCTCCTAAAGTAGGGTGGGTAGATAATAATTCATCTGTACTCTCAGATATGCGAAGGTTAAAGGAGGACCCTTTGGGACAGAATTATGCGTTGGTCGTTGATGACCATCCATTGGTAGCTAGCGGCATCGCCAATTATCTGATTACACATTGCCAATTTAAGCAGGCGTATGTGGTGACGAATGAAGACGATTGCTACCGTCAAATTAGGGATAATGGCCCACCACGTTTGCTGGTAATCGATTTTTGGCTCTCGTCCGGAACGGCGTTGAAATTACTCAAAGAAGTGAAACAACTTTACCCACAGATACGACTCCTGGTGGTCAGCGGGGATGACAATAATGATCTCTGGCGGAAAGTTCATGCCGCCGGGGGGCACGGTTTTGTATTGAAAAGCGAACCGCCTGAAATGTTCTCACAGGCCGTTTTCGCACTCACTAATAATTTGACGTGGTTCCCTGATGGAAGCGAAATTTCCGTTCAGTCGAATAATGAGAAGTTAAGTAAATTTAACTTAACGCCGCGGCAAATAGATGTATTAAATATGATTATGCGTGGCCTGCCAAATAAAAGAATCGCCGCGCAGCTTTCAATTTCTGAGCCCACGGTCAAAGAACACATCAGCAATATATTGAAAAAGATAGGTGTTAACAGCAGGGTAGAGGCCATCACGCTTCTGCATGGCAAGCAGGAACCGTCGGAATGAGGTTTTTCCAGAGCTTACAGAACGAGGGTATCTCTCCTCCGGCGCAGATCCGTTTGCTAAACAACACCTTTCTGCGGCTGGTGTTTAGCTTTAGCGCAGTGCCCTTTGTCGGGATCCCTTTCGCCATCTGGATTTATATGCTTGGGGATGACCTTGGCCCAACGATTACCTGGATAACCATTTATCTGCTATGTGCAGTGGCGATACGAATATTGCATCGACGCTATCAGCGCGAAGCGAAAGACAATATTGAAAAGGACGTGCTGCGACGCTGGCTTCCGCGTATTAATAATATCGCCTTTATTCACGGGCTGGGCATTTCATCACTCTATTTAATTACCCCGCAGACGCAGAACTTTGACTTTTTCCTGCTCCTTAATATCAGCATCGCCGCTATCGTCGCCGCCAATGCGACACATCTGACGCCGGTTATCAGCACCTTTACGCGCTTTTTCTTCGCCTCCTGGGGGGTGCTGAACCTCGGCATTATCTGGCGGCTGGATGAGTTGATGTTCATCGTGCTCATGCTGAATCTGCTTTACGGCTTCGCGATTTACCGCCATGCATTAACGTCACACGCGTTCTTTATACAGCAAGCGCTTCTTGAGGAAAAAAGCTCGCGCCTGGCGGAACAGTTTCGTCAGGCCAAAGAGGACGCGGAGCAGGCCCTGCTGGATAAAAATCAGTTTCTGACAACCGCCAGCCACGATTTGCGCCAGCCCGTGCACGCCATGGGTTTTCTCATCGAAGCCATTCTCCACCGAAACCGGGACGATAGCCTGACGCCGCAACTCCTTGACCTGCAGCAGAGCGTTCGTTCGGTACATTTAATGCTCAACTCTCTGCTCGATCTCAGCAAAATTGAATCCGGGAATGTCCTTTCTGCCCCGACCAAAGTGGATATCGGCGCTCTGCTTGACTCGGTGATCACGCTGTTTCGCGAAGAGGCCAACAGCCGTGCCCTGCGGCTGTCTACCCGTCGACCCAAACGCCGCATCTACGTGACAGGCGATCCGCTGCTGGTGCGACAATCCCTGATTAACCTGATTCAAAACGCCCTTCGCTACACGCTACAGGGGGGCGTACTGGTCGCCATCCGACCACGCGGTGAGGAGTGTATGGTAGAGGTGTGGGATACGGGTGTCGGTATCGCCGATGACGAGAAAGGTAAAATCTTCTCACCTTACTATCGCCCTGAGCTGGCATGGAAGATAGACAGCGCCGGACACGGGCTGGGACTGGCCGTAGTGGCCCGTTGTGCCAAGCTGATGAAGGTGAAGTACGGGATGCAATCCATTGAGGGTAAAGGCTCACGCTTCTGGATGCGCTTCACTCAATATGCTGGCGAAGACATCACGCTGGACACTCCACCCGCCTGTGATAGCACCGCCACGCCGGTACGCTATGCACCGCTGCACGGTTCCTGCCTGGTCGTCGATGACGACCCGCTGGTGACGTCTGCCTGGGAGAGCCTGATGAGCGTATGGGGAATCAACGTGCGCTGCGCGGCCTCCGCTGAAGAAGCGTTCGCCATAATCGACGAGGGCTTTAAGCCGTTCGCCGTGCTGTGCGACCAGCGCCTGCGATCCGGCGAAAGCGGCTTCGACGTTCTTAAAGCGCTTTTTGAACGTCTGCCGGATATGAGCGGCGCGATAGTCAGCGGCGAATTTAATTCACCGGTTCTGCTGGAGGCAGAACAGGAAGGGTACCTGGTGCTGCGTAAGCCTCTGGAGCCCGCTAAATTGTATGCGCTGCTGACGCAGTGGTCGGGATGACGTGGATAAAAGGGCGTGTAGAAGTCTTGATTTGGTGCCCGGGATCGGGAACTTTCAGTTACTTACCAATTCCGGCCGCTTTCGTCGCAATATGTCCGATCCCATCCCTGTTGTGGTGCTGGGACGCCTGGCGGTAGATCAGTCGCTTCATGGGCTGGGCGTTGGTCGGGCGCTGTTACGCGACGCCGGGCTGCGGGTGATCCAGGTGGCGGAGACCATCGGCATCCGCGGAATGTTGGTTCATGCCCTGTCGGATGAAGCGCGGGAATTTTATCTGCGGGTGGGGTTTGAGCCATCACCGATGGACCCGATGATGTTGATGGTGACGCTGGGGGATTTGGTGAAGAGTATTTAGCAATTATATTTCTACCCTTCCGCTTTAACTAATGTACTTAGATAAAAATACTCGCGGAAGAGGGATGCTGTATCGGGGTGATGAAATACTGGAATATTTGTATTGACCTGCCCCAGAAAGCAAAAAACCAGCCCTAAGGCTGGTTTTTTTAAATAGTGGTGCCCGGACTCGGAATGAAACTACAGGTTCAATCGCCTTGATATTAAAGATTTTTTCTGTGTTTTTTAAATGAGAGGCCCCCTTTGAGGCCCCCATCTCAAATTTGATTCCTGTCTGCATATCCTGCTACTAAACTCATCCCGTCATTAGCTTCCAGGATGGCTTTGCTCGATGTGCTGAATGACGGAATCGAAGCAGATGGAAAGTATAGTGATTTTTACCATTACAGACCAGGTTCTGGTTAAAGACTACTTTCTCCACTTAGTAAGGTTCTGACAGTGCCTTGCTTATATCACGCGAACCATGCATCACCCTTTCAATACGGACCTCTGTATCCAGTACCCTGAAAAGGACAAGATAGCGCCCGTAAGTACAACATCTTATACCTGTAGCCAGTTCTGGCCTTTCTCTGTAGTGTGACGGGGCTTCAGCGATCAACAGGCACTGTTGGTACAGCTCTTCGGTAAAGCTGATCGCCCGTAAAGGATTATCCTGTGCTATCCAGTCGCCAATCGATTCAAGGTCGTGCTCCGCCAGTGGCGATATACCCAGTTTCATTTTTTCTGGGTCCCTGATGCCATCATTTTGTATTTTCTGGTCAGACGACCGAAGACTTCTTCTGCATTATGACTCTCACCACTGTTAATGCCAGCGATTATTGCATGCTGAAGCGACTCAATCATCGTTTGTTGTTCTCTCTCTTCGAGAGCCCTAAGCCCTGCGCGGATCACCTCGCTGGTGTTGTTGTAACGTCCGCTTTGGATTTGTTCACGAATAAACTCTTCGAAATACGGAGTAAGGGCGACAGTTGTTGGCATGATTCAATCTCCTGCTTTTTGACTATCTGTTAATAATAGTTATTATATTGCTCTGACTCAAGTGCACTTGCTGGTATTTAACGGTTATCTCATGTTTGGCTTTCCGGCAGCATGCCGGGATAGTGCCTTGCAATGATGTCGTTCAGCTTCTCAGTCAGATCCGCTCGTCTGAATACGATGTGCGCAGTGCCCTTCTGAAAATACGTAATCACAAACATCTCATCTTCATAGCGGTTGCTGTGCCTGTTCTCATGGATATGATCGCCTAACCGACGGGTCACGTCGGCCCGGTTGTCGGGAACCGGCTTTCCATCAAGAATCATCAGCATACGCTCCAGATCTGCTAACCGATCGCGTTGCCAGCCCCAGTTGAGCCCGAATCCCCACCGATCGTGTTTCACCAGTCCGTTCACGATGATCTTTTTGCCGAACTTACAGGGGTTATTCGACTTGTAATCCCAGCTCAGCCCCTTAAACACGTTAATCACCCCGCGCTCAAACACCTCGCCTTTGCTCTGGTGCAATTGTTTAAATGTGCTGAGGATATTTTCTTCACAGACAGCGGGAATATCGTCCTTCTCCAGGCTGCTGTACCACTGGTCACGCGCCTGAGCGTCCATGAGCGCCAGCATACCTGAGCGTTGCATCAGGTCGCGCCAGAGGCTGCGATCGAGATTGCGGGTGATGGCTTTCATCGCTGATTCTGTTTTCTCCATCAGCCAGCAGTCGTAACGGTACTGGCGTACTGCCCACTCATTCGCTCTGCCGCCGCCGATACTGGCTGTCAGTGCTGAGATATCGTCGAGTTGCTGAATGAGCGCTTTAATCTGCGCCAGTGCAGCGTGACGCCCGGTGACAATGCGTTCGATGCTGGTGGAGCAAATCACACCGGTGTGCCCGGTTAATACTTCAGGTTCAGTGTGGATCATGTCTGACATTGTGTCTTCCTTATATATAAACAAAAACGCCAGCCGGTAAGGGCTGGCGCTTATGGCGTCTGTCACGTTCAGGCGCGGGCGCTCTGCAGAAGCCGGAGATGGCGCAGATCGCGTACGTCGTTTCGCGCCTGTTCGATCCAGGGTAAAAGCCTGGCGGAATCGGTGTTGTCTTCGCCATTGTCGAAGATGATCCCCGTACCGCAATCGATGTTGTCCTGCAGCCACTCAATCAGAATGTTGAGAGCGGCCTCGGTGGTTAATTCTGGCATCAGAACTCCCTGTTGTGACTGATGTCGGGTTACCAGTCAAAGGTGGTAAAGCCTGGCAGCGCTTCGCCGCAGGCATCAAGATGAACAATGCCAGCGGAGTAGCGACGCATAAGCGTTATGACTAACCGGCGGCATGCCTTTGACAATCCGGGGCGTTTGAGGCGTAAGACCGGAAATGACCATGCGCCCAGGTGGAGCAGATAACCAGCGCCGGTATACAGGATCCACTCTGATTCACCAAAATCTTCATGCTGGTGCGCCAGTTTGTACAGCAGGGTGTTGTCGGCTTCGGTGATATGCGCGGTGCTACACTGGATGCCGTTAACGCGAGCAACAAATGGAAGCGGATCTTCAACAATCAGCTTGCCAGGGGCATCAGCAATACGAAGCGAGTAACCCTTATCAGAGACCGCATTGATCAGGTCAGCCAGTTCAATACCGTCGATATCAACAGCGATCCGGCCCAGGTTGAGGGCCATAACGTTGACGGTATCGGCTTCCACTGTGAGGGGCAGTTTCATTGCTGCCTCCCGGAAGAGCGTCCACTGATGGTGCAAGTCACGGCTTTATAGCCGGTACGTTGCATCAGGCCGGTGGCCTTTCTGGCCCGGAGAATATCAATTACCCCGATAAAAGGGGACTGATGCTGAATGGAGAAGCCGGGGCGATCAATTCGTACCAGCTCAGATTTTTCAACATGAAAATTGAGCGCATCTGCCAGTGAAACCCCGGCGTCGATATGCTGCTGAATGACACCGTCGTTGCCAAACTGTGTGTCGTTAAGCGAAAGGCCGTAATGTCTTTCCAGCAGATACGTAAGAAGTTGCTGCCAGATTTCTACAGGTGACAGGCGTGACGATGCCTCCCGGTTTCGGGATACAGGTAAAATCCTCATTAAAGTTATCTCTGTTAAATAAATGAAAGGAATGGCGGAGGGATTTAACGCGGTACGTTACTGCCGGATGGCTTCCAGCGCGGCTTCCAGTGTGAACCAGTTAATGCCCTGTTCTGCGTCGTGATGGCTGGCAGCATGGCGTAATGCCGCTCTGGCCTCTTCTGTGGTAACAGCGTCATCCACATCGCGTACATCGTCTTCGTACCAGAGTGAACACAGGACGACCCCGTCGTGCTGATGCTGTTGCAGCAGTTCAATGACCTCGCTGATTTTACAGGCGTGCGGCATGGCGATTAGCCTCCGGATTGTGCTACAGGTGGTGTTGGGTAAATCGCTATATAGATGTACCCGTGCGAACCGAGGGAGTCAGCCTCACAGGTCAGACCTTTTGCATAAAGCGTAACGCTGTGCTGATGACGGGGACTGAGCTCACCGCTGGTGAGCATCAGTTCAAGTTGCTTCAACAGCAGCGGAAATACCTGGTCCAGATGGCGTAAGTCAGCGTCGCTGAACGTCCCGGTAATACTGACCCGGTCTGCCAGGTAATGCATACGATTGCCCTCCTGCACCAGCCGTGCGCCCAGGCACGGGGTCACGCTGCGTTGCAGACCCCACCAGGGTTCGCTGATGTCGTGGGGGGCTGCCGGTGCTTGATTCGACAAAGTGGGTTCTCCTTAAAGTTAAGTTAATTCAGGGTAACGCTGCGCAATACGACATACGGGCCGTTGCGGTCCTGTCGGCGCTCCGCGAAGACCGCGAGCACGCCGCTAATATCCTGTACCTCCCGGCCTGCATAGTGGCAGACGCTGCCGCTCCATTTGTACTTTCCGCTACAGAAGCGAAACAGCCGGGACTGCGGGTGCTGGCGGTATATCGCCATCGCCTGGCGTTTGCTGATAATCTTCATCGCTGTTTTTTTCTTTAAAGCCAGCCGCGCTCAGAAAACGAAACGATTTCCATGCCCCCCACCACCAGGTGGTCCAGCAGGCGAATACCGACCAGCTCCAGGGCCTGTTTCAGGCGTTCTGTTATTCGTCTGTCGGCCTGACTGGGCTCAGCCTCTCCGGACGGATGATTGTGCGCGAGTATCGCGGCGGCAGCGTTGTGGTGAAGCCCAGCCTTCACGACCTCCCGTGGATGGACGGTGATGCTGTTGATGGTGCCGAGAAACAGCGTATCGCAGGCGATGAGGCGGTGCTGGTTGTCCAGCCACAGCACCATCAGCGACTCTCTCTCCTGCGCGGCGAGATGCAGGCGCAGCCAGTCGCGCACGGCATTGCTGGACGTAAATGACTCGCCGGGTTCACGGAGCTGCCCCTCCAGCATGGTTAAGGCTTCCCTGACCGTCAGCTGGCCGGCAGGGGGTAATTCACGGGCAAACAGCGGTAACTGTTGTTCCATGGCGGCATACCTCAGTCAATGATGTGCATAATGGCGCTGCGTTCAGGGCGGGTCAGGGCGTAGTCCCTCAGGCGGTAATAGTGCGCGGTCATGGCCTTGCTGCCGGTGCGGCAGGCATGATGGCTGTAGGCCATGAGGCAGACGGCAATGCCTGCGGCTTCGGCGCTCATCTCTGCGTCGTTGCCGTTCATCGCGTTGAAGAGCGACCAGGGCTCACTGCTGTCGTCGTCAGCTTCCGGGGACATAAATGCACCACCGTTGCTCAGCGTGTAAAAATTCCAGATGCCGCCGCTGTAGTCTGCACAGAGGCGGTCCATCCATGCGAAGACAGCTGGCTCAAGGATTATCCACTGCGGGATGCTGCCGAAGTGCTGCGGCCAGAAGCCGATGCGCTGTTCGTCCTGTACGAGAGTGGCGGTCAGCTCTGGTTCAGGGCCGGCACCGGCAGGTTGTGACTGTAACGGGAGGGTATCGTTAAGGTTAATAATGTCGGTCATGGTAGTTTTTCCTTGTTTATTTATCGGGTTGGGGATGCTGGTTAAGCCGGAGTGACGGGCAGGACTGCGCATAGCCGTCCTCATCACAGCGTGACGGCCAGTGACCCTCCGGGAGGCTTAAGCGGCAGAGACTGAGTTCACCGGGACGATAAAGCAGGTGTGAGCACCAGGCGCACAGGTCGTCATCGGAGATGGAGCGGCTGCAGGGATTGTTTTCCAGAGCGGTCGGATTAAGGGGGGCCTGGCGGGCGTTATCAGGCAGCGGTGGCATCAGCTCAGCGCCTGCTGCAGTTCTTCTGCCATTACCCAGAGCGCCCGGTTGAGCTTAACGTCGCCGTCTATGCCTCTGACCGCGCGGGTATGGCTGCGTTTGCCTTTGGCAGTACGTCCTGGCAGACCACCTTTCAGCAGGTTCTCCTGGCAACGATTGAAAACTGACCACAGGTCGTCCTGACGGTCTTCATACCTGCGGGGCGTCAGTATCTGCGCGGCGGTCACCGGCTGATGTTCTTCGCCAAAACGGTACGTCAGTGCCGCTCTGGCAAACGCCTGCTGTGCCGGGTGCGGGAGTAAAAGCGACTCCATGGCACCACGTTTTTCTTCCACCTTGTCAAATATCCCCAGTACTTCATAAGCGCCTTCAATGACTTTCTCCACCACGTTACCCCGGTGCGGAACTCTGATTTCGCCAAACGACTGTCCGCAGACGAGCGAATTCGTGCAGACGCTTCGGAATATTCCCGGTAACAGCTGAAAACTGGATTCGCCACCGTGCGAATTGAGGATGATGATTTCCGGCACCTGCTGACCGTTTATCTGACCGGTGCGACGCAGACGGAGCATATGCTTTGTGTGCTCCCGGCGGTCCGGATCGCGAACGCGTGACTGACAGGCAAAGAACGGCTGAAACCCTTCGCGCTGCAGGTTCTCCAGCAGGGTGATGGTGGGAATAAACGTATATTTTTCACTTCTGGAAGCATGTTTGTCCTCTCCGAAGACGCTGGGGACGTGGTGCATCAGCTCTTCGCGGGTTAACGGACGGTCACGGCGTATCTGGTTAATGTGACCAAAACGGCTGGCTAAGCGCATCTGTGGACTCCTTATTACTGGCATGAGAGAGCGGGCCGTCCCCCGCAGAGGACGGTCCCGGTTTTAAAGCGTAAGGATATGACGGCCGGGCTTACGGCTGCCCGGGGGCCGGCGTGTGCAGGAAGGTGTCAAAGGCCAGGTGGCCGATGGTGCGGGTGGAGACCGCATCCACGGTGCCGCTGACCACCCCCGCCCGCCAGCGGGAGCAGGCGCACCAGCTGGCCGCCGGTGCTCATCCCGGTGCGGGCGAGCATGAGCACCAGGGTTTTCTCCGCAACCCGGCAGGTCAGGACGGGCGTCCACTGCTCCGCCATCTTCATTACCATGTCCTGGAGCAGGGCTTTTGCGGCGTTGCCGCACAGGCAGAGCCCGCAGAGGGCGCGGATACGCTCGTCGGAGAGGCGGTGTCCGCCGAGGCAGGCGAGGGCGGCAACCAGCCGGGTCTGGATAAAGAGCACGCTGGTGATATTGAGGGGCAGGGTGAGCGGAAGGGCGGCCAGGCCGCCTGCGCCGGAGAGAAAGCCGCTGCTGCCGGCCTTGATGCTCTCCCAGCGAATCATGTTGCGGGCGGCAAGGGCTGCATCGCCGCCGGCGTCGTCAAGGTAGCGCTCAGCGAGGGTGGCGGCAGACTCAATGCCGGCGATGCCGCTGACGGCGCGGTCATAGAGCCAGCCCATAACGGCCTGCAGGCCTCGTGGCGTGTCGGGGGACGGTTCGCTGAGCGCATCGTCGTGGCGGGTATCGTATTCGTCGGGTGGGGCGTCATGGTACATAAAACCTCCGTGTGTAGGATAAAAGAAAGCCGGCTCCGCTGTGACGCGGAACCGGCCGGTGGTGCCCTTCAGGGGCATAAGACGACGGCCCGGACATCCTGGCGGAGGTCCGGGCGGGTATTTTCTGCTTCTGACGGGGTAGGGGGGCGAAGACGCCGTGCGCGTCAGCGACGGCGGAGGCGGGCTCAGGTCAGTGAGGCGTAAACCTGGTTCGTGGCCCCGACCATCTGGCTGATGTCGAACTCTTCCACGGCCTTTCGGCGGGCGCTGCGCTTCATTTCCGCGATATCTCGGGCGTGCATGCGGCTTATGCACGTCAGTAACGCTGCCAGCGCGCGCTCGTCTCCCGCCGGAACAATCCAGCCGTCGGTCCCTGCGGTGATGTTTTCAGGCAGACCGCCAAAATCACTCACGATGACCGGCAGGCCGGCCGCCATCATTTCCCGGCAGGCAAAGCTGATTGTTTCAACCGCATCCGACAGCACAAATCCGATATCCGACTTCGCCAGCAGGGGGCGCGGGTCGGACAAAAATCCGGTAAAGGTTACCTCCACGGGCAGGCCGCCGCAGAGGCGTCGCAGCCTCTCGTCCGGGGGCGTGTGTCCCGCAATGGTGACGGAAAAGCGCGCCCTGACAGCGGGGGGCAGCAGGGCCAGCGCCCGGAGTAAATAGTGCCAGCCCTTGTAGGGTGCTGTGCCGGCAATGCTCACCAGCCTCAGCCTGTCAGATACAGGCGCGTCAGTCTCATCCGGTGGCTGCCACCACCGGGTATCAACGCCGTTCCTGATGACGTGAACCCCCGGGGCGCTGACGGGAAAACCCAGGGTCTGCGTGACGGAGTGGCTGACCAGAATCACGGCATCATTGGCCCTGAGGAAGCGCCAGCGTGATACCCGTCCGCTGACCGGAAAGGAGTTGTGCTTCGTCAGTACGGTGCGAAATTTTCGGGTGCAGAGCATTCTGGCATAGAGCACCAGCCGGTTATCGGGTGAACCGTTGGTGTGCACGATGTCAATCTCGTACCCGTCAATGAGGCGACTCAGTGCCCTGACGTTGCGGATAACCGCCGGCAGCTCTTTCAGCTTTCCGGGAAAGCTAAGGGGAAACAGGTTGCTGAAGCGCTGCTGCTCCAGCGTCCGGTAAAGGGATGAGGTGGGCGGGCAGGCCACAAATACGCTGTGCGGGCTGCGGGCGACCAGGGAGGTGATATAGGTATCATGGCCGCCGCCAGACCCGCGATGAAAATTGGTATAAAGGATGTTCATTTTACGTCCTGAAGGGGAGCCTCCGCTCCCGGCGGGCAACGTCCTGTCTCAAACGTGCGCAGTACGTCACTGATAAGCGGAAAATGCGGCAGGGCAGAAATAAAACGCTCGCCCGCCGTGAAATAGCAGATGTCCTCGCGACGGGTGAATCGCCGGCCGCTGAGGGTGACGCTGCTGATGCCCGTCAGGGCAAAGACGCGCAGGCTCCCCTGACGGCAGGCCACCAGATACCACTCCGTTCGGAAGTGGATAAGCCGGTAAGGCTCAAGCCCGTCGTGACGCCTGCCGTCCACCATAATGACGATGCTCACCTGCTGGCTGATGGCCCTCACCAGACGGCTGAAGAACTCCGGCAGGGCCGCATGCGCGTTAAGCGGCGCGTGCCAGATTAGGCAGGGAGAGGCCGAGGACTCGTCAGAGAGGATATGCAGAAGCGAATTGTCTTTTGCCGGGATAATGTGCTCTATCCCCGTGTTGCGGATAAAGGACTGCGCGGCCGGTGAACGGTCGGGCTGCTGTTCGCCGCGCAGCCGGTAGCAGCCCCGGTCGGCAGTGATATCCAGATGGGCGAGGCGCTGGAGAAAATCCCGCTGCAGCGTGCGCTCAGACACGCCAAACTCCGCGGCGAGGGATTTAATGCTGAGTGATTCTCCGGCCATCAGGCGGCTGATAATGACCGACAGACGAACGGCAAGCCGATCGTGTCGGGGATCGGTTTCGTTAAACATGGTGTCTCCGTGACTGAATGGCTCCTTAACGCGCGCATTATGCCGGGTAGTCCCGTCAGGGTTTGTCGCTGAAGACCGGTGACCCGCATGGCGTCGGCGTGAGGTAATGCGCTGAAAGATAAGGCTGTAATCTGTGATGCCGGTGTACGTGGCGATAATCGCGACACTTACTGTCGGCTAATGGATGGGTGTGCTGAAAATCAGTGAAAAACGGAGAAATGTATCGTTCGGGGAACTCCTGTGACAGCGATGCCGGAAGCGGTCCTTCCTGCTCTTCACATGAGTAATATGGGCGTGAGATTTTCTGGAATCAGGCGGGGCTGCGGGAAGCCTGTGCTGTTAAACGTGGGGGGGACATGGTGGTAACGGTTATCGGCTATCGGTAAAGTACCAGCCCCTGTCATGAAGACGTGTGTGTCGATTCTGTTGCGTCCACAGCCCCATGATGCTTGTGGAATTGTCGTCGATAAAAATACGCATTATTTGAGTCGTTACTGAGCTGATGCTGAGCCACGCGCAGGCTGTGCGCCATTGCTGAGACGAAAATGAGACGCAGGTAAACGACTCACAGGAAAAAGTGCGTGGCGCGTAAGAGCCCGCGGTGAGTCAATCCGGTTATGGGGACAGGGTTCCCGTATGTCATTTTGCCCCTCGTCATGGCGACGTCGTCAGCTGGGGCGCAATGGAGCCTAAAGAAGGTTTAAGCCAGCAACGCACCGGCAGAGGTTGAAAACTGTGATAATGGCGTGATAAAAGATGCGTGCTGTCTGTTCATTTGGCTGTTTACGTGTGATGCCTGCCACTGTTGCGCGATGTATGTTTTACCAGAAAAATGTGGTGGGCAGCAGATTGTCCTGAGGCTGGTTTGGATGCCGGTTTGGAAAATAATTCGTTATGCGTTTAACCGCTTTGTCATAGAAATAATATCTGCATGATAGCATTTGAACCGGAGGAGTATCGACCAGCATGAATGAACACAAAATCAGCCTTCGTCAACAGGCTTTCATCAACTATCATAGTGATGAGAAGCTTAAGATTGTCAAGGGTAGCCGGGCATGGCTTAACACTCAGGAGATGCTGAAACGAAGTGGCCGTACGTGCGTACCTGAGCTATTTCCTGAGCTGAAGAAAACAAGTTCAGGTGTAACAAAGAAAATAATCTCGAATAATCATACTTTTAACTTTGATAGCGTGAAGCATCTGTACTCGCTATTTTCAGCGATTTTTAAGATGAAAAAAATCTTTCCACCCTCGTTTACTCTCGAGATCACAACTATGAAAGGCGATATAAAACCGTGGCCCTATAACTTAATTATTGTGCCTAAAAATATCAGACGCAAAGCTGATGCCTTCATGCAAAATAAACCAGAATACCAGGGGGGTAAAGAAAGGAAGAGAACTAAAAGTGGTTTGACTGGCAGTCTGTACAAAACCATGCTTAGCTCATGTAAAGATAAGAAAATACTTCATGCTAAGCTTGAGAGTCTGATTGTGTACTCTGATTCTACAGATAGCATCGACATATACCCTGCAGTTGCTGCCAGAATATTAAAAAATTCACCTACAGTATTTTCTCTTTTTTATTTGAGAGTGTTCGGTTGAATAATCTTCCGCAGAGGATTAAAGATGTCATCACAAAACACCGTCAGGACGATGCTTTTCTTGAACGACTTGCTAACGTTTTGTTTTTTGGTCTGGTATATCAAGATAATGACGAGAACATATTTTTTTCATTCTCACATAACACTTACATTGTAAAATACAAAAACATACAGCATGACGGACGGGAGGTGTATGCAAAAAGACATCTGGATAACGCTGGCAATGATCGCGTGCCCATCATGGTGAAATTTATTAACGATGTTTATGAACGATACATTATATCTTCTGATGAACGCAGAAAAATAAGGGTTTTTTCAACGTAAACCCTTGCTCATTATTTTTTGTTTATTTAGTTTTTGAGTACTCCTCCATTATAATCAGCTCAAGAAATTTATTAATCCTGAGATCTTTCGCTCTTGCCATTTTTACCAAAGCATCCTTAGCGGTTTTGGATATCTCGGCATTGATTCCTGCCTTATTATTACCCTCAGCTATTGCTCTTCTGCGTTTATTTTGCATTGCATTTATTCTTAACTCATTAAAGATTTCCTCTTTAATGTAAATATCCCGTCCATCGTGAAAGTGAGATATTAAATCAATAGAGCAGATAATAGCCAATCTGAGTTCATTTTTATCTAGCGGTTTGAAAAATTGAAGGGAGGAATCTGGGTATTTTTTTAAAATGTGATCACGTATTTCATAAAGTTCTGATTCATTTTTATTTTTCAACCACTCTATTTTTCTTACAGGACGCACTCTGTTAATCCAGATGGAACGGATATCTTCAAGTAAACGTCTGCTCGAGGATGAGTTGCCCAGTTTTTGAAGGATATTAAAAAAACAAATAACTGCCTTGCTTCTTTCTGCCGTGCTGCAAGGTTGTAAGGGAAGTAGAAAAAATTCGTACAAAATAGTATCGCCTGTTAGTTTCTCCCCCCATCCTGTATGATGTTCATTGTCAATAGACAAAAAGTGAGACTTGCCTTGATAAGGCAAGCCTCTCAAATATCGCCATGCCCAGAAAATAGCACGTTCATTTTGCACCCCCTTTAACCACTTGAGCTCTGCCGGTAGCAGTTTATGTTCTCTGAAGAATTCCTTCATTTCTTCTGAATATTTTTCGTAGCTGTCTGATGATACGGGAACGTCCTGTTCCATGCCCCGATGTTCGCCCCATCCAGCAAACTCGTCGATTATTAATTTTTGGGTAATTGAACCACCTTTAAAACCCTCCTCATGGTAATGATTGTCATTTTCACTCACATAAACCTCCTTTCACCGATAATGAAAAATTTATCGCTCACATAATGCACGATTTTTCTTTCTTCAGCAAATTAAAAATGAATCAAGAAACAATAAAAAAACAGCTTATGTAGAATGAAAAAAGAATTTGTCAAAATACTGTTTCGAACATAAACAGTGCATGTGAATTTATTTTTCCCCACAAAATGCAGCTATCAGGTACGTAAGCGACTCTGTTGCTGCCATCGAGAGCTCAGCACTTCCAGGCCGGGCTGATTTATTGCCTTTCAGAAAAAACAGGAGGGGTCGGTGGGGGCTGGCAACAACATTGCAGTTATCAGCTCCATTCTCAAATCGACCTCTTCTCAGCGATCGCTATTGGCGTGTAAGAACAACAAAACGCGCGACTCGAGGGGGGGCTGGTCCTGTGCCTCTGTCCGCACATTCACTCAGAATGTCCTGTGGCCTGATAGTCAATCTGTGGAAACCTTTCTGAACGTAGTAGCCCTGATGGTTGTGGATTCATGAGCCGCGTTAATAAAACAGAAAAATTGCGTGTAACGTCGATGCCGGAAATCGCTGGAATGGACAGGTAATCTACACGTCAAGGTGAAGGTGGATGCCGTACGTTGGGGAGAGTTGTTGCAAAATGGCATCTGAATCGATCACGGTTTGGCATGCATCTCCGATCGCGGGGCCAATCCGTGATCGAATAGAGCGGAATACGGAGAGTCGTCAAAATGATGACCGTGACAACACGAGAGGCTTATGTTGCAGGGGCTCGAAAGGAAACCTCGAATTCAGTATTCCTCATGATGCGTTGACTGGTTTGAAGAACAGGAATGCCGACAGAGCGGCCATCCTGATGTAAAGCGATAAACCCTTTCAGGCTTATGACATCCTCAGTGTATACATACGACAGATGTATTTTTTTAAGGTCATGCACATGGTATGAGAACGATGGCCGTTCCTCATCCTGTGGCAACCGGCATCGTCTCCTGTGGCACATCGCCAGACTTAATCCAGGAGCAATCCCATGAACGACACACCCGCTTTACTGAACGATACGCTTGTTGATATGACTTTCATAACCACCTGCACCGGCATGACCGACAAATGGTTCTACAGGCTGATAAGCGAGGGCAAATTCCCGAAGCCAGTTAAGCTGGGGCGCAGCTCCCGGTGGCTGAAAAGCGAGGTTGAAGCCTGGCTGGCTGAGCGGATAGCGGCCTCACGAAAAGAGGCAAGCTGAGGAGGGTGACTTTATTTTTGAGTGAGGCTAACTCGAGAGTAACTATTCGGCTAAAAACAGCAGAAATACACCATCCACGCTGTGATTTCAGACCGCGATCCGGTGGTGGCTAATGTCGGTAATAGTATTATTACCTTTACCTGTTATTACCATTGCCTGTTCCAGCAAGCTTAATACTACCTTGCTACAGCCAGCTTAAAGAGTATTACTGTCATGAAGAATTCCGTCAGGTAAGTATTTATCATCAGGTGGTTCTCATCAGAAATCTTGTTATTACCGTCAGGATTGATCATCATTCTGATGGGTATTTTATCAGTGTTACTACAGGTTGCATTGCGAATTGCTATTACGCTAATTCCATTACGACTAACACAAGTACTACACGTGCGGTTATGAGTGCTTTAAGTAAAATCACTTCACTTAAATCTTATTTTGATTAGTACTTCCGTCAGGTGCAACCGTCATTTCAACGGGTATTGTTACGCGTGGAAGGGTACGGCTTTCAGTGAACCCTGTCCGGGGTAAAACGCATCCGAATTTATTAACGCTCAGACAGGTTTCTCTCCGCTGTGATTATTATCAGGTACCTCTTCCGGGGGGATCAGAGCGATTTCGTCTGGTGCAATTACGTCAGGAGCGAACCGCTCGCTGTTCATCCGAAGACGTTTAACCGCCAGGAGGGAGGTCATCAGGCTTCAGATGACCCGCTGCAGACGTTATTAACCTCAGGGGTATCCATTCAGGGATC
Organism: Enterobacter sp. JMULE2; assembly: GCF_013337145.1. Classification (NCBI taxonomy): domain Bacteria; kingdom Pseudomonadati; phylum Pseudomonadota; class Gammaproteobacteria; order Enterobacterales; family Enterobacteriaceae; genus Enterobacter; species Enterobacter sp. JMULE2. The sequence goes on from NZ_SGWD01000018.1 coordinate 485,422, forward strand.
GCCGTCGAAATGGCTGTAGGTGAGCGTAAAGATTCACCCGGTTGTCCTGCCACCACGAGGGTATTCCTGCTCCGTTAAGTCCCGCAGGCGTATTCGTTTCCTCTCCGTTCGGCTCCGATCCTGCACGAGGTGTTTGATTATCCGGCATAAGGCGGTTCATCGCGACGCCGGACATGTTCCTGGCAGCGGTAAAACCCTTATCGGTTCCTGGTGTCAGCGCCGGGCATCGCTTGTGTTCGCCATCGTATCAGCGGGGTGAGGGAAGCGCTGATGGCTGTTAACGGGGTTCTGTTGCAGCTGGTGCGTCAACGCCATGTCGATCCCTTCCGCGGGAGGCCAGGGCAGCGTGGGGCCTGTCAGACGCGGTGATGATCCGGGGGCACCTTTCCCGCGTAACGCCGTCGTACTGGCGGCTCGCATTTTTAACCTTTTGCTACTCCATCCCGTTCATTTTCCCCCTGCGCGGCGTGCTCCCGACGTGCGTCTGCGCATCCGTATTGCCATAAAGGAGCTTCACCATGTTTGAACCGGATTTATACGATCGCACTCAGGGACCGCTGAATGCCGATTACCTTGACATACTGCACAGGGTGACCCGCCTCGCGCTGGATGATCACCCCCGGACATTAGCCGTGCGGGTGGATTTACACTTCTCGCCGCGATGGTTCAGCGACGACGCGCTCACATGCTTACCAAATTTATCCGGATGTCCGCTAAGCCGGTTTACCGCGTCCCTGAAAAGCAAAATCAGTCATTACCGGCACCGGCTTAACAAACAGGGCAGGCAGGCCCACCGCTGTACGCCGCGTTATGTCTGGATCAAAGAAATCGACAGCGCCGTCCACTCCCATTACCACCTTGTGCTGTTCTTCAACAAAGATCTCTTCTGGCTGCTGGGGGCATTCGATCCTGCAAAATCGAGCCTGCGCACCCTCATTCAGGATGCCTGGTTAAGCGCGCTGAACCTGAAGGGACACGATGAACACCGGGCTCTGGTGCATTTTCCTGACAGGGCGAGCACCGTGCTCGACACCGGGTGTTCCGGTTTTCCTGCGAATTACAGGAGGTTCATGTTTCGTGCCAGCTACCTTGCCAAAGAGCGAAGCAAGGCGTACAGCCCGGCGGCCCGGTCAATAGGAGCAAGCCAGCGGTAAGTTTTTACCGCGGTGCACCATATTCTGGACAGCGGCTCAGCTGTCCGGACTGCGTTAACCCTGAGGAATGAGCATATGGAACAAAAACCGGTGCCGCATGCCGTTATCGAATTCGGATACCTGGTATCAGCGGAAGGCATGAGAGCGCCCTGGAAATTCTGGTGCGTCCACTGCGACTGCCCGATGGAAATCGTGCCCGCCACCGACGAGGTGCAGGCGCATTTTCTGCATATCGTCCCTGAGCTGACGGAACGGGGCCTCACCACCTGCCCTTACATCCCGCGCCCGCCGAAAGGAGAACCTACAAAACGCAACACCTGACGTGATGCGCCACGCCAGCGAACCGCCGCGACCGTGACCCTGCTCATCAGAACGTCACCCGA